>NZ_JBIYCT010000004.1:0-447546 GCF_044907945.1 Bacillus sp. RC240 | reverse complement strand
AATGAAACAATACCGTCATTCCCTTACTAAACGTGGCATTACACAAAGCATGTCTCGTAAAGGAAACTGTTACGATAACGCAGTGATTGAAAACTCCTTTGGCATCATGAAGTCAGAATTTCTGTATCGAAAAGAATTTGAGAGTATGGAACATTTTAAGAAAGAACTAGCAAAATATATAAAGTACTATAATCATAAAAGAATTAAGGCAAAACTAAAAGGCATGAGCCCAGTACAATACCGGACCCATGCCCAAAAGGTTGCCTAATGAAATAATCAGTCTAACTTTATGGGGTCACTTCAAAAATAAGATGGCTTTTACTTGTTAGTCTATCGTTTCAACTTCACGTGGATTATTCATCTCTTCAACATACACAACTCTAAATCCATGATCTTCTAAATCCTTTAGCAATGTTTCTAATTCACTATCTTCAAACTCTTCTCCCAATGTAAACATTATTCTACGTACTAATAAAGCATCATTATCAAAAGTCATTAAGCTTTGAATACCAGTGTATTTCTTTAGCACTGTCGATAATTTTTGAATGGCCCCATTATAATCTTGTGTTCCAATCATGACAGAATATTTACTAGAATGGACTCCCCATGCATCTTCTAATAACTCAAAAACTTTTTTATGCGTTAAAATCCCCAGGAAAACTCCTTTTTCATCAACTACTGATAAATAAGGTAATTTTTTTATTGTAAAAAATACTTTAAAGAACGAAGAATCTTCTCTCACATATCCTTCTTTATCATTTAATATTTGTACTACACTCTCTTCAAGTGAACCTTTATATTCTAAAATATCTACTTTATATATATTCCCTAAGTATTTCTCTTTTTTTTCATCTAAAACTGGTACACAACGATACCCAGTTTTATTTAAATGCTCCAGTGCTTCCCCTATCGTAATGGAACTTGAGCAAAATAACACTTCCCTTTTCGGCACATAATTTCCTTTAATCCTCATAAACAGCCTCCTTATGTTAAAATACTTTCTGTGCCATAACTATATTATATTTTCAGAAAAAAATAAATGATTTATTTTACTTTTCTGAAAATTATTCATTTTTTCGTCATAATTTATTCATGAATCATTCACTTGTACTCTCTTCAGCATCAAAAATCCCTTCTGAATTCTGGATCACTTTACTGCATCATTGTACGGACCTAATTGCTTTTTAGAAAAACAATGATTTGTCTCCTTACTTTTCATTAACATATTTCCTTTTATAATTAAAAAATAGGTTGCTACTAGAAAATAGATCAGCCCTAATATCCAATCCAAATTTGTAGCTAGATTGTGTAAAAGAACATATCTCATATATGCATAACCAATCGGAACATGTAGTAATACAACCGCACCTAATCCCGGATTGTATATTGTTTTAGCTTTTATATTTGCAAAAATACCATGCCATATGAATTGAAAAAACCCCATTAAAATAGGTGCCATCCCAAGCCATATTATATTTTGAAAGAAAACCGGAAGTAAATAAAAAACATACGCAATCAAAATATTTATTACCATAGCAGATTGCGTATTTAATGGATAGCGATCTGGTATATCACTTTTAAATATAACTACATTAAACAGACCAGCGAAATAACCTGGCCAACGATACTCTTCAAATTGATGCACTAAAATGGCTACAAAACTTAACGCTAACAGTACTTTTATTTCACTTATTTCTCCCAAATTCGCGACTAAACAAACAACGACAACAATAGCCACAACTAACCCTATATCATACCAATGCTTTCTAAAGAAACTAACCATCTCTATCACCCACTATCTCAATTTTTATAAAAATAGCGTTCAAATAGGAAATCAATCTGTTTTTCTATAGGCAGTACTCTTATATCTGCTCCTGATTCAAGAATTGGCATCATTAATGCTGGAAGAAAAATGGATCCAAATATTTGCACTGTCATCATCATTAAAATTTCCTGATCCGCTTCATTTGTTATTTCGCTCAAAATATTCTTCACTTTACTAAAACCTAGCCTCTTCAAAAAATCTCCATATTCGTATTGAGATGTAAATACCGTAGTTCCCATTGCAATAATCTTCCTGACTAACTCAGGATATTGCCGAATTACTAGTACATAATCAAATAAAAATATTTTTAATCTTTCTTTCGCTGGTACTGTAATATCATCTAAAATAGAAAAAGTGCCTTGGAAGCTAATTAACAAAACTTTAATCGCCTCACTAATCAACTTTTCTTTTGAACCAAAATGGTAATTTACAAGCGCAATATTTATATCTGACAATGATGCAATTTTCCTTATCGTTACCCTTTCAAAACCTTCGTTTTTAATTAACTCCAAGGTTGTATTTAAAATCTTTTCTTTCGTTGATATGTTTTCATTTCCCCCCAACTTATCTCCCCCTCTAGAATTTATCGATTAAACAATGATTTAAACGCTGTTTAACTTTATGGTATCACTTTCCAATTTAAAAAATCAATTTAATCCTTTCGACATTTACCTACATTTCTTTTCATTCATCCCATACAAAAAACGTGAAAATGCTAAACTGTTCACGTTTTTTGTATGGATGCTGTTATATACCCTCTCCTGCTTTATATCCCCACATAAAATAAATTTCTAAAAATAATTTAAAACTATCCATATACCAATAGGTAAAGAAAAATATATTGTAACTTCCCCTGAAAAAAGCTAAAATAAGAATAAGAATTTTCTGAATATTCTAAGAGTAGGTGATTGTATGTCCTTATTGCGCTCACATATATGTAAATTTATAGCCGGTGTTTTGATTATTTTTGTCATAAGTCCCCTTCCAGCATTATTCATTACACATAATTACTCCTACTTAACTGGATTTGTAAGCATTTTTCATAATTTAGCACAGCCTTCTTCCATTTCAATTCCCACAATTGATTGGATGCATGAGCCTATCCTTTTCTCAGCAAATCAGCTTGTACATACACAAAATATACTACATACCTCTAACCATTCGTCACCACTGTTCCCCTACATATGGGAAATATATTTTTTATCAATCGTTCGTTTCACATTCACTCTTGTAATCGGTTTCTTTATAAGTCTAGGAATTGGCCATCTATTTTTAAAAGCACCAAACTCATTAAAAAAGTGTAGTTCTTTATTTCGCTGGATACCGTATTCTTTTGGCACTGTGATATTACAATGTTCAGTCCTATTATCACTTCTCTACATATCTAAATTCATAAAGTTTCCTTTCTTCTCTTCTTTTATCATCGTATGTAGCACTTCTATGATAATCGTTATGCAAGCAATTAAAAAATGGCTACCGTTCTTAAATACTACTAATGAATACGAAATAAAAAATTCATCTTTCCTTGTTGATACGTTATTTATTGCGCTTACTTCCAATCATAAATCTATTTTGAGTTCCATTATTCTTTCATTCGTTTTTATGGAATGTATTTTTCATACAAACGGACTATTACAATTTATCGTCCAATTTGGTAGAAATGCACCTATAGTTGTCACAATTGGTTTATTACTACTTTATATTCCATATAGCATCTTATCGTTTCTCCAAGCTTTATGGACAACAAACCATTCTAAACAAAACACGTATACTTTAACTAGAAGTATTTCGAAACCATAACATAGAATAACCGTCTACTTAAATTAAAAGTAGACGGTTATTCCTATTATATAGAGGACAAAATAACAGCAAATTAAAAAACTACTATAGAAACCTACCATTATTTACCCATTTTCTTTGACTAATCTTTTCATTTGGATTTATTATAAAAGTATAACATAATTACAGGAGGTGACATCTTTATTCCAAATTAGGAATAAAGAACACACTTGGACATATTAAATATTTTTCTCATCTTTATACTTATCCTTATTTCTGGTTTTTTCGTTGCTTCAGAATTCGCTGTCGTAAAAGTACGAAAAAGTCGAATTGACCAGCTTGCTAATGAAGGTAATAAACAAGCATTAGCTGCAAGAAGCGTTTTATCTAACTTAGACGTTTATTTATCCGCTTGTCAGCTTGGCATTACTATCACCTCTTTAGGACTTGGTTGGCTTGGTGAACCAACTGTGGAACATTTACTGCGACCACTATTTGAAAAAATCAATATTACTGGAACAATGGCTAACACGTTATCCTTTATTATTGCTTTTAGTGTGATTACTTTTTTCCATGTTGTATTAGGCGAGTTAGTTCCTAAGTCTTTCGCAATCCAAAAAGCTGAAACAATCACATTAAAATTTGCAAAACCGCTTATTTTATTTGATAAAATTATGTATCCGTTCATTTGGCTTCTCAATAGTGCAGCTATATTTTTCACAAAATTACTCGGTTTAGAGCCTGCGAAAGAAAATGAACTTGCCCATTCCGAAGAAGAACTACGACTCATTTTAGGTGAAAGCTATAAAAGCGGCGAAATTAATCAAACCGAATATAAATATGTAAATAATATTTTTGAATTTGATGATCGTGTTGCTAAAGAAATTATGGTACCTAGAACTGAAATGGTTTGTTTATCTACTGAAAATACGTTAGAAGAAAATATGAAAATCGTTGCAACTGAAAAGTATACACGTTATCCTATTATTGAAAAGGATAAAGATGATATTATCGGAATGATAAATACGAAAGAGATTTTTCATAATCAAACAAAAGGCATTTACAAACCACTTGATGCCTACATACATCCTGTTTTAACTGTATTTGAAACAGTTCCCATTCGTAAAACGTTAATACACCTCCAAAAGAACCGCGTACAAATGGCGATTGTTATGGATGAATACGGTGGAACTGCTGGCCTTTTAACGATGGAGGATATTCTTGAAGAAATTATCGGCGAAATTCAAGATGAATTTGACGCAGACGAATCACCGATGATTGAAAAGCGTACTCCTAAGCTTACTGTTTTAGATGGGAAAGTACTCATTTCTGAAGTAAATGATATGTTTGGCCTACATATCGATGAAAGTGACTTAGATACAATTGGTGGTTGGCTTCTCTCTCAAGCAATTGATTTAAATATTGAAGCTGGCTATTCAGTTGAATATGATGGTTTTCAATTTAAAGCATTAGAACTTGATGGGCATCAAATTAAAAAGATTGCTGTACATAAATTAGATACTACAAAGGAGTTATAAAGTGACTGTTTTACTAACAATTTGTATCATTGCTTGTTTCATTGTTTCATTTCTTGCCTTTATATACCCCATTATCCCTGGCATCCTTGCCGTATGGGCTGGCTATTTCATTTATCATTTTGGAATAAATGGCGGAGAGTTAACGACATCTTTTTGGATTATTCAAGTCATTTTTACACTCTTCATTTTCGTTGCTGACTTTATTGCAAATGGATACTTCCTAAAAAAATACGGTAGTACAAAATCGGGCGAACGTGTTGGTATGGTTTCTATCATTGTCGGATCGTTCTTCTTCCCACCATTCGGGCTTATTATCATACCGTTCTTATCTGTATTTATTACGGAACTAATGCATAAAAAGGCGCCAAAAGACGCCCTTTTAGTCGGAATTGCAACTGTAGTCGGTTTTTTAAGTAGTACAGTAGCCAAAGCCATTCTCCAAATCATTATGATTATCATCTTTGTATGCTATATCATTTTTTAGCCATCCCTATTTTGGGATGGTTTTTTAATATGAAATACCTACTCGACTTTTCTCGTATAAGCTTTTATTACGTAAACTCCATGTAAAATGAGCTGTATCACCAACTGTGATTTTCGATCCATCTGTTGGCAACATATCTTTTTCCGTTCGATATACACCAGTTACATCACCGTCTATTAAATGCGTCGGACAAACAACAGTCCAACATAGTTTACTATTATTCAACGATTCATAAGCAGCTAAGTGATCTTCCGCAGCTGTTGTCATTTTTCTTTTCGATTCTTTTGATTGGAAACGATATATACTTGGATTTGTTCGCGCTTGTAAAATACCAGCAGTTCCTATTGTAACAATTTTCTTTATGCCCTCTTCTTCCATTTGCTTTATAATAATCGGTAAACTCTTCTCTAACGTCCCATTTCGATCAGTTCCAAGAGCACTAATTACAATATCACATCCTTTAATTGCTTCCTTTATATCATCTCCGCTTAATACATTTCCCTTAATAACATGCAACCTTTCATGCTCTGTTTCCACTCTACTCAAATCACGAACTAATACCGTTACTTCATATGAATCTTGTAATGCCAATTTCATAATTTGTGATCCTACTCTACCTGTCGCTCCTAATATGCATACTTTCATATATTATCCCCTCTTCAGTTCTTTCTCTCTATTTTTCCCTAATACATACAAATATACAACAAAAAAGCTTCCTCGTTTATGTGAGGAAGCTCTATTATTTATTTCTTTTCTTTCGAATCAGAAGACTTGTCTGTTCCGCTTGTTTCTTTATCTTTCTTTTCATCTTGCTGTGAAGTTGTGTCATCCTCTTTCTTTTTATCCCCATCTTTACTACAACCTACCATTAATAAAGAACTTGCAAGTGCCATAGCAGTTAATGACTTAACCCATTTGTTCATTTGCGTTTCCTCCCTTTGCTAGAATATGTACAATCCCATATTACTCTTTTTTTTTAAAGGGAAGATTTAAAAATAGTAAAGATACAGTAAACTTTTGTAAATTTTCAGATAACATAACCAATCTTTAATCCTCCCATTCTAATTAGACATAAAAAAACTAAGGCGCCTTTCATTCCACCTTAGCTTTTCACGCGAATTTTTCACTTTCATATACATGTTTAATCTTATATTCCTTCTTCACAACATATTGCCAAACACTATAAGCATAACGATTCATTTTCACAAAACAATTTTCCAGAAAAGAACGAAACTCCGGGTTCGCAACTTCTACTGCCACTTGAGCAAACTTTAATGCTAATCGTTTCAAATGTGTAATATAACAAATAGCAATCCCAATATCCCCTGTATACTCATTATCTGTTTCCCTATCCATTTCAGTAAATTCCGGCCACATTTGTTTACAAGTTATATGTTGTATATTTTCTCCTTCTTGAAAATTCACTTGTTCATTATATGCTTGTAACATATACGGCAAATGATGCTGCAAAATATCTTTTAATTCTTCATCTCGAACCTTGCTCGTGTATTCTCCAACTTTATATATAAGTGTGTAACTATATGTCATCAATTCTTTCATACAATCCATTAAAGCGCCTCCCTTCCTATTTCATCTCTATACTATAAATATGATGCGATAACATTTGATATTCTTGCTAGAAACCAATCCCATCTACTAATTTTCTCAAAATCTTCTTCAGAAAATCGTTTTGATTTATGAAAGTCTTCTTTTAATCGACTCCAGACGTCAGCAACGACTGTCTTATCATATATGAAACAGTTAGATTCGCTATTTAAGTAAAAACTTCTATTATCAAAATTTGCTGTACCAATATCAACCATTTCCTCATCGATGATTGTTACCTTCCCATGAAAAAATCCATTTCGATATTGATAAATCTCCGCTCCAGCATCTAACATGTCTTTCAAATAAGGATAGGCAGCCTGTTTTAGCAATACTGCATCACTTTTAAATGGGACGAGGATTTTTACATGGACACCACGATTTAATGCATCTTTCAGCCCCTTCACCATTTCTTTACTCGGTACAAAATATGGTGTAGCGATAATTAAAGAATGTTTTGCCTTCTTTAAAAACGCTCCATACTCCTTCCATAAACCTTTTCCATTCGAAAATACGTATTGATATTTTACATTTCCTTGTACAGGTAACTCTTGGTGTATAGGCAACTTTTCTCCCGTATCTTCTTGCCAATCTTCCGCAAACTTCCGTTCCATATCAGTAGCTCCATTCCCTTCGATGCGTACATGATAATCACGCCACGGACCAAATTTAGGATCCTGTCCAAGATATTCCTTTCCGATATTGAAGCCACCAATGTACGAAACTTTCCCATCTATAGTAACAATGCGTCTATGATTACGTTGATGCAAAGAATAAAATAAGTTTTTTAATTTAGGTTTTTTACTAAATGTAAACTTCACGCCTTTTTCTTTTAATTGATTAATTATTTTTTTCTTAAGCTTATATCCGCCAATGCGGTCTACTGACAATTTCACATCTACTCCGCTAGATGCTTTTTTCTCTAATAACTGTAAGAATTCTTTACTTACCTCATCTTTACCCACAATATAAAAATGAATATATACATTCTTTTCTGCACGATTTATATCCTCAAATAAGCTTCTATATAACTCATCACCGTTCGTATATACTTGAAAATCCCCTGATCGGATTTTTTCTAATTCATATCCACTAGCCATTTTCTTCCCCATTTCCACATCAACGTTCATCCATATGAATACACCTATAAAACAAATTATTACAATTAAAAAGTGCTTCATGGATACGTTCCTTTCTCTAACTACTGTTATTCCTATATCTTTCCTTTTTTAAAACATTATCATACAAAAAATATGTCATTGCATGATATACGTCCATATCAAACAGGAGCTCATCTGCATATTGTATGTTGTATCTTAAAATAAAAGGAGGAAATAACAATGGGCTTCGCACATGGTAATGGATTTGCGCTACTAGTCGTATTATTTATCCTCTTAATTATCGTCGGTGCTGCTTGCTTCTGCTAAGCAGTTATTGTAGTACGATATGGGGATGAAAAAACTATAAAAGCGGACACCTATTTTTAGGTGTCCGCTTTTCATTTCAAAAATCTCCTAACCTATTACAAAATAGTACCACTAGGAAAGTATTTTACATCAAAAAGTTAGCAGTGTAGCTACCTTCTTACTCTCTGCCTTACGAATATGGCGCTGTTCTGCACGTAACACAGCAATTCGATGCAATTCTTTCTCCTCTTCTGTCTCAGGGATAACACGCGGTACAGGGACTGGATTATTCTCCTTGCTAAGCGCAACAAAAGTAACGAATGAAGTTGCTGCTACACGTTTTTTACCTGAAATTAAATCTTCTGCTACTACTTTCACAAATATCTCCATAGAAGTTCTTCCCGTCCAAATTACGAAAGATTCATAACTAACACAATCTGAAGAACGTACTGGATGTAAGAAATCTACCCAATCCATAGACGCTGTGACACATTCCATTCTCGAGTGTCTCGTTGCTGAAATTGAAGCAACCATATCCATCTCCGCCAATATCTTTCCACCAAATAGCGTGTTATGATCATTTAAATCCGTTGGAAATACTCGACTCGTTTTAAACACCCTTGATTCATTAGCTGTTTTACCCTTTACTTCAGTCATTGTTATCACCCCTTTAATTATTTATCCCTAATATCCCAATATACACTACAACTCATGAACTACACGTTTAATATTAACAATTTTTAGAACTTTTAGTCCATAAAAAAGAACCGATTTTATCAATCGGCTCCTCTAAATACATATTGTTCTTTCGGCTGTTCAACTTTATTCCATTTCGTTACCTCTAAAACAGGAATATTTGCATGGAACGGCTGATAAAATTCAGTTGAAATTTCTCCCTCTATCTGAATCCAATCATCATTTTTCCACTCTACACCTTCTGGTTTTTTAACTAACATACCATATACACCCGAATCCGCTACACAATGTATAATACCGAAACGGAATAAGAAATATTGTTCCTTTTTAGAAGAATCATCTCGGAAAACAAATCCTTTATAAGACAGGGTTTTACCAGTAAATTCACCAGGATAATTATAAATTGTCTCCATACCCTTTAAGAAATCTTCATCTTTTAAAGTGATATTATCTTTCGTAACAAACTCTTTCTTCCCTTTTTCCATTACACCACGGTATCCTTCTTTCCCGTAATAAATGCTCGTGTCAGGTCTTAGAAATTGCCTTGTCATAAATGGATCTTTACTTTCTGCTTGCGCTACTGGAAAATGGAATCCCTTCGCCTTAACAATATCGGAATCTAATGTTGCAATTGGGAAAAACAATCCTGTAATGATTGGAAAACAGAATAACGTGTAAGAAAACACTTTTTTCCACCATGTATTCTCATCTTTCGAATGATCATGCCCACAATGACTATGATCACAACTACAATCATGTTTCTCTTTTTCCTTTTGGTGCTCTTTTTGGAAAACGATAATAATTTGTACAATCGTTAAGAAACCTAAAATAATAGCAGCAGTTTTTGATAAATAGGCGTACTTCATATTTATATACTTCGTAATGTTACCGGAAATATGAAGCTGTCCAATTAAAATTGTAAAGCCTAATAATATATATGCTCGAAACATAACCTACCACCCCATCGCATAAATGAGTAGTGAGCTTGCATAAACAACAAGTGTAACTGTAACCGTCACAACAATTACAAATTTTGTTTTAAATGTCGCAAGCATCATAAACATATTTTTAATATCCACCATCGGTCCATATACGAGAAACGCGACAAGTGACGCTGTTGAAAATGTACTTTGGAACGAAGAAGCAATAAATGCATCCGCCTCTGAACAAAGTGATAAAATGAAAGCAAGTCCCATCATTACAGCTGATGAAGAAAACGGACCTTGTCCAATAGCAAGCAATGTTGAAGTTTGTACAAACGTTTGAACTGCAGCAGCAATTAACGCTCCTAACACTAAGTATTTTCCCATTGAGAAAAATTCCTCAACAGCATGTGTACATACATCCCACATTTTTGTACGTAACGGACGCTTATGATTCACTTCTGGGAAGTGATCATCTCTTAATTGATGTTCTTTAAACATAAATGATAATATAATTCCAACGATAATTGCTACGATAATCGCTACAATAGAACGATACCATACCATGTGCATACTACTTCCAAAAGCAACATATGTTGCAAATAATACAACTGGATTAATAATCGGTCCAGTTAACATAAATGCAATTCCTGCATAGGGTGGAACCCCTTTTCCGATTAATCGTCTTACAATCGGAACAATTCCACATTCACATCCAGGAAACATCATACCTAAAAAAGTAGCTAATAAAACAGACAGAAATCGGTTTTTAGGCATCCATTTTGCCACCATATCTTCTGTCACAAACATTTGAATGAATCCTGAAATAAATACACCAATTAGCACAAAAGGAAGTGCTTCGATTAATATTGAGATAAAGATTGTATTCATTTGCAGGAATGCTTTCGGTAATTGAAACAATTCCATGATGTATTTCCTCCAACTTTTCATTAACAATATGTAATTTTAACCCCATTTCATTATTTGAACAAGAGTTATATGGAATTCATAACCTTCATACACATTACATTTCACAAGTTATATTCTGTTCCAAAATTGAGATTTCATAGCAAAAAAAGCTGCGCTAGCACAGTTTTATAACTATGCTAGCGCAGCTTTCCTATCATTAAAAGTAACGTTTCTTCCAAAAAACAAATGCTAAAGTGAAAGATAATGTTACACATATTATAAGTACAATTACAAAACCATGTGCTTCCCCTTCAAACGGAACCTTTACATTCATTCCAAAGAAACTAGAAACCATCGTTGGTAATGATAAAATGATTGTAATAGAAGTCAACAGTTTCATAACACTATTTAAATTGTTAGAAATAACCGAACTAAATGTATTCATCATTCCACTTAAAATGTGACTATATATTTCCGCCATTTCAATAGCCTGCTTATTTTCAATTAATACATCTTCTAGTAAATCTTGATCGTCTTCATACATTTTCAAAAATGTACTGTTTCGCATTAATTTTTGAATTACAATTTTATTTGCCTTTAATGATGTTGTAAAATAAACTAAACTTTTTTCAAGGCCGAGCAATGTGAAAATTTCTTTATTTTTCATCGACTTATTTAATTGGTGCTCTAAATCGATTGTTTTCCGATTAATTTGCTTTAAGTATCTTAAATAATAAGTAGAAATTGTATATAAGAGCTGAAGTGCGAAGCGCGTCTTTTTAAACGTATAAAATTCTTTAATACGTTGATTAATAAAGCGTTCAAAAATTGGATTTTCTTCTAAACAAATAGTAACAAAACAATCTGGCATTACAATCATACCTATTGGAATCGTGTCATAAATTGAATTTCCTTCTTCATCATGTCTGACTGTCGGAATATCCACGATAATTAAAGTATTATTGTCTTCCTTTTCAATACGAGAGCGTTCTTCATCATCCAAAGGGTCTTTAATGAAATCTAAGTCTACATTTAAAGTTTGTACTAGATACTGAATTTCTTCTTCTGTTGGATGAAGTACATTAATCCAGCAGCCCTTTTGCATTTCCTCAACCTCTTGTAGTTTTCCGTTTCGGTCTGTTAAATAAATATTTAACATACTATCACCCCGATTCTTTTTACATGTGGGAATCTACCTCACTTAAACAACAGTTTTTGAACCGCTATTTTCAGCATATGAAACAAACGATTAAATTTCAATAGAAAAATTATTTTGAAAACGTTTTTTTAAGAAAAATCTTGTAAACATAGAAAAAGACAGAGTGTTCTCTGCCTTTAAAAAAGCTTATGTTGCTTTTATAACATATTTAGAAAGCATCCACAAGTTAAAGCCGACTGAAATCGTATAGCCAGCGTATGTTGAAATGATAAAACTTACATAATCAAAATACGGTAGCAATACAATATTTAAAACTATCTTCACAGTTATTCCGATTACTAATCCTAGCACTGTTTTCTGTTGTTGATTAATTCCTTGTAACATGGCAGCGGTTACTGTAAATAGTGAGAATAGTATACAAGCAGGAGCATAATACTGCAAAATAATACTGCCCATCTCCGGATCATTTCCAGCACCAAATAAAAGAGTATACACTGGTTTTGCTAAAATCATCATTCCAATCGCCGCCGGTACGGTAATTCCTACCACTAATAAATTTGTCCTTGTAAAGTGTTTATACAGTAGTTTCTCATTTCCCGCTGTATAAGCTTTCGTCATCTCAGGTACAAGGGACATACTAAAAGCTGTTGCAACAGAAACCGGGATAAGTACAACCATCTGAACAAGGCCAATAATCGCATTAATCTTTTCTGCTTCTCCTTGCATATATCCTACTTGTATAAGTAGCTTATTAATTGTAAATGTATCAATCGTCTGATATAACGGAATCGCTAATCCAACTACAACGAAAGGAATAGAATATGTAAACAGTTCTCTATACAACGAAAAAAAAGTTTTCGTCGTTTGTGGTATACTGGCAATCTCTTTTTTCTTTAAATGTTTTCTCCTTCTTATATAATACGCACTTAAAACACTTAATCCACCTAGTGCTCCCATAAATGCTCCAAACGTTGAAATACCAACTGCCAACGAAACAGAAGCTTTTATAACATATAAAACGACAAAGCTTCCTATCAAAATAGTTAAGACCCGAAAAAATTGCTCTACAACTACACTGAGCGCAGAAGGTCCCATAGATTGAAAACCTTGAAAGAAACCACGTAACAAGCTCATTACAGGAACGAGTATTAACGCAAAACTTACAATTTGAATATTGTGCGTGACAGCTACCACACTATTCCCCGACTGATCATTTCCATCAATCACAAGTTTAGCTAAATGTGGTGCTAACATATATAATGCTAAACAAGAAATAACGCCCATAATGACCATGAAAACGATACCACTCTTTAGCACTCTCTTAACAGTGTGATAATCATTGAGTTGATCATATTTTGAAACCATTTTTGAAACGGCAAGTGGCAATCCCATCGTTGCAATACTAAGCATAATTGTATAAGGACGGTATGCATACGTATATAATACGTACCCACTCGTACCCACCATTGCTGTAAATGGTATAACATATATAAACCCTAACATTTTAGATATCATCGTTGCTATCGTTAAAAATATCGTTCCACGTAAAAACGGTGATCCTTTCATCACATTCCCCCGCTACGCTTTATTATTACACATTATGGACAACTCCTTTTTTTTAGAACCCAAACAATTAAAAAAGCCAATGAAAAATCATTGACTTTAACGCGCTGCTTTTTTCTTTTTTAAATACTTTAAACCGAAGTATAGAGCAACAAAGAGAACAGCTCCTATAATTATGTAATGTGTGTAATCAGATGCATACTCTTTAATGTGTCGCCAATTTCCACCAAGCTTTTCACCTAAGTATATAAATAGTATTGACCATGGAATAATCGCAACTACTGTATATAGTGTAAATAGTTTTAACGGCATTTTAGCTAATCCTGCTGGAATAGAGATTGCATGACGTACTACTGGGATAAAGCGTGCAGAAAAGATTACTCCTGCTCCGTAACGCTTAAACCAACCTTCCGCTATGTCTAAATGGTGTTTATTAATAAGTAGATATTTCCCATATTTCTCTACAACCGGACGCCCTCCGTAATATCCAAGCCAGTATAAAAAGATTTGGGCTAAAGTACCACCAATAGTTCCGGCGATAACTGCACCGACAAAACTAATTTTACCATCCGCTACTAAAAATCCAGCATACGAAAGTACAATTTCACTCGGGATAATTTCAATCATTAAAGCTAGTGCTACTCCAAAGTAACCTAGACTTGCAAAAAATTGCAATAACTGATCTATTATGCTTGCTAACATATTATTTTCTATCTCCTTTTTTCTTCACATACCATCCCATTATTACATAAAGGTTGCATTCTGCCAATATCTTCATTTTAACAATATGTACAATTCAAGCAGTATTAATCTATTATTTTTTCTTTCTGCGGGTCTTTCATGTAGGCAAACATTTCTTTAATTTGCTCTTCTGTATTTCTAGCAATTGATAAATCCGGCAATTTATCTTCACCAAAAAACTCTATTTCTTCTGTTTCAATACTAACTTTCTTTTCCCCACCAACAATATTACAGCCAATAAAAATCTTATATACATGCGTTGCTGAAGGCGATGGCTGATGCTTTTCTTTATCAAATATAGCTAGTAACTTAAAATGATCTACTTCATATCCTGTCTCTTCGAAAACCTCTTTTGCTGCTACTTCTGTTGGCGTATAACCAACATCAGCCCATCCACCTGGCAATGCCCATTTCCTATCACTTTTTTCTTTCACAAATAATAGTTTTTCATTTTGAAAAATAACTGCCCGTATATCAACTTTAGGTGTTTGATAGCCTGTCTCACTTGCAAATAAATTCTCTACTACTTCCCAATCTGTCTTTGTGTAATGTGACATCATTGAAACTGAAATGTCCCGTAATTGTTGGAAACGCTCTATATCATATACATCCTTAGAATACGTTAAACCCGCTTGAGCTATAGATTGTATTTGTTTTACCCAATCAATCCACTTGACCTTCATGTTTCCACATCTCCATTCTTTATTAAGTGAATATTACGTCAATTCAATTGATACATCTTTATTATACAAAAAAAGAGATTGATAATGTTCCAATCTCTTTCAAAATTAATCCAATTCATGTAAGTGGTCTTGTATATACTTCCTTCTTTTATTTATATATTCATCAATCATATCAGCTTCTTGATCAAATGTTTCTAATTTTTCTTTCATATATGGATCTTGTAGTAAATATGGACGAATCGATTCACACAAACCTTCTACTTTCGGCATCATAAACGAAACGGTAAATTGTTCTTCTAATATTTCTTCCAAAATACTTCGGTATTGTTTTCTAAATACAGGTATATCTAACAATCTTGCACTTAACGTATTATAACCTTGAATACGAATATATTCATGATTAAGTGGTCTCCCTTGTACATCTCGCCCCCAAGTCGCATCATAATCCCACGGTATCACTTCAAATAAATTTGTCTCATCGTTATGATATAGTGCATAGTTATGAACGAAGCCATCAAAGTTTTGCGTAAAAATAACTCCAGCTAACCATCGTAAATATTTATCTACATGTAGAAACTTCCCGATTTCTTTTTCATAATCTTCCCTCGACAAAGTATTTGCTTGAAATACAAATTCACTCAGTTGTTCTTCACTATTTTTATTCGAATATTTAAATTCATAACCCGCAAAGAGCTCTGTCTTAACATCTTTATCTCGCTCACTCATTAACGAAAAATTCGCATCATCATCTATCGCATAATAAATAGAACCACTCGGTAGCCCTCTATTTTTCAAAAAGTTTTCATCAACTGATTCTAACTGTAAATACACACCTTGAATTTGACCATTAATTTTTATAAATACATGTTGTGATTTTGGCGAAAGTACACCAATATCATGAAAAAAATCTAAAGATAATTTATTTCGTATGAGAGACGGATCCATAAACTCAGAATTCAAATGAAACTCTTTCGCGCCTTGAAATTTTTTCGGTTTATAAAACATAACATGATAAGATTTTTTCTCAAATTCGCGAATATGAGCCCCTCGGTATACGATATCAATGTCATACTTCTTTTTTCCATAAGTTAATTTTGCTGGCACTGGACTATCTGACCAAATGTCCTTTTTCAATTCCACTAAGTACATTGGATGAACAAAAAAATCATATGAAGGCAGCATATTTTCTCATCCCTTCTCAGTTCTCTTCATTCAATGTATGCGCCTTGTCTTGTCCATACATCCGCTATCATCTATTTATATAAAATTACACTCTTGTCCTGTTCAGAAAGAAGTCGAATCTCATATCATGTTAAGGAAAAAGAATACCTTTTCAATTTAACACTCGATAAGGAGGATTTCTATGAAACGTGATATTAGAAAAGCTGTTGAAGAAATCAAAAGTGCTGGTATGGAGGATTTCTTACACCAAGATCCAAGTACTTTTGAGTGCGATGATGATAAATTCTCTCATCATAAATGTACAACAGGGCGTAAATGTACAACAGGGCGTAAATGTCCAAGAACAAGATGTACTCGCGTAAAACATTGTACTTTCGTTACAAAATGTACTCATGTTAAAAAATGGACGTTTGTTACGAAATGCACTCGTGTGCGCGTTCAAAAATGGACGTTCGTTACAAAAGTTACTCGTAGAAAAGAATGCGTTTTAGTTACAAAACGTACTCGCAGAAAACATTGTACGTTCGTTACAAAATGCATACGCTTTGAAAAGAAATTTTTCTGGACAAAACGAAGTTTCTGTAAAAAATGCGAATTCTTCCCTCACGGACACGGTAGCTCTTGCGATGATGATTGTGATCATGGTAAAGGCTGTCACGATGACGGGCACAAATGGAATGATTGCAAAGGCGGACATAAATTCCCATCTTGCAAAAATAAGAAATTCGATCACTTCTGGTATAAAAAACGTAATTGCTAGTTTTTTATGTCCACCAAAAAAGGTCGCTTTGCGACCTTTTTTACGTTTACTGAAAATGACTTATATCTGCAAATTGTTTTACTTTACCACGGTTTTCATCAAATTCAATCACACTAAGACTCGCGCTATGCATAAATGGCTCTTCCCATACATGTTCAATTTCAAAACCTGCAAAATGCCCTACGAGTAATTTCGCTGCTGCAGCATGAGTAACTATTAAAATATTTTCTCCTTTATGCTTTTCTAAAAGAAAGTGTATCCCTTCAATTACTCTTTTATGAACGGCCGCAAAGTTTTCCCCTGATGTTGACTGAAAAAGATGTGGTTCATTCCAAAATAAATGTACTTCTTCTGGATATTGCATTTCCAAGTCAGCAATTGTTTGCCCTTCCCATATCCCCATGTTTATTTCATAGAAACGTTCATCTTCTATAATTGGAAGATCGCGTTCCCCTTTAATCAATTCAGCAGTATGAAGCGTTCTTTCGCTTGGACTACTATATATGGCATGGAGTGGTAAATCCTTCATACGCTCCCCTAATTGTTTCGCTTGTATCATACCATTCTCTGTTAATGCTGAATTTTTCCGTCCTTGCATCCGCCCTGCTACATTCCATTCTGTTTCACCGTGCCTTGTTACATATACCGTTGTCTTCATTTCGCATGCCCCCTTACCATTTTGGCCGCGATTCCCACGGCTCTACTCTCCCTACAATCCATTCTGTGCATTTACTTTCAATTCCTTTTATAACTCCGTCAGCAATCTCTTCATGAGTAAGCCATCTTGCATATGTATCTTCTAAAATAAACCCTAATATAATTCTATAATAACTACATAATGTCCCACCTATTTTTTGTGACTTCGTACGCGATGCACTACTACTTAATATATGAAATAAACTATACTTTTCCGATGACAATTCAACTTCATTACAAATGAGTCGTAATGCATGCTTAGCACTCGAATGTACCCATGCAACTACTAATGTAATTGGACCATTCTGTTCAATTGTATTTGTAATAGATCGATTTAGACCATCGTCATTTTGATAATCTAAAGGAAGACATGTAATATTTTCTGGTGCCGAACTAGCTTGCTTAACATTTTCTAATTTCACTTCATCTCGTCCAATAACAGACACACGAAATCCTTGATCACAAAGCCACATAGAAACTTTCTTTAACATTCCTGTTCCACCAATTACAAGTGCATGCAACTTCTTCCCCCCTTAGTAAAATGTCATATGAGGTTTTTCTTCCCTATAATAATTTAGACGGTCTTGCAGTGTCCCTGAATGAAACTCGAACTTGTGACCGTCAGGATCAACAAAATATATAGACCTACAATCTCTCACATTACGTTCTCTTCCTTGTAAAATATGAACATTATTTTCTTCTAACCGATGTAACAGGCGTTCAAAATCTTTTTGTTCAACAGAAAATGCGAGGTGCGTATAAGATTGATGAATCTCCTTTCTCGGAATATGTGTTTCTTCATTAAGCGCTATCCATACTCCACATATATTAAAATATGCAAGTTTTCTCCCCTTGACTAATAATTCTCCTTCCAATACTTTCTCGTAAAATGTAATAGAGTTTTCTAAATTGGACACTGAAAAACAAAGATGATTGATTCCCTTTAACAACTCTAATTCCTCCTAAACAAATAAAAGATGAGCGAAAATTCACTCATCTTTTATTATACTATTTCTTTGTAATATATGCCCATTTATAACTAAAGTCGCCACCGAACGTATGGTTAGCAATACCATTTACATACGTCTTCTCTAAGTAAGCTGTACTTTGTTGGTACGTAGGAGAGATTGCAGCATCTTGACCAATTAAGATTTTTTCAGCTTCTGCAAGTGCTTTCCAGCGTGCTGCGTCATCTTTTAGTAGTTCTCCTTTTGATTTTGCTACTAAATCATCGTACTTCGGATTTGAATAATCCATTTCATTAAATGAGCTTCCAGTAACGAACATATCAATATATGTCATTGGGTCTGGATAATCTGGACTCCATGCAGATAATGAGAATTCATATTCAAATTTCTTTTCTAAATCTAACTTCTGCTTATATGGTTGTTGCTTCAAATTCACTTTAATACCAGGTAAGTTTTTCTCTAATTCTTCTTTAATAAAGTCGCCCACTTTTTTACGACTACCGTTATCATCATTTAGTAATTCTACTGTAATTGTATCTTGACCAAGTTCTTTCTTCGCTTCTTCCCATAGTTTTTTTGCTTTCGCAGCATTATCTTTACTGTCACGGAAATTTTTATTTACAGTACGGAAGTCTTTTCCATCTGGTCCTGTCGTAAACTTTTCAGGTACTAAGAAATACGCTGGCAATGATCCATCATTCAAAATTACATCCGCAATTCCTTTTTTATCGTACGCTAAATCAATCGCCTCACGAACCTTTTGATTTTTAAACGTTGCATTTTTTTGATTAAAACGTAGGAAATACATACGTGGGTCTAGCTTCGTTTTAAATTCATCTGGTTTATTCTTTTTATATTTGTCTACAAACTCAGAACTTAAAATGACACGGTCTGCTTGATCACTATCATATAAATTTACCCCAGTACTTGTCTCTTTTACTATACCCACATTAATTTCTTGTAATTTTACAGCATCTTTATCCCAATAATTTGGGTTTTTCTTTAACTGGTAACTTTGTTCATGTTTCCATTCACTCATTGTAAATGGTCCATTGTACAATAATTTATCTGCTTCTAATCCGTATTTATCCCCTTGTCCTTTTACATACTTTTCATTTAATGGGAAGAATGTAGGGAACGAAGTAAGCTCAAGGAAATAAGGTGCTGGTTGCTCTAATTCTACTACCAACGTTTTATCATCCTTCGCTTTAACACCTAATTGATCCGACGGTACTTCTCCTTTATTTACTTTCTGTGCATTTTTCACATCAAATAAAATAAATGCATATTCTGCTGCTATTGCTTTATCTAATGTACGTTGCCATGCATATACAAAATCTTGTGCTCGAACTGGATCACCATTTGACCATTTTGCATCACGTAATTCAAATGTATATGTCTTTTTATCTTCACTAATCTTCACGTCTTTGGCCATACCTGGAGTTGGTTTATTATCTTTATCTAGACGATATAATCCTTCCATTGCATTTACAAATACACGGAAAGATACAGAATCTGTTGATTTAGATGTATCCATTGAAGGAATTTCAGCTGTTTCTAGCAAATTTAAAACTTGTTTATCTGCCATTCCCTTACTTGATTCTTTCTTCGTTGTCGAAGCCTTCTCCCCATTCCCACATCCCGCAACCAGTACACTAGCCGATAATGCAACTGCAGCAATCGTTGTTACCTTTCTCTTCATTCTTCCTTCCCCCAATCTATATGTATAAGTTAAAACTTGTATAATATATTTTATTATACAAAAAATTCTGATTATTTTAAATATTTATTTTCATAAAAAGAAAAAAAGCGGTCAGAAATTGCTTTCCCTCCGCTTTGTTGAATAGCATTTACTTGCAATCCATCCTCTATTTCAAACGGATTTTGAACCTTGAATATTTCTTCCATCATCTTCAAAAACTCTTCTTCATTTTTAGATTCACCATTAATCGTAAGGGAATATGGTTCCACTTCTCCCAATTTATAATCAACAATAAATTGAATTGTCACCTTTTTCCTTGGCATCTCAGGACTCTCCCCCTGAAATTCTACTAATTCTAATCCTTCCGTTCCCCGATAGTATATCCATCCTGAATTTTGAAAATAATTTTCAAACGATTCACCAATCGAAAAGAACGGATATTCATAAAGCGAACTTGTACGTACTTTTTGTATAATATCTCGATCAGTCGGAAAAAAGAAATGACTGAAAAAAATACTAGCAACTGCTAAAATAGTAACGATTGTTGCTCCCATTTTACTCGTTCCACCACTATCATGGATCAGATAATTTTCAACCGATTCATCTTTAATTCCCCGTGCTTTTATTCGATATATACGCCTTTCTGCAAATTGATAATATAATCCATTTGCAAAAATCCCCATCCCAAATAGAATGAAAATGAGTAATAAAAACGTAAGAGGCACCATATTAATGATTGGCAACGCTACGTTGAACCCCATATAATAAGAAAATGCATCACATGCTACTAATAACAGTATAAATAAAGCAGCAGGTAAATAATACTTACGATATCCAAGCCAACCTACATTGAAAATAGCAGCCAAACCATTCCAGCTCCACCTAGCAATTCGCTTATTCTCAAGCTCCCATTTTCTTTTGTAATATGGATATTGTCTCCCTACATATACTTCTAATTCTTTGTCTATTAGCGAGCTTTCTTCACCTTGTTTATTATGCAAGTTCCGTTGACAATTTGCACAATTCAACTGATCATTAATACAAGGTCGCCCACAATTTATACATTTCAAAACAATCCCTCTTTCCATCCATACTTCATTTTAATATGCCTTCATGCTTCAATAACCACTCTTTCCTCCATAAACCACCTGCATACCCAACAAGTTTTCCACTCTTTCCTATTACACGATGACATGGAACGATAATTGAAATTGGATTCCGGCTATTTGCCCCTCCTATCGCTCGTACAGCTTTCGTATTCCCAACCTTATCTGCAATATCTAAATATGAAGCACTTACGCCATATGGTACGGTGTAAAGTGCTTCCCATACATTCTTTTGGAATGGTGTTCCTTCAGCAGACAATGGAACTGTAAACTCTTTTCTTTTTCCTTCAAAGTATTCATCTAATTCATTTATACATTGTTCAACAAGTTCATTTTTATGTTCTTCTTTTCTTTCTTCAACAAATATAACAGACGTAATCCCTTTCGTATTCGCTGTAATTTCCAGCAAACCTAATTCACTTTCATAATAAGCCTGATACATATGTCATCCTCCAATTCAATTCATATTAGCCATTGTAACACGAATAGACGAAATTTTTCGTATAAGCGTTTTATTAGGGAAACAAAAAAGAGGATGATACAATGTAAGAAAATTCAATCAAGGGGGATATTTGATGGAGCTTCAACTTTTTTCACCTTATACAATTAAGGACGTTACGCTAAAAAACCGTATCGTTATGTCGCCTATGTGTATGTATTCATCAGAGAATGAGGATGGCCGAGTAACCAATTTTCATCTCATTCATTATGGAACCAGGGCTGCTGGCCAAGTAGGCTTAGTTATGATTGAAGCAACAGCTGTGTTACCTGAAGGACGTATTTCTAACAAAGACTTAGGCATTTGGGATGATAATCTAATTGAAGGCTTACATAAGACGACAGCATTTATACATGATAACGGCGCAAAAGCTGCCATTCAACTCGCTCATGCCGGAAGAAAGGCTGAATTAGAAACGGACGCTTTAGCTCCTTCAGCAATTCCGTTTAACGATGGAATGAAAATACCCGTGGAAATGAGTAAGCAACAAATTAAAGACACCGTATTAGCTTTTCAAAAAGCTGCGTTACGTTCAAAACAAGCGGGATTTGACGTTATTGAATTACATGGTGCTCACGGTTATCTTATTAATGAATTTCTTTCTCCGCTTGCAAATAAGCGGACTGATGAATACGGGGGTTCACCTGAAAATCGCTATCGTTTCTTACGCGAAATCATTGACTCTGTAAATGAAGTTTGGAACGGACCGTTATTTGTTCGTATTTCAGCAAATGATTATCATCCTGACGGGTTAACAGTTCAAGATTATGTGCAGTATACAGGATGGATGAAAGAACAAGGGGTAGATTTAATCGATTGTAGCTCTGGTGCAGTTGTCCCAGCTCATATTGATGTATATCCAGGTTATCAAGTCCAATATGCCAAACACATTAAAGAGAATGCTAACATTGCAACAGGTGCAGTTGGATTAATTACGACTGGATTACAAGCGGAGCAAATTTTAAATAATAGCGAAGCAGATTTAATTTTTATCGGACGCGAGTTACTTCGTAATCCATACTTCCCAAGAATAGCTGCCAATGAACTTGGCTTTGAATTAAAAGAACCATATCAATACGGGCGAGCACCCGGAAAAATTAAAACTAATAAATAAAACCGAGAAGAATATGTAATACTGAATCTAAAATAATTAAAGATATATAAGATATACTACACGACAACACATGTTGTTTAACAATGTAGTTTTAAGGTGTATCAACACTTTGCTTGATACACCTATTTTTTATGTTTTTTATCACTCATTTATCACTACATTCATTAAGTCAACAAATATGTTATATCCTTTCTTTTAAAACTGCCCTCTTTACTTTAAGTACAATACTTCACAATTTTTTTCACCTAAATAAATTCAATCTCTTAAAAGTGTTATCCATGTAAAAAGATGCCACCTTATTAAAGAAAAGCGCTTTATAGTGGAATAATAAAATAGAGAAATAGAAACAACTTAGGTTATTTCCCTTCAAGTAACGCAACCGTTGTAGCTTAAAAATAAAGTTTGATTAAATTAGACCTTAAAAAATTGAAATTAATACATAATAAAACAACACTTGAAATTATTCATACTTGCTTTAATTGCAATATACGTTTGGACACAATTTAGACACAAAATATCCAATTCCTTGTACGCTAAGGGATCGGATATTTATTTTACTGTTTTATATAGTGTACAATTTCTCGCTTACGAGGTCTGTGTAGCAACCGAACCAAATCTTACGTTAAGTATTAGTGGACATCAAAAATAGTAATGACTAATCCAGATTAACATCCATCCGATTCACAATTAAATATACCAATATGTTAAATGGCTAAATAATACAAACGGTATGAAGAGAATTTCTACTCTTTTCATACCGTTTTAAATTTATTTATAAGTTTCATACTAAATTCGTGGAAAGATGGCAGCATCTCTTTTATAAACAAGGCTCAAAAGTTACCATACCTGACAACGGAAATATTAATGTAACTCTAGTTCCTTTATTCACTTCAGATTCAATGCCAATTTTCATTCCTAATTTTGAGCACAGTTTTTCGCATAGGTACAAACCCATTCCTGTACTTTTGCTAAATCTCCTTCCATTCTCTCCAGTAAATCCTTTTTCAAAAACTCTATTTATATCTTTAGTTATTATCCCTACTCCATTATCCTCTATAGTTAGTATTACTGAGTTAGCTTTCTTAATTGAGTATATACGTATCATTTGTTCCTTGTTATTTGAGTACTTTATGGAATTTCCTAATATTTGATTAACAATAAATTCAACCCATTTTTTATCACTATATACGATTTCATTAATATTTTTCATATCTAATTTTATTCTCTTATGAATAAAATCTCTATAATTTCTTTTAATTACAGTTCTTACTACATCATCAAGGTTGATTGGTTTTATAATATAGTCCTTACCGACATTATTGCTTCGAGAATAATACAGCACCTGTTCTACAAACCCTTCGATTCGATCCAATTGTGAGTCTATTTTATTAGTTACTTCATTTTGATTATTTTCAATTATTAGCTTTGTAGAAGCTATCGGCGTCTTAATTTCATGTACCCATGTTTCTATATATTCCCTATAATCCGATTGCATATCGCTATAATATTTTACATTTTCATGCATATCTCTACTTACTTCTTTCAGTATAGCGTTAAGCTTTTCCCCATGTATAAAGTTTGATTCCTTTACTACCTCTGGAAGTAGGTATTTTTTCTCCAAGTTTTCTAATATGCCATTAATCTCATTATAATAATTTTTACATTTTATAAATTCTATAGCCATATATATAATCAATGGAAAAAACCAAATACAAAAGACAAAAAATATTATAATGAACTGAACATTCACAGTCAGCAATATACCTGCTAGTATAATAAATACCAGTACATTAGATAGTATTACTACCATTTTATCTTTAATAAATTCACCTATATTCATGGCATTATATACCCTAAGCTTCTTCTTGTTGCAATTGGATTTTCTATACCTATCTCTTCAAGCTTTTTTCTTAATCTATTTATATTAACAGTTAAGGTGCTATCATCCACAAAATAATCAGATTTCCATAAGGTTTCTATGAGTGAATCTCTTTTTACAATATATCCGCGATTATTTATTAAGCATGAGAGTATTTTAACTTCATTTTTAGTTAACTCTACAGACTTGTCTTGATAAGTAACTGTTGCATTTGAGAGATTTAAATTAAAATCTCTATAAATTAAGATATGATTCGTCTTTAAATCTCCAGATGTCCTTCTTAAAATGTTTGTTACTCTTGCTAATAGTATTTCTGTATTATAAGGCTTTGTTATAAAATCATCTGCTCCTAAATTCATACTTATTAGTTCATCTACATCACTATCTCTGCTTGTAACCATGATGATTGGAACATCTGAAGTTTTACGTATTTCTCTGCATATATAATAGCCATCGAACACAGGAAGATTTATGTCTAGTAATATAAGGTCTACATTCTCACTTTCTATATGTTTGATAATATGATTAAAATCTGTGGGAGCCTTTACTTCATATCCATACTTTATAAAAAAATGTTGTAATTCTTCTCTGATGATTTCATCATCTTCAATCAGAATGATTTTTTTCATGACTTTTCCCTCCCTATACAGAATATAAGGCTATTACATCTTGAGAAACAAAGTGTAATAGCCCTAATAAGCATTATAAAATCAAGTATTACTTTTTACAATATTTTTATAACCGACATATGTCGTGTAGAAATATACTACATAAACTACAAGAAATACTAAGCCCGTCATCAATGCTGGTAAAATAATGTCTGTTTGTTGAAATCTGTTAATATAATAATTGACTACATAAATTCCAACTATAGAATGAATTATGGCAAGAAAAACTGGAAGACTAAAGTATACGAAAGTTTGAATGAAAATCGTTTTGTCGATCATTGTTCCGTTTGAACCAATTCGCTTCAAAGATTTATATCGATCTATGCTATCACTGGCTTCTGATAATTGTTGAAGAGCTAATACAGCCATACTCGTTATTAAAAATACAATACCTATATATATCCCAATAAACAGTACGATAGTTTTCAATCCCTTACTTCCTGCACAAACTTCATCCTTTGATTTGCCTGCTATACGATTAATATTTAATTTCGGGCCATTTTCGTCATAAAAGCCCCGTGCAACGTTATCATATTTTTTATTATATTCTTCTCTATTTCCATCTAAATAATTTACATTAAGTACGGATTCAGTAATTTTGTAGCCTGATAAAAACTCATCATTTATAACGATTGTGAAGTAATTAGTTCGCACATCATAAGTGTAAAGATTCTCTTGTATAACTTTAGCGTTTTTTACCAAATATTCTTTTTCTTTAATATTCACCTTATTGCTATTTTTTAATCTTTCATTTGTCGAATTAGCCAACCGGCTTTCATTTGATAAAAGTAAAATTTCATTGTTATTTAAAGTGATTTCCTTTTCACCTTTAAGATTTAAAATTTTATTATAATCAGATACTTTAATGAAATCTATATCGTTATTATAATCTTTACCTTCTGGTACAAAGTCCACCACTTCCATCCCTGTTCGATATACATTATAAGATACATATTTTTCGTTATTACTTATTTTAAAATTAGCTTTATTTAATACTTCTTCTATAGTGTAACTTTCATCCTTATTCTCCAACGTAATACTGGCATCAAATGGTGTTATTTCTTTCGTTGTGGCGTCCATCATTCTGTTAAAGCTGATTCCTGTAGATAAAGCCACCATTGTAAGGAATAACATTAAACAGATTACAGACATGGATATAAAATTTGTATTAACCTTACTATTTATTTGTTTGATGATAAATATATTTAAACCTTTAAAATAGACTTTTTTATTCTTCTTTACAACATATAATATAAATCCAGATAAACTAAAGAAAAACAGCAATGTACCTAATATGCCAAGAATGATTGATACCACGAGCATAGGATTAGTAAAATTCAATCCGATTTTTAGTACAGTCACATATGCATATCCAAGTGATGCTACACACATAATAAATGTGATTACATAGATAAGAGGATTTCTAAATTTTACATCTTCGCTTTTTCTACCTGCTGTTAACAAATCAATTATTTTGTATTTAGAAACAACATATACATTAAATAACATAACAAGTAAAAACATGATTCCAAAGTATAATACGCTTTTACCTATAGCACCTGTTGAAATTGCAAATTTATATTTATTGATGGGCAAGTCAAATAGCTTTAATGCAAATGTAGATAACCCCTGCGATACTCCAATACCTATTATAAGTCCACTCACTAAAGATATAACGCCAACTAGAAATGTCTCTGTTACTAATATTCTGGATATGTTTCTTCTTCCCATACCTAAAGTCATGTATATTCCTAATTCTTTTTTACGTTTTTTAATTAAGAAATTATTTGCATACAATATTAAACCACCTAATATTACGGATACAAATACTGACACATTTGAGATAGCGTTCATTACTGTAGGCACATACTTTCTATCTGAAGCGTTAATTTCCATAAGTGCCTTTTGTGATTCTATTGAGTTAAAGCTATAAAATATACAAACAGCCAGTGTTAGTGTTAAGAAATATATTGCATAATCTTTAAAACTTTTCTTTACATTCCCAATAGCAATCTTAGAGTACATTATTATCGTCACCTCCAAGAAGGGTTATAACTTCGATAATTTTAGTAAAGAATTCTTTTCTGGAATCATTCCCTCTTACCAACTCGATAAATATTTTTCCATCTTTAATAAAAAGAATTCTACGAGCATAGCTTGCTGTAAATGCATCATGAGTAACCATAAGTATTGTAGCTTTTAAATCCTTATTTAGACTTTCAAATCTTTCGAGTAATAATCTAGCTGATTTAGAATCTAACGATCCTGTTGGTTCATCTGCAAGTACTAAAGATGGATCTGTTACGATAGCTCTTGCCGAACCAACCCTTTGTTTTTGTCCGCCTGACATTTGATAAGGGTATTTGCTTAATACTTGTTCAATGTCTAAATATTTTGCAACTGCTTGTATTTTCCCATCAATTTTTGAACTTTTCTCACCTTTTATTGTTAACGCTAGGGCAATATTTTCATAAGCAGTAAGGGTATCTAATAAATTAAAGTCCTGAAATATAAACCCTAATTCATTTTTTCTAAACTTATCTAGTGACTTTGATTTTAACCGAGTAATGTCACTATTATTTATCATTATTTTTCCCGTAGTAACATTATCAATAGTTGATATACAGTTAAGTAATGTAGTTTTGCCACTTCCTGAAGGCCCCATTATCCCAACAAATTCTCCCTCATCTACCTTAAAACTAATATTATCTATAGCCTTTGTTACATTATCTTTATTACCATAATATTTTTCAATTTTTTCTACATTTAATATATTTCGCATTAATACTTCTCCTTTTTCATTATAAAAATTCTTTAACTCTCATTCATTTATGTAATTCATTTTATATAATTTCATTTATAGTATCGATGGAATTACATTTCATTAACATTACATTTTTGTTATATTGAGTGATACCTCTACATGTAAGTTATCAGAAATCGCGATGGTATAAGTAAGGATTATTCGATGCCCTACCAAAGAGGCAGATAAATGTAGGGGTATCGGTTCTGGTGCAAAAACGATAAGACTTATGTAATTATAGGTAATAAAAAACTCTAAATTTTCTATGTTACATAGAAAATCTAGAGTTTTCATTCCAAATATTGATTAAACATACTTTATCTACGTTTTACAACCATATTAGAGAAAGAACTTTACTAATAATAAAATATCATTAATTTTCTCCCAAAAAAACATTTTAGATCAAAGGACCAATTATCCATTTCTAATCTAACCTAATCTTAAAGTTCAAATTTTATTTAGAAACCCCCATCTTTTTTTGCTTTTTAAGCATAATCCCAATCCTAAACCAATTACCGCAACCACAATTGATTATAAGAAAGTGTCATTGTTCCCAGCAATAAAGGCATCTATTGAAATTGTTTTTTTCAGCTTTTGAATCGCATCAGCTGACATTCCGATCATCTCAGATTTATGTTCTTTTAACATTTCTGTACCATGAAACTGTGTACGATTCGATATCAACGTGACAATAAGACTTGAAGTTATTGCTCCAACTGTTTGCCCTAACGTACTGTTCATCGCAGTACCATGTGATACTTCTTCTTGCTTTAATGCATTGAGTGCATTTGTTTGAAGAGACATTTGAACCATCCCCACGCCAATTAAACGAATAGCATACGTTAAACAAATAACCCACGAAGCGGTTTCTAGTCCTAGATTCCCTAAAATTACAGATGCCACAATCATTAAAGGAAAACCGATTAGGATAAGTGGACGAATTCCAAAACAATCAAATAACTTACCGTTAATTGGTGCTAATAATCCCATAATCATCGCACCTGGAAGCATAATTAATCCTGATTTTAATGCTGTCATGCCTTGAATGTTCTGCAAAAATAACGGTACAGAAATCATCACCGAATACATTGCAAAGATAGTTGTAATTAGCACGAAAATAGATAATGTATATTTAGGGTTTAGGAAGATCTTAAAGTTTAAAATTGGTTTTTCTAAGAAGTTTTGACGAATGACAAAAGCTGCAATTCCTAAAACCCCTGCAATTAAACTAACAATAACTACTGTGGAATCCAAGCCTTCTTTACCCGTAGCACTAAAATACCCGAACCAGAACAAAAGCATGAATTACTAAACTATCTAGAATGGGCAGAAAAAACGAAGGGATTTTACGGGGAAAAAGGTTTTAATTTGGAAGTAATGAAAATAAAAAAAACCATAAAAATGGTTTAGAGTGTGATTACGAAAAACGAAGGATTACCTCCTTCGAACTAGGTAAAAAAGCAATAGACGCCCTTCTTGCGGAGGGCAAAGAAGTTACCTTGCACAATGTATCTAAAAAGACAAAAGAACTCGATGAACAAGGCCAAGGGATTCATTTTAATACTATAAGAAATCATGAAAAAATCTATGCGTATTATAAAGAAAAGAGTAAGAGTTATAAGAAAAAACAAAAAGAGATCGAAAAGCACCTTCCCTATCGACAAAATGAAAAACATGCTTTTCACGAGTTTGAACAATTAAAGTCTGACAGGAATTTAAAGAATGTTTACAGACAGTATATGCGTCTAACGAAGTCCGAATTAGCAACGCGTTTAATAGAAACTGAGCAGTATATCGTGAAAGGAAATCAGGCGTATTTGAAAAGGTTATTTGAGACGTATGAGGGATAAAAGTGGAATAAAATTGTCGTGATAAAAGGAGTGGATTCCCCACTCCTCTTTCATTTTAGTATAAGTGTTAAACAACGTGTATTTACTGTTAATCCAAGCCTAAAACTCTATTTCCTTTGTCTTTCAGTAAAAGTCATTCTTCTCGGTTTTATTTATTCTATCGTTGTAATTTCATTTGAATTATAAATATGAATACCAGATTCTTCACGTAGCGCTGTTATATACATTCCTTTCGCCACATCTTTAGCTGAAATTGGTTTATACTTTTTAAAAGCCCCTTTAAATATAAACGGAAGAATACGAGATAATTTCTCAGCCATTCTTTCCCCAAAACGATATTCTTGTCGATTTCCAACTAATAATGACGGCCTGAAAATATGTATGCCACCAATAACTAGCTTTTTCAGCTCCTCTTCCATTTTCCCCTTCACTTGCGAGTAAAAGAAAAATGATTTAGGTTTTGCTCCCATTGATGAAATAACAAGAAAATTTTGCACGCCTTGTTTTTCAGCTAAGCAGGCAGCTCGTAATGTATATTCATAATCTACTTTTTTAAAATTCGACTTCGACTTCGCTTTTTTTATCGTTGTTCCTAAGCAACTAAAAACATCATCTACTGCAAAAAATTCTTTGTATTCCTCTAATACTGAAAAATCCACCTGTTTCTGTTGCAATTTCTCATGCTGTAATTGTAATGGTTCCCTTACAAAAATAGTAACCGAATCGTAGTAATCTGAGTCAAGTAATAGTCGCGTTATTTCTTGTCCAACTAACCCACTTGCGCCAAGTACTAACGCTGTTCGCTTATTCATATATGTGTATACCTCTTTATTTACTATTCTCTCCTATAGCTAATCGTCGCTAACAGGAGTTTCCGTTCTCCCATTTTACCATAAGTAAAGCACTATGCGTATGCATAGTGCTTTACTTACTCTTTTTTCTCTTCTTTTTCTTCCGCTGGCAATTTTGTAATTGTTGTAGCATCCCCTAAATTACTTATTAGTCTTCTTAAAAAAATTAAAACAAAAGATAATGGCAAAACAACCGCAAGTATTAATAAGATAGCTTCCATGAAGTAACCCAAGCGCTCATCCCCTTTTTTCTGCTCCCTCCCAATATATGAAAGTAACATTGTCACATATGCACCAATCATAAAAATTAATACCTTTCTTTTTGACAGATTTATTACAAAATCAAATCGTAATGATTATTATTTATTGCAACTTTCATAAAGATGTATTATACTAGGTTCGCAAACTAAAACGTAATTATTCCGTTTTGTATTAAAACGATATTTTCTTCTTATATTTGGAGAAAATATAATTGTAAAAAAGAAAAGAGGAGAATTATATGCCTAAAAAATTAGCTCTATTTTCATTTATACTTATTTTCACACTCATCTTTGCTGGATGTTCTAACAACAAAGAAGGTGCAACGAAAAAAGATGGGAAACTTTCTGTTTATACAACCATTTTCCCACTCGCTGACTTTGCAAAAAAAATCGGTGGTGATTATGTAAATGTAGAAACAATTTACCCACCTGGTGCGGATTCTCATACATTTGAACCAAGTCAAAAGCAGACTGTACAAGTGGCGAAAGCCGATTTATTTGTTTATAACGGCGCAGAATTAGAACCATTTGCCGAAAAAATGGAAAAATCATTAAAAAAAGAAAACGTAAAAATTGTAAATGCATCTAAAGATATCGAACTTCGTGCTTCATCTGAAGAAGAGCAGCACGATCATGGAGACGGTCATAAAGAAGATGAACATCATCACGATAAAGACCCACACGTTTGGATAGATCCTACTCTTGCGATGAAACAAGCAGAAAAAATTAAAAATGCACTTGTAGAATTACAGCCTGAACATAAAAAAGAGTTCGAAAAAAACTTTGCAGCACTACAAACAAAATTCACTGATTTAGATGATCAATTTAAAGCAGTTGTTGCAAATGCAAAAACGAAAGAAATATTAGTTTCACACGCAGCTTACGGCTACTGGGAACAACGATACGGTTTGAAACAAATTCCAATCGCTGGAATTTCAGCATCTGATGAACCATCTCAAAAACAGCTTGCTGACATTACAAAAACAGTAAAAGAGCACGGTCTACAATATATTTTATTTGAAACATTCTCTACTCCAAAAGTAGCATCAGTTATTCAAAAAGAAACAGGTACAAAAATTTTACGCTTAAATCACCTTGCTACTATTTCTGAGGATGATGCAAAGAACAATAAAGATTACTTCACATTAATGGAAGAAAACGTAAATACTTTAAAAGAAGCAACAAACTAATCAACTATATTTTCTAGGCAGCTGAATATGTCATTCAGCTGCCTTTTTATGTATTTATCCTTGACTTGACCAAAATAACAAGTAAAATTATCCATATTAGCTTTTAAGCTATATTAATCTAGAAGGTGAGTTGGAATTATGACTCTTCACATTAGTGAAGTAACAGCAAAAAATTGGCGTTCAGTAGCTGCTTTAAACGTCGCAAAAGACCAGCAGCAATTTATTGAAAGCAATGCGTTTTCTTTAGCAGAATCATTATTTGAAGGAAACGGAACGTCAGTAGGTTTATATGATGGAGAAACACTTGTAGGGTATGCAATGTATGGATGGTATTGGGAAAAACGTAAAAGTGTCTGGTTAGATCGCTTTATGATTGATCAACAATATCAAGGAAAAGGATACGCAAAACGTTTCCTTCGCATACTCATTCAATTCTTACAAGAAAAATTTGAATGTAAAATAATTTATTTAAGTTTACATCCTGACAACAAACTCGCAATGGGACTATATGAATCATTTGGCTTCCGTTTAAATGGTGATATTGATGACGAAGGCCCAGTTGTAGGTGTTGTAATGGAATTACTAATAGATGAAAATACAAGCCTGTGAAAACAGGCTTTTTATTATTTATTTATTAATGTCACATTTTCTATATTTAATTTTTTCTCCCTATGTGCTTCGCTTTTGCAATCTAGTATTATCTCCGTAAAATGCTCATTCGATTGAATTAGATGAATCATTTGATTGCTTAAACGTATTACTATTTCTTCTTCCTCATTTGTAACATCTGAAAATAGACAACTAATAATGTCTCTATCTTCATTTGTTATTTCTCCATATAATTTCACCGTATTTATCCCTGTAATTCCCTGTTCCAAACTATTTGGATACATATATTTCTCCATATATTCTCTGCTCTTTTGATCGTCCATTTGTTGTAGAAAGAATTGAAACGGCATCCCCTTCATCGGCTGTATGTATGCATTTTTCCACGGCATAGTTTTCTTAAATAAATTAAAAAACCACTTGTAGTGTAATGGTTCTGGTTTTGTAATTTCAATTCCACCTTCTATCATTTTCCCATACACTTTATCTATATTTTCAACATCAATTGCCAGTCCGATGAGTCCCCTATGGCCATCACAATATTTCTGAACCCACTCTTGTACCCAACCACCCCCATCTTTTGTTTTTACTCTTACTAATTCTAAATATTCTTTTCCAATCCATATGTTAGATACTTTAAACCCTTTCGTTCCCTTTCCACATTTCGGAACATATGGAAGCCCGATAGAATGTACATTTTTAATCGTTTCCTTATTTTCTTGTATTTTTTTATTTACATTTATAACAAGATGATCGATTTTCATATTCTTCCCACCACATTTTTAGTTTTTTAATAGTTTCTCTAACCTATGAATAAATCGAAGTTGCATCTCACATTGTTCATACATATTTTCGAAAATTAGTTTCACATACGCTGGCGCGTTATCTTTTAGTCTTTCTCCTTCCCTCATCTCTTCATAAGTAGATCGTATTTCACTTTTCTGCTCTTCTAGAGCTTCTAAAACCTCCTCTCTCATACTCTCTTCTTCTGACAGAAATGTTAACGCTGTATATAGATGTTTCGGAAACATAACTGAAGTTTTTTGAAACGACTCCTTTAATAACCTTTTAAATTCTTGACTTCCCTTTTCTGTAATACAATATATCGTTTTCGACCGTTTTCCGGTCATTTCAATTGCTTTAACTTGAATGAAATTTTCATTTTCCATTTTTTTTAATGCGTGATAAATAGAAGCTGGGAAAACTTCCGCCCATTTTTTACTTTGCACCATATTTAGCGCCTGCTGTATTTCATAACCAGATAGCGACTCCCTTTTAGTAAGCAATCCAAGAATCATTAAACGCACCTTTTCTCCCCCTACCCCTAACAAAATACTAAACGTTTAGTAATTTCAGATTATTTTAATACAAATTCCAATTTTAGTAAACAAAAAAACAAAAATAAGCCTGCGATTTACGCAGACTTATTTCACACACTCTTGGAAATGTTCTTGGAACCATTCTTTATTAATATCTTTTCCGATGAACACTACTTCGCTTACTCGCTCTTCGCCCTCTTGCCACTCTCTATCGTACGAAGCAGCAAACAATGTATGTACACCTTGGAAAACAATTCTTTTATCTACTCCGTCAATAGATAATATCCCTTTGTAACGATATAAATACTCCCCTAGCTCTTGCACGACAGCTGACATCCACTCATTCAGTTTTTGTAAATCTAACGGACGCTCTTCACGTAGTACAAACGATTTTACACCTTCTAAATGGTTATGTTCTTTATGAGGGTAAATTTGTAACGTATCTTTCGTTTTAAACGTTTGAATTTGTAGTAACGATGGTATATCTACCTCACAGTTAGTCGTCTCGATTAATTTTGCAGTTGGATTAATTCCTTGCAGTTCATGTACGAGACTTTCTTTCTCATTTTCTTCAATTAAATCTAATTTATTTACTAACACAACATCAGCAAAGGCAATTTGTTCTTTTGCTTCTAGTCCCTTTTCAAAATGTTTATGTATATGATAGCTATCTACAACTGTTACAACACCGTTAATTTGGTATGCAGATTGAATAACTGGATCTAAAAAGAAAGTTTGAATAATCGGACCTGGATTTGCAAGACCTGTTGTTTCAATTACTAATCCATCAAAGTCCATTTTCCCTTCTGCTTTCACATCCAGTAATTGTTTTAAAGCAACAAGTAAATCTTCACGCACAGTACAGCATAAACAACCGTTTGTCATTTCCATAATTTCTTCTTCAACGTTCATAATTAATTGATTATCGATACCAATTTGCCCTATTTCATTTACAATCACTGCTAATTTCTTGCCGTGATCCTCTGATAAAATTCGATTTAATAATGTCGTTTTCCCTGATCCAAGAAAACCAGTTAGTATTGTTACTGGAATCATTCCTTACATCTCCTTATAGCTATATGTTTCTACATTATAGCATATAGAGAAAAACGTTTTTGTAGCAAAACATATTTATTGTATGTACAACCGGGTAACTATATAATAATATGTAGCAAGAAAGCCTTTTCAAAAATATTATCATTCATCAAGGGGGTACTTATAATGGAACGAGTTCAAATGGCCGAAACACTAGAATTTTCTCGTATTATTCAAGGGTTCTGGCGTTTAGCAGAATGGAATATGACAAAGCAAGAGTTACTTTCTTTTATTGAAGACTGTATGGATTTGGGGATTACTACTTTCGATCACGCTGATATTTATGGCGGATATACATGTGAAGGATTGTTTGGAGAAGCGTTACAACTCAAGCCTTCCTTACGCGAAAATATGCAAATCATCACTAAATGTGGAATCGCTCCCCCATCCCCTAAATTTCCAGAGCGATATGTTGCTCACTACAATACGAGTGCTGAACATATAATAAAAAGCGCGGAGGATTCATTACAAAACTTACATACAGATTATATTGATGTATTGCTCATTCATCGTCCTGATCCATTCACGGACCCAAATGAAGTGGCAGAAGCGTTCTCACGCTTAAAGCAAGAAGGAAAGGTTCGTCACTTCGGTGTATCTAACTTTTTACCTTCACAATTTAATATGTTAAGTTCGTATTTAGATTTCCCGCTCATTACAAATCAAATTGAAGTATCTGCGATGCAGCTTGAGCATTTTGAAAAAGGTACGATTGATTTATGCCAAGAAAAACGAATTAATCCAATGATTTGGTCACCTCTTGCTGGTGGTGAAATCTTTACTGGTCAATCAGTACGTGCCATACGTGTACGTGAAACTTTACAAAAAGTTGCTACTGAACTAGGTGTTACTAGCATCGATACTGTTATGTATGCATGGTTACTCGCTCATCCAGCTAACATGATGCCAATCGTTGGCTCTGGTAAATTAGATCGTGTGAAAACAGCCGCTCTTGCTACAAAAGTTAACTTAGACCGCCAACAATGGTTTACAATTTTCGAAAGCTCTAATGGACATCCTGTACCATAATAAACAAAAAGAAGAGCTGTTTCTTTACAGCTCTTCTTTTTCATATGTATTTCTCGTCATTGCAAATACACACATATCCCTTAATCCATTTCCATCCACCGCAACACTCGCGCTTTCTAAAGTACCCTCTAATTTAAAGCCTAATTTCTCTGGTATCGCTCTACTCTTCTTATTTAGAGAATCACAACGAATTTCTACGCGGTTTGCTTTCAATTCAGTGAAAGCATAATCTGTTATACCTTTTGCAGCCTCTACCATATAGCCCTTTCCACTAAACCTTGAATCAATCCAATACCCGATTTCAAATTGAGGTATATCCCAATTAATACGATGTAATCCGGCAGATGCAATAAATTCACCTGTTTCGTTCGAAAAAACTAGTAATCTCAAATCCTCACGCTGCAAAAATTGAATATGCGATTTTCTAATACTCTCTTCTATTTCTTCCTCTGTTTGCTCTTTTTGTGCAAAGACCATCCAAGGTTTTAATTCTTGTATTGAAGCTTGAATTGCGTCATATACAACTTTACCATCACCTGGTTTTGGCATTCGAATAAAAAGCCTGTCAGTATAAAATTCAGAAGGAAAATCGAATAATAACGGATTCACTGTAAACACTCCCTATAATTCTTTTATATATAATAATATCCATCTCAAGTTATACAGTAAAGAAATTTCTGAATTTTAAACTTTTTGATCATTCACTTCCATCGCTACACGAACTCCAGATTCAATCGCACCTTGAATCCATCCGTGATACAGCGTTGTATGATCACCAGCAAAATATATTCTCCCCTCAGGTTTTACAATGACTGGCTGTAATTCTGATTCTTGGCCAGCTTGAAATAGTGCAAACCCTCCAAGCGCATATGGATCTAATGTCCAACTCTTTGATATTCCAGACATGAACTCATCATATACTTGACCGCCTAATATTGTTGCTAAATTTTGTAGTGTGTAATAGATACGATCCCCCTTTGATAACCCATCCCATAACAACGCATCATAAGACCATGTATAGCTTCCTAACATCATAGCAGGCCCTTTCTCTCCGATTCCATGGCTTGGATAATACGCATAACGTATAGGAAGATCTGTTATAATTCTCCCACCTAATTGCCCTTGTTCCTCCCAAAAACGACTTTTAAATTGAATTCCTATTTTTGTAGCTGGCATATAATGCAATTCGCGAATTGTTTTCCACTTCGCATGAGATATCGAATCAAATGGATCTACTTCTACAAATCGCATTGTTGAAAAAGGAATTGTAACAATAACTAAATCCCCTGTAATACTACTATATTCAAAAGTTTCCTCGTTCCGGTAATAGGCTGTTACACTATTGGCTTGTTGATGAAGCTTCATTAATTTTTGATTATATATAATATTTCCTTCTAATTGTGGTAAAAAAGACTTTGGTAATCTATCATTCCCACCTATTATTTCGCAAAATCCGCTCTCCTCTTGCATAATATATAAAAAACGTAACGTCTCAACGAATGACCTTTCTAAAAAACCTTCTAAATCTAATAGAACACCTATCATCTCAATCGTTACTGGCGAAAAATACGTATTATATTGATAAGGATGATATTTTAAAAATTGACCTGTAGAATATTTCCCAAAATCCTTTACTACAATATCCCAATTTTTCTCTGGGTTCTTTTTTATAAAATTTATAATGGGCTGTACCGCTAACATTAATAGTTCCTCAGACGTTTTCCCAACTTCATTCATTTCCACAGGATATCTTAAAATACTTGGATCTTTTTCGTATTGTTTTAATGTCGTTTCCCGACCATTTACGTATATAATATCTGTCTCATTCCTATTAATAAAAGGGCTCACCTGTAGCCCAAACTTTCTTATATATGCCATCGTTAATGTATGCGAATACGGAATTCTCATCGCTCCAACATCTAAATATAATCCGGTATCTTCCATCCTAACTGTCTCTATGCGGCCACCTACACGGTTGTTCGCTTCAAAAACCTTCACTTCATGCCCTGCTGCTTTTAATAAAGATGCCGAAACTAATCCAGCCATACCAGCCCCTACTACAATGATTTGTTTCGGACGTGTCGTCTTCTTCAATCCCTTATTTATAACTTTTAACGTTTCATCCATCTCATTGTTAAACATTATATCTTTCTGCACAATCCCACCCCTTACTTCATGAAATACAAATTAGTGGTTTAGTGCATTTTATTCATAAATTCACTTAAACATAACACCACCACAATTTGAAAATTCACTAAAAATACATAAGGTGCAGCTCTCCCCCTTCCACATACTTCATATGATAAACATACAGATAGTAACTGTATGGAAAGGGTGGATACACATGAAACGTACTTACGATTATCAGGCTACAAAAAAACATTTAGAATTAAAGAAACAGCAGTTATGTAAAAAACTCACTAGCGTTAAACTAACTGAAGAAGAACGCAAGCAAATACATTTAGAAATTGATAACTACGAATATATATTAAACTTAGTCGAAATGAATCATTATGAACGAGGGTTTTTTCATTAAAAGCGGATAAAAAATTATTCACTTTTCCTTTTGAGCATTTCATTACGCATTTTTCGTAAGTAAATATATAATAGGATGTACATTAAGATTGAGAGGTATATTCTATGATCAAATTAAGTGTATTAGACCAATCACCTATTTCAGATGGTAGCACAGCAGCCCAAGCTATTTCACATACAGTTACGCTTGCACAAGAAGTTGAGAAACTCGGATTCACACGTTTTTGGGTATCCGAGCACCATAATTCAGTTAGCTTAGCTGGTTCAAGTCCAGAAATACTCATTTCACATATTGCCGCGAAAACTGACCGTATTAGAGTTGGTTCTGGTGGTGTTATGCTGCCACATTATAGTCCATATAAAGTTGCCGAGAATTTCCGCGTTTTAGAAGCACTTTATAAGGGCCGCATCGACCTTGGTGTCGGGAGAGCGCCTGGTGGTATGCCGATAGCAACTCGCGCACTTCAAGAAGGTAAAATGGTCTCACTTGATCAATATCCAGAACAAATTGCAGATGTTGCTATGTACTTACATGATCAAGTACCAGAAAACCATCATTATGCAAACTTAAAGGCTACTCCAGTTATCCCAACATCTCCTGAAATGTGGATGCTCGGTTCTAGCGGAGAAAGTGCAATGATTGCCGCAAAGCAAGGCGCTTCTTTTGCATTTGCACAGTTCATTAACGGATACGGTGGCCCTGAAGTAATGAAGGCTTACCAAGAACAATTCCAACTTTCCTATTTAGGTGATAAACCAAAATCAATCGTATCTATTTTTGTTATTTGCGGAGAAACAAATGAAGAAGCGGAGAAGATTGCATCAAGCCTTGATTTATCGATTTTACTATTAGAACAAGGAAAACGGACTACTGGTACTCCTTCTATTGAAACTGCTCAAAATTATTCGTATAGTGCTTATGATCTATTCCGCATAAAAGAAAATCGTCAACGTATGATTGTCGGTGATCCGTCTTCTGTGAAAGAAAAAATATTAAACTTAAGCAAAGCGTATAATACTGACGAATTTATGATTGTCACGATTACTCATCAATTTGAACATAAATTAAACTCTTATCGCCTATTGGCAGATGCTTTTAATTTATAATAACGAAAAGGAGATGCATCACATATGATGCATCTCCTTTTCTTACTACCAATCAATTGTTTTTGCTTCCTATATATTCAATAGCTTCTTTTAATAACTCATCAAAATTATGAGGATAATCATGATTTAAGTTAGGCACAACTTTATACTTATGTTCTATATTTTTATCCTTTAATAACGTTACAAATTGCTGTGTACCTTCAAAACAATCTTCATCTTGATCCCCACATATTATATATCCTTTTATGCTTTTATCATGCAATATTCCAATCATCTCTTCCCATTCTTCCATTTCCGGAAGCCACGGTGCCACAAAAATAAAACCGTTCACTTCTATTTCACCTTGTAACATGGAATGTAACGCTACTCTTGCCCCAGCAGAAAAGCCACCAATAATAATATTCCCAAATGTTTTATTCACTTTAATCTTATTGTAATGTCCTTTTAACTCATCTCTTCCTCTTTCGATATTATCCCACACATATCCATCTGAAAATTGAATTTGGGAAGATTGAGGCAATGCTAGCATAAAACCTTGTTCCATTACAGAGTTCCAATATGGTTCTATTATTTGTATATTTTCTTGATCCCCATGCAGTGTTATTAGTAGATTTTCAGTTTGTTTGCTGTATTTATATTTCACGTCTGCTTGTTCCGATTTCTTTGCTAATTCTTCTCTTTCTTTACATAATTGAACCATTCTATGAAACTCTTCAAATTTATGTAGTGGTTTTAAATCATCATCGGAAATTAAATACTCACTTCCGTACCAAAATCCATTTTCTATAATTGCTTTCTTCATTAAATGCAACGCTTCTCCTTCAAGTCCTGCTGCACTTGCTAATGCATATTTAAAATTATATATTTGCGCTTCATTACCCATTACATCTTTAGCATTATTCATTATATAAGAATACGCTTCAAAACTTCCTTTATTTGCATAACAATGTAACGTTTCATTTAATAACTTAATATAAGTCATACTATTTTTCATATAGAAATTCCCCCGTAACCTTTTATAATAATTGTTTCTCCAACATTCCTATCATTCTAGGGTCACGGTATAAGTAAATAAATTCTACAATTCAACTTAACAATACCTGATTCTCAGAATGATATTTAATAATTAATGTATGTATACGCATAATACACCACTCCTTCCTATCCACTAGTTGTAGTATAAAGTTAAATAGACTGAAAAATCAATGTTTTAATAACAAAAAAAGACAACAATATATTATTGTTGTTCTCATAACATCTGCCCACTATTCTTTTTTTTCTTATCTGGTTTACTTGAAACTAAATAATGCTTTTCTGAAATATATAAGTTTCTTTTTAATATACGATTTAAATATGGTCCTAGCTTCACTCCGCATATGAGGCGATCTTCACTATCTTCAACAATTGGGAACATTTCTTTTTCTGTTACATATTGATCTACGGCCTTTTGTACGATATCAATTTCTTTAACTAGGTTTAAATTTTCTTCTGTATGTTCAAATACTTCAAGCGTTTCCTTCGTTATCAGAAAAAAATTTGTTGGAAATGCAGGTAAATAGGGCTTTAACAAATCATAATTTACTGTGTAATCATCATTTACTAAAACTGTATAAACGATATTAGCATTCGTTTCTAGAAACTTCGCCATCGCTTGTTCTAATTCATCTTTCGTAATTTCCCTATCTTCTTTTCCAGTTCTGAAAAAGCGAAACATTGTATCGCCTCCTTTTTACTATATTATAGCATAAAAGAAAACTGAAAAATCACAAAAAACTCTATTGAAAGAATTTTTCAATAGAGTTTTTCTTTAATCAATTTATGTTTATTTTAAGAATGCACTTAACATCCACACATGTTGTTCTAATGTCGTATGAATTGCTAATAGCATATCAGCTGACGTTTCATCACCAGCTTCATCAGCTACTTCCATACCTTCTTTTAATTCTTGAATAAGTGCAGAAAAATCGTTTACTAAAGTTTGTACCATTTCTTCTGCAGACTCTTTGCCTGTCCCTTCACTCACAGTAGAAGCTGCTAGATACTCTTTCATTGTCGCTAACGGTTTTCCTTTTAACGCTAAAATACGTTCTGCTAACTCATCAATGTAAGTCCCTGCTTCATTATAAAACTCTTCAAATTTCTCATGTAATGTAAAGAAGTGTGGTCCTGTCACATACCAGTGATAATTATGCAATTTCACATATAACACATTCCAGTTTGCTACCTGCTTGTTTAATACTTCAACAACATTTGTTTTCGTACTCATACAATCCACTCCTCTTATCATTTTATAATTATTATCTTTTAATAACTTAATTACATTTTACCATAGATTTCCTACTCTTCCGAATGAACAGCTTATATGTAACAAAGTTTTAACAACCTTAATATTTCCCTAATATCATATAATTCATGTATTCTTTCAACTACTTCACATGTCTAATTGTCCAAGCTCACACATATGCATAATAGTAAGTCAAGCTCATCATAGAAGAAAGAGGGATAACATGGACAATCAACAATGGCAAGTAGCAAAGAAAGTCGCTGCTACTTATATCGGAACTGTCGTTGGAGCTGGATTTGCTACTGGGCGCGAAATTGTTGAATTTTTTACAGTTAACGGATTTTACGGAACCATTGGCATATGTATAAGTGGATTTTTTTTTATTTGGCTCGGCACAAAGATGATGTTACTTTCATCACAAATAGGGGCATTCTCAGCTCAAGAATTCAACAAATATTTATTTGGGGATGTATTTGGAAATGTCGTAAACACATTACTATTACTCGTATTATTTGGTGTAACGAGCGTTATGTTATCAGGAGCCGGTGCAGTATTTGAAGAACAACTCCGCCTCCCGAGACAACTTGGTATTTTCATCACGGTCATCGCCTGTCTCATTATTGGGAGCCGGGGATTACAAGGTGTTTTTGAAGTAAATACGCTTGTCGTACCTATTATGATGATCTTTATTATCGGACTCGCTATTACAACCTTTTTCCATAGTACAACACCTATTAGTAATACTATTCCTGCAGAGAGCTGGAATATGAAGTGGATTACTAGCCCTATTACATATGTCGCTTTAAATCTTTCGCTCGCCCAAAGCGTTCTCGTCCCGTTAGCCAGTGAAGTAAAAGATCGAAAAGCCATTTTGTGGGGTGGAATTTTAGGTGGTGCAGGACTTTCTTTAATTTTATTATGCAGCCATTTAGCTATCTTATCAGTCGACCAATTTTATCAATACAATATCCCAATGGCTGAAGTCATAAGAAGATTTAATGCAACTTTTCACTTTTTCTTTGTTCTTATTATTTTCGGTGAAGTGTTCACAACTTTAGTTGGTAATGTGTTCGGGATGACAAAACAAATGCAATCCATTACCGGATGGAAAAGTAATAACATTATTTACTTCATATTACTAATTAGTTATTGCTTTAGTTTCATTGGATATAGTGAATTACTTCATATTCTATACCCTATTATCGGTTGGGTGAGCATCATTTTACTACCGATTATTGCCTTTAAACAACTTCAAAAAACATAAAAAAACATCCGTGTATACGGATGTTTTTCATCTTCATTCACAGTCTTCACATACTTCCCAGTACGGCCCCATTTCTACTGCAAGATATGGCTTTAATTGCAAACGAATCATTCGACTTGGCATGCGTTCCAATACGAATTGAATGCCGTCTTCCTCTTCATCCAACTCAACTTTTGAAATAGCAATTCTTTGCATAGTAGTAATAGGGCTTCCATCTTTATATAAAGTGATTTTCACCTCATCATACTCATTAAAATACAATTCAACATTCATTTGCTTTTTTAACATTTCATCAACAATTTCATAATTATCATTTTGTTCCTGGATTATATATTTCCAGCCGCCTCTATCTAATTCTATCGGAGCAGCTTGGAATAATGTCATCAAATCCTCGTACAGCATAAGATAACCCCTCTCTTACTAAAAAACGATGAGTATTTTATATACCCTTTATCTCTATCACTATCCATGTTTATTGTACCATATATCACGAATCTTACTGCATTCATTTGCTTTATAAACACATACAAAACATATAATATTTTCAGTTCACTCTCTATTCACTAGTATGTTCCCTTACTGATAACTTATCACTTTCCTTATTTCCTACACACTACTTATAAATCTTAAAAAACCACAAAAAAGAAGAGTAATTTATATCACTCTCCTCATAAGATTTTTCCTGTAGCTGCTAATGCTAACACTATAATTAAACTTGCAAATAATAGTGATACAATTAAACTAAAAATCGGTAATATTTTCTTTTCATTATTCTTAAATAATAACCTTAAACTAAAAATGATATTTAATGGAACAAATATAAAATAAAAGTATTTAACAATTTGTAATGAGCTATTTGAAAGTGTTTTAAATACAAACACTTCAATTAAAAAAGCAACAAAGAATAAAATGCTTAACCAAAACGAGACATAGCTAAGCCAAGAATATCTTTTCGTTCCCCAATACACTCCCATACTGATCTCCTTTAAACGTAGTATATATTATATTAATTATACACCCGCTTAACAAATTCCTCTATTTTTCGACAAACATTAAATACATTGAACCCCTAATCCGTTTATCAGCTAAAAGACTGTCTCTAATAGCACTAATGCTATTTTGAGACAGCCTCCCCTTTTTATACTTTAAATCTTTCAATTAATACTTGTAACTCTTCAGCCATTTGAGATAGTGTACCAGCTGCAGAACCAATTTCCTCCATGGAAGCTAGCTGCTCCTCAGCTGACGCTGCAACACTTTGTGTACTCGTCGCATTATTTTGTGCCGTCATAGCAATTTGACCAACCGAAATAGATACTTCATTTGCACCTTTTGACATCCCATTAGCCGTTTCAACCATCGTTTTAATTTGGTCAGCAATTTCATTTGTAGATTGTAAAATTTCAGTGAAATTTTGTTTCGTTTCATTTGCAATAACAAGTCCAGATTGCACTTCTTCATTTACATTATTCATAGATTTTACTGTCTTACTCATATCATCTTGTATTTCACAAATTAATTTACTAATTTCACTTGATGATACACTAGATTGTTCTGCTAATTTTCGTACTTCATCAGCAACAATTGCAAAGCCTCTTCCATGCTCACCAGCTCTTGCAGCCTCAATTGCTGCATTTAAAGCTAGAAGATTTGTCTGATCTGCAATATTTTGAATAACTTCTAAAATATCACCAATTTGCTTTGATTTGTTATTCAACAACTGAATAACAGCATCTGACTGTGAAACTGATTCCGCAATAGATTGCATTTGATTTACTGTTTTTCCAACTAGCTTTCCACCATCTTCTGCTTTTTCGCGAGTGTGAGCAGAAGCAGTATTAATAGATGATGAGCTATTTGCTACATGCTGAATCCCTTCTGTTACATCAAACAGTAACATAGCACCATTTTCTACGCTTGCTGTTTGCGTCGTTGCACCACTTGATATTTCATCCATTGCTAATGTAATTTGTTCAGTCGCTTCACTCGCTTGTCTCACACTTGCTGTTAACTCTTCAGATGCAGCTGCAACATGCCCTGCTGAAGTATTAATTCTTCCAATTAACGTTCTTAGTGAATCTGTCATTTCATTAAAACCTTTTGCAAGTTGACCGATTTCATCGTTTGAATGAATTTCAATTGTTTGCGTTAAATCTCCTTCACTTATTTCTTTAGAAGTGGCAACTAATCTCTTTAAAGGTTTTGTAATAGAAAGAGTTACTAAATAAATAAGTGCCCCTCCTACAACTAATGAAATAAGCATAACAATTAACATATTATAAAATACAGGCTGAGCAGCTTCAATTACTTCATTTGAGTACATCGTTCCACCGATTTTCCAACCTGTTTTTAAGTTTGTAGCAAATACCATTTTCTTTTCACTACCATCATACGTGTATGAAAAAGTGCCTTGATTATCTTCGTAAATTCTCTTTGCCCAAGAATCAGCTGCTTTATCTCCTGGTTTTTCTTGAGGATGCGCAATTATTTTTTGTTTTCCATCTAAAATGAAAGTATATCCTTTTTTACCAATATTGATTAACTTTGTTGTTTTCAATAAATTCTCTAAACTTAAATCTACCGCAACAACACCATTTTTATCTTCTGTTTGTTTCGCAATCGTTACGACAATATGTCCATTTCCTTTCGCCTTATACGGTTCAGTGACCACGATTCCACCTTGTTTACTCACTGCATCTTTATACCAAGAACGAGTTGTTGGATCATAATCTGCTGCCATTTGTATATTTGGTTCTTGCACAAACTTCTTATCATTGCCGGCAACATATACTTGTTCAATATCTTTATTTAAATTAATATATTGAGATAATACCTTTCTTAATTCATCTTGATTATCTCCTTGATACATATCACTATGAATCACTCGTGCAAAGTTATTTACTTCGTTAAATTTCGCCTCAATCATTTGATTGATTAAATTATCTAATATTTTTATATTATCGTGAGCACTACTCGTAATTTGTGATTCAAAATTCTTTTTAGCCGTTTGATAAGACATTCCTCCAATAATAGAGACAGCCGCAATTAAAATTATCAAAAATGAAATTAATAGCTTTTTTGCTACTTTTATATCTCGAAACCACCTTAACAGTTTACTCATTATAAACCTCCTACATTTAAATATTAAGTTTTAAAGATAAATAACCAATTATGAATATATCCCATTCCCTATCCTCTATTTTTACAATTCGTTTTTGATAAACACCTTGTAAAGTTTAAACAAATATTCTCCCTTTGTCTATATATATGAATAATATTATTATAAAATTTACAAATACAAAAAACCAAAGGAATAGTCCTTTGGTTTTTTACATTTTTTTATGTTGTTTAGAAATCTTCTTCCACTTATCACGCTCAGCTCTTGCGAGAATAGCATCTTGTTTTCTCATAAAATACGCCAATTCTCTTTGCAACTTTTTATAGCTTTGCAAACGATTTATCGTCATTAGCCCGTTATCAATTGCTTTATGCACTGCGCATCCTGGTTCATTCTCATGTTTACAATCTCGAAAGCGGCATGTTTTTGCAAATTCTTCAATATCAGAAAATGTTGTTTGGATTGCATCGCTTCCTTCCCAAAGTTGTAACTCCCTCATGCCAGGAGTATCAATGACTAAGCTCCCACTCGGTAGTTGGAACAGCTCACGATGAGTTGTCGTATGCCGCCCTTTACTATCTTCCTCACGTATATCTCCCGTTTTCGCTATCTCAATTCCTACGAGTGCATTTAACAAAGTAGATTTTCCAACCCCTGATGAGCCGACTAAAGCAATTGTTTTTCCTGAAGCAACAAATTGTTGTAATGAGTCAATACCTCTATGCTCTAAACTATCGACGACGAAGACCGGAACACCAATTGCAACAGCTTCCGTTTCTACAATTTTTTGTTCCACATCTTCACATAAACTACTTTTTGTTAAAACAATAACAGGCATTGCACCACTTTCATACGCTAATAGTAAATAACGCTCCAACCTTCTTACGTTAAAATCATGGTTAAGTGCATTCACTAAAAATAAATAATCAACATTTGCTGCAATTATTTGTTCTTCAGTTCTATTACCAGCTTCTTGTCTTGAAAAAGAACTTCTTCTCGAAAAAATACGATGAATGATTGCCTTTTTCTCATTTTCTATTTTCTTTATATACACCCAATCACCAACTGCTGGGTAATCTCCTTTCGTTACCGCTTCATGCCGAAACTTCCCAGACAGCTCTGCCATATATTCACCGTCATTACAAATAATGCGATATATATGCTTATGCTCAAGTAAAATACGCCCTACTTCATAATTCTTCTCTACAGCTTGCTCTTCAAAAAATGAATCCCAGCCGAATGATTCTAAAATATTTTGATTCAAATCAATATCCTCCCTAGTTTGTACTAAGTGGAAGGATTGCGAACTATCTTATATAATATCGCCCTTTCCATCCACCTTTGTATTTAATTTATTATTCATTACAGTCATATTCGCCATAATACATCACTCCGATTTTATTTTAATTACTCTCATTATATGGAATGTCGATTTAAAAAGCTACTTTATTTGACGTAATTTTCGAATAACTTTTTCTTTAACATTCTAATTTGTCCACGATGACTAATTTCATCTTCTATCACATGAAACCAAAGATAGTACTGGTTATACGCTACACCTTTAGGCCACTTTCTTTCTGACATTAGCCATGTATCATCTACTTTACTCAAATACTTTAGCGACTCTTCTCGAACACTTTGCAAAAGTTGTATATAATACTGTATTTCATGACCACGAATCGTTCTCCCTGCTTCCCCTAAATACAGTGCATCTTCCCATATTTCTAATTCTTCTTTTGTAAAGTCACGCTTTTGAAATGAAATAAGCTGATGTGCTTTTTCAATAGCTGCTATATGCTTTAGTAACGCTCCGATGGAATTCCCTCCACTCGGCATAATTAAATCTAATTGCTCAACTGATAGCTCGTTTATTTCCTGTAATGTTACAGCCCTCGTATGTTCCAGCATGCTTACTAATTCCCCTATATTTTTTGTATAACCATCTACACTTCTTATTCGATAATCTATATTCATATCACGCACCCCTTTCTACATTCATATTAAGGAATAACCGCTTCATATAATAGACTGAAATATATCAGATTTTTCTGTTATAATTAAATTGAATACGGAATAAACCTAAACAAACTTTCTCAATATGCTTATATGAAATATTAAAAGGAATCAATATAAAATTATCGAATCTTATTCACTAAAAGGAGTGGATTCGATGGAAATGTATCAATGGCTAACCGCAGTTCTCGTTGGTGGCATTACTGGCTTCGTTTCCCATCTAATCAATAACCAAGGCAAGTTATTGCTTCCACGCCGTTTAAAAACTTTTTTTCATTTTGGATTTTTAACTGATATTTTTACAGGTAGCCTCGCCGCACTTCTTGGACTCGTTTTATTCGATGTCACCTTAATAAAAGAAATTATAAAAGTCTCCATTGTGACCGCTATTTCCGGTCAAACGTTTTTACTTCACCAAGCTCTTGGTGGTGAACAGGCTAAAAATACGCAAATTGGGAAAGCTGATGAGAAAATCCAAGAAATTGACAAACTATTACGACGTTAGTCTATACTTTCTCTAAAAATTATTGTTATAATAAAAAATAAATATTTTCTATTGCGTCGTTTGTCAGAAGAAAGGGTGTTTCGTATGACAAAAAAGAAAATAGAAGATTTCTTAACAAACACCGAAAAAGAGGAACTGCTAGAAAACTATAAATGTTTACGAGAAGCCCGCACAAAAAGCGAAGCTAACTATTTTGGTGAGGCAGTAGACCATCTATTAAATAAAGTAAAAAAACGAATTATTGAAGAAGCAGGAATACATGATGAAAATGCGGCAACAGTTCAATCTAAACGAAAAGCACTGTTTTAGCTAAAACAGTGCTTTTTATTACGGCATTTTTCACATTACTTTCACATCTATTTCACAAATATAAGTAGTCCTATATGTTAAACTAAGTATATCCTTTTCCAAGGAACTATATGCCGATATATAAATCCCTATCTCTTTAGGGATTTTTTGTTTTTTGGATTTCCCCGATTTATTTTTAAAGGCTTTATGATGCAATTCCTGTTTCACTATCTTCATTAAGCTTTTCACTTTTTCTAAACAAAAATAAAGCTCCTATATATAGTAACGCAGTAAAACTACCTACAAGTATAAAATTGTGAGATGCTGCAAATAACATTCCTGCTATTGCCGCTCCAATCATTTGGCCAATATACATAGAAGCATTAGCAAGAGCGGCTCCTGTTCCTCTTGCTATACTAGACATATTTTGTAAGCGCCCCATCATCAATACAAACAAAATTCCTGTCATAAAAAATAAAACAAAGAAAAATAACTCTACAAATATAATGTTCTTTAAATGAGGAAGTATGACATATTGCACTGCTGTAAATACAATTCCACCATAGAAAGAAAGGTTATAACCAATTTTATTTACGATTCTCGGCCCTAAAATGTTACCGGTTAAATTTCCTAATCCTAATACGAGCATAGCTGTACCTACTTCATGAACTTGTAAGCCAAATTGACTGGAGAGCCACACACCAAAGAATGAAAATGCTGCAAAATAAGAAAGTGAAACCTTTGAATCTCTAAGTAATTGCTTATAGCGCTTTAATATATTTTTTTCATTTCCACCTATTTGAACTGGTTGTATTTCTGGTAATGTAACATACATAAGAACGACAAGTAGTGCTGATAATATACCAATGACGAAGAATGGTGTTGTATAATGTATCGTTGCTAAATATGCTCCAATTGGCAGTCCTAAAATTTGGGAGATTGATAACCCTGCTGTTGCAATTCCAATTGCTTTTACAATTTGCTTCTTCTCTATAAGGAACGGAATAGATGCCCATACTTGTGGAGATACAAAAGCTGCACTTACACCTGCTAAAAATCTAAATGTTAGCATCCATAAAAAACTCGGTGCCATTCCACACAAAAATGTACTTAATGCAAAAAAACTCATTCCTAATACCATCACTTTTTTTCTGTTTAAGCCATCTGATATAGGACCAGCGATAAGCGCAAATCCAGCGTATCCTAAAGCATATGAACTCACCATCCATCCTGATAATTCAGTTGATACATGATACACCTGTTGTAATGTCGGCAAAAGTGGTGAAATTAAGAAAGTATCTGTACCAATCATAAACATTATCGTAAAGAATACAGCTAACACTCTTTTCATTTAAACCTTCTCCTTTTATATAAAAAGAGGGCACTATCCCTCTTTTCAACTAATCTTCTAAAATAGATTCAATCTCTTTCATAACTTTTTCATTCAATGAAACATCCACTGCTCTTACACTTTCGCTTATTTGCTTCGCTCGTTTCCCACCAGGAATAACAGTATCAATTCCTTTTTTATTTAATAGCCACGCTAAAGCTAAATGTGATACTTCAAGATTCATTTCTTTAGCTAAATCTTTTAACATCTCAACTTTTTTAAAGTTATTTTTATATGTATTTTCTTCAAATAGATTTACACTTTGACGCCAATCGCCTTCGTTTAATTTAAAATCTTCTGTATATTTACCGCCTAGTATCCCAAAAGCAAGAGGCCCGTACGGTATAAATGAAATACCTGATTCTATACAATATGGCAAAAGTTCTTCCCCAGCAGCACGATCCAACATATTATACGGTGATTGTACAACATCTATATGTCCGTGCTGATTCGCTTCTTTTAATTTCTCTACATTTACGTTAGATATTCCAATTGAACGAATTTTCCCCTCTTCTTTTAGGCGAGTAAGTTCTCCAATTGAATCTATGTAACTTGTTTCAGGATTTGTAAAATGTAAATAATATAAATCAATATAATCAGTTTGTAATCTTCTTAAGCTATTTTCCACAGCATTTCTTAAATAGCTTGGTTCATTATTAATATGAACCTCTCCATTTAATAATGGCTGAATTCCACCTTTTGTAGCAAGTACAAACTCGTGGCGTTTTCCTTTTAATACTTCTCCTACCAATTCCTCTGATCTACCGAAACCGTATGAATCTGCTGTATCAAAAAATGTAATCCCTTGCTGAATTGCTTCTTCTATTAATCTTTTTCCTTCTTCCTCATTCACATCAGCATATAAATTATGTCCCCCAACAGCGTTTGTTCCTAACCCCAACTTCGAAATATTTAGTCCTGCCTTTTGCAATTTTGTATACTTCATTTTTTATCCCCCTATATTTCTATTGTTCGATTATATTCAAACAATAGAAATATACCACTTTATATGTTATAGTGCAAATATATTAACTTATACAAGCAGGTGAAAAAATGCGTACTCTCTATCATCCAAATCGAGAAGAAATTCAATTCTCTTCTGTCTTATATGCACTTAGCGATCAAATTCGTTTACAAATTGTAACTATGCTACTAGAGAAAAATGAACAATCTTGTGGCGCGTTAAACATTCCAATTGCAAAATCAACTTTATCTCATCATTTCAAAGTTTTACGTGAATCTGGTGTTATGTTTACACGACTTGAGGGAACGCAACGTTTCATTTCAATTCGTGAAGATGATTTAAATGCTCGATTCCCTGGTTTATTAGATGTTGTAATACATGCGACAGAACCATACTAAAAAACATCTCATATAAATATGAGATGTTTTTTAGTAATTACTATTCTTTTAATAAATCTATTAATCCATTCCCTTCAGATGTACGTTCATACCCTAAAGGTACAGTCCTTTTTATAAGTTGCGCGTATATTTCCGGCTCTGATAATTTTCTACCGTACTCTCTCTCACACTGCTTAATGAGAAGTGCTAACGCCCCAGCGACATGCGGCGTCGCCATTGAAGTACCACTTAATACCGCATATTTCCCCTCTGGATACGTAGACAGTATTTCATCACCCGGCGCTACTAAATCAATTTCTTGATTTGAATTACTAAAGCATGAAATTTTCCGCTCTAAATTAACAGCACCTACTTCAATTACTTCAGAATAAGCACCTGGAAAATCTAATTCTTCAGTATCATCGTTACAATCTCCATCATTTCCTGCAGCGCACACGACAAGTACGTCTTGTTTTACCGCATTTTGAATAGCTTCATGTAACTCTGGTACATCTTGCGGACCACCAAGTGACATTGAAATAATTCTCACTTTCTCTTTATTCGGTCCTCTCCAATTTACAGCATAATGAATGGCCTCAATAATTTGCTCATAACTTCCAGAACCGTCTCCAGCTAATACTTTTAAAACTAACATTTTAGCAAGTGGTGCGACTCCTAAAACACCCACTTCATTTTCAGTCGCTGCAATTGTCCCCGCTACATGAGTACCATGCCCATTATTATCAAGATAAATATTGGGATTTCCTTCATAATCTTTCGTGAAATTTCTCCCACCAATAATACGATCTTTTAAATCTACATGATTTACATCACAACCTGTATCTAAAACAGCAACGACAATGTCTTTTCCTTTCGCGCTCTTTTCCCATACTTGCGGAGCATGAATCAATTGTACACCTGGTGGAATTTCATTTACTTGTTCAACCACTTTATTTACAGTAAACGGAATTAATTTAATGCCTTTTTGTTTATTCGCTGTACTACTATTCATCGTAATCCCTCCTGAAAATATATTATTTTCATTTCAGACCACTATTGAATGCGTTTAGATTTAACATTCGTTTTATTCGTTCCATTTCCCTTCCTCTCAAATGTTTCTCAATAAACAAAAGAAAAGGACCCATTAAATGGTCCTTTTCTTTTTCAGTTTTTCAAAAGAATAATATAAAGTGAAACTATAATCAGTGGGGGGTGTTCATCCCCCACTGATTATTAGCCCTCACCAATCGGGCGTTTACGGGCAATTGATCTCCCACCTAACTTCTTTGCTTCAGCCGAGTTTTGAGGTGGGAGTTTTACTGCCCACAAATAGCGGGATAAATTAAGACTAAATCTTACTCTTGTTCAAAAACTGCTCAATTTCTTTTATTACATGTTTTGCGCCTTCTATACTAACAGTAATGTTTCCATTTGCTAATGAAATATTTTGATCTGAAACATCACCTGTTATTTGACAAGCATTGTATGGTTGATATTTTTGTAAAATGACTTTGTCTTCTTCTACAAAAATTTCAAGTGGTGATTTGATTTGTATTCCTAATACATCCCGTAATTCTTTAGGAATAACTATCCGTCCCAATTCATCTACTTTTCGAATAATTCCTGTTGCTTTCATGTTACTCCCCCCTTACTCTCTATTATTTTTTTCACCTCGCTATTTTTATTCTATCACTATATATTTGGTAATGCCTTACTCTTTTTAGAAAATATAGTACAAAAGTTAAAAAAACACATTTAACGAATATTCAATCTTTCTTTCAATTGTTTTAAATAACGCGATCGTATAATTAAGAAGTATACAACTTGAATACCTACGAAAATACTTAATACAATTGTATTTTCTTTAAACAGTGAGTACTCAAACATTTGTCCTAACGCAGTTAATGCTACTGCCCCGTGTAATGTTGCAACTCCAACTGGAACGAAGAATAAAAGCGCTAAGCGGATTGTGACTACTTTCGATAATTCCCCTCTCGTCAATCCAACTTTTCGAATCATTTCAAATAAACGAGTATCGTCCTCCAAATCTGAAAATAAACGGAAGTAAAGGAAGCTTCCTGCACAAACGAAAAATACAATACCAATAAAGAAACCTACAAATAAAATGGGTCCTGCGATTTGTAGACTTTGATTTTGATCGTACTCTTCTGCACTAAACGTTGAATGTTCTTGATAAGGCTTAATCTGATTCGTAAGCTCTTTACCAACCTCAATTTCATCTTTCGCGGATTGTGTTTTATACATATAATCTTTTTCTTCTTTAAATCCCTCTTGTAATGAATCATATTGATTTTTAGAGATTACATACACATTACCTCTTAGTATTTTACTCAATGAAGAAGTATTAACTTTTTTCACATTTAAAGGTTCATTCATATTTGGTAAAGTAATTTCTTTTCTTTCTTTCATCGGTGGTCCGGGTATTTCGACTGACAAAAATAAAGCCTCTTTATTTGATACAGTATTAAATGGTTCTCCTGTTAACTTTGCATATTCTTTATAATCTGATTCTTTTATAAAAATGGCGCTTCTTAACGACTGCTCCTCCGTTTTCTTCGATGAAATATTTATTTTTGAGGCTGCTATATTATGTTTCTTTAATCCTTCGTCAATGATTTTCAGATGCTGTGGCTCATTGCTATTACCTTGCTTAGACTGATAGTGAAACGCAATTGGTCTGTCCATAATTTCTTTCGTCATCGAAGCAAACCCAACCAATGTACCTATTGCTGAAAATGCTACTGTTGAAATAATCGTTACAATAAAGAACATTCTTGCGTTATCTCTCATACGGTATGCTAAATCTGACAAAGTAATAATATTTGTCTGTGTCCAATAGAAACGTTTACTTTTTTTACATAGTCTAATAATAAAGACGCTCAACTGCTTGTACAGCAAATACGTACCAATAATGACTACCGTTGTAACAGGAATCATCATTATAAATACCATTGCACCATGTGACATAAGAGCTCCTGCATAACCAGCACTAAGCAATACTACTGCTAATATAGAAGAAATTATAGATGCCTTCGGTTCTGGCTTCGCCTCTGCTGATCCTCTAAACAATTTCATAATTTTATTTTTACGAACCATTCCTGCACTAAACAATGAAATGATCATAAATAATACGAAAAACATAATACTCGTTACAACAATCGCTTTCATCGGTATGTAATAGGATAAAGAGATATCTAGTTTTAATATCATCGGAGCTACAAATATTAATATTCCTGAAAACAACATACCTGAAAGAATCCCAAAAATTATTGCCCCTATTCCAATCATGATATTTTCAAAGAAGATAAGACGCTTTAATTGATATTTCGTCATACCTAGCATCATTAAAATTCCTAGTTCACGCTTTCTCGTTTTCAAAAACATTCCCATTGAATATAAAATAAAGAAAAATGTAAATAAGTAAATAATGGACTGCGCAAAAGACATACTTACGAATACGTACCGTCCTAATTCTCCCGCACTTAATGCTGGATGGAACGCAAAAAATGAATACACAAAAAAGGCCATAATTGCAAATGCACTACTCAAAAAATAAGCTGAGTATGTTCGTCTATTTCGCGTTACATTTCGAAATGCGAGTTCTCTAATGTTCATACTACTTCTCCGCCCTTCTACTAACTATGCTTTTATATTAGTAAAGTACGGAAATAACTTCCATCGATTCAAATGACAAAAACCTTACATTATTGAAAGGTTTTAAACAATTGCTTATATAAAACAGTTTCATTATAATGACTACATTCATACACGCATCCTATTGTATATTCGTTAGTTTTGCGAAATAATAAAGGATAGAAGTATGTACCAATATACATATAAACTTATTTACCGCTTTAATATGAATAGGAGGAAAACATAATGACATTACAAGAACAAATTATGAAATCATTACATGTTCAGCCTGTAATTGATCCGAAAGTAGAAATTCGTAAACGAATTGATTTCTTAAAAGATTATTTAAAAACTACAGGTGCAAAAGGATTTGTACTTGGAATTAGCGGCGGACAAGACTCTACACTAGCAGGACGTTTAGCACAGCTTGCAGTCGAAGAAGTTCGTAATGAAGGTGGTAACGCAACGTTTATCTCCGTACGTCTTCCATACAAAGTACAAAAAGATGAAGATGATGCACAATTAGCATTACAATTTATTCAAGCTGATCAGTCTGTTGCTTTTGATATCGCTTCAACAGTTGATGCCTTCTCAAATCAATACGAAAACTTATTAGGTGAATCATTAACAGATTTCAATAAAGGAAACGTAAAAGCACGCATTCGCATGGTTACACAATACGCAATCGGCGGACAACAAGGACTACTCGTTATCGGAACTGATCATGCTGCTGAAGCTGTAACAGGTTTCTTCACAAAATTCGGAGATGGCGGTGCAGATTTATTACCATTAACGGGATTAACGAAACGCCAAGGACGTGATTTATTACAAGAATTAGGTGCAGACGAGCGACTTTACTTAAAAATGCCAACAGCTGATTTATTAGATGAAAAACCAGGTCAAGCTGATGAAACAGAGCTAGGCATTACTTACGATCAATTAGATGACTATTTAGAAGGTAAATCCGTTCCAGCTGACGTTGCTGAAAAGATCGAGAAGCGTTACAAAGTGAGTGAACATAAAAGACAAGTACCAGCATCAATGTTTGATGATTGGTGGAAATAGAACATAAAAAAGAAGCTAATCTCATTTAGCTTCTTTTTTATACGTTAACGATATACCCCTACTCTTTTCTCTAATAAATCCTGCAAGCAATCTTCATGTTGTTTATTAAACAATGGCGGCATTTTGTCTAAAGGGAAAAACTGCAAATCTAACGTTTCATCACCGTCTATTTTTGTATTCCCTCCAACGATTGAAAACTTAAAGAATATTACAATTGCCTGTGCCTGATCTCCATTCGGATATGTTTGAAAATATTTCGTATACACACCAATGAGCTCATCAATTTCCACATCATATCCTGTTTCTTCTTTTATTTCTCGAATCGCAGTTTCTGCCGCAGATTCCCCGATTTCCATTGCACCGCCTGGAAATCCCCAGGCATTAAAGTCTCCTCTTTTTTGCAGAAGCACTTCACCAAATTCATTAAATACACAACCTCCTGCAAAATTCAAAATAACATAATCATGCCCTATTTTTTCACGTAATTCCTTTATATAATTCGCCATCTGCTTCTCCTTTTTATCCATCTTCCATTATTCTTTTTTATCTTTTTCAAGCAATTCAATAATCCGATCTAACTTCTGATTCATATTAATCACATGTTGTTTTTTCATAGTGTTGTTTTGCAATAATCTTTTAATGAACAGAGTAAATGATACAAAAAACAAAACGATAAGTCCGATTACTAGACAAAAATATATCAATGCAAATATATTATTTTCGAACAAATTCATTCAGCTATCACATCCTCTATTTTCAATTATTTTATCACATAATTCTAAATAGTCACTAGAATTATAATCAAACGCAAAAAGAGCACCTTTTAAAGATGCTCTTTTTCATTAATACGTAAATGTAATTGTCGCTAATGAATAACCTGCCATTGCACTATATGGCGCAACTTGATAAGATACACGCTTTGCACCTTTTGGCCAAGCTATTTCATCTAGTACTTTCTTTATATCTTGCATCGTTCCATCCATTGACTGCTTATATCGTACTTCTACTTTTTCTGGCTTGGAAGCAAATTGTTGCTGTAATTTTTTCTTAAACTCATTGTAATTTTCCGCTCCGTATTGTGCAGATAAATACTTTAAATTTGTTTCATTTAACATTTGTTCATATACAGCAGTTTTTGAACTACCGGCTTTTATTTTGCTTGTTAATTCGTTGAAGTAGCTTGTAGTTGCCGCTGGATATTCACTACGATCCCATTCATGGTCCTTGCTTAATTGTTCATCAGACATATTAAAATATGAATATGTTACGCGCCCAGCTTTATCAGGAACTGGATCATCGAATGTAGTGTCAAGGTGGTACCACTTGTTATCAATGTTCACTAAATTCCATGCGTGAGCTTGTCCATTCCCTGTACCTGTTACAATATGATTTTGAATACCTGCTTCTTTTAGTAATTGATATGTTAACAATGTATATCCTTGGCAAACGGCAGAACGATTCGCTAACGCTTCATACGCTGTATATGCTTGATAAGAAGTATCATATGATACTTCTTTCACAACATAATCATGAATAGCTTTCACTTTTTCATGTTCATCCATGCCTTGTTTAATAATAGAATTTACAATTGCTTTCGCCTGAGACTTTACATACTGTGTTTGCTCTTTTGATTCACGATACTTCACTTGTAATGTAAATGTATAATTCCCTGGCATCCCTTTTATAGAATATTTAGTAGACGCTACATTATATTTTACATACTCATCAGCATCTACAATTTTATTAAACTCGCCATACAATTGGTCCATAATATTTCTAGCATTTCTATCTTTTGTTTTATATGTGATTGTAATATTTTCTTCTCTATTATCAATCTGTTTTTTTAATTCTTTTCTGAAATCATTTAACAACTCTGCATCTGATTGTGTTGTCACTGTAGTCGGATTCGTAGCCGCATAAGATACAGCTGACGCCTGTAAGCCTCCCATTACTATAGTTGAACAAAGTGCGGCAGCTGTCACATACTTACTTGTCTTTCCCATCTTGTCACTCCTTACATTCTATAACTATACAAAAAAGTATCGTATAGTTTCAGAGTATACAATACTTTTCAAAATAGGTCATATGAGATTATGCATATTTAACATTTTTAAAAGGGTTGTTCTTTTAGAAAAAGAACAACCCTTTTTTTAGCAAGTTTGCAACACACAGCATGTATTTTCAAAATGGCGATTTTTCAAGTCTTCATTTCCAATACAGAAATAAAGCATCCCTAAATCTCCCCACATCATATTACAATTTTTAGTATCTGAATCAATTTGGAATAAGAGCGTCATATGCTGTGGATCTATCCCCATATATTGTCCAGTCTCGTACAATACCTCATCTTGTACAGAGAATGGTTCTCCAAACATTTGATGATTATCATAGTTGTCTGGGATTAGCTCTTCAAGTAATTGCAAGAAACGATCTGAATCCGCCTCATCTTCAATGAAAAGCTCCGGTAATTTATACGTCAGTTCAAAAGTAATTGCACACTGGTTATATTTCGCTTGTATTTCATCTGCTCTACGTAATTGCTCTACAGGGATATCATAATAAATTACACGTCCAGCTTCGGTTGGATCCACATCTTCTTCAAAGTAATTTTCAATACTAAAGAAATATAACATCCCTGTCTTAGGAAGATTGTGATCCATACCAACGTTTTGTAAATCACTTAAATTAAATTGTGCGATAAAACGTAACGGATTCTCTTTGTATGTTGGATATTCAAATGTATTTGGCAAATCAGGAACTCCGCCCATTTTCGAACTGCCTATCGCAATTATTTCCTGTTGTTTTGGCACAACTTTTACACAAGGAAATACAGTATTAATAAGCTCCTGTTTCAAATATGTTAGTTCATATTTATCAATTAATATTTCAATTTTCTGTTCCATAAATTCTCCTTACATTTACATACTTATTTGTATCATAGCACAAAGATTATACTTCATTCATTGTAAATTCAACAAGCCCTCCAAAAAACGGGCTTATCCCTCGTACGCGAACAAGTTTAAAAAAGCATAGTATACATTGTTCCTACAAACACGATAGTTCTTTATTTCTTCCAGTACATTTTCCCCTCGTTCATTTTTATTTTTAATTTAAGGAGGAATTCCACATGGGTTACGGATATAGTTGCGGCGGTTACGGCGGTGGTTACGGTTACGGCGGTAGTTGTGGTGGCGGTTGTGGTTATGGAGGTTTCGCTTTATTAATCGTTTTATTTATCCTTCTAATCATCATCGGGGCTAGCTGTTGGGGCGGCTTTGTAGGCTGCTAGTAAACTTAAAAACTATTGTAAAAAAGCACGTACAATACGTGCTTTTTTTCCATTTTCATTTTTTAGAAAGGAAGTATGTTCAATGAAAATTGATGGTGTTTTTGAAGGAGGCGGTGTACGCGGAATTGCGCATGTGGGGGCAATTTGCGCGTTAGCCGAAAAAGGATATGAATGGGAGCGCGTAGCTGGAACATCAGCTGGTTCAATTATCGCAGCGCTTTTAGCAGCTGGATATTCTTGTTCCGAATTAAAAACAATAATAACCGACATTGATTATAATAAATTTATGAAGAAAACTTTTCTTGATAGAATCCCGTTTATCGGTAAAGGAATAAGTGCATGGTCTACTCTAGGTATTTATTCCAATGTATTTATAGAAGAGTGGCTTGAAGAATTACTGCGAAAAAAGGGCGTTCACTTATTTACAGATCTACCTGATTTAAACAAACTCAAAATTATAGCTTCTGATATAAGCAACGGTAAAATGGTTGTCTTCCCCGATGACTTACCAAACTACGGATTTTTAAATTATCGCTTCTCAATCGCTAAGGCAGTAAGAATGAGTAGTACAATCCCTTTCTTCTTTGAGCCAGTAAAATGGAGAACACCAAAATGGAAGCAGCCTTGTTATATGGTTGATGGCGGGATTTTAAGTAATTACCCAATTTGGATTTTCGACTCCCCTACCTCTCCTCGCTGGCCGACTTTTGGATTTCATTTTGTAAAAGATGAAATTCAAGCTGATCCTGCCCATTATAAAGAACCTATTTCCATGTTCAAAGGACTATTTAAAACAATGATGCAAGCTCATGATTTACGGCATTTAGATAAAGAATCAAAAGCAAGAACAATTACAATTCCTACAGGGACAATTACAAGTACAAATTTTGAGTTAACGAAAGAAGAAAAAGAATGGCTGTACAATTCTGGTTATAACTCCGCAAATAAGTTTTTACAATCTTGGAACTTCAGACAATATGTTGATGAATATAGAGACGGAAATCAGGATCGAAAAACGAATCGATTTTTCCGTCAACTTGACTCATAATACTTTTATTTTCATACGAGAAGACTTGACGCTTTAATAGTAAATAAGCCTAGTAATTTCATATATTACTAGGCTTATTTATCTCCTACATACCACACATTGCTTAAGGATAAGTTAACCCTTCAGCTTCTTCCGCGGTAATTACTATGTAACGGTTTCCGGTTCTTAATCCTAACAGTTCTGCTTTTTCAACTGCATCCTGTTTTGTCTCCGCATAAGCAGCTAAATATTTATCCCCATCGATAATTTGGCAAATCACATATTGTTTCATGTTTTTCTCCTTTTACCCTTTAATTAATTGCGCAATCTTTTTTATTCCAACTTCAATTTCTTCTACAGTTGCATAGGAATAAGAAAGACGTAAAAATTGGTTAGCACTTCTATCATACAAAGTGCCTGGGTTTAACAACACCTTTTCTTGTAAAGCTTTTTCAAATAAACTACGATTCGAAATTGGTAGATTTATATGTAGCCAAATGTAAAAGCTTCCTACTGGCTCATGCCAAGTTGCAATGCCACTACAATACTTTTCTAACATACTTATCATAAAATCTCTACGTTTTTTCAATGCACTTCTTACAAACTGTAAATGTTCATCATACAATCTATTTTCAAACCACTCCGCTGCAATCTGCTGGGATATAGAACTTGAACCATAATCAGTTTGCATTTTTATATCTGCTAATCTTTGAATAACTGATTCTGATCCAACAACCCACCCAATTCTTAAACCAGGACTAATGACTTTGGACATACTTCCAATATGTAGCACGATACCATTTTTATCATATGCCTTTAAAGGCTTTGAAACTGGTGCATCGAACCATAAATCTTGATATACCGCGTCCTCAATAATAGGTAATCCAATTTCATTACATATCTCCATCACTTCTTCCCTCTTCTTAGCGTTCATACTAAAATTGGTCGGATTATGAAAAGATGGGATTGTATATAAAATAGATGCGTTAAATTGTTTCTTATATTTTGTAATGTATGAAGTATTTATACCATTCTCATCCATTGGTATTCCAATCAAGCGCATTCCTGCTGATTGAAATACATTAAGCGAATATAAATATGATGGTTTTTCTAATAAAATTGACGCTCCTTTCGGAAGAAGCCCCATAGAAATAAGCTGCAATGCTTGAATTGCCCCTGAAACAATTAAAATAGAGTCAGGAGATACATATACCCCATGCCCTTTTAAATATTCCGCAATTTTTTCTCTTAAATGGAGATTTCCTTTCGGTTCCTCATACCCAAGTGGAACATTTGATTGTAAAATTTTATTAATAATACCCTTCATCTTTTTCTCAGGCAAGAGACTCGGTGAAAGTTCACCTGTTCCTAATCGAATTACATTGGGAGTAAATTCAGCTTGATTAATCTCTTGTACAGCAGGAAGATTCGGATAATGAAGTCCTGTTTCTACGTAAGACTGCCAGTTTGGAGGCGGGGCATATGTTGAAGTATTCTCACTATTTTTTATAACAATTGTTCCCTTCCGTCCATTCCCCTCAATATAACCTTTTGCTATTAACTCATCGAAAGCCATTACAATTGTACTTCGGTTCACTTCAAACGCATGCGCCAAAGCTCTTTGTGAAGGTAATTTAGTTCCAATTGTCCATTCCCCATTAACAATTCTCTCTTTTATATAAGATTCTATTTGTTTATACAAAGGAATAGATGAAGACATATTAGGTTTCCAAACGAGCCTTTCCATTATCTCACCTCACATATTTTATGGTTGGTCACCTATCCAACCATATGGATGGATACAAATTTTCATTTCTTCTATACAATATAGACTATCATAATTAATCAAATTAAGTAGGAGGTAATCTGATGAGTGAAGCAATTATTCACGGTATCATCCTTGCATTTGGTCTTATCATTCCATTAGGTGTCCAAAATGTTTTCGTCTTTAACCAAGGCGCTAGTCAACCAAATATTTGGCGAGCTGCTCCTGTAGTCTTGACTGCATCTATATGTGATACATTATTAATATTAATTGCTGTACAAGGTGTCTCTCTTGTCCTCTTAACTTTCTCTTGGTTAACAACCACCTTGTATATGATTGGATTTTTCTTTCTTATGTATATGGGCTGGGTTATTTGGAGAAGCGATCCTTCAAATGATGTAAAACAAGAAAAAAGCATGCCTTTAAAAAATCAAATTATTTTCGCCGCATCAGTTTCATTACTAAATCCACACGCAATTTTAGACACAATTGGTGTAATCGGAACAAACTCTATACAGTACATAGGAAGTGAGAAATGGGCTTTCACTTTTGCAACAATTATAGTTTCTTGGATCTGGTTTATTAGTTTAGCTTTTGCTGGAAAATTTCTAAAAGGATTTGACTCGACAGGAAAAACGATTATAGTATTAAATAAAATTTCAGGGCTAATCATATGGGGAGTCGCACTTTATATGTTAAAACAAGTTGTTTTTCCTAACTAATTAAAGAGAATTGCATGTTATGTAATTGGCATGCAATTCTCTTTCGCATTATGAAGTTGGTTCCGGTTTCTGTTTTAACATCATTTTATCTTTTGTTGGTTTAATCCAAATAATTGCTATGACAGCACCAATAGCAGCGAAGATGCTCGTTAAATAAAACACTTCATGGTCTGCCCCTTTCATAAAAAAAGAATACAGGGGTGGTCCAGCTGCTACACCGATAAATCGCATTGAACTATAAAATGACGTAACTGTCCCCCTCTGCTCTTTTTCAATCCCTTGTGTAATAAGAGCATCTAGACATGGTAACACCATACCAATTCCTCCCCCCATAATAACGAGACAAAGAAGTAGCAAATAGATTCCTTTTAGAAATAAAGGTAAGAAGACAGATGCAGCAGCCAGTAAAAATCCAATATAGATACACTTTTTCATAATATCTTGTTTATCTCCAATTTTTTTACCAGCCATATATGAGCTAAGTGATAGTACAAGTAAAGGAATAGCGAGTACACACCCTTTCCATATACCATGAATATCGTACTTCGACTCCAGTATAGTTGACAGATAAAAAAGTATTCCGAATAAAATAAGCATAATAATTGCACCTAGTATAAAAATGGCAATTAACCATCTTCCCTTTTCTCGAAACGTAGAGATAATAGATTGAATAAATTCTTTAAGTGGTGGGACTTCTTCTTCTTGTTTCTTCGCCTTTACTAGTACCAGTAGTAAAACAATCGATATTACACATAAAACTGGAATCGCCCAAAATGGTAAGAACCATACAATAGCTGCAAGAGCTGATCCTAATATGGGACTCAATACTTTTCCAAATGTATTTGACGTCTCAATGATTCCTAAACCTGCACTAACCTGTTTTTCATCTTTGTATAAATCACCGACACATGGTATGACAACTGGCATAGCACCAGCAGCACCTATCCCTTGAATTGCTCTTCCGATAAGAATCCAAACGTAAGGGTTATCAACTTTCCATGATACCCATCCCGTTATCGCTCCTCCAATAGCTGCAATTAATAAACTTGGAACCATTACCATCTTTCGTCCCCATCTATCTGATAAATAACCAGCAATCGGTATAAGTATAATTGCAATGATAGAATAAATTGTAATTATCATGGATACTTGGAAAGATGAAATATGTAATTTCTTTTCAATGGTTGGCAGGATTGGAATAAGCATTGAATTACCTAGCGTCATAACAAGTGGAACTGATGCAAGTGCAATTAAACAACAGTTTTCTTTTTTTAACATGTTGATTTCGGAACCTTTCATCATATATTTCTTACCATATAATAGCCCTGCTGGAAATTATGTTTACATTCCACCAGGGCTATTTCATCTTTACTACTTTCCATTTACAACAAAAGAAATTGGGTAAAATATAGCATTACTCCTATTCTTTGAATCCTGTTCACAATATATCCATACCAATTAATTGAAAATAAAAAAGAAAGGAAGAATCCTTCCTTTCTCCTATAACCTTCTACATTTAGCGAGTATATCCGCCACCAAGCTGTTGTTCTGCCATCGCTACAAGGCGTTTTGTAATTTCACCGCCTACAGAACCGTTTGCACGTGAAGAAGTATCAGCTCCAAGCTGTACACCAAACTCTTGTGCAATTTCATATTTCATTTGATCTAGAGCTGCTTGTGCTCCATGTGATGCTAATTGATTAGCGTTACGATTTCTAGCCATTACCGATCACCTCCTTATATATATTAAACTGTATCAAATCCGAAATTAAATACATGGTAATTTTTGGTTATTGATAAAATAAAAAAAAGTCTCCTAAACGAGACTCTTTCATCATTTCACCTTATGAACTTACTACTTCTAATTTTCTATTCGTTAATGCTTTCATTTCTTCTTTCAATATATCTTTCGCATTATGCCCAAACCATTCAAGCGAAGCAAAATGATCAGTATCTCTCACTTCCCGGATGATTTCATCATAGTTTACAATACCTTCAAATAATGGAACCATTCCTATACGACTTCCAGCAGCGGCATATACATTATTTGGTTCAAACACGTGTAAATACTCCGCTGATGATATATTCTTAAAATGGTAATGTTGTATCCACGGCTTTAATCGATGAAAACTATCTACAGGGTCTGCACCAGACTCCCATATATGAAGAAAATCAAGGTTTATTTTTAAATATGGATGATTTACTTCTTCTAACAATTTCAAAGTAGACGGCAAAGTATCCGTTAACGTATTTGGATGTGTTTCTAATAGTATATACATATTATGCGGAGCAAATAGATCACAAATCATGCGAATTCGCTTCACATACTCTTTTCTCTCTTGTTCCGAGAAATCCTCACTACCTTTTTGCCCGGCAAACGTACGAATTTTATTTGTATTAAACCAATTAGCTAGTGTTACCAGCTGTTCACATTTTTCCATCGTTTTTTGAAAATCCGCTAATAATGATATGTCCAAGTAATCACTTATCATCGTAACTTCTAAATTTTTATCCTTTAAATAATCTATTTCTCGTTCTGTCGTTTCACGCTCTTGTATATATAAATTTTGTGCATGGGTCCCCCACAACTCAATTCCTTCAAAACCGTTTTCATATGCAAATTGAACAATATCAGTAAATGAAATTAGTTGATGGCGAAATGAAATTGTACATAGCGAATATTTCATTGGTTTGAACTCCCTTATCTTAAATTCAATGAACTTGTATTAGTTAAGAAAGACTGATTTGTTGTAATTTCTTTCCATAACAGAAACTGTTTCTCTAGTTCATCCTTGATTTGCAGTTCAATTGTATTCATTTCATCAAGTTTTTCAACAATTGGTAATAACATATCTTTATTATTTGTCATTGCCATTTTAATAGCACGGTACTGTACATTTGTAAATCCTTGTACAATGTCTTCCACTCGATCACACCAATAATCAAATTCTTGCTCCGAATATTGTAAAGTTTCACGGAAGTATGCAAAGGCATGTTCATAGCTATATTTACGTATTGCCAATACGGGTATTTGCTTTACTGCCGTTACGAGCCCGGAAAGTGAATACCCACCCTCTTCATTTACCATTTTTATTATTAATTTTTTTAATTCCATTGTTAGTTCATTATCATCTTTTTTGAATGTTTCCATGAAATAACTTTCTACCATCTCTTGTGTTGGCTCCTGAATTCCTTCTATATCAATGAAATAGCCTCCACCAAATGGGTTGTCTTTAACAGAATGGAGCACTTTTTCTCTTTCCATATTCCCTTCCCAGCGAAAATCAGGATCAAGCATGAACCATTCATCTTCTTTCTCTGTCTTCGATATCATTAAGTAATGCGGAAACGGTTTTTGATGAAACTTATTTTCTCTCTCAGGCAATAAAGACATATCAACCATTACAATTACGTAACGATTTTCCGGCTTATTTTCTACTAATTCTAAAAATGTTTCTACATTGCTACTTTTATCTTTTGAATGATCGTACCATTCGTTCACTTTTATCCCATACAATTTTTCATACCAAAGCAAGTAATTGTCATGGTTAATGTTTTCGGAATGATAAGAAATAATCCCGCCTTCTGTTATATCAAAGTCTCCATCCCATAATCCGAAATAAAATGGACGGAAATCTATATCACTACGCCTTTTTATAATTTCACAAAAACAACTCACTAAACAGTGAACTTTAATTGAAGTCATACTCTCATCCACTTTCTCAAATTTAATTATTCATATTTACTGCTTGTAACGGCTTTAACTCTTCCATAAAGTCAAGCAAAGATCCTACTGTAAGAAACGCCTTTGGATCTATCTCATCTTCTGGAACACATAACTTTAATTCCATTTCAATGTATACAATAAGCTGTAACATCATTACCGAATCTATATATAAATCTTGATTTAAACGCATCGTTTCTTCTAAATGTGTTACATTTTTCAGTTCCATTTTTTCTCTCATAATACTTAAAACTGCTTCTTTTAACATTTCACGACTCATGTTGTTATCTCTCCCATCTCTAATAACTTCCGACTTACTTTCCCTGTTTTATTTTTCGGAATCTCTGCTACATTTTCAATTTCATGTGGCACTTTATAAGACGGTAAATGCTGTATGCACCATTCTCTTATTTGTACTGGTTCAATACGAGAGACTACTTTCGCTTTTACTATTTCTCCCATCACAGGATGCTTGCCCCGGTATACAATTGCCTCCTGAATACCTTCTAATCGAAGCATCGTTTCTTCCACTTCTATAGGAAATACCTTTAGACCGGACACATTAATAACATCATCTATTCGCCCCATGAAATGAAGGCCTTGCTCAGATCTATAACCTAAATCTTTTGTATAAATCTCCTTTTCAGCAATTTTCACTACGATTTCTTCAGGTTCATCTTCATTTGAACCTATGTTAATACTTACATGAGGAAGTGGTTTTCCTAAATCCAAATGTGTTTCCATAGCATGACATATACTAATGCAACCAGCTTCAGAACAGCCGTACTGCTGCATCATGTATTTCGTCATGCCCTTTAACTTATAAAATACCGTTTCTGGCAAAGGTGATCCTGATGTCATAATTTTATGAAACTGAAAAGTCCCTTGTGGAAAACTCCCCATAATATGTAACATAAGTGGTACTGCGTATATGATATGTTTTTCGGTATTACGAACTATATTTAATGCGAATTTAGGGTTTTTATTTGTAATGATTATAGGCTTACTACCTCTCGTAATTGCTGATAACGTGCCACAAATTAATCCGTATGAATGTGAAACTGGAGCCATTACAATTGGCACTTCGTCTTCTTCACATTTTAAAGCTTCATTGTAAGCGGCAATTTCTGTTTCAATTTCCGTCCATGCTCTACGAATCAGTTTTGGCTCTCCTGTTGTACCTGAACTATACTGCAATAAAGACGGTTCTTCTTGTAATAGATTTGGAACTTCTAATTTTGTAAAGTCGTTACTTTCTCCGTATAAAAGTGCAGTACACTTTGCGCGCTTTGCCATTTCAATAGCTGTATCCTTTGGCGTATCTTCATGAATAAGTAGTACAGATGCTCTTTTTTCTTTTAGGAAAAACACAAGCGTAATAATATCGAATGGATCTTTCAGACAAAGTGCAAATCTATTTCCTTCTGCTTCTTGAAATTGTTCCACTCCCTCGTAACCTTGTAATCTCAATTCAAAATCATATTTGCTAAATTCTTGTTTATTAACGATTAGCATGATTTCCCCCTGTAACAACTGATTTTTGTATTGTAAGTTGCTTTGCTCTATACAATGGATTTGGAACTTCATGAACAAGCGATTCCACATCCATATATAAACGACGCTTCGTTAATTGCTCTGCATGAAATGTAGGTGCATATAATTGTAATGCTTCAAAACGTTCTTTCGAATGCGAAAATCTTTCAAAATGATCTTCTATTTCTTCAACAAGAATGATCCAAAATTGTTCCTCTTTCAACTGATACTCATCTGCCAGCACGAAAGCCAGTTCACCTAGATTGAATAGGAAAAGCGCATCTAAAACCATTTCTTGTAAACATTCAATACGGTCCATTTCAAAGAAATCATTCATTTGACCATTCGCATATGTTTTATGCATTTTAGTAAAGTCAGGACATTTTTCGAGTTCTTTCAAAAATGGACGATAAAACTCCAGTCCTTCATGAAAATCTTTTAGTGCAATACGGACTGGTATTCCCTCTTCATGAACTAAAATCATGTTTTGTCCATGTGATTCTAATGCGACTCCATGCTCTACAACGAGGTGTACAACTGGGATAATTGCTTTTTGAATAAGCAATTGTAACCAGCTTTCTACTCCATATCTCTTTAACCACAAATCAATAGTTGGTGTCCCATCTTTTCCCTTGGCATATAAACCGTTAAATGGGATTGCCTCTTCTTTCTTATCTAAATATTTGTGAACGCTTTCGCGCCAAATACATCCTAATGAGCCATACGTAGCTTTTTTATTCGCATCGTACGTAACACTCGAAAATTCATTTAACAAAATTAAACGCGATTCATCCCTTAAATAAGGGTCATGATTTACTATATCTTTTAACCAATTCGATATAGCAGGTGCACTCACAACCGAATGTGGTTTTAATGTACGGATAGTTGAAGTATTGAGTAAATTCATTGATAACTTTACATATGGTTTCTCTCGATTCGTAACATTTCTTAATGTCCGCATCGACTGCTGCGCGCAATAATCATCTTCTGATTTCCCTAAATAAATAATATATTTATCCTGTATATGGTCAGTATAATTCGGAATAATAAAGTTCTCCCACTGCCAAGGATGAACAGGTATAAACATGTACTTCTTCGAATCACAGTCCATTGTTCGAATACGATCCATATACTCTTCGATTTTCTTTTCACCAATTTCTTCTTTAAAGGTACAGTTATAACTCTCTTCACTTTCATATCCTACAGTCGTATATTTCTCATGAACTGCAATCCATATAATTTTCATTGGTTGCATAAATTCAAATCCATATTGAAAATTATCACGATATTGAAACCCGATGCGTGCTTTATAACTAGGATGATACGGGTGTCCATCTATTAAATGACTTTCAAGCTCATCATAAGATTTCGCAAGATAGTCTTCTTCACAACTTCTCTCATATTGTGCAATCGTATCTTTAAAGATTGTTTGTTCTAATTCTTGAATAAAAGAATCCAATTTCGTTCGATCCACTTGAACAATCCGAAAAATCTCCTGTAAAAATTGTGAAACTGATTGTATTTCTTCTTCCTCATCTTGAACTCTCATTATTAATGAGTCATGTAAACAAATACGCCCAAATGTCATACGTTCTTGCCCATAGCATTGGTACATTACATTTTGATCCTTTTCATCAAGACCTTGTATAATAAAAAGTATTTGCTCTCCCTTTTGTATACGAATCGGCGTAATGATTTCTTCATAAATTAACGATTCTACTAATTGCCGGAATACTCTTCTTCTTACTGAAATGTACTCTTTTGATTGGAGTGCCTTCAATATTTTTATGTGATAAACTTCTTCTTTCATAAATCCCTCCGCTATAATACGGAATATCGAATTCCATTATTTGTATTACGTGAAATTTTAGCACTACTTATGAACGAACAGCCACTTCTCTAACGAGTGGATTATCTACTTGTACATAAATTGCTTGCTCTAAAGGATTTGTCAGTTCATCAACATCGAAAAATCTCGTTAGCAAATTTGCTTTACATGCCAATTTATTTTCTTCCAACAATTCACTTAAAAATGTAGAAGGTTCACGGTTATATGGAAGGAACTCTTCAAGTACAGACCTTAATTCCGAAAGAAGAATTTCCTCCTTTATTAATCCTGCTGTACCAAAACCGTTAATTAGTCCAAACATATGATTAAAAATTAAATAGTAACGAAATCTTTCATCCACAATGTAATCGTCATATAAATTCCCAGTACGTTCGCCAATACCAGATAACTCATTATTAAGCTTCTCTTTCATTGAATTGCAGAAATAAAACCCTTGATTATCACGGAAGTAAAACTTAACTGGATAACCATCTTTCAATTGAACAACACTATTTTGTTGATGCGCTTCTAATGCAACGCCATAACGTAAATACATCCATACCATCGGCTTTAAAGAGATATTCATATATCGTCTAAACCACTCTAAACTTACTTCTTCACAGCTTCTACCTTCTAAATCCGCTAAGCGATGGATAATATTTGCTAAACGAGTTCTTTCACCCGGAATTGCATCTTGTACTAATCCAGCGATAAGCGTTGCATCATTTTCATTTTCACTATAAAATGTGTTTTCTCGAATAATCACTTCAAATCCAGACTCTTGTGCCCCGTATTTTAAAGTAATAAAGGCCGGATCACATATAAAATCAAATCCTGGAAACTTTTCTAGCACCTCTCCAATTTTAGTATTCAATATTTCCTTACCTTCAAGTCCACTCTCAAGTTCCTTCAATTTATTAATACGCATTGAATTCGTGACCTTTACAGGGAATGAAAACTTGAACATATACTTCGAATGAGGATGATATAGCGTTCTAAGTGATGATGTCGCCATATAACACTTACCTACTGGACCGATATATTCAAGTACACCTTGATTCATCCAATTTTGCACATAAGATTGATGTAATAGCCATTCTGCTTGTAGCGGATGGATTGGAATTAATGAATATTCATCTTCTTGACAGTACTCTTCAATAAATTCTTGACCTACCTTTTCATCGTTCTTTAATTCCTTTTTTATCATCGCCGTTGTAGAATCTTGTAACAATGACTTTTCACTTACTATACTTTTATGTGCCCTAAAATAGTGAAGTTGGCACTCCCCTTTTAATTCAGGAGAATACATTGAACTTTTCCAATCCAATATACCTTGTCTACTCTTTGGTGTAGGATGAGTTAAATGTCCAAATAATAAAGATTGCTCCGCCTCTATAAAAGTCGTATGGAAACCATATAATTCAGCTGTATCCTGCTCCCTTCCTTGTATAAACTTCTCAATATTTTGACAACTACAGATAACTCGAAGCATAAGTTCATCAGGATTCGTACCTTCTCCATAGTTAATAGACATTTCCTTTATTAAAAACATAATAACCGTAATATAATCTGCTTTAATAACATTTTTATTTTCGCCAATTTGGTAATAAAATTGTTCTCCAAATAGATGACGGTCCGTTGACGATTTATATATAACTTCCCCATACAAAGTAACGTTTTGTGCCGATAACCGACAGCATAAATAAGTGGGGATAGCGTCTCTTTGAAATGAATGGCAGAAAATATTTTCTATCCTTTTATCCTCCGTAATCCATTCTCCACTTCCTGTTTCTCTTAAATAACAATTTAAAAAGCTTTGTATTGTTGCATGTTCCGCGATTTGTTTCGCATGCTGCATACTGCTCCTCCTCTTTTAGACGAACACTATCATTTTTTCGTGAAACTTCTGACAGTTGAATTTTATTATCAACTATGATTTTAATTGATAATGATAATCATTTCAAGATATATTTCAGAGTTTTTTTATCTAACTAAACCTTTTGTCTTTTCCACAACATTAAATCCGTATGCAAAAAAACATCAATATAATTATTGATGTTTTTTAATATCCGTAAGTTTAATTTACATAATATAATTATTCAAACCTAAATTGATAATGTTTTGTATAAACAATCCATATCTCGCCAAGCATATGCTATTTCTTCTACATTTAGTCTTTCTAAAAGTTTCGTGTCAATTTTTTCCGGATTATATTTTTCATAAAACTTTTTAGAAGGGTTATTAGCAACAACCCAAACTAACAGAGATTGCATATTATCTTTTTTACATTCCGATAGCAATGCTTGAAATAATCTTTGTCCTATCTTCATTCCTTGATATTTTTGTAAAATGTATATTGCATATAATTCCCCATCACAATTATATGTACCTGTTCTTTCAACTCCCCCATCGATAAATCCGATAATTTCCCCATTTAACGTTTCTGCTACAAATCTATATTGTAGATTGTCTTCTTTTTGAAAAATGTTTTCCCATTGCTTTTTTCTTTGTTCAAATGTTAAATTTTCTAAAATTTCGTTAGCGAATATCCCAGTATACGTCGTTTTCCAGCTTTCCACATGCACTTTCGCTATTGTCGCAATATCAGCTTTCATTGCCTTTCTAATATGTATCTCCACCATACTCATCCCCCTTAGAAAATAATTATAGCAAAATGTTTTGTATGCATTAAAAAAAGAGTGAATTTTCATCACTCTTTTTATCTACTTTCAACTTCTACTGAAACAACATGATCGATTTCTTTTAAAGAACTATATAATTCAGTTGTATATAAATCTTCTGGAGCTAAAATGACCATTTCCAATTGCTGAGATGCCCCATTATCAATATCTTTAATTTTCACTCGTTTTACTTGCATATTTAAATTTTTAATTTGCTTAAAAATCCCGTCTAACTCTCGATGTTTGTTTACGGTAATTTTTATGGATAAGTCCTTTTGTCTTAATGAATAAGGGCCTGCAATTTTCACAATTTGCGGAAGTACGTTAATCGCTAATATAATTAAAATCATAGCAACCGTCGCTTGTATATAAAACCCTGCACCAATCGCAATACCTAGTGCTGAAGCGGCCCATACCATAGAAGCTGTCGTTAATCCTGAAATAACGTCATTATTTCTTCGTAAAATTACCCCTGCTCCAAGAAAACCAATCCCACTAACAATTTGAGCGGCGAGACGCATTGGATCCATGTTTGTATGACCCGGTACAGAATAAACATTCACTGATTCAATTGAAACCATTGTAATTAAACAACTCGCTACGGAAATAACCATACTTGTTTTCACACCAAGCGGTTTATTCTTTAGCTGCCTATCTATTCCGATGAATAATCCTAAAAAGAGTGCTAAACCTAATTTGAATAAAAATTCATATGACATAATTCCTTCTGCTACTAAGAATATAGACAAATGTACATTCTTAGAGTATTCCTGCTTCTGCGTGTCCTGTCTCGCCACTAACTCGCTACTACAGTTTGCTGTAACACTCCACAGGCATAAATTCCGATGTAGCCCACCGTACATATATACAATCTATTTACGTTAGTATTGTATATTTTTTTGCTTGTAAAAGGTTGATTGACGCGTTCAAATCTCTACCTATTACATTTCCACAGTCACATTCATATACTCGTTCGGATAGTTTTAAGTCTACTTTCTTTTGACCACAACATGAGCATAACTTCGACGAGGGATAGAACCTGCCTACTTGACGTAGTTCAATTCCATATTCCTCACATTTCGCCAATAACCATGTTTGAAATGTATAAAAGCATTGCTTCGCAACTGCTTTAGATAGATGTTTGTTCTTCATCATACCTTTCACATTCAAATCTTCTACTGTAATAAATGTTGGCTTGGTTTTCACCACATCATTTACAATAGACTTTACATACGCTAATCGAATATTTGTTAACCTGGCATATAGTTTTTGCACTCTAAGAATATTTTTATCTATATTCGCTCTTTTGTTAGTAACAGATTTTTCACCTCTCTTTTTTATATTTTCAAATTTACGCGATAAAAAACGTTGCTCACGTCTTAACCGTTTTTCTATCTTTTTTACTCTTATTGTTTTGTTGATGTTTTCATGAACGATACCGTCGCTACGTATAGCGAAATCCTTCACCCCTAAATCAATACCTAAACCTGTTTGCTTGAAAGTTGGCTTCGTTTCTGTTTCTTCCAATTCGCAAAGCACGGATACAAAATATCTTCCTGCTCTTTTACCTATCGTTCCACTTTTTACAATCGCATTTTTGGGAATATACCCATATTCTTTTAACCTTACCCAACCAATTGTGGGGATTTTTACTCTATGCCTTTCTACTGTCCAATCTGTTTTGTTGTTTTTAGGAAAATAGCACTTCACATCTTGCTTCTTCTTTTTCTTATATCGTGGAAATTTAGATAAACCCTTAAAAAATCGCTTAAAAGCTTTATCCCCGTTCATAATCGCTTGTTTTACAGCTTTACTTGATACTTCTTTTATCCACTGGTCACATTCTTTTGTATAGACATTGTTCAACCATTTTGAAAAGTCATACCCACTTAAAAACTTTCCTTCGGCTTCATACAACTCTTTATTTTTAGAGATATACAGGTTGTAAACATATCTGCACACACCAATAGTCTGATTTATTCGAGGTATTTGTTCTTTTGTCGGATGGATTTCTATTAGATATGCTCTTTTCATAAATCTTTATCCTCCGGTATTTTCTTCTTGAATCCCCATATAGTCTTTATACTGTTTATCTGTATAAAATCTTCTTCCTTTAGGGTTTCGGTAAGCAGTCAATACACCCTCGTTATCCTTCTCTGTAAAGTTCTTACAGACACATTGATTATTTCAGCGAATTCTTTTGATTTATATTGTTTCATAGGTAGAATGTAACATATTTATCTGCATTTGCGTATGTTTTATACAACTGTATTGATCTCCTTACTTCCTAATATTTCCCTTCGAATATTTCACTATAACTCTTTTATGATATCAATTCCAGTCTTTTCTATTCATTTAAAGTAAAAAACCGAAAAAACATTTTTGACAATGTTTCCCCGGCTTTTTATTATAATTAAGATCTTTCTTTATTTTTGTTCTTTAATTTTAATTTGTGCATCTTTATAAAATGCTAACTTATTATCATTATACTCTTTTGTATGTTTATTAAATTGTTCTTTCGCCTTTTGCGCTTCCACATTTAACTCATTAACAGTTTTAACTTTTTCACCAATTTCTTTTAACTTCGTTTCTTTTACTTTTAATTTTTCATACAGTTCTTTTTCAGTCGCTAACGCCTTCGTGTAATTCTCATTCATCTTTTGGAAGGCATCATAACGATTTTTATACGATTCTTCTACTGTTTTTGCTTGTTTTTGTAATTTCTTATCTTCGAGTTTTTCAATATTATTTTGAACGGATGTCGTTTCTTTCTGCGCTTTTTCTAACTGTTCCTTCTCGTTTTTCAATACTTTTTCACGCTCGTCTACATTTGCAGTAGCTTGCTCTATTTTCTTTGAAACTGCTTCATTATGCTCTTTACCTTCTTGTAAAATTTGAGAATAAAGTTCTTGTCCTTGCTTTTCTAACTTCTCTAATTTTTTTGTGTCATCTGCTAAAGATTTTTCCTGTGTAGATGCTGCTTCAAAAGCCGTAAATAAATTTTCTTCTGGCTTTTCACCGAAACAACCTGATAATAATCCTACTGATAATGCTCCAACTACTGCTACTTTTCCATATTTCAACTTCAATTCCTCCATTACATACGGTTATCATGCCAGAGGTTCACGGGGAAGTGATTCTCTTCATGATATGCTTCAAACTCATAACCCTTTTCTTTTAGACCCTTTAATATTGCTGGCACAGCTGCGACTGATTGCGGATGAATATCATGCATTAAAATGACTTCTTGAGGATTTGTTGCACCAGCTAATACATTTTGAGCGATTTGTGCTGCCGCTGCATCGACTGGTACTTTATTGTATTTCCAGTCTAAAGAATCAATTGTCCAGTCCCATACTTTAAGACCACCCTCTACTACTTTGTTTCGAAGGCCTTCATTTAAACCAGGCTTCGACCCGTATGGTGGACGTGTTAATTGAGGTGATTTTCCAATAATATTTGCGATTAAGCTTTGATCTTCTTTCATTTCATTAACATATTCGCCATTTTTATATAACTTCGCAAAATTGTGTGTCATACTATGCATTCCAACATAATGACCCTCTGCATTTTGACGTTTTACTAAATCAGGAAACGCTTTTACATTCGCTCCGATTAAAAAGAATGTCGCCTTCGCATCATGCTGTTTTAACATATTTAATAATTCAGCCGTATATTTTCCTGGCCCATCATCAAATGTAAGATAAGCAACTTTTCTTTCCATTCCGTTAAAACGACTTGGCGCCGTTTTATTCATTTCAACTTTCGATTGTTCACTTGCAAGCTGCACTATATTTTCTTGCTTAGCAACAGCTTTTGCTGGTGAAGTAATAGATTGAAACATGAAATACCCAATAGCTACTATTGCAATCGCTATTGAAACAACTGCAACTCGTTTAATTTTAAAAGCCTTTTCCATTCTATCGAATTCCTCTCCCTATTAATCTTATATATAAATCACCCAATATAATTATACATCTATTTATTTTATTACACTATATAAACAATCTAAAATATGAATTATAATGGGAGTTTTATCAAAATTGTTGTTCCTGCCTCAACAAACTCTTTATTCTTTTCATACCAATTCTTGATTGCACTATGTACAACTTTCAAGAAGATTTGTTTTAACCTGTTTGCTCTTCATCTTCTATCAATTCAATTCGCTTTCAACTTGCAATGAGATGAATTTATTTTCTCTATTTTAGGAGTTAATTACCAAATTCTTTCCTCTAGTATATCGTACAATTGCACCTTTTGTTTATATAAATTAAAATGATTTGACTGTAGACGTGAAAAAACTAGTAGCCCTTCTACTAAAAATAAATGAAGCAATCCATTTCCATAAAAAAAGATTGGCTGAGGCCAACCTTTTTTTATACTTATTCATTTCGAGTTGGTTTTGGTGTAACACCTAAATGCTCATTTAACTTAGTCGAAATATCTTTCACATTTTTTTCGTTTGGAATGTAATAATAAATACCACCAATACGCTTATCCGTTCCTTCTATTTGCATCTTTTCCATTTGCAAATCTGATCCTGCCATATTTTTCGTAATAGCAAGCATATCATCAAACGTTAAGTTTGTTTTCATATTTTTATCAACTGCATCAAGTAAAGAGCCCATTTTACTAATTGATTGAACAGACATTGCTTTTTTCGCAATTGCTTCAATTACAAGTTGTTGCCTTTGACCACGCATTGCGTCACTGTCAATTTTACGCGTTCTAGCAAGTGCAAGGGCTTGTTCACCATTTAAATGTTGGTAACCTTTTTCTAAATGGATCATACCTGCTTGGTCTTTACTATCTTGTTCTGTGAAAGTAACAGGTACATCAATATCAATACCACCAATTGAATCTACAATTTGTACAAATGACTCAAAGTTAAACTTCACATAATAATCAACTGGTACATTTAAAAATCTTTCCACTGTATCTCTTGTACTTTCAACACCACCAAATACGTGTGCGTGTGTAATTTTATCTAATTTCTTTCTAGATGGAATATAAACACGTGAATCACGAGGAATGCTTACTAATTTAACGGATTTATCATCTTTATTAATTGTCGCTAATAAAAGTGCATCTGTTCGAACCGCTTCACCATATTGGCTTTTTCTCATTTCGCTTCCATCGACACCCATGATTAAAATCGAAATATTATCCTTTAAAGGTTCCACTTCTTTGTCCCTTTTTGATGACTTATCAATTTGTGCATATGCATCACTTACAACAGCTTTTGCTTTGTTATATATAAACGATCCATATCCTACTCCTCCAAAAACAAGTAGGAAAAATGGAATTAAAATGAACCATTTTATTGATTTTCTTTTAGAACGTTTTTTACTGCTTCTCGTATCTTGTTCTAATTCAGAGCTCATGTTCATTCTCCTCTCTTTCTCTTTTCCTAGTATAATGTATGTCTAGTAATCTTCATATTGAATTTCCTTTCAATCACCTTACATTTTTGTAAGGTTACATCATGAATCCAATATGTATTCCATTTCACATTATACTCTCGTGCTTATTTTTGGCAAGTCACTATTTATCAACTTCAAAAATTTAACACTTCAAAACGTTCAAATTTACAGATTTATCATTCTGTTATTTGCAGGTAGTAAGACTTTCACCTCATAATTTATCAGGAATAAAAGAGTCAAGTTTGGGCCGTGAAATTTTGATTGGTGATGACTAATAATCAGTGAGGGATAAATCCCCCACTGATTAAAATTTCACTTTATTATTTCTCATTTGGTGTGTATATCATTTGCTTCCCATTATTATAAATTAAAGCTGATTTTGCTTTTATTTTCGTTTTTTCTATTTCCACATCATCATTAGAGAAATTCACAATAATTTTAATCTCTTTTCCATAAGAAGCAGATTGTACTAACTTATCTTCTGACAAATATGCAAAGTTCGTCATTTCTTCTTTTACTGCCTTTTCATGAACATCATTCCAAACTTTCAGATGCTCTGTAATTTCTTTTTTATGCTTATTCCACTCTACTTCATCTAAATGGTACAACGGAGGAACATTATACAATAACTCATATAACATACGATTTCCAACCTCGTCCATTACCTTCAAACTTCCCCATTCCCAGTGGTGCGTTGTAATAACCGAATCATTGTATACTAGTTTATATAATGGCACCGAATATACTGGATTTAAATATACTTGCTTATATTCTTCTTTTAACGGTACTTGTTTTGCATATTTTTCTGGAACATTTTGATTTGGTGACCAATATCCACCGACATAATACGGGCTTGTTTTATTTTTTCTCATATCTTCATCGTCCCACTTAATAACTGGTGTTTCAATTCCATGAGCAAATGCAATCGTACTACTTGCAAAATCATTTCCGCCCTCAGAGCCAACTACCATACCTTTTTCTTGTGCAATATAATCCATTCGTTTTAATCGTGCTTGTAAATCTTGTTCTTGTGTCGTTAAATGTTTTGCCGAATAGTCATCATAAATTTCGCCCGTCGCGTCACAATCAATAAACCATGAATTATATTTAGGGCCATTTTGTAATATATCGTTCATTCGTTCTTTTACACTAGGAAGTGATAATGTCGGATTTAATTTTCGGCCTCTCCCTAAAAACCCTTGCACTTTCTCACCATTTTTCTTCGTTACAGTGGCTTCTTCATATAACGATGGGTCATTAAAGGAAGCTGTGTTCCAATTTTTATCACCTTTTTCGTGAATAGAATGGTAAGAATCATACGGACCAACTAAATATCCCATTTCCTTAGCTTCTGTAACGAAATTAGGCTGCATAAATCCTTGTTCCCAGTTCGGTAGACCAATCCACGCTTTGTCTATCCCTACTTTTTTCATTTCCTTTATTATATCCGTTCCATCTGCTTTACCCCATTTACTTACTTCTTCAACTGCATCACCGAGTACTGACTTTAATAAATGTTTATTTAAGCTATACAGCTCTGTCTTCGATAAGTGATCTACACCTTTCTTTAATAACACACTAGCTTCCTGATTAACTTTCGGGAAAATATCCTCTTTATACAATTCCTTCATAGATAATACTTCGTTTGTATAGCGTAAAATAACATTTTTTTGGTACTTATCGATAAAGTCTTGTTTACTCACCTGCTCAAATACATTCAATTCCCCAGGCTCTGAACTATTCTTTTGAATAAGCTCTTTTATATGGCTAAACACCGGGCTATTTATTTGCTCTCTTAGCTTCGGCCAATTCACGTTACTTTCTGATAAACCATTTTGATTCCAAAAGTAAAAATGAGCTGCCCCGTAAAGTTTTTCGATTTCTTTATTTTTTCTTGCCTTTTCTTGTAATGTTTTAAATTCACCTTTTCGAGCAATATTATCCTTATAGAGTTTAGCAATACTTACTGCATCATTATTTGTCACATATAATTGAAATCCATATTTTTTATTTTTATTTATACTCGGGAATTCATGTGTAAAATCAAACCCTATTTTCGGATCTGAATGAAATTTCAATTCATTATTAAACATATTGTTCGCAATATATACGATCGAATATTTAGAACCATTTAATGCAAAAAACTTCATAGAAAGTGATTCAGCAAATGAATATGCATCATCCTTTAAAAACTTCTTCCAATTCTCATCATTACTCGGAATTTGCTTACCTTCCCATAACGGAAGTGTATAATTTTCAGCTTGCACTTTTGGCCATGTAAAACTTTCTGCACCAGTCGATTCCACTTCAATATTTAAGTGGTCTTTTTTCTTTTCTAAATTTACTTTTACTTTTTGATCCGGATATTCCCATGATGTATGATCCTTGTCTTTTTTCAAATTCGATACCTTCATTTTTGGTAACGGTTGTGATGCCTGTTCTTTTACACCATCATGTTCTACAGTTAACGTAAAAGTCTCAGGATTTACATCGTAAGTAAAATCTTTATACGTCGCTTTCTTTATTTTAGACTCTTGTAAAGCATCATTACCTTTTACATCACACCCGACTAAAGTCGAAAATGACAATGTTGTAAGAAGACATATCGCTATCATTTTTTTCATCTTCTGCACCTCCACCAATGAATATACAGGAGGTTTGTTACAGGAATATGGCAAAAAAATAATAGAGCTAGCATTATGCTAGCTCTATTATGAGCAAAAAAAATTTACGTATAACTATAATCTGTTTAAAGAAAATATGTAATACAGTGGGACTTTAATCCTTGTTTTTTTATTCTCACTAATAATTAGATCAAGCAAATCTAAATTCCATCAAGCTTTCCTTAACTGAAAAAGTAACTATATATAATATATCCTAAAACTAGCACTAAAATTAATATCCCTGTACCTTTCCAATTCATACCACCTGTCATATCAGCGGGGCTACCTGATTCCGCCCTGTTGAGTCCATCATTCAAAGAACCGGTAGGATTATTTTTCAATTCACCTTGTCTCATGCGTTCTCTTTTTTCTTCTGGTGACTCTTTTGAACTCATATAATCACCTCTAAAATTAATGTTCATTCCGAAAAATCCCCTTTAAAATAGATTCTCCATAACGTAAAGAAAGCTAGCGATGCTAGCTTTCTTTATAATCCAATATGTTCTTCCTTATTTACAGTAATCCCTTTATGATCAATTTCAAGCTCACATACTTTCATAGCTGCAAATACTCTCGCTAATTGGTCAGCTATTTCTTTACGCTTCTCGTACGGAGTTAAAATAAAAATGGATGGTCCCGCACCACTAAGCGCTGTGCCATATGCTCCAAATTCCTTTGCACATTTACGAATTGATGGTAATAACGGTACAAGTTCTAAACGATATGGCTCGTGGAAATGATCTCGTTCCATCATTTCACCTACAACTTCCCACTTCTTTTGACATAACGCAGCTACTAATACGTTGCTTATCGCACTAGCTTTAACTGCTTCATGAAACGGAAACATCTCTGGTAATACTGATCGGCTTTCATCTGTATTTAGCTCTTCATTTGGAATAAGAGAAATTACGCCTAATTCCTTACTTTCAATTCTTACAACCGAAACATTCTTTCCATCAAGTGCTCCGATTACAGTTCCACCTAAAATAGAAGCAGCAACATTATCTGGATGCCCTTCAAAATTTGTAGCAATTTGAACCTTTTGATCAGTTGTTAAATGTAAATTTCCAAGTTGATTCGCAAGCTCTATTCCTGCTACAATCGCTGATGCGCTACTTCCTAGCCCTCTTGTCAGCGGAATATTACTAGTAACTTCTATTATATGGGGTGATAAAGAAGGACATACTTTACATGCCGTGCTAACAATTAAATTTTTATCGTCTGTTGGAATTGAATCTTCAAAGGAATGGATTACTTGCCATTTATCCGCTTCCGCCTTTACCAGCACATCTAAATATAATGACAATGCTATTCCTACTGAATCAAATCCAGGTCCAACATTTGCTGTACTAGCAGGGACACGAACTCTTACTGGTATCACGACATAATCACCCCTTTAATATGATCTTTAATTTGTTCTATATTATTTGAAACACTTGCAATGTCTAATTTATTAGAAGAGATAGCGATATCAGGATCTTTCAAACCATTTCCAGTTAATACCGCGACAACTGTTTCGCCTTTTTTGATTTTTCCAGATTGAACATGTTTAATTACGCCGGCTAATGAAGCATTTGATCCTGGTTCAGCAAAAACTCCTTCCGTTTTTGCTAACAATCTATACGCGTTTAAAATTTCTTCATCTGATACCATATCTATTTCACCATTAGACTGCTCGGCAGCCTCTACTGCATATGACCAACTTGCCGGATTACCGATGCGAATCGCTGTTGCAACCGTTTCAGGCGCCTCAATTACATGTCCTTTTACAATTGCCGCTGCTCCTTCCGCTTCAAATCCATGAATTCTTGGTTTCTTATAACCTTTTTCTTTCTCATATTCACAGAACCCTTTCCAGTATGCTGTAATATTTCCAGCATTCCCAACAGGTATAGCTAGAACATCTGGTGCGTTTTGCAACTGGTCACAAATTTCAAACGCTGCTGTTTTTTGCCCTTCAATTCGATAAGGATTCACTGAGTTTACTAATGTAATCGGCTCTTCCGCAGCAATGTTTCTTACAGCTCTAAGTGCATCATCGAAATTCCCTTCTATTGAAATAATCTCCGCTCCATAAGCAACTGCTTGTGCTAATTTCCCATGCGCAATCTTTCCTTCTGGTATTACGATAATACATTTCATTCCGAGGCGTGCCGCATAAGCTGCAGCCGATGCCGATGTATTACCTGTAGATGCACAAATGATTGCCTCTGCCCCTTCTTCTTTCGCTTTTGCAACTGCCATTACCATACCACGGTCTTTAAAAGAACCTGTTGGATTCGCTCCTTCATACTTTCCGTATAACTGAATCCCTAATTGTTTTGATATATTTAATAATGGAATAAGGGGTGTATTTCCTTCCATTAAGCTGACATCAGGTGTGTTTTCATTCACCGGTAAATAAGAAGCGTACTGGTTTAATAGTCCTTTATACATATTGTTTTTCCTCCTCAATAATGTAGTAACTGTTTATTTCACTTGCGACATCTTCTATCGCCCCTAAAACTTGTTCGAATTGATATTTTGAAGTTCGATGCGTCACAACAACGACTTCTGCAAGCTCACGATTCAAAGGTAATTGAATTACCTCTTTTAAACTCACAGAATAATCGACGAAACATTCTGTTATTTTTTTAAACATTCCAGGCTCATCTCGTAATGAAATGCGCAAAAAGTATTTTGAAACTACTTCTTCATCTCCTTGTAATTCATACGGCTCCGGTTCTTTTAATACACTTTTATTTTTCGGAACTTGATTTATATTTTTAACGATTGAAATAATGTCACTTACTACAGCAGAACCAGTTGGTAACTTCCCAGCTCCAGGTCCGTAAAACATCACTTCTCCTACTGCTTGACCGTGAACATACACCGCATTAAATTCATTATTCACATTCGATAGCGGATGATGACGTGGTAATAAAGTCGGTTCTACACTTAAGTGAATGGATGATCCTTGTTTTTCAGCTTTACCAATTAATTTCATTGTAAATCCTAATTTTTCGGCCATCTCTAAATCTTCTTTTTCAACCTTTCGAATACCTCTAACTTGAACATCATCTAAAGAAACATTCATCGAAAAACCTAAGTTTGCAAGAATTGCTACCTTTCTCGCAGCGTCTAGTCCATCTACATCCGCTGTCGGATCTGATTCTGCAAACCCTAATTTTTGCGCTTCCTGTAAAGCCTCTTCATACGACCATCCATTTTGACTCATCTTTGTTAACATATAATTTGTTGTTCCATTTACGATTCCCATTATTTTTTCAATTTGATCTGAAGCTAGCCCGTCTGATAATCCTCTTAATATTGGAATCCCACCGGCTACACTCGCTTCGTAACATAGGTCACATTCATTTTTATTTGCCAGTTGCAGAAGCTCCGCACCATATACAGCCATTAAATCTTTATTTGCTGTTACGACATGTTTCTTACTTTGCAAAGCCTTCACAATATGCTCTTTCGCTTCTTCAATTCCGCCCATTACCTCTACTACAATATCAATATTTGAATCATTTAGAACTTCATCGACATTACTTGTTACTACGATTCCATCAATGCAAACATCACGTTCCTTTTCCAAATCACGTACAACGACTGTCTTTACCTTTACTTCATACCCTGTATCAAGAGTAATTTTTTTATAATGTTCTTTCAAAATATGGACAACACCACTTCCGACAGTACCTAACCCTAATACCCCAACATTAATAACGTTATTCATCTTCTAATCTCCTCCTAAATAGTTTAATTGTTACACCTATGAATCACCTTACTCTGCTTTTTAATCATGCAGGTGATGGTTATTTCCGTACGTACTAATCGTTTCATGTTACCGCAGCTCCTTTCAAAGTAATAAAGTGAAACTTTAATCAGTGGGGATTTTGTCCATGCCTCACTGATTATTAGTTGAACCAATCGGGCTTTTACGGACAGTTGATCTCCCGTCTTACTCCCTCGCATCCGCCAAATTTTGAGATGGGAGTCTTACTGACCGTTAATGCGGGATAAAAAAAACACACTCATCCCTAGGAAAGGGACGAATGTGTTTTCGTGGTTCCACCCTTGTTCCAACCTAGACTTACTTTCTTCTAGATTGCTCAAGTTCAGATAACGGCTGATACCGTCAATAATTACTAGATTGCTCGTTCACTATTGAAGTTCAAAGGTGGTAAGATCATTTCTCGTGTTAGGAAGCTCACAGCCTTGGCCTCCCTCTCTGTAAACCGTAAAAATGTTCTCATGTCCTTATCGTTACTTTTTCGCTCATGTTTATTTGTTAACTCATTATACTCGCATAAAAAACAAAATCAATACTATTTTTTAATTATTTTAAATTTTAAATTTTCAATCTTAAAAACTATAAAAAAAACACACTCATCCCTAGGAAAGGGACGAATGTGTTTTCGTGGTTCCACCCTTGTTCCAACCTAGACTTACTTTCTTCTAGATTGCTCAAGTTCAGATAACGGCTGATACCGTCAATAATTACTAGATTACTCGTTCACTATTGAAGTTCAAAGGTGGTAAGATCATTTTTCGTGTTAGGAAGCTCACAGCCTTGTCTTCCCTCTCTGTAAACCGTAAAAATCATCTCATGTCCTTATCGTTACTTTTTCGTTCATGTCTATTTGTTAACTTATTATAGTTATCAACTTTTCAAAAAGCAAGCCTATTTTTCTTCACAATTTTTAAGAATATGAATAATTATATTTTAAAATAACAAATCATCTAATACAGATTTATTCTCTTGCACATATATTCATCACATACAAATTAGCAATATTTATAGTTAAAGTCTCACTCTAAAACGTTTAGAGTTTCATACTTCAACACTATATTTAAAAAATAATTTTTAATACAATCTTTCCCTATAACTTTCTTCTAAAGAACGTGCAACTTCCTCTTCTGAAGCATTCACTTTCGCATGCTCCATTAACATTTTCGGTGCTGAAGGTAGCTCTGTTTTATTTAACCATGACTCTGGATCCCACATTTTTGAACGAATAAAAGCTTTTGCACAATGAATATAGCATTCTTCTATTTCAACAACAATTCCAAGTAACGGATTGCGTCCATTCGCCTGCATTTCTTTCAAAATTTCTTCATCGTTCGTAATATATGCTTTACCGTTTATTCGGAGTGTTTCCCCAAGACCCGGAATAAAAAAGATTAACCCTACGTGCGAATTTGAAATTATATTTAAAATAGAGTCTATACGACGATTACCCGGTCTTTCTGGGATGATAATTTTATTTTCATTTAATACATATACAAATCCAGGTGCGTCTCCCCTCGGCGAAGCATCACACTCTCCGAATTTATTTGCAGTAGATAATACTAGAAAAGGCGATTTAGACAGGAAATCTACACAATGGTGATCAAGTGATGAAATAACTTTTTTCAAAGCCCGTTCACTTGGTTGCCCCAATATTTGTCGTAATTCTTCCTCAGTTGAAATTATTGATTTTATTTCCTTATTCTCTATCTTCACTAATAATCACTCCTTTTTCTTTATTTTCCCAAAATTCAATACAAATATTGTATAATAAAATTTGCAGAAAGGGGAATTAAAATGACAGAGTGGTTAACAATATTTGATCCTGAAAGAAATACACTTGGAAAGAAATTACGTGATGACGTGCATCGTGACGGTGATTGGCACGAAACATTTCATTGCTGGTTTGTAGAAAAAGATGCTGAGGATATGTTCTTATATTTCCAATTACGCTCTAAAAATAAAAAAGAAGCTCCGAATATATGGGATATTACATCAGCTGGACACATTATGCATGATGAAGATGTACAAATTGGCGGTCTTCGTGAAATTGAAGAAGAATTAGGACTTTTCTTTCAAACTACTGATCTAACATACAAAGGAATCTATAAAATAGATTATGAAATTTCAAATCTTACTGATCGTGAATTTTGTCATATGTATTTTCACAATGTAATAAAGCCACTTCCATTTGCACCAGGTGAAGAAGTAGACGATGTGATGAAAGTACATGCAACTTCTTTTCTACAACTATTAAGAAGAGAGATTTCATCTTTAACGACTAATTCTGTTTTAAACAGTAAACCGATAACAATAACATTTGAAGATATTTATCCGTATGATCTTGAATACTATGAATTTGTTGTAGAACAAGGCAAAGAATTGCTAAAAAATAATAGTTTGTAAATAAAATATGACTCCCAGCTAATAATACTCGGGAGTCATGTTTTTTCCATTATTTCTCAAGTTTCTTTAAGCTTTTCTCTACTCGTATGATTAAACGTATAATTAACAATAGCATGACAGCCATAATCACTGCTGTTGTATGGGGATATCTAAACAATATACTAATAACACTTCCAATTAACATCATAATAAATCCATTTTGATTCATCACTTCTGCACTATACTTGTTACCCGCATCCCATAATTCCTTATTTTTCATTGATCGTTTCGTACGGTAACCGTATGCTGCGTTAATATCCGTTGGTGGATTTTTTTGAAGAATAAGTGCGGCAAGTATAAATATAATACCAATCAATATGCTTATTCCTATGTTTACTAGTGCATACATCAATCATATCCACCTCCTAACTTACACTTTCATTATACTATACAACTTTACATGTTCCAATTATTAACATTTTCACTTTCTCTCTTTAGATGTCTGGAACATACTTGGAAGTGTTACAAAACGCGCTCCTTTCGTTTTTAACTGTGGAATGATTTTGTCTAGCGCCTCTACTGATCCTTGTAAATGTCCACCTGGAGTTGAATGTTGAAGTATAACACTACCTGGAAATGAATTCCCTAACACATTATTTGTAATTGTATCAGCACTTACACCTTTCCAATCAACCGTATCAACACTCCACTGTACAATCATAAAATTTTGTTCTGTCGCCCACTTCAATTGATTTTCAAGTATTTCACCGTAAGGCGGACGTATAAACTTCGGTGCATAACCAGCTAAACGATTTAATATTTCTTCCGTTTTTATAATTTGATTATGGTACTCAGCCTCATTTACTTTCGCTAAATTCGGATGACTATACGTATGATTACCAATTACATGCCCTTCATTAGCGATACGCTTTACTACATTTGGATACCTTTCTGCATTTTCACCAAGCAGGAAAAAAGTAGCTTTTACATTATGTTGTTTTAACTTATCTAAAATTTTTGGCGTAAATACTAAATCTGGTCCATCATCAAATGTAAGAGCCACTTCTGCTTTATTGTATGGTCCTGAAAATGCATACGCATATTTTTCGGCCCACGAAAATGGTGTCCATGACCCTCGATCCTCTTCTTTCATTTCGGCTTCATAATTTTGAGGAACATGTAATGCGTATGGCATCGCATTTACATAGTCTCCATAATAAAATGAATGATATGGCATATAAGCATACGAAATATTGCGTTCTAGCCCCAAAGGAAATGGAACGAACATTTCTGGTGAATAAAAATAATACATGATAAAAACCTCCCTAAAATTTCATATGTGATTCAGCTGCACTTTGTTAGAGAAATTCTTATTCATGAACAAAAATAAGACTGTCCGTAATTAGGACAGTCTTATTGATTTATATACTTAATAAATTACTTTACTATCTTTCGGTAATTTTCTTACATGCTTTAAATAACTCGACACTTTGTCATCGGCATCTTGCGGATATTGATATTCATAAGTGTTAGCAATTTCGTTCGAAACTTTCCTAAATAAATCACCCATTACGAAAAATGAATCCCAAATGTTTTCATATTCTGCATTTGAAAATGTCCTTTTAAACTGCTCCCAGACATCTTTTTCAACATATTGTTCGAAATGCTTTCCAAACTTCCCAGCATTAACTGTAAACTCTGTTTTCATACCGATATGCCACTCTAGCATTACAACCAACATATCTCGTACAGGGGCTTCAAGCATCCCTTTCGCATAAGAAAGTTCCTCGCGCCACAATCCTTTCCCTACATTTGTACTGCACCACCAAAATTCATTACAGCAATCCAAAAACTCTTTTTCTGTAGGCTTTTTTATCGTGTAATCATTATCGTTTGCTGGTGCAAACTCGCCAATACAATTATCTTTATCAAGTAGCAATTTACTTAAACTATCCTGTCCAATAAATTTATTTATTAAATCCACTGGAACTAGCATTAAATCAATCCGGTTTCCATCCATAAACTGCATTAAATACGGAAATTTCCCGTCTTCATCCGCTGGAACTAACGACATTTCTTCCGGCATTTGCACAATCATTATTTCTCCAAATCTATTAATCCAACTATGATTACACGTAAAAGATTGTATATCTTTTACAACATAAATAATATCATAGTCTTGAAAACAATCTTTTTTCACATTTGGATTCACACGTGACCCATTCATGATGACAGCTCGAATTCTTTCATCCTCTTTTGCTGTATTTATAATTAAGTCTAGCATTTCTTTTTCCGTTCTCATCTACTCACAACCTCCAATTCTTTAATATAACATATAGCGTTATGTATATCGGAGGGCCACGAGCTAACTGCGTTGTACACGATACACGTTATAATTGTTCAAACATCTTTTTCATTCCACTTATCTCCTTACATCATTCTTTAACGACTGCCATTACAAATCCATCGTATCCTTTACTTCCGACAGTTTGAAGCGCTGTAGCACTTACACGTGGCTCAGCAGCTATTATCTCATAGAAACGACGTATCCCTTGTACACGAGGATCGCTGCTAGTATTGTCAATAACTTCTCCTTCACGTACTACGTTATCCCCAATAATTACAGTACCAGGGCGTGATAGCTTCATTGCCCATTCAAAATAAGCAGGGTTATTTTGTTTATCCGCATCTATGAAAATAAAATCAAATGGTTCATACTTCTCATTTTCTATTTGTTTTAAAGAATCTAACGCTAATCCTACTCGTATTTCTATTCTATCATTCAAATTGGCACGTTCAATATTGCTCCGTGCAATTTCAGCATGCTTTTCACTTGCTTCTAATGTAACAATTCGCCCTCCAGATGGCAATGCTCTTGCAAGCCATATAGTACTATATCCGCCTAGAGTGCCAATTTCTAAAATGTTACGTGCTCCTTGAATTTGTACTAATAGTTGTAAAAACTTCCCTTGAGTCGGCGATACATCATGTACTGGCAAATTAGCTGCAACGTTTGCTTGAAGAACTTCTTCTAATGTAGAATCTTTTGGTATTAATACATCACTCATATATTGATCAACAGCCGTCCATTTCTCAATTGTACTCATGTAAATACCATCTCCTTCAATTTTCCAATGCTTTTCTACCATTCACATCTGATTATACCAAAAATTCTGTCCTATAAACAAAAAGAAAGAAGGGACACCCACTCCATTACAGAATAGATATCCCTTCTTTTGTTTATAAATTTATCCCTTACGGATTAGTAGACCAAAGTCCTGCTGATTTAATAAATGTACGTTTATTTAATTTCAGCTGCGCTACGATAAACTCTGCAATATCTTCCGCTTGCATTACTTTATCAGGGTTTCCATCAGTTAATCCTAAGTCTACAGCCATGTCAGTTGCTACTGTACTTGGAGTTAAAGCTGTTACACGGATATTATGTTTACGAACTTCCATTGCTAACGATTCTGTTAAACCAAGAACACCAAATTTAGAAGCACTATATGCACTCGTTACAGGTGCACCTTTTTGTCCTGCTGTAGATGAAATATTAATAATATCACCAGATTGTTGTTCAATCATACTTGGTAAAGCTGCACGAGTTGCATAGTATACACCCATTAAGTTTACTTGAATGATTTTTTCCCAATCAGCAACGTCTAATTCTAAAAACTTACCGAATTTAGAAATACCAGCGTTATTAATTAAAATATCGATAGATCCTAAACCGTTTTTTAATGTTTCAATTGCAGTAGTTACCTCTTCATATGAAGATACGTCAGCAGTCGCAATAACAGCTTTTACGCCTTCTGCTTCTACTTCTTTCGCAACTGCTTTTAAGTTTTCTTCTGAACGAGCTAAAAGACCAACATTTACGCCTTCTTTCGCTAATGCGATCGCTACAGCGCGACCAATCCCTCTACCTGCTCCTGTAATTAAAGCATTTTTTCCTTGTAATAATTCTGCCAAGTGTAACACTCCTTAATCTTCTCAGTTGTTTATTATATTAAAAGTGTATCTATGTTTATGTAAAAAGGCAATGATGCACTTTTATGTGCGTAGGTTACTTATAGGTAACTATAGTAATGGTAAATGCATTTTTAAAGAAAAATAGTGTTAGAAGGCCTCCTTCTAACACTATTTTTCTTCATGATTTGGAATACGCACAATAAATTCTGTACCATTTCCTTCTACACTCTCAACTTTTATTTTTCCTTGATGAAGGTCGAGTACTTTTTTTACAATTGCTAGACCTAATCCACTTCCTCCATAAGCACGGTTTCGTGAAGAATCCGCTTTATAAAAACGTTCAAAAATATGTTGTTTCTGTTCTTCGGATATACCAATTCCCGTATCATGAATACTTACTTCCAAGAATTCCTTATGTTCTTTTAAATGAATTGTAATCGTGCCACCATTTGGTGTGAATTTAATACTGTTATGAATTAAATTAATCCATACTTGGCTCATACTTTCTTTGTCTGCAGTAACACACACTTTATCCATATCGAGATCTAACTCAAGTCCTTTTTCATCCCAAAGAGGCTCACTATTTAACACAATTTGTTTCAACTGTTGATCTAATCGATAAGTGGCTCTTTCTGGTGAATACTCCTCTGACTCTAAAAGTGTTAGCTTCAATAAATTTTGACTCAATTTAGATAATCGCGTTGTTTCAGTTTCAATAATAGTAAGATAATGTTTTCTTTTTTCAACTGGTAGATTATCATCTTGTAGTGCTCGAGCAAATCCCTTAATAGATGTTAATGGCGACTGTATTTCATGAGAAACATTCGATACAAATTCTTGTCTCATTTTCTCCATTGCATTAAGTTCATCCGTCATATCGTTAATACTTTTTACAAGCACACCAATTTCGCCATCATACTTTTCTTCATTCCGTATTTTTACAGAGAAGTCCCCTTTTGCAATTTTTTGTATCGGTTCAATGATCGTCCAAATCATCGCCTCTCGCTTCGGTCTCATTAAAATCCCGATTAATGTCCAAATAAGAACGATAAAAACAAAGCCGACCATATCACTAATTAGAAAACTAATAAAAGGCGATACGTTTATTTCAAAAGCTTTCATTAGACTAGACGATACAAAAAAGGCTATTGACCAAATTATAGTAAGAAAAGCAAAGAGCGCTACTATCGCCCCTATTACTTTTAACATCTTTATCTTACTCATTCTTTCTCTTTTTCTCATTTACTTACCTCTAAGCGATACCCTAAGCCCCTTATCGTCCTTATACTAAACTTCGATAGCTCTTCTTGAAACTTTTCACGCAACCGATTAATATGAACGTCTAGCGTGCGTTCATTCCCTTCAAAATCATATCCCCATACGTCTTCTATTAATTGCTCTCTTGAACAAGTTCTTCCCGCTTTAGATCCTAATGTAAAGAGCAACTCAAATTCTTTTAGCGGCAGCGTCACCGTTTGTTCTCCGGCGTTAACTTCAAATGTTTTACGATTTAACAGTACATTCCCAACTTGAATAGATTGCGATACTGTAATTTGGTAACGTTTCAATAATGCCTTCACTCTCACAACTAATTCCAAAGGATCAAATGGTTTTACAAGATAATCATCTGTTCCGAGGTGAAATCCTTTTACTTTTTGAGATGTTTCACCTTTAGCAGTCAGCATAAGAATTGGGATATCATAGTATTTTCTTAATTCATAACATAAATCAAACCCATCCATATTTGGCATCATAATATCAAGAATCGCCATATCGACTTTCACTTCTTCTATTTTTCGAAGAGCATCTAATCCATCAACGGCCTCATATGTTTGAAAACCTTCTCGTTCCAAAAATACAGAAACAAGTTCTCTAATGTGCGGATCATCATCTACAATTAAAATTTTGGGTATCAAGGAATCATATCCTTTCTGCTTAACATACTTTTTGGCACTCTAAAATCAACAATCAGTGAAGTGCCCCTTCACTGATTGTTTTCATTCTATAATGCTCCTTCTTTAATTTTCAATTGTTGCATTGCAAATTCACGGTACATGTCATGTGTCCGTAATAACTCATCATGTGAGCCACTTCCTGTAAGATTCCCTTTTTCAATAAAGATAATTTTATCTGCATCTACAACAGTAGAAAGTCTATGCGCAATAACTAAAGTTGTTCTACCTTTCATTAAGTTATTTAACGCCTTCTGAACAACCGATTCCGATTTACTATCAAGACTTGAAGTCGCTTCATCTAACATAAGGATTTGCGGATTTCGTAGTAACGCTCGAGCAATCGCAATTCGTTGTCTTTGCCCTCCAGAAAGCTTCACACCACGCTCTCCAACTTCTGTTGCGTATCCACTTGGTAAATCATGAATAAACGCATCAACATACGCCATCGCTGCTACTTTTTCAATTTCTTCATCCGTCACTTCACCCTCAACACCGTAACAAATATTATCACGAATCGTTCCATCAATTAACGGACTATCTTGTGAAACGTAACCAATTTGACGTCGCCATGATTGTAATGAATATGCTGTAATTGGTTCTTTCCCTAATTTTATGAAACCACTAGTTGGCTCATAAAAACGTTCTAACAGCGAGAATAAAGTTGTTTTTCCGCTACCACTTGGTCCTACAATCGCCGTTACTTTTCCAGATTCAATCGTGAAATCGATATTTTCCAACACTTTCTCTTCTTCGTTATACTCAAAATGTACATTTTCAATAACGATCGACTGCTTCGCATTTATAACATTCATACCTGTTTCATGATCTTCTACTTCATATTCTAAAATCGTATTAATTCTTTCGGTTGCACCAATTGCTTTTTGGAACTGAGTAAAGAACATAGATAACTGACTCATCGGCATAATAATTTGAACTAAATACAAAATAAATGCTACAAGTTCACCTGTTGTTAATGCACCACTAGAAACTCGCATTCCACCATACCCTACGATAATAACAAGCAATGCCATTAAAACAAACGACATAACAGGTGAAATTAATGCTTGCACTTTTCCTTCTTTCAAACCAAATTGCAATAATTTTTGGATACCTGTATTACCTGTTTCATATTCTTTTTTTTCCGTATTTGAAGATTTTACTAAACGAATTTCTGATAGTACTTGTGTTAATACACTAGTAAAAGAAGCCGTTTCATCTTGAAGTGCTTTTGAAATCTTATACATTTTCCGTCCAAGTGGAACTAAAATTAGTACCGATAATGGAATAACCGTTAAAAGTAAAATTGTCATTTTCCAGTCTAAAACAAATAATACAATTAATGACCCAATAATTGAGATACCGCCTGTTAATAAGTTTGACAAATGCTCAGAAATTAATGTTTTAACAACACCTGTATCATTTGTCATACGACTAATTGTATCTCCCGTTCTGTTTTGATCATAATAAGACACTGGTAAAATAAGTACCTTTTTCCACAATCGTTCTCTAAGTCCAGCTACAATTTTTTGTCCAATATAATTCAGTAAATAAATTGACAATCCTGCAGCAATTGTTTGAATAATAAAGAATGCAATTAATCCAACAATTTGTCCCGTACTAATTGAAGAAAGTGAAAAATTATCAACTAAACCTTTTGTCAGCATTGGAATAAACAAACTCGCTCCAGTAGAAAGTAAGCTCATTATTAATGCAAAAATAAGAATGCCTTTCGGTGGATTTGTATCTTGAATGAGACGTAAAAACTGCCTCCAATTCCCTTTTTTCTTTTCTGTATTCCTAACTTCCATTGTCGTTCATCTCCTCGTTATAAACAAAACTATTCTTTCTAAAACTAGAATACGCTATAAATGTAAACTGAATGTAAACACACTTTTTTCTAATTTTACAAAATATACATATAAACTCATCTTTACAACAAGTATAAATATCTGATATTATTACCTGGTACTTATTATTATTCTATGTAAATTATAGACTACGCATAGAAAATATATAACTAATTTTATCAATTAGCTAATTTAAAACACTATATAAATCTCCAGCATTGAAAGGAGTATCCTTTTTGCAAACAAATAAACATTCCGAAAAGGAAACAATCATTTTTATTCATGGATTAGTTGGAAATCGCCGCGCCTTCAAAAAAGAGCATAAACGATTTTCTGCCTCCTACAACATTATAACTTATGATTTATTAGGTCACGGCGACGATAAAGGAGAAGCTATCGACTTTTCAATACAGCGCCTCGTAGATCAATTATTGAACTTGTATGAAAAAGAGGGAATTAAAAAGGCTCATATTTGTGCTCTAAGCTATGGCTGTTATATCTCTACGACATTTGCACAAATGCATCCAGAAAAAGTATTGAGTATTTGTCATATTGGTGGACATTATAATAACCCTTCCCGTTTATATAATGTTTTTCAGAAATTTTGGGAAAAACGCGGTGATGAATATTCATCTTGGCTTTCTCAGTATGCTAGTACTATTTTTCCAAGTGGAATACTAAGGGCAAATCCGTTCGCTGTTATTTCACGAAATATTTATTACCGTTTCGGATTACAATTACACTCGTCCATTATTGCTGAGTCATTACGACATCGCTTAGAATTCGACTTGAAATCTAAATTAAAAGCACTTCCCCATCCTATATTATGGGTGATGGGAGAACATGATCATCTCTATAAATCTTGTCTCTTTGATTTGAAGTCCATTCTTCCGAACGTTTTATATAAAGAAGTTCCATTAGCAGGTCATGCAGCAAACTTATTCCGTCCAAACTATTTTCATGATTTATATGCTAAGTTTTTGCATGGGAAATTGACATAAAGTGAAACTTTAATCAGCGGGGGTTTGTCCATCCCCCGCTGATTATTATCCCGCAAATAGCAGGATAAATACTACTATACTGTTAGTTTATCCAACTATGAAAAAGGCTTCCCAAGTTTCCCTGGAAAGCCTTTTCTCTATACGAAAAGTATATAAAATACTTTTTCTTAGTATGCTTTTGTGTAACCTAATAGGTGCTTACTCCAGTAAGAGTTGCTTACAGAGCTAATGCGTACACCAGTTGCGTCAGTTTCTGCACTGATGAACTGTCCATTACCTAAGTAAACGCCCATGTGAGAAGGACCTGATTTATAAGTATTTTGGAAGTATACTAAATCACCTGGTTGTGGATTGCTAGTTTTTGTTTTAGAGCTCCAGTATCCAGCAACTGTTTGACGAGCGCCTTTATGACCAGTTTGATTTAATACGTAGTGAATGAATCCACTGCAGTCAAAACCAGCAGGTGTTGTACCAGCAGTTCTGTATGGTGAACCATTTAAAGATCTAGCGAATCCAGCGATTGAAGATGTATCTCCACCTGTTGGTGCTGTTGGTTTTTGTACTTGATTAGTACCTTCGTTACCACCAGTAACTACATTGTTCACTCCGCCTTTTACAAACTTCACAAAGTCTGCACTTACGTAACCTGTACGGCCGTTATGGTTAATTTTATACCAACCATTTTCAGCGCCAGTAACGTTTAATACTGTACCGTTTGTTACCCCACCAATTACAGGGTTATATGTAGCTGGACCTGTACGTACTTTTAAAGCACCTGTGTTAACAACATATGATCCACCAGTTTGAACTGTAGTAGTATTGTTGTTGTTGTTTGTAGTTGGTTGCTGTGTTTCGTTAGATACAGCTGAACCACCTTTTGTTACGAAGTCTTTGCTTACGTATCCAGTTCCACCATTGAAGTTAATTTTAAACCAATCTTGAACTTCACCTACAACTTGAACTGTTTTACCTTTATTTACAGAACCTAAAACAGTATGAGACGCGCTTGGGCCTGTACGTACATTAAGTGAAGAAACGTTTACTGTGTAAGTACCTGTTCCTTGCTGAACAGTAGTAGTAGTTCCTTTATTGCCACCAGTTGTTACGAAGTCCCCACTAACATAACCTGTTTGACCGTTTACACTAACTTTGAACCAACCGTTTTCTTGTCCAATTACTTGAAGTACTTGACCTGATTTCACTTTAGAAATAACGTTATGTCCTGTACCAGCACCTGAACGTACATTTAATACATCAGCTGTTACTGTGTATTTTAATTCAGAAGTTGTTTCTACCGTTTTTGTTTCAGTTACAGTCGTTTGAGTTTGAGTTTGTCCATTAATTTCTTTTAGCGCATCATTTGAAACTTGTGCATGAGCAGAATCCATTCCAGGAACTGCTACACCTACTACAGATGCTGCTGCTAAACCTGCGATTACTTTTTTCATAAGTTGTCTTTACTTCCTTTCCCTACTATCCTCTTGAGAAAACTATAAACTTAGTACTTTACAATATTATCAAAGTAAAATATTCATCCAGTTCCATTTTTTAGCAAGAGTTTTATTTTTCACACATCATTTATTTTAAACGATTGAAGTGAATTTAGTGTGAACTTCATGTGAACTTTATCATTAAACAGTGTGTTTTTGCAATGCTTTTTTCAAATTTCTTATGTATTTCATTGAAAATTCGACATTCCACTCATTATCTTAATATATATTTTTCTTTTGCTATCCACTTTAAAAAACTCTATTAATCTAATACAATGCAAAGAATGTATTTTCTAGTAAAGTCCCTTCCATGAAGCATACTCTTATCATGACAAAAAATGCTTTTTTTATCAATAGTATAATATTTTCAGAAAACTTTTTTTGATATTATCCATCGTTTTTAAAAAGATTTGACGATTTGTAAGATTTAACTCCAAAAATTCTGTTCTAATTTGACGAAAATACACATTCCACTATCTATTTTTCACTATCCATGGAATTTTCAGGATATTTATATTATCATATATAAAGTAGGATTTTAATCCATACAAATTTTATTCACCCCACACTGAAACCAATCGAACTTTTACAGGTCGGTATTCTATACGTATCATTGAATTTTGATATGGAAGCCTTACTGCCCGCAAATAGTGAGATAAAAAAAGGAGATATATTTATGAAAAACATAATAGATGATCCTATAAATAAAAATATAGAACTGTACTATGCTTTTTTTCAATTCGTTTCAATTATAACATTACAAAAAGTATCAACTATTGAAACACGTAAAAACAAATTAAAAAATCAGATTAAAAATTCCTACAAAAAAAATCCTTACTACTTATAAAAGGTGAACAGATTATATCTCTGTTCACCTTTTATTTTTTATTTTATTTGTAAATTTTCACACGAGTTTCTAATGGCTGATATTCTTTATCTCCTGCCGAAACTACCGGTTTACCAAATGGCATTTGCGCAGTTAACTTCCAGTTTTCAGGTACATCCCATTCTTTTTTTACTTCCTCATCAATCAACGGATTATAATGCTGTAGTGTAGCACCAAAACCTTCAATCTCTAATGCTGTCCAAATCGCAAATTGCAACATTCCAGAAGATTGCTGAGACCATGTAGGAAAATTATCTTTATATAGTGCAAAGTTCTCTTGCAAACTTTCTACTACTTTACTATCTTCGAAATACAAAACTGTTCCATAGCCACTTTTAAATGCATTCATTTTCTCTTCAGTAGGTGCAAAATTATTTTCAGGCACAATTTTTCGTAACGTTTCTTTCGTAACATTCCATAATTTGTCGTGTTGTTCACCTAGTAATACAACAACTCTTGCACTTTGAGAATTAAAAGCCGAAGGTGTATGTTTCACAGCATGATAAATCACTTCTTGAATTCTTTCATCAGAAACTACTTGCTCTTTACTAATCGCGTAAATAGATCTTCTGTCTTCAATTGCTGAGTAAAAATCTTTTGCCATTACAATTCCCTCCAATTTTCATTTGAGGCAGTATCATATGTACGAAGCATATAATGCCTCTCGAACTTATTATTAATAAGTTCTTAACTTAATAATATCAACAAACAAAAACAAACTCAAATGATATCACTTGAGTTTTCACTTCCTATACGTCAAAGAATAAAAAAACAGTTTATTGTCACCAAAATCAAGGTTCAATAAACTGTCTGTCTTATTTTTATAACAATCTAAATTACTTCTTTCTTCACCTAATTAAGCAATTGAAATGCATAGGACATTAATTTATTTGTTTCTGTAAAACGTTTTATTTTACTTTTTGTCCCCATAACAACTGTAATAACACGATTATCGCCTTGTTTTGCAGTACCTGTAAAACAATACCCTGCGCTATCTGTAAACCCTGTTTTTAATCCGTCTATTCCTTCTATATATAAAGCTTTATTATTTTTGTTTAACATCTCATTTGTGCTTGTAACATTAACATTATTAAATGCTAACTGACTTTGACGTAAGTGAGTCACTTCTAATATCTCTGGATAGTCTTTTATAAGATGATACGCTAATTTTGCTACGTCAGCTGCTGTCATTTTTGTTTCACTTCCGTCGGGCTCCTGCAATCCGGAAGCATTCGCGAATTTAGCTTTATCTGACATTTCTAACTGCTTTGCTTTTTCATTCATAAGTTGAACAAAGTTTTTTTCTGTCTTAGCTACATGTTCCGCTAAAGCGACAGCCGAATTATTAGCCGATTCAATCATTAACGCATGATATAAGTCCTTAACAGTTAATGTATCATTTGCTTGCATCGGGATTTTTGCACCCTCTGTTTGTGCCGACTTTGCACTTATTTTCACTGGATCTTCCCAGTGGACTTTCCCATTATGTATACTCTCTAAAACGAGATATGCTGTCATCATTTTTGACATACTAGCAGGGGCAACAGCTTCATTTTCATTATTTTGATAAATAACTTCTCCATTACTCGCATCGATAATAATAGCTGCTTTTGCATCAATTTCTGGTGGTATATATTTTGGTGGAACTACTTTTTCAGATAGCCCTGTTTTAGGTAGCTCTGCCACTTGTAAAGGCTGAGTATCTACTTTTGTTTCACTCTTTTGAACCCCTTGGAAAAAGAACCAACATATACCCAGAATTACTACTAATAGGATTGTTAATCTTCCCCATTTTAACCGCTTCATTCTAAAACTCCTTTAGCAAACCTTTTATACACTCATGTTTAACCATAACAACAATTACTTTATATCGTCAAGGTAAAAAGTATATTTATTCATCTACAGCAATTATAATTTCAACCTCGTTCTCTTTTTCATATGTGTTACACTAAAAACAACAAAATATAAGAATATTCAATAACATCGTACCACAAAAACACTATATAATAGAAAGGATTTATACAAATGATACTTCCAAAATCATTAAAATATGGCGATACAATTGGCATCTACTCTCCCTCTTCACCAGTAACCTATACTTCGCCAAAGAGATTTGAGCGAGCAAAATTATACTTAGAACAGAAAGGTTTTCATATATTAGAAGGTTCACTAACAGGTCAATATGATTATTATCGCTCCGGGAGCATTAAAGAGCGTACTGATGAATTAAATGACTTGATTAGAAACCCTAACGTCTCTTGTATCATGTCGACAATTGGGGGACTGAATTCAAATTCATTACTACCTTATATTGATTATGAGACTTTTCAAAAGAATCCTAAAATAATGATTGGCTATTCAGACACAACAGCATTATTACTAGGAATTTATGCAAAAACAGGAATTCCTACATTTTATGGTCCAGCACTTGTTCCTTCTTTTGGTGAATTTGAGCCTTTCGTAGATTGCACGTACAAATATTTTGCGGATACTTTATTAACTGATCAACACCTTCCTTACAACATAAACCAGCCGTTATTTTGGTCAGATGAATTTATTAATTGGGAAGAAAAAACGAAAGAAAAAGATCTTCGACCGAACAATTGGATTTCAGTAATTGGTGGGAAAGCTACTGGACGTATTATTGGTGGGAATTTAAATACTATACAAGGTATTTGGGGTAGCCCCTATATGCCACTTATTCAAGATGGTGACATTCTCTTTATTGAAGATAGCTCAAAAGATGCAGCTACTATCGAAAGAAGTTTTTCATTACTTAAAATTAACGGCGTTTTTGATAAAGTTTCAGGTATCATCCTTGGAAAACATGAGCAATTTGATGATTGTGGTACAAATAGAAAACCTTACGAAATATTATTAGAAGTATTACAAAATCAAAAACTTCCTTTTCTAGCCGATTTTGATTGTTGTCATACTCATCCAATGATTACTTTACCAATAGGTATTCAAGTAGAGATGGATGCAACAAATAAAACGATACAAATTATAGAACAGTGGAAAATCTAACTCTACTAGCTCTATTATTTTCAGCTCTAAAGCTACGCATTGCCTTCTATTGTTTTACATTAGAAGACATGATACTATATATTTTGGAATGTGAAGAAATAAACAAAAATCATTTCAATATGCCTTTTATATATAATAAGAAGCTATTGATTATATACATCGAGTTTACATACGTGTATATAAAGTAAAAGAGAGTGAATATATGAAACCAACTATTAAAAACTATGTATTTTTACATGTGGCCTTCTTGATATATTCTATCATTATGGTTTACATGAAATGGGCATCTCAATTCCCTATTGCATCAATTTCATTTTTTATTGCTTACTTCGGACTTGTTGTACTTTTATTCGGATATGCAATTCTATGGCAACAAGTCATTAAGAACTTTGAAATTTCTAGAGCATATTCACACCGTGGGATTATCATACTATGGTCAATGCTTTGGTCAGTATTCCTGTTTGGAGATACGATACAGTGGAATCACATACTTGGCGCAGCTATTATTATCGTCGGAATTGTGGTGGTGACAAAAGATGAATAGTTATATGTTATTATTGATATTTGGGATAATTTTAGCCAATTACTCACAAATATTATTAAAAAAGGCTACTTTACAACAATACGATTCTAGAATAAAAGAATATGTGAATCCTTATGTTATCGTCGGCTACTTTTTATTTGTAATTAATGCCGGATTAAATGTGATCGCCTTAAAGGGCATGGCATTAAAGCAAGCATCTGCATTAGAATCATTAAGTTATATCATCATTTTAATTTTCAGTTGGTACTTCCTAGGGGAGAAAATCACGAAACGAAAAATCATTGGCAACATTATTATTGTCATTGGTGTAATCATCTATTGTATTCAATAACAAAAAGATCCGTTTATGATAAACGGATCTTTTTGTTATTGCCCTAAATTTTGAACCTTATCCTTCAAATCACGAACTTGTTCTATCGTCTGCATAAGCTCAGAGTTTTTAAACTGCTCTACATTCATTTTTCCTTCCTCTATCTTTGTCATAGATGTATCAATTAATGTATTTAACTTTTCATTATAACCGACGATTTGCTGGTGAAGATCCTTCGCTACATCTGGTGGTGTTAATTCATTAAAAGCTGGTATATCTTGTTTAATTTCTGTAAGTTTCGTTTCTAGTTCTTTCCGGGCTTCCCCATCCTTAACAGCCTTTTCAGCTAATGCTGGCGCTTCATTTGCAAATGCACTTATTTCATTTACATAGTCTGTCGCTTTTTGAGCGTAATCTATGGAGTTCTTCCCTTCCTCTACTAGCGAACATCCCATCAAACCAATTGAAACTACAATTGAAAGTAACATTGTTTTTGTAAACTTCATTTTTACCTCCTAAATAATTTCCATACTTTTATTCATTTATAAACACTTTATTTTCTTCTTATACACTTTATCACATCATATCTTATTTTTTTAATCTTCCTCTTATACATTCTAGAAAAATAATTATTATCCTGTTCAACATGTACCTCGAAACTATCTTCATTTAAATATAAAAACAGACATACTTATTTTCAGTACGTCTGTTTTCCAGGTACGTATAGCTCTCACTAATTAAAGTTTCTCTTTATCCTCTCACATGCCCTATTACTGTTATAATATCTATGTCTATATGTACACTAATAATATCTTCTATAATGTCCGTATATCCTTGGCCTAAAGGTGTTCCGTAATGTAATAAAATTTCTTTTTTTTCATAAACTGACTTCGGTACTGTAAAAATAAATTTCCTCATATTCCGCTCATCAGCAGGCTCCAAAATTAAAACAATGCCATCCTCTTCAAACATATAATCACGCCTTCCAACAATCCATTCACTATGGCTCAAGTATTGCCTTGAAAGGATAGGTTTTAAACACCCTTTCTAACAATATATAACCATTTCATGATCAAATAGCTTATACGGCTTATATGATTTCACCACAAATACAAAAAAACACGAACCTTGAACTACCAAGAATTTGTGGTTTTTTGCATTTCATTCCTATATACCTTTATCAAGCTCATATAACCTACGATATTTCTCATTTTCTTTCAGTAGCTGTTCGTGACTACCTTGCATAGCGATTTGGCCACTATCAAGGAAAATAACTTCATCTACATGTTCAATTCCTACAAGATGATGTGTAATCCAAATAACAGTTTTTTCTTCTGTTGCAGAAAACATTGTTTCTATTAAGGCTAATTCCGTTTTAGGGTCTAAACCGATAGTCGGTTCATCAAGTACAATGATTGGTGTTTCTTGCATAAGAGTTCTTGCAAATGCTACCCTTTGCCTTTCTCCGCCAGAAAACCTCTTTCCCATTTCATGCATTTTTGTTTGTAATCCATCAGGAAGAGAAGCAATGTGTGGTGCTAGCTGCGCTTTCTCTAAAGCTTTCCATATCTCTTCATCATTAGCCTCTGGTTTACCGATCCGCACATTATTTCCAATTGTCGTATCGAATAAATGTGGTTTTTGGTTTAATACAGAAATATATTTTGACAAAAAATCCGTACGAGCTTGTTCACCATTCAATATAACTTGGCCATTCACCGGACGTAGTGCACCAGTTAACAATTTTAGTAAAGTAGATTTCCCTGTTCCACTTCTACCTAAAATAGCAATTTTCTTTCCTGCCTTTATTTGCAATGATACATCTTTTAATACAGGTTCATTACTATCCGGATAATTATACGACACATTACTCAGTTCGATATCTACATGTTTTGATGCAACGTATTCTTTATTTACAGATAACTCCTTACCCTCATCCAAAGCGCTCTCACTTTCTACGCCATTAAGCCGATGAGCAGATTCTACATAAGATGGAATTCGATCGATAGCATCTGATATAGGGATAAGCGCATTTGTCACAGATAATGTCATTAATACGAACGCTGCAATAACTGTAGGTGCAATCTGTTCACTTGCTGCTTGATTTCCAGTCCACATAATCATTGAAATAACTACAATGCCGACTATTAAATGAATGATACTGTCTCGAATATGGTACCAGCGTTTCACTCTCTTTTCTGTCTTTAACAACTGGACATTTTGCTCTACATACGCATTAATAAATTCATCTTTTCTACCACTCGCCTGCCAATCAGATAACCCAAATACAGCATCTGTCAATTGTTGATACAAACGATTTCTTCCTCGCTTCAAAGCAACATGATGTCGTTTCATCAAAAGTAGTGATACGAATGGGAGAAGAAAAACAATAACAGCTAACATACAAGCTGCGATAAGTGCAAATACTAAGTCAAATGCACCGATAACAATTACGAAAATGCTATATACAACTAACGCTAATATACTAGGGAATATTGTACGTAAATATAGATTCTGTAAATGTTCTATATCATCAGACAATACACCTAGTACATCACCAGTTTGAAATCGAGAGCGTAAAAATAACGCCTGTGGTTCTACAATTCTATATAGTTTTGTCCTCATTTTTTCTAAAATTCGTAGAACGACGTCATGCCCAACTAAACGCTCTAAATAATGAAAGACCGCTTGTCCTATACTAAATGCACGCGTTGCGACAATAGGAACATATACAGCCATTACATTTTCCGGTCTGAGAGCAGATTTAGAAATTAAATAACCTGAAATGAAAAGTAACATCGCACCCGAACTAACTCCAAGAAGCCCAAGGAAAATAGTCAAAGTCATTCTACCTTTATTTTGCTGTATATAAGGCTTAATCCAGTTACTCATCGCTCTCCCCTCTCTTCGCTATGAAAATGTAATGTCTCATTCGTTAAAAGTTCTTCATATGTTCCACTTTCTATAACTTTCCCTTTATTAAAAATAAGAATATGATCCATTTGCTTCATCCAATGTAGACGATGCGTTGCAAGAAATACTAACTTACCTTCAAACAGACGTAACATCGATTGCTTTATTTCAAATTCAGTTTCAATATCAAGATGTGCTGTAGGTTCATCTAATAAAATGATTGGCTTTTTACTTAAAAGTGCACGTGCCATAGCGACACGTTGTTCTTGTCCACCACTAAGCATACGTCCACCTTCTCCAATTCTTTCGTACATCCCATGTGGTAATGATGCAACGAGCGAACGAAGACCAACTTCATTAATAACTCTCTCAACCTCTTTATCAATTGTATTCGTTTCATAGAAACAAATATTATCTTTTAATGAAAGCGGAAAAATATAAGGTTGCTGCGGAATATAAGCAATATTTTTTTGCCAATCTTCTCGATTAGATTCACCAATTTCCACACCATTCACTAACATCTTCCCACCCGAAGGAGCTAGAAATCCTGCTAACACATCGATTAACGTTGATTTCCCTGCCCCACTTTCACCAATAATGCCTATAGCACCGTTACCTTGCCAAGTAAAATCAATTCCCTCTAATATAGCCTTTTCAGATTCATCATTATTTACTTTTACATCTTGTAATTTCAAACTACTAGAAGAATTCCATACTATATCTACATTTGAATCTTTCTTTTCTATTTCTTTTTGTTTCTGTAAAATTTCTTCTATTTGCTCCATTGCCAGTTGTCCATCTAATGTAGCATGATAATTCGCTCCAACTTGCTTAATCGGCAGAAAATATTCCGGCGCTAAAATTAAAATCGTAAGAGCTGGCAACAGTATAATTGTCCCATCTATTAACCGTATCCCTAATCCAACTGCTACAAATGCAATTGATAAACTCGTAAAGAAATCTAATGCAAAAGAAGAAAGAAAAGCAACTCGCAAAGTACGCATCGTTGCTTTTCTATATCGTTTACTTACTTTTTCAATCTTTCCTTCGTGCTGTTTACTTTTCCCTAAATACTTTAATGTTTCTAATCCTTTTAACGTATCTACAAAATGATTAGAAAGTACACGATATGTCTCATATTGGCTATCCGCCATTTTCTGCGCTGCTAATCCTAAAAGGATCATAAACATGATCACAATTGGAATCGTTACAACTAATATGATTCCCGACTCAATGTCTAGTGTAAAAACATATAGAACAATTAGCCCTGGAACGATACTACTTCTAATCATTTTAGGAATTGTCAATTCAATATATGTTTTAAATTTCTCAATACCTTCTATCGATAAAGTAACCAGATGACCAGTCCCATTCGTTTGGACAAATCTCGGCCCTAACGTAAAATATGCTTCTATTAACTGTTTACGTAATGCAAATCCTGTTTTTTCAGCGAAACGCTCAACCAATATTTGCGATGTTCGCACTAACATTTGGCGTGCTGCAAACGTGATCCCAAAATAAACAGTTTCATTTAGTACAGCTTGCACTGTTTCTCCATGAAATAAAAATGTGATTGCTCGTGCTAAAAACACTGTCTGCGCAATGATACTACACGCCTCTAAAATGCTAATAAGACTTAAAGTTACATATAAAACTCGGCTACCAGGATACGACGGAAGTCCTCTTTTTCTTTTCATTAGTACTCCAAATCTTTGTCTGACTTAACAGGTTGTCTAAATACATAGAAACTCCATATTTGACTACCGATAACAAATGGTAAAATAGCAAGAGAAAAATAGCTCATCAGTTTTAATGCATAAGGTCCTGATGCCGCATTATAAATTGTCAAATCATTTACCGCTCCTAATGAGCTAATCATGACACGCGGGAACATACCGATGAACACACTTGCACTTAACAAAATGATTGTTAAACTCGTCATAAAGAAAGCCCAACCATCTCTTCTTCTTTTATTTAATAAAGTAGAAACAAATAGCGCTACAAAAGCTCCAATTGGAACCATTAGCCACTCTGAACCATGTGCGGTGAAAATATCTGTTTTCCATAACCCTACAGCTGCAAAAACAAGAAGTGTTATTAATGCAAAAGGTGCAATCTTTGTCGCGGCAATACGTGCGCGTTCTCGTAATTTTCCTGTTGTACGTATAGTAAGGAATTGCAAACCATGAACAATACATAGAAGAAGAAACATAACTCCCCCAAGTAACGCAAATGGGTGAAGTAATTTCATAAATCCACCTACCATATTTTTACTTCCATCAATTGGTACACCTGTCATAAAGTTTGCGATTGCAACTCCCCAAAGTATGGGAGGTAGCAAACTTCCAATAAACATGCCCCAATCCCAGAAACTCTTCCATTTATGATTTTCTATTTTCGCACGGAATTTAAAGGAAACACCTCTTATAATTAATGCAAGAAGCATAAACACAAATGGAATATAAAACCCACTAAATAAAGTTGCATACCAGTGCGGGAATGCCGCAAACATAGCGCCACCAGCACAAACAAGCCATACTTCATTTGCGTGCCAAAACGGCCCAATTGTATTTAAATATATACGTTTTTCCAGATCGTTTTTCCCTAAAAACCTTGAAACGATTCCTACACCAAAATCGAAACCTTCAAGTACAAAGAAGCCAACGAATAAGGTTGAGATAATTAGAAACCACAACTCATTAAGAGATAACATACTCTTCCTCCTTATCAAATGGATCATGGCTTTGATAATCCTTTTTCGTTTTCTTATTCGCGTGTCCTTTAATGATACGAACGAATAAGTAAACAGTAATTCCTCCAACAATTAAATATAGTGATGTGAATGAAACAAGAGAGAATAATACTTCTCCAAATGAAACGTTTGGAGATACAGCATCTTCTGTTTTCATAACACCGAAGACAACCCAAGGCTGACGTCCCATTTCAGTCATGATCCATCCTACTGTATTACCGATAAACGGTAGTGCAATTGCATATACCATTATTTTTAAATACCAAGGGTTTTCAGTTAAGCGATCTTTTCTTGATAAGAACCAGCCGTACATTCCTAAAAGAAGCATGAATGTTCCACTCATTACCATCGCTCTAAAACTCCAGAACATAGTATGTACTGGAGGAATATAATCTCCAGGTCCATATTTTTCTTCATATTGTTTTTGAATTTGATTCATCCCTTCAACTTGACCGCTAAATTTATCATATGACAATAGACTTAGCATATAAGGGATTTGAATTTCAAACGAATTTTCTTTCTTCTCTGTATCAATTTTTGCAAATACTGTAAATGGCGCTGGATCCTCACTCGTATTCCATAATGCTTCAGCTGCTGCCATTTTCATCGGATGTGTCTTAATTAAATTTTGTGCTTGTGCATGACCGAAAAATAATACCAATGCTGTTGTAATTGTTCCAACAACGATAGAAACTCGGAACGATTTTTTAAACACCGCAGTTTCTTGACCTTTTGATATTTTCCATGCACTTACACCTGCAATAAAGAATGCACCAGTTGCAATTGCCGCTGTAATTGTATGCGGGAATTGCACCCATAATTGTGGATTTTGAATAATCGCCCAAAAATCATTCATTTGCGCACGTCCATCTGCTGCCATTTCATATCCTACTGGGGCATGCATAAATGCACTTGCAGTTAAAATCCAAAATGCTGATAACATTGTTCCTATTGAGAGGAGCCAAATACATAAAAGATGAACTCGCTTCGGAAGTTTATCCTCACCGAATACCCATAAACCTAGGAATGTAGACTCAATGAAAAATGCTAATAAACCCTCAATTGCAAGTGATGGTCCGAAAACATCACCAACAAAACGTGAATACGTTGACCAGTTCATACCAAACTGAAATTCTTGTAAAATACCTGTTACTACACCTACTGCGAAGTTAACAAGGAATATTTGTGTCCAAAACTTTGTCATCTTCTTATAAATTTCTTGTCCCTTTACCACATACAACGTTTGCATTAACGCAATGATAAAAGCTAAGCCTATAGACAGCGGAACGAAAAAGTAATGAAAAATCGTTGTTGATGCAAATTGTATTCGTGCCAATTCGAGCGTTTCCATGCTAAAGTCACTTCCTTCATATTTTTTTATATCGTAATATCGATTGAATTGTATGAATTCACTTCATAACGAACAATTCAATCATTTGGAAATACAAAAAGATAAATTCGTTTATGTACTTTCTGAAAATATAGATTGTCAGTTTTTTAGATAATTACAAAAGAACTTTCTTCATACGATTTACCTTTTCACTATTTCAGTAGTGTTTTATTCGTTAATCGAATTGTATAATATACTTACATAATAAATTCAGGTGATTTTTGACGTATTATTGACAGGATTTTGTCTGAAATATGTCTTTTGTAATTTTTTTGAATTAGATTTTTCACATTTTAAAAACGGACTTTTCAAACATACAACACACTCTTATATCAATTATTATTATGTTTTTCTCTTCATACGCTTGACTTTCCTCTTGAAAAATGTCCTCGAATCAAACCTGAAAACACATTAGATTTTTGTCAAGAGAAAAATGTATTTCCAAAATTCAAATCAACAATATTGTTATTCACAAATAGAAAAAAACTCCCCTTTCTCTAGACATAAAATTCGTTTTTTTGTCATTTTTCAAACTGACTAAATAAAAAAGTACCGAGAATAGATTATATTCCCGGTACTTTTTTCATTATTTCGTTGTATATTTTCTAACAGCCGGCATAATTTCAGTAGCAATTAATTCAATGTTTTTCTCAATCTTATCAAATGGTACACCGCCAAAATCAATCTGTGCCATAAAACGTTGCTGTCCAAATAATTCATATTGATAAAGCATTTTTTCAATAATTTGTTCCGGGCTACCAATCATTAACGCATCACGGTGATCTACTGCGTTAGTAAATTGTTGTTTTGGATACCCACCACCGCGTAGCGCAAGCATACCAGCATTAATATGATGATAATATTCACTAAGTGCATCTTGTGAATTTTCTGCTGTATAAAATAAACTTGTTGTCGCAATTGGTAATGTTGCTGGATCAAAACCACTTTGCTCAGCTGCTTCACGATATGCATCAACCGAAACTTTAAAATTAACAGCCGGGCCACCAAGTGTCGTAAGCATCATTGGTACACCTGCGCGTCCTGCCTTAATTGAACTAGCAGGTGGCCCTCCAACAGCACGCCAAATTGGCATATTGTTATTTTTAGCTCTCGGTATAATTGCCGCATGTTCAAGTGGCGTTCTAAACTGCCCTTTCCATGTTACACTTTCTTCTTTATTTATTTTTAATAAAAGATCCATCTTCTCTTCAAATAGTTCTTCATAATAATTTACATCGTAACCAAGTAAACTATATCCCCCAATACGAGATCCACGACCAGCAACGATTTCAGCACGACCACTAGAAATTAAATCAATTGTGGCAAAATCCTCATATACACGAACCGGATCTGACGTGCTTAATACTGTTGCGGAACTCGCGATTTTAATGTTTTTCGTAGCTTGTGCAATAGCTCCTAAAATAACTGTATGAGCTTGCGTTGTAAAATGCGCTTGATGACTTTCACCGACAGCAAACACATCAATTCCAGCTTCATCTGCTAACTTAGCTGTTTCAATTAGTTCATGAATTCTTTTTTCTGCACTTATTTTCGAACCATCATGCGGATTTAAAATATGATCTCCAATTGAATATAATCCAAATTCAATTCCCTTACTTGTATCAATACGGTATTTTTCCATAGTTGCTCTCTCCCTTTTAATAAAGCGGTATTAATTTCTCTTCAATCTCTTTTCTTCTCTCTTCTAAAAATGGTGGTAAATCCAGCTCTTTTCCTAATTCTTCAACTATTGAATCTACTGTAAATCCTGGGCCATCCGTCGCAATCTCAAATAAAATGCCATTTGACTCACGGAAATATAAACTTTTAAAATAAAAGCGATCGATAATCCCTGTTGATTGGAACCCTTTATCTTTCACCGCTTCATTCCAATAACTCAGTTCTTCATCATTTTTCACACGAATAGCTAAATGATGAATACTTCCTTTTCCTGGTCTTTCACTCTCTCCATCTTGCTGTTTCACCAAAATTTCTCCAAAAGATTGACCATCAATAGATTGATAAATCCCCTCATCGTCTGAACGAGATACTTCTTTATAACTAAACAAACCTGTTAATGTTTTTGATAATTTATTTAAACTGCGCACTGTCATTTCAACTGTTCCCATGCCTAAAATACGATGATTCTGCTCTACAGAAGATTCATCCCATGCAGTCCAATATTCAGGCACCTCTTCATCTTTATTATTTAACAGCACTAACCGTAGACCATCTGGATCTTCAAAGTGCAGTGCGTCTCTTCCGGCGTAAGTTGTAATTTCCCCATGCGCCACCTGGAGTGACTCAAAACGTCTCTTCCAAAATGTAAGACTTTCTATTGAAGGTACGAGCAAGCCTATTTGTGTTATTGCATTTGTACCACGGATTGTTCTACCTACATTCGGCATTTCAAAAAATGATAATTCAGTTCCGGCACTCCCTGTTAAATCACCATAAAACAAATGATACATAAATGGATTATCTTGATTGACTGTCTTTTTCACCCGGCGTAATCCTAAAACATCTCGATAAAAATTATTATTCGTTTTCGCATTTTTAGTCACCATAGAAATGTGGTGATGTCCTGGAATTGTATACATAAAACTTCCTCCTCTTTATCACTTGATTAGTCAATTGATTAAGTAAAAAAAATTACTCATTCGGTAATTCTTTTTTTTCACTATGCTTATGAACTTTTGACATCAACTCGTATAGTATTTTCTGCTCTTCTTCATTTAATACATCATCAAAAAATGATGATTGAAATGCAAGTTGCTCTGGCAATGCTCTTTCTAAAGCCGCTTCCCCTTGCCCTGTAAGACTAATTGTTTTCGTTTTCCAATCTTGTTTTCGTATAATATATCCTTCTTTTTCAAGACGTGTTAACATTCGAGAAATACCGCCTTGTGTAACGGTAACCTTTTCTGCTAACTCCATTTGTGTTAATGGCTGATAAGTCCGTATTTGCAAAAGCACATCAAATTGGGCTGTTGTTAAATCAAAACGTTTTAAAAACTCATTTGACATTTGATTACTTTGGTTCGTAAATCGTATTAAACGTAGCCATATTAACGATCCTATCGTATTTTCACGCATGTTTCATCACTTCCTAGCGTTGATCTTACTATCACTTTACCACTCAAGTGATAGTAATGCAAGTAGAAATATGTTAAAAATACCTCCCAGAATCATTATTCTTAACTTTCCATTTCATTCATTGCTATATTTAAAGCTGCCACAGCTTTTGGCCAACCAACGTAAAAAGCCATATGTGTTATTAATGCAACTAATTCATTCTCCATTATCCCATTTTGTTTAGCTAGCTTCAGATGAAATGATAATTGTTCTGTATTACCAAGACTGATTAGCGCCGACAATGTACATAAGCTTCTTTCTCTTAATGTTAAAGCGGCATCCCGCCACACTTCCTCAAATAATATCTCTTCACTATAATGAGAAAATACAGGTGCTATTTCTCTCATTTTCTTTGGAATATAAAATTCAATTGGTTCATTCATCATTTTGCTCCCTTCATTTTTACCAATTGTGCCATCCCTTGACCAAATGACCAGTTTTCAGCAGCTGTCTCATGTAATGTAATAAAAATGTCAGTAACTTTTACGTTGGAACATTCCGAAACTTCAAAGGATATAGATTGATACAAACCTTTTTTCTGTTGTACTGTTCTTCCAGGTCCACATGTAATAGAAACATGAATCATATTCTCAGTTCTCATTTCTCCTCTTTCCAACAAATAATATGGATTATACAAAAATTGATTTCGTTGATAAGGTAAAAATATTTGAAAATAATCATTTTCAGGGATGTTAAAATGTTCAATTAATGAAAGATGGATACATTCACCTATCTTTTTCAACTCTTCTTTATTTACTATATCTTCATGATAATAAACGTTCACAAAAGGCATACATTTTCATTCCTTTTTCTTAATTTAGCATTCAACAACATATCCTCATGAAATATGTAAAATCTCATAAATAGTAACATCGTCCATTACATCTATTTCAGGCTTTTCCTTATAAAAACTGAATTGACTATATCCCCACTTATCCGGATTATAAACTATTACATTTCCTAAACATTTTTCTATGTTTTGCACATTTTCATTTACTTTATTTAATTGCGTCCCAATCAGCGATTTACTTTGAGAAATACTCCCTGCATATTCAACAGCATATCTACTTTTTCTAAAATCATTACTTAAATTAACAACTAATGGAACACCTATATTTATTTGTTGCCACCCAAACGATTGCAAAATATTATCGTAATACCCTTCGAATATAAATTTGTTCATCCCTTCATGACCATTCCACATATATAAAGGTGCATAACAGTTATAGAAATTCCCATCCTTACCTGTCTCAGTAATTAAATAAGCCTTAAAATTTAGTTCTTGAAAACCATCAGTTTTAAACCCATTATCCTTTACCCTTTTTTTAATAATCTCCATGTCATAATCCTTTGGTAAAATGACCTTATATTGCATACCAATCATGTTTATCACTCACTTTCGATCTTATATACATAATGATAAACCGATGATCGGCTGACGTAAAATAGGTATAAATTATGTTTGATATCATTTATAATGATACCGTATAAGGGGCTGAAATGAATGGAAATAAATGATCTTATTATATTTAAAACTGTAGCTAACGAAGGATCTATTAGTAAAGCTGCTAAAGAGCTAGGCTATGTACAACCAAATGTAACTGAGCGAATCAAAAAATTAGAACAAGAATTAGAAACACCTTTACTACATAGAGATAACAAAGGTGTCTCCCTGTTACCTTCTGGTGACATTTTATTAGACTACACGAATAAAATATTAGCTCTTTTAGAAGAAGCGAAAGATGAAATTAAAACAAGTGCTTCTTCTTATGTAATAGCGACGTCACAATCTATTTTGACTAATTATTTAAGTATGCGTATTAAAGAAAATTTCAGGAATTATCAAATATATATAGAAAGTAGTAGCCATTTACAAAAACTACTACAGCAACAAAAAGTTGATATAGTCATAACTTATGAGGATTATCCCGACGCAGCGTTTAAAAAAGTATTCACCACTTCAATTTCTGTAGGCTTATTAAAAGCGAAAAAACAGTGTAACATTGACTTTTCAAAAGAACTTTTCTTTGTTAGTAACGATAAAAAGTGCCCTTTTAGAAATATGACAATACAATTTCTAAAAGAAAACAATCTATCCCAGCATCAACTTCAACAGTTAGATTCTTATTCGCTTATTGAAGAGTTTATTGTTGAGGGAAATGGGATAGCTTTTTTACCGATTAGAAATGATAAATTAGTTCCAGTTGAAAATGTCGCAGTTGAAAAACTACCTATTAACTTCTTTACAACTCGAGACTTAAATAAAGTGATTCCAGGTGAACTATTTAATTAATAAAGAGGCTACACTTGTCGTATTTTACGGGTAAATAGATATCCCTTTTCGAATCGCTAATATAACTTCATATACTATCGTACGGCTTAATAAAATAAAAAGGGATGTTACCTAGTTAATATGTTTAACTACTAGGACATCCCTTTTCATCTTGAAGACTTATTTTACACGTTCTGCTCCACCCCTGTGTTCTTCTCCTTCTTATCCCTTTTAAAATTCTTCAACTTCTTAACTGTTCCAACTAACCCTTTCGGAAAAACTAGAAGCACGATAATGTATAATAAACCAAGAATAATCGTCCACCTTTCAAAAATCGGATACTCTGTAGCTAGTTCTGATAAATAATATTTTAGTGATTCAATAATTCCTGCTCCAGCAATAGCTCCGATTAACGTTCCAACTCCCCCAATCATTGTCATCAATAATGCATTTAATGTCATTTCAATTGAAAATACAGTTGTATTAACAAAGCGTAAAGTGATAACAAATAAACCACCGCTAATCGCTGCAACTACTCCTGCAACAACACTAGCAATAATTTTATAATGAAGCACTTTATAGCCAAGTGCTTCAACTCGTTGTTCATTTTGTGAAATCGCCTTTAACACTTTCCCAATTGAAGATTTTGTGAAAAGACGTAACAAAATGAAAATACTGATTAGACATATAAATGTTATATAATAAAATGTAAAACGATCACGGAATATATCTGGTACACGAAATGTAAATCCATCTCCTCCATGAGTCAGTGAACGCCATTTTTCAGCAAGTACAAAAAACAGCTGGGAAATAGCGAGCGTTAACATTGCATAAAAATGACTTTTCAAACGTAATGAAAGCATACCAATTATATAACTAACGATGGCTGATACAATAATTGCGGCTGCTATTCCTATAAAAAAGTTCGTTATAGACACCCCTTGCCGATCAAATAAGAGTGCCACACCATACGCCCCTATTCCAAAGAACATACAATGACCGAATGAAACAATACCCGTATATCCAAGGAGAACATCAAAACTCATAGCGAAAATAGCAAAGATGAAGATTTGAGTGAACAAAATTAACAAGCTCCGTGAATCATTTACGAATGGAAATACACTTAAACAAATGAGCATAAATACTCCGAAGTATACTTTAATTCGATTTGATGTGCTGTTCACCGTTTCACCCCTTTTCACCAACAAGGCCCGTTGGCTTCACTATTAAGAAAAATAGTAACATTAACATATTAATTGCAAGTGATAAATCCGGTATAAAATATGCTGTAAAAGCACCAGCTAATCCAACAATTAAAGAAGCGAGCGCTGAACCTTGTACGCTACCTAACCCTCCAATGATAACTACTATAAAGGCTAAAATTGCATACTGCATACCCATCTCAGCAAAAATAACTCCTGAATATGGTGCTAGTAGAAAACCACCTAACGCCGCCATCCCTGCTCCTAATAAAAAAACAAACGAGAATATCGCTTTTACGTTAATTCCGAGAGCTTGAACCATCTCTTTATCCATTACACCAGCGCGAATCATAAGTCCTATCTTTGTTTTTTTCAGTAACAATAGTAAAGCGATGTAAATTAGTATCCCAACTAAAATAACGAATAGACGATATTTAATTAATATAACGCCTTCAAATGTATAACTACCTTGTAACCATAACGGTAATTTAGCACCAATTGGATTTGGCCCCCAAAATACTTTAATACATTCACTAAGTACAAGCATTCCTCCAAGCGTCACAAGAAGCTGGCGAACATGATTTCCATATACCGGTCTAATAAGGAATCTTTCTAAAATGAATCCAAGAAACATCCCCATAGAAATTGCTCCAATTAAAGCGAGTAAATAGCTTCCAGTTGTATTAAATATCCATACACCTGTAAAAGCTCCCCATGCAAATAACCCACCATGTGCGAAGTTTAGAACGCTCATTAAACCGAAAATAAGTGAAAGACCTGACGCTAATAAAAAAATGAGCATCCCTGTTGAAATCCCATTTACAAATAAATTGATTAACACATCCATCCTTCTCACCCCGGATTCATGTTAAGAGATTCCTAAATATTTGTGACACATTTCCTTATCCTCTTTTAATTCATGCATAAAACCGTTATGAACAATTCTTCCGTTATCCATAATATAAAAGTAATCACCAATTTGACTAGCCATCATAAAGTTTTGTTCAACGAGTAAAACTGTTGTTTTCTCTTTCATTTTCAAAATGGCTATCATTAATTTTTCTATCATAATGGGCGACAAGCCTTTACTCGGCTCATCAATAAGTAATAAACCATCACTATTAATAAATGCTCTTGAAATTGCTAGCATTTGCTTTTGCCCTCCGCTTAAGAGTCCGCTTTTTTTATGCCAAAATTGCTTTAAATCTGGAAATAATTCAAGCATCCAGTCTATTTTTTCTTCCGCTTCTTCTCCCTTCCCCCTAGCAAGAGCGAATGTTTCTTCTACTGTCAGGTCGTGAAAAATACCTTGATTTTCTGGTACATACCCTATTCCTTTCCTTGAAATTAAATGTGTAGATAATCCATTTACTTGTGTACTATCATAATAAATTTCACCATGTGCGATATGGTGAAATCCCATAACCGAACGTAATGTCGTAGTCTTCCCTGCCCCATTTCTTCCAAACAGTACAGTAATCGTTCCTTTCTCAACAGTAAGAGATACCCCTTGTAAAATATGAAACTGATCTAAATACGTCTCTATATTATTCACTTTTAATAGTGCCACTATATAATCCCCCTAAATAAGCACTTTGTACACGCTCATCTTTCATCATTTCTTCGGGCAAACCTTCAGCCAATAACTCTCCATTGAATAAAACGATAAGATGGTCTGACAAACCTAGTACCATATCCATTTTGTGTTCAATAAGTACAATTGTACTCTCTGGATGTTTCTTAATATTTTCAATCACTTGTAAAATAGCCGGTACCTCCTCAACTGATATACCTGCCGTCGGCTCATCAAGTAGTAACACATCCGTTTTTAAAGCTAATAACATCGCAAGCTCTAACTTTCGTTTTTCCCCATGCGCTAGATCTTTCGCTAATACATGTTCTTTCTCGTGAAGTAATACTGTTTTTAAGAAACGTCTCGCCTCTCCAACTTGTTGCTTAAATTTTGCCGAACTCGGAAAAAACCTATAGTAATCTTGCACAAATGATTGAACACTTAAACGAACATTTTCAAGTACCGTTAACTCTGGGAATATATTTGTAAGTTGAAAAGAACGACCAATTCCTAATCGAGTACGATCCGAAATTGATAAATTTGTAATCTCTTGTCCTTTAAAATATACTTCACCCTTTGTTGGAGAAATTTGTCCACTTAGTAAATTGAATAGCGTTGTCTTTCCTGCACCATTTGGTCCAATAATTGAAATGAGCTTTCCTTTTTGTACTGTTAAATTCACATCCTTAATAACATGATGCTCGCCAAAAGATACGCAAAGATTTTTCGTTTCTAGCAAATGTGTCACGAAATCCCTCCCTTTAAAGCTTTAAGTATGAAAGAAATACGTATAAAGAGGGTGTACTCCCTCTTTATACGTAAACAACAGAAAATTCAGTCTATTTATTTTGAACTTGGGGTTCTGTCTCTTTCATCGTTAATTCTCGCTCTAATACTGGCACCGGATAATCAACACCATCTTGCTTTTTCAATGTGATAGAATAAAGTGTCTGCATCGCTTGGTGATCTTTTTCTCTAAACTTCATCTTTCCTTTCGGTGTATCAAATTCCATTCCTTCCATTTTCTTAATCAATGTATCTACATCTGTATCACCTTTTGTTTTCTTTAAAGCTTCTACAATTGAAATTGCCGCTGACATTCCTCCTGCTGTAAATAAATCTGGCACCGCACCATTAAATCGTTTTTTATGTTCTTCAACTAACCAATCATTCACCTTATTTTTCGGAAGTGTGTGATAATAAACAGAAAAACCTTGCATTCCTACTAACGCATCCATCGTTTTTAATGCCGGTATATCTGGTGCACCGGTAGAAATTTTAATACCCTGCGCTTCCACATTCATATCTTTTAACTGTTTCCAAGGTGAATTTGCCCCTGCCCAAACGATAAATAAATAATCCGGCTTTGAGCTAATGATATTTTGAATATTTGCAGTGAAGTCAGTCGAATTTGTATCAGCATATTGCTCGTTTACAATATTCGCACCTAATTTCTTTGCTCCAGCTTTAAATGCCGCAATTCCCTCACGGCCGTAAGCATTATCTTGTGCTAACGTTGCTATTTTTACATCTTTTTTAGCAATTGCCGCAGCACCAGCGACTGCATCTTGAGATGAATTTCTACCTGTTCTAAAAATATATTTATTCCAGTTCTTCCCGGTAATACTGTCAGCTACTGCTGGTTCTACAACCATTATTTTTTCATATTCTTCTGCAAGTGGTAAAACCGCTAATGTATCACTTGAACTAGACGATCCGACTAAAAAATCGACTTTCTCTTCTTCTAATAATTTCGTAGCTTTTTTAACTGCTACATCAGCTTTTGTTTCCGTATCTTCTACAACAAACTTAATCTTCTTCCCTTCCACTTTCCCAGTTCCACCCGTTGCATAGTCTAACCCTAATTCAAATCCGTTCACTGTTTGTTTTCCATATGATTCTAATGGACCTGTTAATGAAGCAAGAACCCCTACCTTAATCGTCTTTTCATCCTCTGTACTTGTTTTCTTTCCTGAACAAGCTGCCGTTATTAATAACGAACCTAACACACAACCAGTAGCCACCATTCTTAGCCATTTACGTTTTTTCATCGACATTGTGATCCTCCCCATATTTTACTTTCTGATAGAATCAAACAAGCCAAAGTTACCCATCCGTAATTATGACTTTTCCTTTGAATCATACAAACAAATCTGTTTGAAAAATTTAATGAAGTACCTTTACATTCGCCGCCTCTTTCCAAATACCTCCATTTACCATATATTCATCTAGTATTTTTCACCACCTAATTACAGTCGCTGCCCAAGTATACCCAGTACCTGCACTAACCACTACTGCAATATCTCCAGGCTGTAATTTCCCTTGCTCATTTGCAAAATGAAGACCTATACATGGGTCAAGTGCTGACATATGCCCATAATGATCTAAATATACAACTTGCTCTTCTACTAAGCCCAGCCCCTGTAACAATTCTATTAGCATAGAGCGTTTTGTATGCAGTGGTAACAATACTTTAATATCTTTAGGAGTAAATACACTTTTTCTTAACGCCTCCCGAATAACCTTATCAAAATTAGGGGTTGAAATTGGATCTAAACGTTCTTTCATACTAATAGGATCTATTACATCAATATAATGTTGTCGATTCTCAACTGTATCATAGCTCGCAACCTGCTTCGATCCACCAGCTGGAATACGAACATCGTCATGAAATGAACCATCCGTTATAATCGCACTGCCTAATATTTCACCGTTGCTAGCTCCCTTTTTTACTAAAGCTGCACTTCCGCCATCAGCAAAATTAAACATAAAACGTGAGCGTGGATTATCATAATCTACAATTTGAGATTCTTTACATCCACCTACTAATAATATATTTTCAATTGAGTTATCGGAGTAGAGCATATCCTTTGCGACTTTGAGAGCGATTTGAAAGCAAGAACTAACATTCATAATTTCAAAAGCATAAGCATTTTTCAATCCAAGTTCATGCTGAATTTTTGGGGCACTAGACCATACGTGGTAATCTTTATGTGAACTGCCAAAATAAATGACTACATCAATAGATTGAGGATCTACTTGTAATAATATTGGCTTTGCAGCAGCAATAGCTAAATCTGATGCATGCATCGTTTCGTCTGCGACATGTTTTTCATATAACCCAAACTTTTCTATAATAATATTCTCAGGAATACCTGTTTTTTTAGATAAATCTGCGGCCGTCTCTACGTCTTTTGGGAAGAAAACACCAGTTGCTTCAATCCCAATTCTCATTAGACAATTCCTCCTTCTTTTGGCACCATCATAGTCGCTACACCTGTTAACACTAAATCTCCTTTTTGGTTATGACACTCAGTTAACAATTTCAAAACTCTCTTTTCTATCATAAATTCTTGTACTGTTGCCGTAGCTGTAATCGTATCTCCTATAAAAACTGGCGCTGTAAATTTAATAGTTTGTTCCATATAAACGGAACCCTTTCCTGGTAAATGAACGCCTAACAATTGTGATAATAAACTAGAAGTTAATAAACCATGTGCGATTCTTTGATTAAATCTAGTTTGTTTCGCATACTCATGATCAATATGAATTGGATTAAAATCCCCACTTAAACCTGCAAATAGTACAAAATCTGTTTCCGTTATTGTTTTACTACATGATGCCTGTTGACCGGAACTATACATCGTCATCTTTTCACCTACTTTTCAGTTGATTTGCCAACTGTGCTTTTTGAATTTTACCAGTTGCATTTTTAGGCAATTCCTCTAGAAACATAATTTCTTTTGGAACTTTATATTTGGCTAGAAATAAACGACAATGATCAATGACTTCCTTTTCATTTAATACACTGCAACTCTTTTTCACAATAAAGGCGATTGGAATCTCTCCCCACTTTACATGTTGTGTACCAATTACTGCTACCTCACATACTTCTGATAGTTTATTAATAACTTGCTCTACTTCAAGGGGATAAATATTTTCACCACCGGAAATTATCATTTCTTTTTTTCTACCGACAATGTATACAAAACCATCTTCATCAACTCTAGCTAAATCTCCCGTATATAACCAACCATCTTGAATCGTTTCTTCTGTTGCATCTGGCCGATTCCAATACCCTTTCATTACATTTGGTCCTCTTATTATTAACTCTCCAACTTCACCAATCTCAACTTTATTTTTATTTTCATCAATAAGTACATAATCACAAAACAGAACAGGTTTTCCAATTGAGCCTACTTTGCGTCTTGCATCTTCTTCTGAAAGCATAAATACGGTTGGTGATGTTTCAGTCATACCAAAGCCTTGACCAAATAAAAATCCTCTATCTATAAATTCTCTCATCAACTCTTCTGGACATGGTGCGCCACCGTTATAAAACCAGCGAACTGATTGTAAATTTGTAGTTTCAAACTTTGCGCAATTAATTAATGCTTGGTGAATTGTAGGTACTCCCATTACAACAGTCACTTTATATTTTTCTATCATAGAAAGAGCTATGGTTGGCTCAAATTTTCTCGGAACAATGATTATTCCACCTGCAAATAAAGTTGGAAATGCGAATAAACCAATCCCACCAATATGAAATAAAGGCAATAACACAATGGAGCGGTCATGAACAGTTAGGTCAATCGCAAATGTATTATTAAGCGCATTCCAAAACATATTCTCTTGTGTAAGTACAGCTCCTTTCGGTTGTCCTGTTGTCCCCGAGGTATAACATATAATAAAGGATGCGCTTTCATTTATCTCTTCAAAGTTGTCAATTTTTCTATCTTCTATTTCTTTTAAACTTTTAATCGAAATAACTCTTTGTACATATGTTACATTCTGCATTGACAGTGCCATATTTTGAAATGTTTCCTCTACAAATAAAACTGTAGCTCCACTATCTTTTAACTGAAATATAAGTTCATTTTCTGTTAACCGTATATTCAGTGGAACAGCAATACATTCTACCTTTGCTATAGCAAATAAAAGTACAATATATTTCAAACTATTTTGTGATAAAATAGCTATCCTCTCTCCTTTTTGCACATTTAAGTCGTAAATTAAATATGCTGCTACTTTACTTACATACTCATGTAACTGTTTATATGTCATTTCCTCCTCTTCTGTAATAATGGCAATGCGATCTGGATGTAAATAGGCCCGTTTTTCAATCCAATAAGCAATGCCTTGCATATTTTCCCCACTCCCTTATCTCTTTCTCAATCCTTCAAATATTAATGACATCGCTGCTTCAAATACATCTTCCGGAACATCTTTCTCTTCCCAATAGCCCCATCGCATTCCTAAAAATTGACCAATTGACATAAGACAATACGCAATTGTTTCTTTATCAAGTTGTTTAAATTCCCCCGCTTCCATGCCAGCCGATAAACTTTTTAAAAATCCATTTGCGAGCTTTGCATAATACCATCTATATAAATTATCATCAACAACTACCGCCTGTTGTACAATGTTATATAGATTAGGACGATCTTTCACCCATCGAAAAAAGGCCTGAAAACCTCTTCTTTGTGCCTCTTCATAACTTGATATCCCCTTCATTTCTTCTTTAATAATTAAGCGTAACTCACGGTTCAATCTGCGAATCAATTCATCAAATATATCTTTTTTAGATGGAAAGTAATTATAGAAAGTTCCGTGCGCTACCGTTGCTTCTTGTGTAATATTCACGATAGAAGCTTCGTAATATCCTTTACTACCAAATACCTCTTCTGCAGCACACAATAATTTCTCTCTCGTTTCTAACCCTTTTGTTGTTAGGTTTTTTACATCCATTATTATTTTTTCTGACACCTGAATCACCTCTTAGATTTGATTATAAATATATTTCTGAATTTTTCGATTATTTTTATTAGACAAAATCCGCAAGCGTTTTTCTACATACAAAAAAGGACTAACTTATTTTGAAGTTAGTCCTTTAATCTTAATTAGAATTAAGTTCTACTTTCTCTAACCCTTCAGCCAATTGTTTCTTATCTAGCCCTTCTCCTATTACTACTAAGTTTGTCGGGAAACCGAAGTCTTGCTCCAGTAAAGTTGGTACGCCAAATGAATATTGGAATAAGTGAGGGTATTTATCTCCATGGAATTTCACAAATCCTTTTACACGATAAATGCTATCTGGTAAATTCGAAAGCCATTCGTATAATTTATCTTGATCAATCGATTTCGTAAATTGATACGTCATCGTTTGTATATGTAAATGCTGTTTAACATGAAGTGTCTCATGTTCTCCATCTCTCACAAATTCAGCTTCTTCTATATCTTTTAAAGATATATTACAATACTTTGTTTCAAACAATTTCGCATGATTATTTATTGCTTTTACGTCTTCAAGTACTTTGTTCTTATCCGAATCTGTTAATAAATCTGATTTATTAATAAGAATATGACTTCCATATTTCATTTGCTCATGTAATAGCTGTTGTACATTTGCACTTAATATACTTCGGTTTAACCATCTTACTGCATCTAATACGACTACTATAGATTTCACTTCAAGGAAAGGAGCTAAAATTGGTGATACACATGCATCTAACACTTCAATTGGATGTGCGACACCTGTTGTTTCTATATAAATTACATCTGGTCTTTCTTGTTGATATAAAGAATGTAATTGAATTTCAAGCTCTTCTTTTAACGTACAACAAATACATCCTTTCAGAAGCTCCCTTAACACATTCTCTTTTCCAATAATATCTGTATCTACCGAGTATTCACCGATTTCATTCATCAAAACTGCAACTTTTCGATTTTTCTTCTTTTCTGCTAATAATAAATTTTGCAGCAATGTTGATTTTCCGCTACCTAAAAAACCACCTAATATATGAATTTCTACTTTACTCATTCGACCGACCATCCATTTCTCTACTTCAAATTTCTTCAAAGCGTAATTATTACGATTTATATTTATCATTTTATTAAAAGAATACCTATTTGTAAACAAAACTGCTAGATTATCGTTTCATTTTCCATTCACTTCATGAGCAACTCTAATTCCAGACTCGATTGCTCCTTGCATCCATCCATGTGTTAATGTCGTATGTTCTCCTGCAAAGTGCACTCTACCCGCTGGCGGCGTAATATATGGAAACAATTCAAGCTCTTGCCCTGGTTCAAAAGCTGTAAATGCTCCGCAAGAATACGGATTTTGACTCCAGCTAAAAGATTCTCCCACAACATACTCACTATAAACCACATTCCCATAAATTTGCGCTAAATTTTTCAATGCATAACGAATACGATCTCTATGCGAGAGACTATCCCACGTTAACGCTTCATCTGCCCACGTATAGCTTGCTATAACGATAGCTGCCCCTGGTGACTGAATGCCATAGCTCGGATAATATGTAAAGCGGATAGGTAAATCTGTAATTGACTTACCACCATATTGTCCTGCTCTTTCCCAAAATCTACTTTTAAACTCTATCGCAATTTTAGTTGAAGCAATATAATTTAATTCACGAATTGCCCGCCTTTTATAATAAGAGAATAAATGATATGGCTGAACTTCTGCAAATCGCAAAGCTGAAAATGGAATTGTGACAATAGCGATGTCACCAGTTACTATAAATGAATTTAACGTTTGTTCATGTGTTACTTGCATCATTACTTTATTATCTTCCTGTATAATTTTTTCTACTTTATACGACATAAAAATATTATCCTTTAGCTCTGGTAAAAATGAATTTGGTAATGCGTCCATCCCGCCTGTTATCTCATAATATTTCGTCGTTGAAGTGAAAAAGATCATTTCGCGTAATACTTCAATTAAAGACATTCCCATGTATGCTTCCATATCAAGAAGTACCCCGATCATATCTATTGCCCCATCTGAATAATACTCGGTTAAAAATGAACCGAGCGAATATGTTTTATACTTTTTTTCAACAATAATCCAGTTTTTATTAGGATCTTTCTTAATATAATTAAGTATCGGTTCCAATACCTCTAACATTAACCCTTCTGCCGTTTTCCCTCTTTCTTTATCTAAAACTGGATATCCAAGTACACTTGGATCCTTTTCAAACACATCCAATCTCGTTCTTTTGTTATTCGTATAAATTATATCTGAAGAAGTTTTATTAATAAAAAGGTTTAACGGTAGTTTAAATTTACGAATGTAAGCTAAAGTTAAATCATGAGTATCCGGAATACGCATAGGACCTGCGTTAAAATATAATCCTGCGCTAAATGGTTCACGAATCGTATACACTCTGCCACCTATTCTGTTATTTGCTTCTATAATCGTTACCTCATGCCCAGCCTCTTTTAATAAAGATGCTGCAACTAATCCAGATATCCCTGCACCGGCAACTGTAATCCGTTTGGGTTTGGGGTTATTCGTTTTGGCAAGCCCTTCATGAACAATTTGAAGCATTTGTTCCATCGATAATGGATTCCCCATGCCAATTCCCCTTTTACGAAGGATTTTACTGAATTATATTCGTTTAACAGGATTCCTATGTTTCATTCAAGTAATTGAGCGGATACATTTTCAAATACTTGAATATCTTTTATAAAATGTAATAAAATAGATATGAAATTATAGAAGTAAGACGTATTATCTTACATAATAAAATTTATGAAATAGCGAGGAATTTTGAAATGAAAAAAGGCATTAACCGTGTTGTATTAGTAGGAACAGGAGCAGTTGGGTGTAGTTATGCTTACTGCATGATTAACCAAGCTGTAGCTGAAGAATTTGTTTTAGTGGATGTAAATGAAGCAAAAGCTGAAGGAGAAGCAATGGACTTAAGCCATGCCGTTCCTTTCGCACCAGCTCCAACAAAAGTTTGGAAAGGTAGTTATGAAGATTGTAAAGACGCAGATCTTGTTGTAATTACAGCTGGATTGCCACAAAAGCCAGGTGAAACACGTTTAGATTTAGTTGAGAAAAACGCTAAAATTTTCAAGCAAATTGTTCGTAGCATTATGGATAGCGGCTTTGACGGTATCTTCTTAATCGCAACAAACCCTGTAGATATTTTAACTTACGTAACTTGGAAAGAATCTGGATTACCGAAAGAACGCGTAATCGGTTCTGGTACAACTCTTGATTCTGCTCGTTTCCGCTATATGTTAGGTGAGTACTTCGATATTGGACCTCATAACATTCACGCTTATATTATCGGAGAGCACGGTGATACAGAACTTCCGGTGTGGAGTCACGTATCAATTGGTATTCAAAAACTACAAACGCTTCTTGAAAAAGACAACACATATAACCAAAAAGATTTAGATGATATTTTCGTAAACGTTCGTGATGCAGCTTATCACATTATTGAACGAAAAGGTGCTACATACTACGGCATCGGCATGTCACTTTTACGTGTTACGAAAGCAATCTTAAGCAATGAAAACAGCGTATTAACTGTATCAGCATATCTTGAAGGTCAATACGGCCAACAGGATGTTTATATCGGCGTACCTGCTGTTTTAAACCGCGGCGGTGTTCGGGAAATTTTAGAAGTTGAACTAAGTGAAGAGGAAGAATTAAAATTCGATCACTCTGTTCAAGTGTTGAAAGAAACAATGGCTCCTGTTCTTTAATCATATTTTCCAATCAAAAAAGCCATCCGATTTATATTGGATTGCTTTTTTATACTTTTATAGTTCCCCCTCAATTTAAACGGTAATATTATCTATAAAAGGGGTGATTTCATGAATGATTCTTTGACGATTGCAATCCTCTTGCTAGCTGTAGCATCCTTAATACTTTTCCTCTTCTTAATCATCAGAACGCTATTTCCAACTAAAAAATATGATAAGAATCTCGGATTGATTCTAATTATTTTAAGCTTGTTAGCAATACCGATAAGTATCTTCCTTGTAGGAGGATGGGCTGGTATGGGAGTTAGTGTAATCGCAGTCTTTATTTTTGCTGCTGTTATTATAGCTTTAATTGCAAATACCTTCATTAAACTACCTCCTCCAAAGAAAAAATAATAAATGACCGATGTTTTCATCAAGAGAAAAGATCGGTCATTTTCTATCACTTATTATCTTTAATCGGTTCATCATTATTTACATCAAGTACATCTAATAAAAAGATAAAGATTGGAATCCCAATAATAAGCCCCCATATTCCGAGGAAATGCTCTGAAAAGATAAGAATCATAAATGTATAAAAAACAGGTAAATTCGTTTTTGCAGACATAAATTTTGGATTTAATAAATAACTTTCAAGAGCGTGGATTACTGTAATGAACACTAGTATGTAAACAACATACACAACCCCGCCGACGTTATAGGCAATGATACAAAGTGGAAACAATGAAATGATAACACCAGCAACTGGAATCAAACCGAGTAGAAAGACCATGACAGCCAATACAAGAAGCTGTGGAAATCCTAAAATGACAAGTGCAATTACAGTGAGCACACAATTTACAACCGCAATTAAAAACTGTGCTTCAATCACTTTTCCGAACGATCTTGCAAACCTTTCACCGAAATATGCAATCTCCCCATAAAAAATTTTCAGCTTACTATCTTTAAATTTCGAAGTAAATGCTATAATGCGTTCTTTTTCTAATAAGAAAAATAAGCTTAAAATAAGAGAAAGTAGTATTTGTAAACTGACTTTTCCTATGTTTGCTATCGATTGATAAATGACATCTACACCTTGTTCGATATATTTCGATACTTCCATTCCATTAATTGTCGAAAGTGCATATTTAATTATCTCGTTATCAGGTGGGTTTTGAAAAAACAATTTAAATTGATAAATTAATTGTGAAATTTGTATCGTTAGTACAGGCAAATATTTATATAGTGTAGTTACAATAAACGTCACTAACACAATATATAAACCAGCAATAACCACTTTCCTATTTACTTTCAATTTTTTTGAAATAAACTTTTGAAATCGATCCATCAAAAACGTGAGAATAAACGTAATTAATATTAAATTAATCATACTTTTTAATCCATACAATACAAGCACTAATATTATTAAAACGAGAAACCGTTGAAACCCTCTGCTTCGAAAGAAATTTTTCACTTCATTCATTAAGAATTAACCTCCCCCTTCAATGGATGGAAATTGGATATATTACATTTTATGAACTTCTATAGACAATCTTTCTTACTAATTGGAAAGAATCCTTTTTTTCTTTTTTATTGTCGGATTTTTTTATCTAATACTTTTCTAAAAACTACTTTATCAACTCTATATTTTAGGAGATCGTCTATTTTTAGATTGCTGTTCATACGCATATCCAATATTAAAAAGTTCTTTTTCACCAAACTGTTTCCCAACAAACACTACACCTACCGGCTGACCATCAGAATCATATCCTGCCGGCACTGCTAATTCTGGATAACCAGCCACAGCTGATAGAAGAACTTCATCGTTATTAATCATCACAAGAGCATCCAAACCTTTTTCTACTAAATACCTATCTAGCTCTTTTCTTGCATTTTCTTGACTCGTTTGAACTATTTTTTCAAACTCATCTTTCGTTATAGCAGATTTCTCAGAACCCTCAATTAATGTTTGTCCATACTTTATTCGTCGTTTACTATCCTTTTTATTAAACGCTATAATCTCTTCTAACGATTTTACTGGCACATTTTTTTGCCGTGAAAGATAATCGTTAACATTATGCTTGAACTCATATTCTAATGTTTGCAGATTATCTACACCCTCGCTGTTTAACTGAACATCATCAGTCAATATTGCACCTGCATCTTCAAGGTCCTTTCTAATCTTTTTCGCTACTGCTTTTCTAATTTCATCTTGTTGTTCTATAGAAAAAAGAATCCCTATCTTTTTCCCTTTTAATCCATCTATCGATAACTCCTTCGTATAATCCATTCTATCTCTATCTTTCATTTTTTCTATCATAGCATCTTTTCCATCATAACCTACCATTGAATTAAATAGCGTTGCTGCATCTTTGACCGTTCTTGCCATTGGCCCTGCTGTATCAAGTGTTTCAGCTAACGGGATAATTCCTGTTCTGCTAACCATACCTAAAGACGGACGTAACCCAACTACTGATTGTTGCGTTGCCGGTGCTACTATGGATCCCGTCGTTTCCGTCCCGATTGCAAGCGGTGCAAAATCAGCTGCAACCACTGTAGCAGATCCTGAACTCGATCCTGATGTATCAAATGTAATCGGGCCATATGGATTTAAATTTTGTCCTTTCTTCCCACTATATCCACTTGGCATTGTAAAAGATAAATAATTCGCCCACTCAGACATATTTGCTTTTCCTAAAACAAACGCCCCTTCTTCTTTCAACTTCTTCACAATCATCGCATCTTCATCTGCAATCCAATCTTTTAATACATAAGTTCCAGCACTTGTCGGCATAACATTCGCTGTTTGTACATTATCTTTTACGATGACAGGAATGCCGTATAAGTTCGATTTCTTATTTAAAAATCTCTCTTTATCTAACTGTCGTGCTTCCTCCATTGCATTAGGATTAATCTCTGTAACAGCATTTAATGATATTCCATTTTGATCATGTTCTTGTATTCTAAAAAGATAAATACTCGTTAATTCTTCATATGATAATTTCCCATCATCAACCATTTTTTGAAGCTCATCCACAGTCGCATTTACAACTTCTTTTTCTTTTATCTTTATATTATCTATGTCGATCCCTTTAAGCTGATTATGTATCGGTTTTAACACTCTGTCTTTATCATATACAATACGCTCAGGTTCCTTTGGAAAATAATTTTTATACACGTAATATCCTCCGGCACACACCAATAGAACAATACCTCCAGCGATAGACAACGTTATCTTTACCCATTTTTTCATGTTGCTTCCTCCACTCTAAAAGTTGCTCATTTATATAAAAAAGAGAGTTACCTTTTACTTAACTCTCTCCAATCAAAATGCTAAATGAAAAAATGAAAGATTTCAATCTAATTACTTTTTTTTTGCATTTGCTTTGCTAACAATTCCTTCACCTGATTATATGTTAACCCTGAATTTTTATTTAAACGTTTCACTTCATCAACATCAGTACCGACAACTGTATATTTTTTCTCATCATTCATGTTCCCACTTCCTTTCTCACCAGATTATTTCTTATATTTCTTCCCTAAATACACATAAATTAACACCAATACGAATAGGGAAGCTGGACTAAATTAAATAGACGAGACAGATGATATAGTATTCAATAACTAAAAGGAGTTCTGTTGCGTAAGAGGAATAGATAAAAATATGTCGAATTTATATACTTATTGAATTTAAGGACATGGAGGATGCATTTTGAAAACATATGAGTTTAAACATAACATTCCAACATTGGAAGAGTACAAATATTTGTGTGATTCTGTTGGATGGACTAATTATATGAATTTTGAAGTAGCGGATACTTCACTGAAGCATTCTATTCACTGCATCACGGTCAAAGATAATGAAAAAATTGTGGGCATGGGGAGAATTGTTGGTGATGGATCTATCTATTTCTATATTCAAGATATAGTGGTTCATCCGGATTATCAGAAACATGGTATTGGGAAAGAAATAATGCATCTTTTGGTTGCATACTTAAATGAGACTGCCCCTGATAAGGCGTTTGTCGGTTTATTTGCATCACAAGGTAAAGAATCGTTCTATGAAAAATTTGATTTTAAAAATTACTCACCAAACATGACGGGGATGTTTACTGTCATTTCAAAAACATGATAGATTTTTAATTGTAGGGAAAACTTCGATTCATATGAAAGAAATTATTCTTGCAGTAACCTTTTCCACAATCGCATTTAAACATTACATACGAAAGGAGAGTACATATATAGCTATATATGTACTCTCCTTTCATTTATTTAACTCTTTATATATTAAATTTCTTAATAAAATTTCACTACATCTTCAGTAGGTAAGAATGTTCTTTCCCCTGGTTGTTCATTTGGCTCACCAAATGGCATTTGTCCTACTAAACTCCACTCCGCTGGAATATTCCATGTTTCTTTCACTTCAGCATCTACGATTGGATTGTAATGTTGTAATGATGCGCCAATTCCTTCAGCTGATAATAACATCCATACAGTATGTTGTAACATTGCATTACCTTGATGAGACCAGAATGGGAATTGATCTTTATATAACGGTGCATTTTCTTGCATTTTTTCTACAGTTGCTTGATCTTCAAAGAATAGAACTGTTCCTACACCTGCATGGAAGCCTTTTAGTCTTTCTACTGTTGCTTCAAAATTTTCTGCTGGCACGCGTGATCTAAGTGTTTCTTTTACGATATCCCAAAACTTTTCATGCTCTCCATCCATTAATACGACCATACGGCCACTTTGCATATTGAAAGAAGTTGGTGCGTGTAAAGCTGTTTTTAATACTTCTTCAATTCTTTCTTTTGTAATTGTAGCGTTTTTTGTTACTTTACGAATTGAACGACGGTTCACGATTGCTTCTTTTAAGTTTGTTGTAGTTGCTGACATTTTAATTCCTCCAAATATATGTTTTATTATTTTTATTTAAACAAATCAATTTGAGTCTTTCATGCAAGACGAATTAGCAATATCCATCCGCCTTACATTGCATACCTTCAAATGAATTTGTTTTATCCTTTTCGATTTCTTTATCAATTACTCTTTCTAGCGTTTCTTTACTAGCAAGTCCTTGAATGACTTCATCTCCAATCATTACAGTTGGTACCGCCATAATATTCGCTTCATCATATGCATGTTGAATCGCTTCTTGATGTTTTTCTTTATATTTACGAGTTACTAAAGCATCTTTAAATTCTGCTTCAGGAAGCCCTACTTCTACCGCTAATTTCGTTAATACATCAATATCTTCAATGTTTTGCTCTTCTTGGAAAAACGCAGTAAATACTCGGTGATGATACTCATTTCCAAGTCCACGCTCTTTCGCAAATTGGCACCCTTCAAAAGCTAAATGTGTATATGGATGCGGAGAAACACGTGGCAGACGCATTTCAACCCCTAATTTTTTTGCAGTAGGAAGAATGAAAGAATCCCATGAACCTAACTTATCTGGCTCGTTCCAAGGATCTATTTTAGAATATGGACTTGGACGCAATTCAAATGGCATCCATTCGATTTCTACATCTTTCTCTTTCGCTACTTCATCTAATGGACCTTTTGCTAAAAAGCAAAACGGGCATATAAAATCTGAGTATACTTTCATTTTCACAGTCATATTATTTGCACCTTACCTTCTTTTTATTTTCAGATGTAACCGAAACGGTTACAATTTTGAGAAAAAAATATGCATTCCCTTTGAGAGACTTGCAATTATCATATTATGCATTCATTTTTTGTTGTAAAGATTCAAATAACTGCCCCATCGTAATATTTCTCAACACTTCTTCCATCGCAGATTGCGCCTGAACTAAAATAACCTCTAAAACAGCTTGAATATTCGCCCCAATTGGACAGTCTGGATTCGGTTTTTCATGAATGTGAAATAGTTTGTCTTCTTCCACTACATTCACTGCATGATACACATCTAATAATGTGATTTCATGTAAATCCTTTAATAATCCCGCGCCACCCGGACCGCGTTTGACGTATACAAACTCAGCTTGTTTCAAGTAAGACGTTATTTTTCGAATTACTACCGGATTTGTATTTACACTTTCGGCCATATAGTCCGAAGTACAAACTGAAGATGGATTGTTTTTCAAAATAGATAAAATATGAACAGCTATAGAAAAGCGGCTACTAATTTTCATTGTGATTACCACCTCGATGTAATCATTATAGTTACAATTAGAGTATAAGTCAATCCTTTTTACAAATTTTTTAAAGCAAATAAAAAAGTGCCCCATTACAATATATGAGACACCTCTTCTTATTCTGCAAACAAGTCTTGAAATTCTTCAATAAATAGCTGCACAGCGATTGAAGAATCCTTTAATGAAGGAACAGCTAAAGCAATTTCTCTCCATACTTGTGGTTCCAATTCTCTCGTTTGTATATTCTTTGGTAAACTCGTTAAAGATAACTCAGCCAAAATTGCGATTCCTAATCCTTCTTGAATCATATTTAAAGCTGTTGTAACTGTGGAAATTATATATTCAGCCCGAAGTGGTACGTTCGCTTGTTTAAACATATCGATAATGGGTGGTTCGTACCCACCCTTACATAATATGATCGGTTCATTCTCTAAATCACCTATTGTAATAGAATCGTTCTTACAAAGAGGATGATCCTCTCTTAAGACAACAACCATTTTCCCCTTCGTTAAGGGCACGATCTCCATATCTTTATTAGGCAAGATAACAATTCCTATATCAACAACCCTCGATACTAACCAATCTTCAACTTCTTTAATCGTGCCTTCACAAAGAACGACTTCTAAGTTCGGATACTTCTCCTTAAAAAGATTTATCATTTTGGGTAAGAAATGTGCAGAAGCACTCGGAAAACTCCCAATTCGAATCGTCCCAACTTCGTGCCCTTTCTCCATCGCTACTTCTTGTTCAATCTTCTCAACGCCGTTTAAGATTTCTCTAATATGTACAAGAATTCTATTTCCAACATCCGTAACGATTAGCCCTTTTCGTTTATCGCGTATAAGAATGGTAACTCCTAACTCTGACTCAATACTTGAAATCGCATGACTTACAGCTGGCTGTGTCATATTTAACATCCCAGCAGCCTTCGTAAAACTCCCTAATTCAACCGTTTTAATTAAAACTTGAAGTTGTGTAATGGTCATAACTAATCACTTATACTCCTTATAAAAAAGATTCATTTTATTTATCATAGTCGATATCATATCATAGTGAAATGGAATACAACAAGGAGGGATTACAGTGACACAGCTTTCTCGAACTAAGACGGCCATAATCCTTACATTTCTCGTTATTATGTGGGGAATTAATTGGCCGTTATCAAAATTCGCTCTGCATTACACACCACCCGTACTCTTTGCAGGGATTAGAACATTAATAGGAGGATTTATCTTACTTACTTTCGCATTACCGAGATACAAACAATTAAATTTAAAGGAAACTTGGCATTTATACTTTATTTCATCTTTACTCAATATTATTTTGTTTTACGGACTACAAACTGTCGGACTTCAGTATATGCCCGCCGGACTCTTCTCCGCAATCGTATTTCTCCAACCTGTCTTACTCGGCATTTTCTCATGGATTTGGCTTGAAGAATCTATGTACGGCTTGAAAATTTTCGGACTTATTCTTGGATTTATTGGTGTTGGGGTTATTAGCTCTAGTAGTTTAACTGGACATATTTCTATTATCGGTGTACTACTTGCTTTAGGGTGCGCTATCGGCTGGGCACTCGGCACAGTATTTATTAAGAAAACTGGACACCGCGTTAATGCCATTTGGATGGTAACACTTCAGCTTATTATTGGCGGACTTTGCTTAATCGGATTTGGTTCAGAATTTGAGAGCTGGTCTAGCATCGCTTGGAGTATACCATTTGTAAGTGTACTACTATTCATCTCGTTCTTTGTTATTGCAATGGGATGGCTCGCTTACTTTACACTTGTAGGAGCTGGTGAGGCAAGTAAAGTTGGGGCTTATACGTTCCTTATCCCACTGATTGCTATTATTGTAAGCTCTATTTTCTTACATGAGGCCATTACAATTAGCTTATTCATCGGACTTTTATTTATTGTGGTGAGTATTTGTTTTGTAAATATAAAGCCGAAAACACTTGCTGTAAGGCAGCAAGTTGAAGTGAAATAAATAGATATGAGAAAGAGTCTACCACTTGTAGGCTCTTTCTTTTTTACCATTTTATGAGTACAGTCACTTAACATCTTAGCAAAAGGAAAATTTTTCTTTTTTATTGTATGATGGTAATAAAGTAGAAAATATTATCTCTAATACATATGGATGGACTAACAATTCTAATCATAAGGGGGAATTATATGGTTTTACAGTATAAAGAATTTGGAGATTCAAGCTCTCCACTTATGGTTTTTATTCATGGGGGCGGAGTCAGTGGATGGATGTGGGACAAACAAATTAAACATTTCACTAACTTTCACTGCCTTGTTCCTGATTTACCCGAGCAAGGGGAAAATAGTAGTAAGGATCATTTTTCAATACACTTTAGTGCTGAAAAAATCATTGAATTAGTTGAAGAAAAAGGACAAGGCAAAACTGTTATAGTAATCGGTTTTTCGTTAGGTGCTCAAGTATTAATTACAATGCTCAGCATGAAACCAAACTTAATTCAATACGCTATGATAAATAGCGCATTAGTTAAACCAATTCCTTTCGCTAAAACATTAATAAGATCCCTTGGCGTAACCTATCCACTTATAAAGAGTAAGACGTTTTCCAAAATACAAGCAAAATCAATGTACATAGATGAAACACAATTTGATAACTATTATCATGAAAGTTGTCAAATAAGTAAAAATACATTTGTGAGGATATTAGAAGAAAATATGTCGTTTACAATACCAAAAGGTTTCGAGAATGCTAGTAGCAATATATTAGTAACTGTTGGAGAAAACGAAAAAAGAATCATGAAAGACTCGATGACTGCAATCCTTGAAAGCAATCCTACTTGCACAGGTATTATCATTCCTAAAATCGGTCATGGAATCCCTTTAGCAAATCCCAAACTATTTAATAATTTAATTGAAAACTGGCTTAAGCATGATAACCTACCAGAAGAAGTAATGACAGTCAATTGAGTTCCTTATCTTAATAAACCATGTTGTATTTGTAGCTCTAATCCCCCTCGAAGCTGCTTAATCTCAAAATTTTATTAACAAAGGTCTCATTACTTTCAATGAGACCTTTCAATGTTCCCTACTTTTTACGACGTACTACAAAAACACACGTACCTATGGAAGATACAATCGCTAAAACTGATAAGACAATTGCTATTGTTTGCATATTACTTGTACCTTCATTTTTTTCCACACTAGATACTTCACCATGTTCTCCTGTTAATGATGTACCTTTTGCAATCGTAGTAAGTGAATGGGGCTTCTCAGCTTTCTCATCGCCTGTCCATTCAACAATTTCTCCATCTTTATATTGTTGATATGCATTCCAAGCTATTTGTTGCTCTTTATCTGGATTTTTAGCAACGAAAGTAAATCGTTGGAACTGACCAGGTAAAATCCCATCCCCTGTTGCTTCCCATATTACAGTTTTAACTTTTCCAGCTGCATCTTTTTGTTCTTCCACTTTCCACCCTGGCACTGGCTCGTACTGTTGAAACTCGACTCCAGACGGTATTTTCAGTGTGACTTTTGTTGTTGCCATATTCTTTTCAACAGGTACCTTTATCGTATAAGTCTCCCAAGAGCTAACGTCAGAAGTTGCTGGTTTCACAGTTACGTGAGCACTAACAGGTAACGAAAAAATCCCCATTGCAATTATTGTTGCGATCATTGTTGTTCCTAATTTTTTTATACGTTTCATTTTCTATAAACTCCTTTTCATTTATAACGTCTTTTTTATCTGCCACCTACAATAAATTTATAATCCGTATCGAAACTATCAAGAGATTTTGTTAATCCGTGAACTTGTATATTCCAGTTTCCTGTCATGTTAATATACATACCTTCCGCTTCATATTCTCCCGGTGACACTGCCGAAACTTTAAATGAACCTTTGCCCATGTTCATATCTAAAGATTGAGTCGTCAATACAATTTGTTCCATATCAGTAACAGGCTGTCCATTCTCATCCTGCAAAGTAATATGAAATGTATTCTGTCCTACCTTATTAGGACTTACATGTAAAGTAAGTTCATATCCATTATCTAATTGTTTACTCTCTGTAAAAGGTCCCGTAGGAGGCATCGGCGGCGTTTGTACATTTGTCATAAACGCTACGATTACAAAAACGATAATTCCAATGATAAACTCTACTTTCACCGTAGCTCCTAACCTTTGCTGCGCTCGCATTCTCCCTTTCACATAATGAATAATTCCCAATATCCCCATACACACGAATAAAAGTATTTTTGCTAATAAGGCCAATCCATACTTCGTATCAAATAGGGAATGGATCGTGGGAATAAAAAATGTACTGTTAAAAAGACCCGTTAATAAAATCACAATGACAGCACCTGTTGCCCATGGCGAAAAACGCTTAATCGCATCCCAATACATAGTCCACTTGTCATCCTCTTTACGTAACAGAAGAACAATCGATGATAGCCCCCCCATCCATAACGAAGCTGCGAATAAATGCAGAAAGTCCATAACGACAGCAATTTCTTTAAACTTTAATCCATATGCATGACTATTGAAGGCTTTCATAACAAGTAAACCAATAAACAATAGTATTGGAATGCTCCATACTTTAAACGACGAAAGCTTCTCACGCTTCACTGCAAAATATGTAACAATCATAAGCGTACTAATAAGAGCCATTTGAGTGATCCATACATAACCAAAAACAGATAGCTGTAATGTTTCTTTTAATAATATAGGATCAAATGCTTCTAACCATGAAACATCAGCATTTATTTTCGCCTGCAATGGTAGATTGAATAGTAAACTAATAAATATCCCAAATAATGATATCCATATTATTTTCTTACTCCTCGACTGAACTTGACTTGCACTTCCTTTATAAAGGATAAGGTTAAATAATAGAACACCGATAAATAGAGAAAAACTTGTATATAAAATTCCGCGTTCCATAATCATATCGATTTTGGGAACATAGCCCATCTCTTCTACTTTTATATCATCTGTTCCCGCTTCTGCTGATCCAATACGGAATGGAATAACTCCTTGAATTGGATGTCCATCAGCTGAAATAGCCTTCCACTGAATAGAGTAAAGACCATTTTTGAGATTCTCTTTTAACCCAGCTTCTAATATTTTTTTGTTTTTCTTATCAATATGTGCATCTTTTAAATCTACTCTTTTACCTGAGGTATCTCTTACGAACAATGTATTAAAACTTGAAACTTGTATGTCCTCATCGAATTCAATTTTCACAACAGATGGTGCTTTCTTTAACGTTTCATTTTCAGCAGGATTTGATTTCACAACATACGCATGAGCGGATGCGCTTTTTGGTATCAATATGATCAACACGCACGCAATTAATAGCCATGCCCCTAACCTTCGTATTACTTTCACAATCATTTCACTTCTTTCTTTTTCGTCACTACACTTTCATTACTTTTTACTTCCCAAGTTTTATTTCTTGATAAAATATTAACCTGATTAAGTATAAGGATTTATTTAGTATCACTCTCTATTTATTCCTCACCTCTACGCTTCTAATATAATAGTAGCTACCTTCATAGATATTACTAATATTTTTAAAGTTAATTATCATTATAGCATAAAATATATTTATGTAAGTTCCCTAAGAAGAAAAGTTATCGTGAATCATTTGTGAAGAAAATGTGAAATACATAAAGTGAAACTTTAATCAATGGGACTTTTACGGGCATTCGATCTCCCACCTAACTCCCTCGCATTCTCCGACTTTTGAAGCGGGAATCTTATTGCCAACAAATAGCGGGATAAATAAAAAAGGTATTACGTTATTACGCAACACCCTTTCTCCATAATACACTTCCTTTACTTCTCTTCCGGATAATCACAATAATTAATGATCGTGCCCTCTGTATCCGCTAGGTTAAGATAAATTAATCTTCTACCATGCTTATTCATTCGAAGTGTATGCTCTTCCATTCAAATACCTTGTTCTTTAAATATGTTGTGTTTCAACACATTCTTTCCCTATTTTTAAATTTCATTTTCTTTTTTAGGGTTCATTTCAATTATTTTTAACAGCTGTTGTACCCTTTTATCATATGTATGTTCGATTAGCGTTCTCTTCAGCCCTTCCATCGCAATTTTCTTTCTTTGTGCCGGGTTCGATAAATATCTTTCAGCTTTCTCTATAAAATCAACCGCTGAGGTAAATGTCTCAATTTGTACCCCTGGAATATAACACTTTTCTAAATCTGAACGAATATCCGTCATTTGAAAAGAACCTGTACTAGCTATTTCGAATGTACGATTATTAATAGAACAAGCATTTACTTTTACTCTATTTCTATTAAATGTTAAATCCTCTATCGAGCGATGTATATTCATGTTAATTTTACTTTTTTTGTAATATCCTATACTGTTTTCGTAAACCAAAAATGGTAAAAGTAAAATTTTATCTTTCAATAACTCATAACTTTTTAGTCTATCCCAATTACAACCTATAATTAGAGTGTTTTTAGTCACTAAGTACTCTGCAATTGAATCAATAAATGCGAGCCGATTATCAAAAGCAGTCCCTATGAAACTAATATCAAATATGTATTCCTCTTCCCTAAGTATCGGCGTATATACAGGAGGTTCTGCTGCTAAAGGCAAATAATATACATTATCACAACCTAAATCTTTATAAAAATCAATACATCCTGTATCTTGCGTAAACACATAATCATAATCAAGCACTAAGTTTTTCGTCACATCTGTAAAGTAAGGGTCATCTGTAAGCCAGAGTGCAGTTTTAAAGTTGTATTGTTTTAAATCTTGAATTCCCTTAATTATCCCTTCTTCAAAACCATGAAATACAATAATGAGTGCCGGTTTTATCTTTAAAGCCGTTTTCACCAAGTTTTCGTATGTTACCATCGTTACATTACGAATTGCCTTTTTCAAACTATTATATATAGATTCCTCTAGCGCCGGAAAATAGACAGGAACACTAGATGTAACAAATAATACGTTAAAATTTTCAGCACTATTTGAAATCTCCACAGATAACCACTCTCCAATACATGAAATTCACAATTTATATTATATGTATTGCATAAAATATATAGTTGGTTATAAAGCACTCTTTTTCTTTCATATATTACTGTGCAAAATGAGGATTGCTTACCCTATAGTCGGCTCCATTTGCTCGCAAATACTAAAAAAAATCATGCCCACTCCTACAGGATAGTGGATAGCTTCTCATAATATATATTCAACATTCCGAAATACTTTCGTCGAAATATTGAAAAGTATACAAATAAAAAGGCGTTACATTAGCACGTAACACCTTTCACAAAAATACACTTCCTTTATTTCACTTCCGGATAATCACAATATTCAATAATCGTCCCTTCCGTATCTGCTGGGTTAAGGTAAATTAATCGTCTACCATGCTTATTGATGCGAAGCGTATGTTCTAACGTTCGAATCCCTTGTTCCTTTAATTCTTCTAAAGCTACATCTAAATCGTCTACACGATACGCAACATGATGGACACCTTTCCCTTTTTGCTTTATAAATCGTGCTATTGGAGAAGTTGTATTATTCGTTGGCGCAAGTAATTCGATTCTATCACCATCAACTTCAAGAATAGCTACTTCGCTTTCAACACCAGGTGCTTCACTTACGTATCGATCTATTAAAGTTCCTGATAAAACCTTTTCATAAAAATGTATCGTACTATCTATATCACGAACTGCGATCCCGATATGGTCAATTGTTTTTTTCATTTTATTTCCCCTACTACTTTATTTTTTCTATTCTTATCAATAGTAACAAAAAAAGTTATAGAATCAAATTCTATAACTTTTTTTGTTTAACTTATTTTCTTATTTGCATCAGCTGCTGGTTGCACTCCATTTTTCGTTTTTACAACGCTAATACCATAGCCGATAAATCCACCGATAATCGCTGGGAAGATCCAGCCTAATCCTACTTCCTGCATCGGAAGGAATTTAGTGAACACTTGGCTTACTACTTCAATGTTAACTCCAGCTGCACTTAATCCATCGAATAAGCTGATGATAAATGTTACGATTAAGCTCACTTGATAAACTTCAGCTCTACCTTTGAATAACGAGTGGAAGAATGTTAAGAAAATCAGCACGATTGCTAGTGGATAAATTGCTGTTAATACTGGCACAGAAACTGCAATTAATTGCGTTAATCCAACATTTGCAACAATTGCACTAAATACACATAGCGTGATTGCGATTGCTTTGTAAGGAACATTTGGGAATAACTTATGGAAAAATGAAGAACACGCTGATACAAGTCCCACACTTGTTGTTAAACAAGCAACTGTAATCATTAACCCTAATAATACTCCGCCATATGATCCGAAATAGTAGTTAGAAACTTTCGCTAATACTTCTCCGCCGTTTTCTAAATGTCCAAGCTTCGCAACGCTTGAAGCTCCCATATAAGAAAGAGCTGTATAAATAATTGCTAAAATAGATGCAGCAATCAGTGTTGCTTTTGCACAAACAACCATAATTTGTGTTTTCGTTTTCGCACCTTTTTCTTTAATTGCATTAATAATGATGATCCCAAATACGAACGATGCAAGCGTGTCCATTGTTAAGTATCCTTCTTGGAATCCTTTGAAAAATGCATGTGATGTATACCCTTCAACTGGTGCTTGCATTTCTCCAATCGGATGAATAAAAGCAACAATTACTAAAATACCGATGAATGTTAATTTAATTGGTGTTAAGATTTTCCCAACAATATCGACAATTTTCGCAGGATTTAGCGAAAAAAAACAAGTAATACTAAAGAATATAATTGTAAAAAGAATTAACGGTGTAGAACCTAATCCCTCTGGCATAAACGGCTTAAGACCAATTTCATAAGAAACATTTCCCGTTCTTGGTATTGCAAATAACGGACCGATTGCTAAGTATAAAACTGTTGTAAATACAATCCCAAACACTGGGTGAGCACGACTTGCTAATGACTGTAAATCATCTTTACCTGAAAAACCAAATGCCAATACACCTAGTAATGGTAAACCTACTCCTGTTACTAAAAATCCAGCGTTAGCAATCCATACATTCTCTCCTGCCGATTGACCAAGCATCGCTGGGAATATTAAATTTCCTGCTCCAAAAAATAGTGCAAATAACATTAATCCGATAACTACTATGAACGAAAACGGTACTTTATTCGCCATAATATAACCCCCATTCAAATTTCCTTATTTCATTTTCCAATTTTAACTAATTGAATTTTCTGAATATTTAATTTAAGTATCAACTATTCTTGAACTCATTATAGTTTGATATATAATATTTTGCAATACTATTTTCGAACTTTTCTTTTATTTTATAAATATACATTTTTTTACACGAAAAATAGACTAAAAAACCAACATGGTCATCCATGTTGGTTTTTACATTTACTATCATTAATTAAAATTTCGCCGCTACTTTCTTAACGTTCTCTAAACCTTCTTCAACAATTTGCTGTGAGCGATCTGGATATTGATTGTGTCCTTCAATTACAACTGTCTCTGGATTGGCAATTCCCCAGAACCCAAGTACGTTTGTAACGTAATTAACAGCCATTTCCATAGGAGCCATTTGTTCAGAAGAGTAATCTGAACCACGAGCGCCTAATACAACTACTTTCTTATCACCAACTAAACCTTCTGGACCGTTCGCTGTATATTTAAACGTTTTTCCGGCTTGAGAAAGGTATGAAATATATGTGATTAATGGTGCGGGTACTGTGAAGTTCCATAATGGGAACGCAAATACAACTTTATCAGCTTCTAAAAACTGATTTAAATATTGATCTACTGTTGCTACAGCCTTCTCTTCTTCAGCTGTTAACTCCATTCCTTGACTACGTTTATATCCACCTGAAATTGCGATATTTCCGTAATACGGAAGATCTAATGCAAATAAATCTAACTCCGTAATTTCTGTATTTGGGTTCGCTTCTTTATAAGCACTTACAAATGTTTCATACATTTTCGAACTAATTGCTTGCTCCGCTGGACGATCGTTTGCTTTTACAAATAATACTTTTGACATTGTTTTATTCCCCTCTACTTTTGTATTTTCTTCTTTTTTACCAAACAATGAGCTAAATAATCCCATTTTCTTCACCTAAACTTTCTTATCATATTCATTATTCATCATCATAAAAATTCTTATTCTAATAAAAAGTTCCAATTGATACCTTAACCTGAGCAAATTAAAACTTTTTGTTATTTAATTACCTTATGTAAGTGATTGTAATATATCCACTTACTTTAGTCAAGTAACTTTTTAAAAAGAAGAAAATCTCGAATTAAAAATATTTAATAAAGATATTTCCTCAGTCAAAATGATTAATTCAAAAACACATAAGTAAAATACCTTGTATAATATGACTAAAGAGGGAAATTCATCTATAGAGAGGATTAATTAATGAGTACTTTAGAAAAGATTCAAACCTTTATCATTCTTGCAGCTGTTATATTCGGGGTTATATTAGGACAATTTAATATGGTACATATGTATTCGGAAAAATTTATTGTCCCCTTCTTATTTTTAATGCTTTATGGATTATTCCTTAGCATTCCATTAAAGGATATAAAAAATGGATTCCGCAACTTAAAATTCGCTGGAACAAGCCTAGGTATTAACTTTATATGGACACCTCTTCTCGCTTGGGGATTAGGCGCATTATTTCTTTCAGATCACCCAGCACTTTGGGTTGGCTTTATTATGTTAATGGTTACTCCGTGTACAGACTGGTATTTAATTTTCACAGAGATCGCAAAAGGTAACGTCGCATTATCTACATCAATTCTACCGGTAAATTTAATTTTACAAGTATTATTGCTGCCAATTTATTTGTTTTTATTTGCTGGTGTAATGAAAACTGTAGCGGTTTCTGTTTTAGTAGAAAGTATTGTTATCGTAATCTTCTTACCATTTTTACTTGCGCACGCTACAAAATTCATTATGCATAAAATGAAAAAAGTTGAAACACTTGAGAATAAACTCATTCCATTTTTCAGCTCTTCCCAAATTGTATTTTTAAGTTTAGCAATAGTAGCGATGTTCGCCTCACAAGGTAAGTACTTATTACAAAATATGAATGTTGTTTTATTGTTACTTATACCAGTATTACTGTTCTTCATGATTAACTTTATACTAGGACAGTTTGTAGGACGTATGATGCATTTATCCTATGAAGACACTGCCAGCCTCAGCTTAACAACATTAGCGAGAAACTCGCCTGTTGCACTCGCTATTGCTGTAACAGCTTTTCCAGACGAGCCTCTTATTGCACTTGCACTCGTTATTGGGCCGTTAATTGAGTTGCCCGTTCTGACTTGTGTTTCACAAGTGTTATTGCTTATCAAGAAAAAGCAGCAATACACATAAAAAAGCGTCCTACTTTGGGACGTTTTTTTTGTCGAGAAATTATAGAAGTAACGATAATTATCGGCTTTAAGGATTTTATACGTTATAGAAAATTAATTTATCGTTACATTAACAAAGTCTTTCTAATTAAACATTATAGGAAAAGTAAATATAACGAAAGCTGCCCAAAGTCCGTAGATTGGCAAATACTTCGTAACAGCATCTTGGATAGCTGTCGGTCCTGATTTATTTTGTAGAAAACGCATATAGGAAAACATAATCCAAATGAGATTCGCCCAAATCAGTATGTTTACGCCTAAAACAGCAAGTCTATTAGGTGTAATCCCGAAAGAAGAAAGTCTGAATACGATAGCTGACAAAGCGACAGTGTCAATAATAAGCGCCAGAACAATTAAGGCAAAATTTATATAATCTGAAATGCTCTTTTTCTCATCTGAATCACTCTCAACGATAGAAAATATAGTAACAGCCAGTACACCAAGGAGTATTCCGTTGAAGGCCATTAGGAAATTGCGGTCCAAGAACGGATTTTTCCCGACCCATATAACCGTTATAAGATAGATCAACAATGTGATCAGGACGAGAGGACTAAAAATTTTAGATATGTATGGTGTAATATTTTTAGCAAGTTTAAGATTCAATGATACTAAGTATGCAGCCACTACAGCGAGAGCGGCAGCTCCAAATAAAACAACATTACTAAAATAGAATTCTCCTATATCCAAGTCAACAAAGCTAAATAATCGCATAGTGAATACTGCTAGTATCATTCCGCTCACTGCCATGCTCGCGTAGAGAAGACAATATTCTAAATTAAATTTAATATAAGCTAATCTTGTACTGCCTTTTGAATATTCATTTCCCGTAAACGCAAGTCCCAATAAGACCCATAACAATATAGGAAGATGTAAATAAGCAAGGATACTGCTGTCTTTATAATTTAATGGCAACATATTAAGATACAACCCGGAAATCAGGAATAACGATGCAAGGAAATAAATAATACTTTTTTCCGGAGTATTATTGTAAACAAAATAGGCAGCGATAAAGGGAATTATACCAAAAGCCAGGTTAATTGGAGCAATTGCTTCCTGCTCGACAAAGTGGAAAATGATTCTAGTGCTTATCCCAGCTAGAATAGCTAACATGCCCATGAATAAGAAACCTTTTTGAAACAGCGATATTTTTTCTTTATTTGCCGTCTCCTTGAAATGCAATCTTTCATACCAAGTAGCTAGCACCTGAGAATCAGGGTTTTCATCCCATGCTTGTGAGAATGATTTTTTAAAAGCTTTCGGGTCTTTTCTATACATTCTCTCCAGCTCATGAGGCTTATCAATATTTTCAATAATAAAATTGTTAATTTCCATAGTTATACCTCCTCTAATTTTAAAAACAACGCTGTTACCTTTTCCATAAAAAGCACCTCACTTATTTATTCTGATTTTGATTTTATTATATATTTTATTGTTTTACAATAAAATTTTATTATTTTATATAATATTTTTGTTGTATATTTTCATTCCAAGCAAAAACAAAAAGCATTCCTCATTCAAAGAAATGCTCTATAACTTTTTATAAACATCGGTGTAAGCTACTTTCAGCTGTTCTCTTCATTGCTTGTTTTTATTTTCTAATTTCTTATTTTTCCTTTATATAAAAGAAATGATATAAACGTCCAATTTAACAACACCTTTTCAAACAATTATTTCAAATAAATTTTAGTGCTAGTATACAAAACTCTGTAATTATAAAATAAAAAAGCATGACATAAAATTGTCATGCTTTTTCTTTTATATCTATATTTTTAAACCTAATATAGAACATTTTACTCGGGAAAGAGCTTTTTCATTTGTTGAAACCACTTATGTCCTTATATAAAAAGCTCTTTACTAATAAGTAATGTAATTACTGCGTTTTTCAAATTAGTAAAGAACTTTTTATCCCGGCTCAATTTTTCGTAAGATGTCTTTATTACTTGATTGGAGGCTATTTTTGCTTTGTTCATATCTCCTAATCAGCCATTTCCCAAAATTGAGATGCTACTTTGGAAATTCTTTGGTCTTTTAATTTTACTATTACAGGCTCTAACTGAAAATCAAATTGTTTCAATTCAAAAAGCGTTGTATGTTCTAAAAATGATGATGTGTAATCCATTCTTGGAATAACGGATAATCCTAGTCCTCTACTAACAAGTGCTACAACCATCCTTATATCTTTACACTCGATAATGATATTTGGCTTGACTTGATGTTCATCAAATACTTTGAAAAGGTCTTCATTGAAGGAGAGTCCTTCCATTGCTCCTAGCATAATGAATGGAAACTGGGCAATCTGTTCAATCGTCACATGCTGTGATGAAAACGATGCTGCCCAACTTGATGGAATAATCACAGCGGTTGGTTGTTTTTTTAATATTTTCATCGCATATTGTTCACTATTGCCCAATCGTAAAAGTAAGGCAACATCAATTTCTCTTTGTTCTAGTCTTTTTAATAATTTTTCTGAATTTCCAGTTACTATTTTTATTTTGACATTAGGGTATTGTGTTCTAAACGTACTAACATAGTCAATGAGCATATTCGAACATGTAGACGATACACCGATACTTACTGTTCCGCCTATACCTTGTTCAATTTCTTGAATTTGCTGCTTTACATCTTGAATTTGCATTAACATTTGATTGGCATATTGGTATAGTATTTCACCTGTTGCTGTAAGCTCCCATTTTTGACGATATCGATGAATTAAAGTTGTGCCAAGATCAGTTTCAAGCTTTTTTAATAATTGGCTAAGTGGGGGCTGCGCGATATGGAGCACTTCTGCTGCCTTAGAAATGCTTCCTTGTTTCACAATTTCTTTAAAGTAATATAATTGCCTGAAATCCATTGTATCTCTCCATCATATGTTTTTTGATATAATTAGTTTATCATATATATATTTTTCATATGTCGAATTTAGCGTTATATTTAATTCTATAGCTATAGTCTTTATATTGATAATATTAACTAGAAAGTGAGAGATACTATGAATCATTGGAGCAGAACCTTGAAGCGCATCATCTTATACGTGCTCGGGTTATTTTTTATGTCGATTGGCATTAGCATGTCGATTCAAGCAGGATTTGGTGTATCGCCTGTGTCATCATTAGCATATGCAAGTACGCTAACGATTGGTTTATCGGTTGGTGTGACAATGGCGCTTGCAAATGTTTTATACATTATTATTCAAGTGATATTAAGTAAACGAATGGAGTTAAATGAATTTGTGAGTCAATTCATTATTTCGTTTTTATTTGGTTTTTTCATGGATGCAACGCTCTTCCTTGTACAACTTTTCCCTGCACCTGAAACTCTCCTTGCTCGAAGTGTATATTTAATTGTTAGTTTATTTGTTATAGCGGTCGGTTTAATGGGCTATACAACAGCGAAACTGCCATTAATGCCGTATGATGCGTTAACTTATGCAATTAGTGAAAAATTTAACTTAAAATTCGGTAAAGCAAAAATTTTGAGCGATTTAATAAACATTTGTGTGGCTGGTGCAATCTGTATAGTTTTCATTCAATCATTAGGCTCAATCGGAATCGGCACATTAATTGCCGCCTATTTTATCGGCAAAATTTTAGGGTGGATGATACCGTATTATCAACCACCTCTCCAACAATGGGTATTTAAAACAGAAAAGGCTGTCTAAGGAATCATAATAAAGTACAGGAAAAATAGATGAATCAAATTCCTCAGCCGAAATCAAATAATGAATTTTACACCTTACCAAGTGCCAGTCCACATTAGGAATGGCACTTCTTTATTATTGCCTTTTCTTTGACCTTCTATCACTTTGGTTAAATGATAAAACAAACATTGTATTAAAACTAACCTGCCGTTTAGTTAAAGAAGGATCTTTAAACAACTTTTTTATATTTTAAAAAACTTTATTGCTACTTAACACTATTTCATACCATCTTTTCAAACAATTATTTCAAATAAATTTTAGTGCTAGTATACAAAACTCTGTAATTATAAAATAAAAAAGCATGACATAAAATTGTCATGCTTTTTCTTTTCTATCTATATTTTCAAACCTAATACAGCACATTTTACTCGGGAAAGAGCTTTTTCATTTGTTAAAACCACTTAATTCTCAAACACAAAATTAATCTTATTATCTTTCCACTCTAACTTCGCATCAAACGTTTTCTCGCCTTTTTTAAAGCCTTTAATTAAATCGGTCTTCTCACCTTTTAATAGTTTCGTCATGTTTTTTTGCGAAATAGCTTTGCTTAAAATCTTCTTCGAGATGGTAAAGTCACATTGTGTTGTATTGTAGTTAGAACAACCGTAAAACGTCGACTTATCAATAACATCGCCATCGCATTTTTTACAGTTCCCGACCTTTTTACCTGTTGTAAATTTCGATCCTTTTCGTTCAATCGATTCAACATGTAATCCGGTGAAATCCCATTTCTCCGACATTTCTACCGCATCTTCAATAATTTTAGCTGATAGCTTTTTCGTTTGCTCCATAAATGTCGCTGGTGAAGCTGTACCTTCTCCAATTTCCGCAAGGCGTTGCTCCCATTTTGCTGTCATTTCTGGTGAAGCTAGTATTTTATCACCGATTGCTGTAATTAATACTTTCCCTTTATCGGTTGCATACACTTGGTTTTTCTGCACATCTATATATTTACGATCTTTCAGCATTGTAATAATACCTGCACGAGTTGCCTCAGTACCTAAACCTTCTGTTTTCTTTAATACTTTCTCAAGCTCTTCATTCTCTAAATACTTACCGGCTGTTTTCATTAACGTAATAAGTTGTCCTTCTGTATAACGCTTCGGTGGCTGTGTTTTTCCTTCTTTCACTTTCACCTTTACAACTTTTCCTTGTTCACCTTCAGCTACAATCGGAAGAATCGTTTCGTCATCTTTATCGTCTTGGAAAATAACTTTACGCCAACCTTCTTGTATTTGCTGTTTTCCTTTCGAAATGAACGCAGCACGTTCGTCTACAAGAGTTGTAATTGTTGTATAGTCAAAGATTGCTACTTCATAATGCGCCGCAATCAGCCTTCTTACGATCATATCGTAAATTTTCTTTTCATCACCTGATAGTTTGCTTGGATTTGTAACTTGCTCTGTCGGTATAATTGCGTAGTGATCTGTAACTTTCTTTTCATTCACATAACGCTTATTGTTCATAATCGATTCAATTGGTGCTGGCAATAAACCTTTATATTCATCAAACTGACTTAACTTCTGTAAAATATCAGGGAATGTCGCTGCTTCTCCTTGTGTAACATAGTTAGAATCCGAACGAGGATAAGAGACTATCCCTTTTTGATATAGTGCTTGTGTTATATCAAGCGTCTTTTTCGGTGAAAATTTAAAGGCTTTATTCGCTGTCGCTTGCAGTGCTGATAAATTAAATAAAAACGGCGGCTGAAACTCTTTACGCTCCGTTTTCATTTCTTTTACTACAGCCGGTTTATTTTGACAAAACGCTGCAATTTTATTTGCCAAATCAGGATCATTTAAGCGGGACTCATTATCTTTCTCCCATTTCCCCTCATACTTCTTTCCTTCTATATTAAAGGTTGCGAATACTTCCCAAAACGGCTCTGATTTAAAGTTTTCAATTTCCTTCTCACGCTTTACAATGAGTGCTAATGTTGGTGTTTGTACACGACCAGCGGAAAATACATCGTTCATTCCTTTTTTCTTTAGCAAAATACTAAAGACACGCGATGCATTCATACCAACGACCCAGTCGGCGCAAGATCTTGTATATGCTTCGTAATACGTATTAATCGTATCTGCTTCATCTAGTAAGTTTTTAAATCCTTGATAAATAGCTTGTTTCGTTAAAGATGAAATCCAAAGACGCTTCATTGGCTTTTGCACGTTGCAAAGATTAATAATGTTTCGTACGATCAATTCCCCTTCACGACCAGCATCGCCCGCGTGAATAATTTCTGTTACCTGAGGATTATGTAACAGCTGTTTCACAACGTTAAATTGCTTATATTTTGACTTTGTTACTTCAAATTGAAAACGTTCTGGAATCATTGGTAACGTATTAAGTGACCATTTTTTCCACTCTGCATGATAATGTTCTGGATTACATAACTGCGTCAAATGACCAATTGCCCATGTACAGTACGCTCCATTTGGAAATAACTCATTTGCTTCTACTTCTAAATACCCATCTTTCCGGCGATATTTAAACTGTGAAACAAGAGCCAAACCTTGATCTGGTTTCTCGGCGATAATTAATTTCATTTTATAACTCCCTATCTGTATTCCAGTGTTACTTTCATTGTCTATATGTTTAGAAGCGATGATAAAACAACAATCTTATTTATCATTCGCGGTTTGCCTCACAAATGTGAGACCTATAATATTATACGCTTATTCTTAAGAGCTTCACAATAGAAACTCATTATATAACAACCTCTTTCGCATACTCACAAACAAAAAAGACGTCCAAAAATCGAGCGTCCTTTCCATTCACTACTATTTGCTTTCATATATTCTATAAAATTTTAAATATAACAATTCGTTATGAAGCATCGTCTGCAAAGATAACCATCATTATTTGAAAATTATATTGAACTTACCTTTTTTTAATTGTGCAGATAATTTGCAGATATAAATAAGCATAAGTATTCTCCATTTGAACATATGATGAAATGAACGATAGGACAGGGAGGTATCATGATGCTTGCTTATACGTTAACTACCTTAACACTTTGTTGTATCTCGATTATTATTACATCATATATTTCTAAACGTAAGGGTACCCTAATGGAGTATATGGTATTTATTATGTCTTTTAGTATGAGTATCGGTTTAAGCATTGGTTTTTATTTAGGTATTCTATTTAAAGGAGAATTACTATATTCTACTTTGCTTGCTATTTTGATTAGTGGTTTTATTGGTTTTTTAGTCGGTCTACGTTTTCACCTGTATACTGCCTTAGAAGGAATGTTCTCTGGATTAATGGCAAGTATGATGGGAGCTATGATTACAGAAATGCTAAACGCTCAACAAGCTCATAGTATACTGTTCATTAGCCTCTTACTTACTATAACGATAACTATGTCATGTATGATTCAGCTTTTATCTGAAACCTTCTCTACTTATATCCATCGTGGGTTTCTATTATTGCTCTCAATTGGCGTAGTAATCATTGTTTCTGTATTTATAACATTCCCAGATTATGCTCCTCCACCTTCATCCGGACACAATCAACATATGCATTAACACTTGCAAACAAAATTAATAAAGCAGACGCTTTACAAGAGGCGAATATTTTAGGTATGCAAGATGCTTTCCTTGTAACGACTGTATTAGCAATTCTCGTATTTATTATGACGTTGTTTCTTAAGAAAAAATAACACTGTGACTTCTAAATAAGAAAAAATCAGCTGCAATGCTCTTCACAAAAAAAGGTAGGTTTGTGTATAATAAGAACTAATGTTCTTTCTAGAAAGACACTAAACCTGAATTACACTCATATATCAAAAAGAAGAGGATTGATATACTATGAAAATTGATAGACCAAAAATTTCACCAGAGTTATCTTCACGGAATTTTCAAGATATTTTTTATGAAGAAGATCCAACATTAGAAATGTGTGAAATTATAGACTCCACTTTCGAAAATGAATCTGTAGATAAAGTGCGCTTATATAATGCAGTGATAAAGAATTGTAAGTTCACTAATACAGACTTTAGCAATATTGATATCACAGATGTTTGTTTTGAAAACTGCGATTTATCAAATGTTAATTTAAGCAATTCTTCTGTTCACAGAGTTGAATTTAAAAATAGTAAATTAATTGGAGTTAACTTTACAGAATCTAGCTTAGGAAATGTTAAATTTGAGAATTCAATTTTGAATTTAGCGGCATTTGGAAATTCTAAACTAGAAAAAATTATATTTAATGAAACTTCATTAAATAATGCAGATTTCTTTGACTGTAAACTAAAAAAAGTTGAATTCCAATTATGTAGCCTTGACGAAGCTAATTTTGATCAAACATCACTGAAGGGGATAGATATTAGTTCTTCTAATTTTGATACACTTACAGTTTCAGTGAACGATTTAAGAGGATGTAAAGTATCAACATATCAAGCTGTTCAGTTCGCAACTCTATTAGGATTAATAATTAAAGATTAGTATTTCGAAGGTAGCACAGAACTCTATCCCGAATCATGGACTTTTTTAAGTGTCCACGATTCGAGGTGAAGTTCAAATACATTAGTGGTTACCTTTTTCTTATTATTTAACTACGGCCTGATTTCCCTTTATATGTTCATTATTTTCGCTCATAAACTCTTCGATTTCTTCAACTGATCTAATAATATCTGTTGACAAGTTTTCATACCCGTCTTTCGTTACAAGAATATCATCTTCAATACGAATACCAATTGATTCTTCCTCAATGTAAAGGCCAGGCTCTATCGTAATGACCATACCTGCTTCTAATACTCTATCTTTATACGTTCCTACATCATGCGTATCTAAACCTAGGAAGTGACTTACTCCATGATAATAGTATTTAGATAATTCCTCGTCTTCTTGAATTAAACCAATTGCTTTACACTCTTCTGCTAATACTTTTTTTGTATGCTCATTTAATGCAGCAAACTTTAATCCTGGCTTAATAAGTTCAGTTGTTTCTTTCAATGCTTTTAACACGATATTATATATTTGTTTTTGGCGACTCGAAAACGTTCCGCTAGCTGGGAATGTGTAACTAATATCAGCATTGTAATAGTCTTTTTGAGCACCTAAATCAAGCAGTACTAAATCACCATTTTGAATTTGTGCATCATTATCTTCATAATGAAGGACTGTAGCATTTTTACCACTCGCCAAAATTGTATTGAATGCATGATGTTTAATTCCAGATGATTTAAGCCTAAAATCAAAATGAGCTTCTAATTCATATTCCATCACATCTGCTTTTGCATGCTTCAGCACGTTATAAATACCCTCTTTAGTTACAGCAATCGCTTCTTTAATGATTTCAATTTCTTCTTCCGTTTTAAACACTCGTAATTCACAAATATGCGGATATACATTACCAATTAAAACGTGTGGATACTGTTCTCTTACATATTTAGCAAACTCTAACGTTTTCGTCTCAGTACCCTTCCACTCACGACGCTCTAAATCTAAATACAGATGCTTCACATTTTCTGTGAAAAGTGTATTTGCCATTGTCTTCTCAAAGCTTTCTATATATACAACTTTTTTTATGCCTGAAATTTGTTCTGCATCTTCTTTAGAAACTGTTTTACCGTCCCATTTTTCCATTACTGGATCTGATTTTTCAATGAAAAGAGTTTCTTCCACACTATTTCCAAACTTTTTCAACATGAAAATAATATTTGGCTCATCGATTCCCGTTAAATAGTAAAAATTTCGATTCGGCACAAATTTATAATGTGCATCGGCTGACATATGAGGTGCTTGCCCAGCAAATAAAATAGTAATAGATTCATCCGGTAATGTGTTTACTAATCGTTCTCTATTTTGAGCAAAAAATGTTGATTTCATAATAATCCCCCTAGCGTTCTATGTATAATTTTGAAACTAATTATCCAATATAATTCATTCTATTATTGTTATAATTTTTCGTCAATTAATAGTACTCATAGAGAAAAGAAAATCTTCATTACTAGGGCCCCTTCCACTCTAAATTATGCATACCACTCCACAATTTCTTGACATTTATTCCATATACTTAAAATCTCATATATATGGAAAGGAGTCTACAAAAGTGAAACATTATGTAGCAACAGGGTTAGCAATTACTTCTTTATTAATAATTACAGGATGTTCTAGCAATGCTGAAACAGCACCAGCTAAAAAAGAAACGGTGCAATCTCAGCCAAAAAATAAAGAAACAGCAACTACGATTCCGCAAAACTTCTATAAAGAAATTACATCTGGAAAAATCGAGCACATTCATGGAATTGGCTACGCGGGAAATATGCCTGGGGTTTCTATCGCAACTCACAGTGGTATAAAAGTTTATCAAAATGGTAAATGGTTTGAAACTACGACTGAGCTACATGATTACATGGGATTTCAGGCAACAAAGAATGGATTCGTTGCCAGCGGTCATCCTGAACCAGGTGCAAATTTAAAAAATCCTTTAGGGTTAATGAAAAGTTCTGATGGCGGTAATACCCTCGAAAAGCTAGCGTTTTATGGAGAATCTGATTTTCATAACCTTGCTGTCGGATATAATACGGAAGCAATTTATTTATACAATGAGCGTCCAAATTCTAAATTACAACAAGGTTTTTATTTCAGTACGAACAACGGACAAGATTGGAAAAATAGTAAATTAAACGGTCTTTCAAGTACAATTCATTCCTTTTCAGCACATCCAGATCAATCTAGTGTAGTCGCGGTAAGTGCTAAAGACGGTGTATATTTGTCTACAGATTATGGAAATACATTTGAACTATTTTCTAAACCAGTTGAATCGACCGCAGTTACATTAAGTAATGAAGACATTATCTATGCCTCTATTAATAAGCAAACTGAGCAACTAATTACGAAGAAATCAATTGCTACAAATGAAGAAACAAACTTACAGATTCCATCTTTAGATTCTAAAGATACAATTATGTACATATCACAAAATCCTCAAAATTCAGCTGAAATAGTTTTTGCTACAATGAAAGCAAATGTCTTTCTTTCTATGGATGACGGTAAAACGTGGAAGCAGATTACTAAAAATGGAACATTACAATATAACTAGTTAGAAAGGTGAATATAACGTGTTTTCAACAGTTAGCGAGTGGAGTTATCAACTCATGTCTCCTTTAATGGATATCGCGAATGCTACGAAATCAATTCCTCTTTTATTTGCGTTTTTATTAGGCATTGTAGGTACCCTTTCTCCTTGCCAATTAACAGGAAACATTAGCGCTATTACACTTTATCCCGCATTAACGGGCAGTAAAACTCCCACCTCAAAATTCGGATAGTACAAAGAAGTTAGGTGGGATATCAACTGCCCGTAAATGCCCGATTGGTTCAACTAATAATCAGTGGGGGATGAACAACCCCCCCACTGATTAAAGTTTCACTTTATGGCAATCAATCTTTACAAAAGGGACATGCATGGAAACATATATTGTTATTCATTTTAGGAAAAATAATAGCTTTTACGACACTTGGACTATTAGTATGGTTCTTAGGAAAAGAGATTCAGCAAATATTAACTTTGTATTTCCCATGGTTACGAAAAATAATTGGACCTTTATTAATTTTAATGGGGCTAATGTTGGCAGGTATTATAAAAGGAAGAAGTTTCTTCTCGATCAAATTTATACGAAAACAAAATGAGGTTGGCTCATTTTTACTTGGATTCTCTTTTCCTTAGCCTTCTGTCCGACTATGTTCGTTCTATTTTTCGGAACGTTAATCCCTTTATCTTTCTCATCTAATTATGGATACTTGTTTCCGACATTCTTTTCGATAGGAACTGCTCTACCTATCGTTGTACTTATGTTCATCATCTCCTACCTTGGATTAAATGGGACTTTACTGAAAAAGAGCCGAAAAATAGGAAAAAACATTCAGCGTATAGCCGGTGTTCTCCTTATATTAATCGGGCTTTATGATACTGTCCTATATTGGTAATACACACAAAAGGTAAGCTTCAGTGAAATGAGCTTACCTTTTGTATCATTTTATTCATTTTTTCTTTTGTTGTAGTTGGCTTAGTAAATTCGTAACAAACGCCAGAAACAGTGCGTCATTTTCTTTTTTAGGTGACCATTGCATAATAAGTTGTCGTGGAATTTTAATTTCTATCGGTTGCACGATGAAGTCATGAATAATTTGTTTATGAAGTCCTGATAATGGAACGATTGTTATTCCTTTAACTTGTAAAGCCAGTGCTAACGCCGAACTAATTGTCTCTGATTCCATCACTTTATTAACTACTATTTCATTTTTCATCAAATATGGTTCAAGTCCTTCTTTACAACCAGAGAGCGGCATTATAAAAGGATAATTTTTCAACTCTTTCATTGTAAGACCAGATGGAACTGACTTAGAAGAAACCATAACATACGGATCTTCACCAATTACATCATAATGAAATCCTGGTATTAAATTTTCTTTTATAGAAATAGAAAAATCTGCACTTCCAGAAGACAGCCAATCTAACACTTCTTGATAGCTTCCTTCTCGAACTGCAAGCACATACTGACTTTGATCAAAATTACCTAGTTCGATACACTCCGCCAAACAATATACAGTAACTGAAGGATATGTAGCTAATACAATCTTATACAAGTTATTATTTTTTAATTGTAAAGCTGTTTCTTCAAGGTTTTCATACTCCATTAGAAGTCGATCTACACAAACTAAAAATTCTTTTCCATTTTCAGTTAAAACAGTTCCGTGTCTAGAGCGATCAAATAATGTTATAGCATATCGTTTCTCTAATTTGTTTACGATATGAGTTATAGCCGGCTGTGTCATATGTAACTCCTTAGCTGCTAAACTAATGCTGTTCAAACGAGCCACGTATTTAAAAACTTTAAAATCAAAAACGTTCATTCTGTTCTCCTTATATAAAAGTTATTTATATCATCTATAAATAAGCTTCATTATATTTATCAATCCACTTCATATACACTAATTATACATCATCAATATTACGAAAAAATAAACATATAAACATTAGAGGAGTGTTGATTAAATGAGTACTTACGTTTTAGTACATGGAGCATGGCAAGGTGAATGGGCATGGGATTTAGTAAAACCTCAACTAGAGGCTTTCGGACATACAGTTATTACACTAGACTTACCTGGAAGTGGGAAAGATACAACTCCATCACAAAATATAACATTAGATTCCTATGTTAATGCAGTAACAACTATTATAAATCAACAAAATGAAAAAGTTATTCTTGTTGGACATAGTATGGGTGGAATTGTGATCACTCAAACCGCTGAGCTTATACCAAATAAAATCGATAAATTAGTATATCTTTGTGCATTCTTGCCACAAAATGGAGAAAGTCTTGGTAGTAAGTTAGACGGAGAAGCTGGCCCACAATTCTCTATAAATGAGAATGACATGACCGCAGAACTTATACCAGAGTTGATTGAACAAACATTTTTAAATGCTACAGAAGACGGTTCTATTAAAGGAGCATCTTTTAATCAAATGCGTCCTCAACCACTAGGACCGTTCCAAAAAGAGCTGAAAATATCAGAAGAGAACTTTGGAACTGTAAATCGTATTTATATCGAAACAACTCTAGATAGAGCGATTCCGATTGATTTTCAGCGCCGAATGAATACAGAAACTCCTTGCACAAAAATAATTACTTTGGAAGCTGATCATTCACCATTCTTTTCTAAAACAACAGAACTTGTGAATCACTTACATGAATTAAGCTAAATCTTATATCTACCTTGTAGACACCCGCTTACTTTAATACGGGTGTCTACTTTTTTACACTTCTTGACATAGTCAAATAAAAAAGTTAAAATAACTATAAATTAGTAAGTAACTAATTTAAATTAAAATTAGAGGTGAACAAAATGAAAAACATTTTATTCCGTATTAACGAATTATCAAAAAAAGAAAGAACATCTGGATTAACTGTTGATGAAAAACAAGAACAACAAATGTTACGTCAAAACTACACAAAAACATTTCGTGGAAGTTTAGATTCCATTTTATTAAACACAAAAATTGTCGATTCAAATGGTTTTAATGTTACACCAGTTGCATTACAAGATGCTCAAATTCGTTTGAAATTAAGCAAATGAAATCAAAGCTAAATAAACAATTGTATATAACATAAAAGAGCTGGACTTTTCATAATGAAATTCCAGCTCTTTTTCTATTTAATATTGTTGTTTTTGCAATGTAACATACGAGCGATACATTGCAATTCTCCACGATACGATCATCGCAAAGGCAAGTAAGAAAAACATCCCACTTAATTGAGTTAAATCAATCGACTGACTTAAATATGATTTCAATGCTACCCGGACAGCTAATAAACCAACTAAAATAAATATGAACGCTTTTGACGGTTTCATATATATATGTTCGCCTCTTATTTCAAACTTAGTTGTTTTAATAAGAAATATAGAGAAAATAAGTCCTACGCTAATTGCTTCTACTATCTCTAATGATGTTAACCGAAACTCTGGTAAGAAGTACATCATTGCACCGGTACTCATAAAAATTGGCGGTAATATAATTTTCTTTTTCGTTATCGGTTTTTTCGCTGACTTAAAGCGAAGAAACATTACCCCAACGGCCATACAAACTGCTACGATACTTGATAAAAGTGCTAAACTCATACTCTCCACCCCTATCTATTTAAAAGACTTTTTGAGCAAAATCATAAACCAAACAAGCCCGGCACTTATAATGACATGAGCTAATCCAGCCATATGGCTTAAACCGTTAAAGTCTGTTCCGTTTACTTGTAAAATACCTCTAAATACCATTGTAGCGATTGTAAAAATTAATCCTATGTTATACACAACAAACCATGCGCGAAAACTTTTTGTTTCACGGACATTAAATACTTTAAATAGAGCCAAAGCGACCAAAAAGAATACGAAGCCGAGCACTAATACGTGTGTATGCACTAATTGCAACATAGTGGATCCTTTAATTCCTTGCGCTTTCGTATACTCTCTAGCAAATACACCTGATAATAAACCAATAATTAAGTAAATGAATGCTGCATTATATAATTTCTTCATTATATTCCTCCTGCTGTAGAACGACAATTCATATTGTCATTTTCTTTATTCACTGCAATCATTTTACGCAAAGTTTATGAACGGAATATGAACAGAAGATTACATTGCAATTTTTATACATAAAAAAGCCCTTCCACAACTATGAGTTATGGAAGGGCTTTTCACCTTATTTTAAATCTTCAATTGAGAAGGCGCCAGGCAGTAACTGTTCCACAGTCACTTCTTTTTCATCGCCTTTTACATTCGTTAGTAAAACTGGCATTTTCGGATCACAAAATTCAGCAATCACTTGTCTACAAGCACCACATGGTGAAATAGGTCCGTCCGTTTCGCCTGTAATGACTAAGTAACTAAAGTCGCGCTCACCTTCTGATACCGCTTTAAATATTGCCGTTCTTTCTGCACAGTTACATAAACCGTAAGAAGCATTCTCTATATTACAACCAGTATAGATTTTACCTTCTTTCGTAACTAACGCTGCACCAACAGGAAATTTTGAATACGGAATATACGCTTTTGATAACATCTTATTTGCTACTTCAATATATTTTTTCTTATCCATATTATTTCCTCCTCAAAGTAAATGTAATATTGATTAGTCAGTAATAACTGTATGAACTAATTTAGGAGCCACTGCTGTTTCAGCGATAGAAATGTTCTCATAAATTTTTGCTTTTACATCTTCTACATTTTCGCGATTTGCATAAATCGTTACGAACGGCTCGCCTTCTTTTACTGCATCGCCAACTTTTTTACGTAACATTAAACCTACAGCTAAATCAATTTCATCTTCTTTCGTTGCACGGCCTGCACCAAGTAACATCGCAGCGATACCGATTTCATCTGCAACAATGTTTGAAATAACACCTGAAGTTTTTGCAGGTACATCAATTACATACTTCGCCTGTGGCATTTTTTCTGGATTATCTACAATTGAGCTGTCTCCGCCTTGATTGCTTAAGAACTCTTTAAATTTCTCAGTTGCTTTTCCGTTTTTCATAACCTCAATTAACATTTCACGAGCTTCTTCTAATGTATTTGCTTTTTTCGCAAGTACGACCATTTGGCTTCCTAATACAAGTACTAATTCTGTTAAATCTTCTGGACCTTCACCTTTTAAAGTATCAATTGCTTCCTTCACTTCTAATGCATTACCAATTGCAAACCCAAGAGGTTGTGACATATCTGAAATTACTGCCATCGTTTGACGTCCAACATTATTTCCGATACGTACCATTGCATGAGCTAATTCTTTTGCATCTTCTTCTGTTTTCATAAATGCACCAGCACCTGTTTTTACATCAAGTACGATCGCATCAGCACCAGCTGCAATTTTTTTACTCATAATTGAACTTGCAATTAGAGGAATCGAGTTTACTGTTCCTGTTACATCACGAAGTGCATAGATTTTTTTATCAGCAGGTGTTAAGTTTCCTGTTTGTCCGATAACAGCCACTTTATCACGGTTTACAATATCAATGAATTGCTCTTTCGTAATTTCAACGTGGAATCCTTCCACTGCTTCTAATTTATCGATTGTTCCGCCCGTATGTCCTAAACCACGACCAGACATTTTTGCTACTGGTACATCTAAAGCAGCAACTAATGGTCCTAATACTAATGTTGTTGTATCACCAACACCGCCAGTTGAATGCTTATCTACTTTAATGCCTTCAATTGCTGATAAGTCGATTGTTTCTCCAGACTCAACCATTGCCATCGTTAAATCTGCACGTTCACGATCCGTCATATCTTTAAAGAAAATTGCCATTGCAAGTGCACTCGCTTGATAATCAGGAATACTTCCATCTGTATATCCATTAATAAAGAATTTGATTTCTTCAGTCATTAATTCTTTTCCATCACGTTTTTTCGCAATAATATCTACCATTCTCATTGTAATCACCATTCCTTTTTATATTATATGAATCTGTTAAAATAATAAGCCAACGATTGTTGCTGATAAGAAACTTACTAACGTTGCACCGAAAAGTAATTTCAAACCAAATCTTGCGACTACATTCCCTTGTTTTTCATTTAAGCTCTTAACTGCCCCAGCAATAATTCCAATTGAAGAGAAGTTTGCAAATGAAACTAAGAATACAGATATAATCGCTGTCGTTCTATCTGAGAAATTAAAGTTTCCTTGTGCTAAATCTGTCATCGCAACAAATTCATTTGATACGAGTTTTGTCGCCATAATATTCCCTGCGTTAACTGCTTCATGCCATGGAACACCCATAATAAATGCAAATGGTGCAAATACATAACCAAGAATTTCTTGGAATGAGATACCGATTACACCTTTAAATACTGCATTAATGAATGCGATAAGGGCAACGAAACCAATTAACATAGCTGCTACTGTAATCGCAACTTTAAATCCATCTATAATGTATTCCCCTAATACTTCAAAGAATGTCTTTTTCTCTTCTTCTTGTACTTCTAACATATCTTCTTCTTCAGTAACTTCATACGGGTTAATGATAGAAGCAATAATGAAGCCACCGAATAAGTTAAGCACTAAAGCGGTTACAACATATTGCGGTTTTAATAACACCATATATGATCCAACGATAGACATAGATACTGTAGACATTGCAGATGCACATAATGTATACATTCTTTTCTCTGGCAATAATCCTAGTTGTTTCTTAACTGAAATAAACACTTCAGATTGTCCTAAAATCGCAGAAGCTACCGCGTTATATGATTCGAGTTTCCCCATCCCATTTACTTTACTTAATACTAGACCGATAGATTTCACAATAATAGGTAATACTTTAATGTGTTGCAAAATACCTATTAAAGCTGATATAAATACGATTGGCATTAATACACTTAAAAAGAATGAAAACTCTTTTTGATTTACTAATCCACCAAATACGAAATTCACACCATCAGCGGCATATTTTAATAATTCTCCAAAACCATCTGCTATTCCGCTAATTAATATATTCCCTACGCTTGTATTTAATAATAAAAACCCCAAAATGAATTGTAATATAACCATCGTTATGATTGGGCGATATTTGACTTTCTTTCTATCATTACTAGCAAGCCAAGCGATACCTAAAATCAATACGAGGCCTAAAACACCGATTAAGTATTTCATAAGCCGTCTCCTCCCATTCGTATCCGCTTACATTCTTTTCAATTGTTAAAGCAATAGATACACTTTACTTTAAACGTGTATCTATTGCTTTTCACACTTTATTAATTAGTAATTATCTGTAGCACCTTTTGCATCATTTAATACGATTGCAACACTAGCACTTGCTCCAACGCGAGAAGCTCCAGCCTCTACCATTTTGTCTGCATCTTCACGTGTACGAACGCCGCCAGATGCTTTCACGCCAACGTTTGGTCCAACTGTTTTACGCATTAATGCGATATCTTCTGCAGTTGCTCCGCCAGTTGAGAATCCAGTTGAAGTTTTTACGAAATCAGCGCCAGCTTTTACTGATAATTCACAAGCACGAACTTTTTCTTCATCTGTTAGAAGGCAAGTTTCAATGATTACTTTTACAAGAGCTTTTCCTTTTGCTGCTTGTACTACTTCATAAATGTCTTTTTCAACGAACTCATTGTCGCCATCTTTTAAAGCACCTACGTTGATTACCATATCAACTTCAGTTGCACCTTTTACGATAGCATCTTTTGTTTCGAATGCTTTTGTTTCAGTAGTGCTTGCTCCTAATGGGAAACCGATTACAGTACAAACGTCTACATCATGTCCAGCTAATTCTTCAGCAGCTAGCTTTACCCATGTAGGATTAATACAAACTGAAGCAAATTTGTATTGCTTTGCCTCTTCGATTACTTTCATAACATCTTCTTTTGTAGAATTTGGTTTTAAAATTGTATGGTCAATTAACTTTGCAATGTTCATTATCTTCACTCCTCATATCTTTTAACAACTTCATTCTAACTCTTAGTTGAACAAATGTAAATACACTTTTGAACTTTTGTTCATTCTTTTTTAGAAGGGAATTTCTAGTAATACATTGAAAGTAGTATAAGCTTGTAAATAAAGGATGTGAACCACTTGTTTAAGTCAAAATTCTTTATATTCACATTGCTAGTATGCACCTCACTATCCATATTTATTTTTTATAAAAGGGATGTTATTTTCCAAGAAGGAAACCCAGTTCCATTTGCTTTAGCTATGTCTAAGATGGTTATTCAAGATAAAGAAATGGTGGAAGTAGAACCGATAGATAATCAATACCCCTACTTAGTAAAGCGCGGAAAAATGGAACCTTTTATCGATATGATGGAGCAAGATGGCTGGAGTTTTGTAGATAGAGATATTATGGCTAACTCACTAATTTTTGAAAAAGGAGATCAATCAAAGAGCGTTCCTTACAAATACTTTACAAGGTACTACACATTGATTTATTCATACTAAAAATAAAAGGCTTTCTCAAAATTAATATTTTGAGAAAGCCTTTTATTTCTAACCTTTTTGATAATGTAACAATTCTTTCGCTGTATGCTGATCTATAATTAGTACATTTGCATACCCGCCACGTAACGCACCGTCAATTGCTTTTATTTTTCTATTACCACCTGCAACTAAAATAGAACGTTTCTTTAATTTAAGTTCCTCTAACTCAATTCCAATTGTACGCTTATTAATTTCTTCGCTACTAATATTTCCGTCTCCATCAAAGAAACGTGAACAAATGTCACCGACAGCTTGTTCTTTCAAAATGTTCGTTTCATCCTTATCTAAATATCCTAATCGGAATAATAACGCTTCATCACGCACTGTTCCAACAGTGAAAATTGCAATATTTGCTTGTTTCCCCATTTCAATAATGTGATGAATATGTCTATCTTGCTCCACTAATTCTTTTGTCACCGCATTATCAAATATAACTGGAAGAGGTAGATTTCTTGGCGTCGTTTGAAAAGCATCTGCAAATAACGCGATCGTTTCATTCGCATATGTATTTACACTTGAGTGACTAATGCCACCTTTTAACTGGACAACCTCTACACCTTTCACATGTTGCGGTACGATTTTTCTAGCGATTTCATACATCGTCATTCCCCAGCTTACACCAACGATATCACCATTTTTCACTGTCTTTTCCATATACTCAGCTGCATATTTACTAATATACTCCGTAATCGTTGCATATTCTGGTACTGGAGAAAATACGACATGCGCTTCTAACAGGTTATACTTTTCTTTAAGTAAATTCCCAACGTTATCTAAGTCAGCAAATGGATCAGCTATACTAATTTGAACAAATCCTTTTTCTTTCGCATACTTCAATAATCTAGAAATCGTCGGTCTTGAAATATTTAATTTATTAGCAATTTCTTGCTGACTATAATCTGATTGATAATATAATCTTGCAACTTCAACGCTTAATTGTTGTTTATCCTTATCCATAGTAACTCATTACATATCCTTTCCTGTATTTCCTTTTCGTTACAAGCATTATACAGCTTTATGCAAAAAAATTCGACTCCCTTATTTATCAACCTAAACTTCTACTCCACTTAGGATTTACAATGAAACTTTTATTTTTTAGCTTCATACACTCGATACAAATGATCTTGAATCAGATAAAGTGAAACTTTAATCAGTGGGGGTTTTGTTCATCCCCCACTGATTATTAGCCCTCACCAATCGGGCTTTTACGGGCAGTCCGACTCCCACCTAACTCCCTCGTATTCGCCGAATTTTGAGGTGGGAGTCTTACTGCCCGCAAATAGCGGGATAAATCGATTCATATTTAATTCATTCTTTTTGTTCTTTCTGTAGTAACAATAACAAACATTAAATATCGTTTATGGAACTTCCTTAACGTACGGTAAAGCCAAGTTTTTTAATATAGAAATTCCTTAGCGTGCGAAATTCACGTTTTGATGGCGAGACCCCATCGCCATCAAGCTAAAATTTTATAGTACCCCCAGAACGAAATTTTGTGCTACTTGTAACAAAAAAGCACATTTTTTCGTTTTGGGGAGCAACCAAATTCTTAACTTGATGGTGATGGGATATTTACTTTTCTAAGCTTGATAGCGATGGACGATATCCCTATTACGTAATGATTGTTAGACGTCCAATTTGATTACACTCTTCAGCGAACCAAAGATCGCCATCCGGACAAAACGTGATACCATGTGGCTCTGCATTATTTGTAGGTATCGTATATTCCGTAATAACTCCTTCAACTGTAATACGGCTGATTTTGTTACCTCCCCATTCTGTGAACCAAAGATCTCTGTTATTCCCAGGTATTATGGCATGAGGACGAGCGTTCGGCGTCGGTATAACAAATTCTTTGATCTCACCTTCGAACGTAATTCTACCAATTTTATTGCCTATGATTTGCACAAACCATATTGCTCCATCTGGGCCGCTCGCAATTCCAACTGGCCCGGAGTTGGGTGTTGGGATTGGATATTCTTTGACCTCACCTTTAGTGGTTATTCTCCCAATCCTATTGTTCTGATTCTGTGTAAACCATAATGCACCGTCTGATCCCAGAGTAATAAAAGAGGGAAATGATTTGGAGTTAGGCAATTCAAACTCGGTGATTTCCCCTGACTTTGTTATTCTTCCGATCCTACCATTATTCATTTCTGTAAACCATATTGCTCCATCTGGTCCTTCCGTTATGCCAAAAGGTGCGGCGTTCGTTGTAGGGAGTACATATTCTTCAAAAAGACCGTTCATCGACATTTTACCGATCTTGCTTGAGTTATATTCCGTAAACCATAAGTCACCGGTCTGGTCCGAGATAATTGACATAGCTCCTGCATTTGCTGTCGGAATGGGAAAAGAATTTATTTCACCAGTAGCATTTATTCTACCAATTCGATTCCCTTTCTGTTCCGTAAACCACAATGCTCCGTCTTTTCCTACGGTTATTCCATATGGTCCTGAATCTATTTCATTGACCACATATTCTTGTATCGTGATCCTCATATCATTTCCTCCCATTGAAAATTTTGAGTCTTGTTTTTCGGTATAATTTAGTTTAAAAAAGGACATTCCTGGTATTACAGTGGATGCCCTTTTTGCTAAATTATAAGATATTTTGTTAGAATTCAAAGTCTAGAATCATTTTACTGGTTTGACCTGTAAACTTATAATTATAGGACCCTTTCAGGCTTTCTAATTCACCAGTAGCTTTGATGATTATTGCAGGGGAATCTAGATTTCCTTTATCAAATATCCCTTGCTCTATAGCTATAAATGTCCCTCGTTTTCCCTTATAAATTCCTTCGAAATGTAAAAATCCAGAAATTTTAGCAGTAGCCAAGTGACCATCATCTATAGTTGATTCTAAATAATATAATAAATATTCAACAAAAGCTTTTCCTTTTAATTCACCGTCAATATCATATTCGACATGGGCAATATTAATAGGGAAATCTTTTCTAGTGTCATTGACTGGCTTTTCATCCCATTTACTTACTGTAAATGTTACTTCCATACGCGTAAACCTCCCTTCATCATTAGATGAGTAATCTACCTCCAGTATATCACCTAAAAAGTACCATCAATAATTATATCTCATAGGAGTGTTTCTAAAGTAACGGATGCTGCTGGTAAGACCCTGTTAAGAGCAAAAGACGACTTATTTTTTGTTCTTCTTATATGACATTGAAAGTAAATTTTTATTTAACAGTTTACTTTCATTTTTATTAAAAAAGAACACGTAGAAATTACTACATGTTCTTTATGAGACGGTTCATTTTTAAATATTACGTATCTTCTAGATTTTTCTTATTATATAGTTGTGTCCTTCTATTTCTTTTCCCTCATTTCAACAGCAAAGTTCATGATCTCTTCCTCTGTTAATTTTTCTTCAGTGGTTAAGATCGGACGGATTACTCTATACGTTTCTTAATTATTTCAATTGTACTAGAAATTGTGAATTAAAAAAGAGAGCCGTAGCCCTCACTTTCAATTAATAGCAATTAAGGATGCTTCGAGGGTATTTAATAGTCTACATTTTAAGGAATGTAGGCTAAGTAATATAAGTTAATCTGTTATTAATTTTGAATAAATACTTAGATCAATAAACTTTTCATTAGATTTTTCACACTTTCTCATTGTCCCTTCGAATGTAAAGTTTAACTTTTGTAAGACTTTTATTGAATTGATGTTTTCAGATTCAACTTTTGCTTCTATTCTATTGAATTCTAAAGTACTAAACGCATAATCCATTAAAGAGAGAATGGCTTCTGGCGCATACCCCTTACCCCAAAAAGCTTTACTAATATCGTAACCAATTTCTGCTTTGGCGTTTTTGAAATCAAATGAATTATAACCACAAGAACCGATAATTTCATTTGATTCTAATTCAATTATTGAATAACGAATAGCTCTGTTTTCCCGAGATAACTTATCAAGCATTTCAATCATATCTACCGCTTGGCTTTCATCAGTAAAACTATTGATATTCATAAATTTTGTAACTTCTGGATCCGCCCAAATTGTAAACATGCTAGCTGAGTCTGATACTTTCATTTTTCTTAAAACTAATCTTTCGGTTTGTAGTTCTGTAATCAATATTTTTACCTCCATTATGTTTTTATTTTGGGGTCAAGATATTGATATCTGCGCATAGTTCAGTCCCTTCGTGTTTCAAGATAATATTATTATAAAAGCTATAAAGGATGAACCAATAAATTTCAAAAATTTGGTTATGTTACAGTTTATGATAACTGCGTAATAAAGAAAAATGAAACAATTGTATTGTGATTTTTAAACATCTTTAATTTTATTCTTATTTACCGTTCGTTGAGAGCAATTATTTTTTAGTTGCTGTATTTCCCATTGCAATAGAAATTCTATTCCAACTGTTGATTTGATTAATTACCAGAACAAGGTCAATATATTGTTTCTCGTCATAGTGTTCACGTACTCGCTTATATAGGTCTTCAGGAACTCTTTTAGTGGGAATTAGAGTAATATGCTCAGATAGTTCAAGAGCAACTTTCTCTTCAGGTGTATAAAAATCACATTCATTCCAAGCATTCAAGCAATAAATTCGTTGTTCGGTTTCACCTATCTTACGGGCATCTGATGTATGCATATCCATGCAGAAAGCACAACCGTTAATTTGAGAGACTCTAATCTTTATAAGTTCTCTAGTAATTCGATTAATTGTAGATTTCTTAGTGTACTTCTCCATATCCATCATAATTTTCATGCCATCAGGTGCAACATCATAGTAGGAAATTCTTTGACTCATAAGGCAAGACCTCCTTTGATTTTAAGATACTTATAATTATACCTTCATACGAACATTCGTGCTATTTTTTTGTTTGTAAAGCATTCGAAATCAAAGAGAATTTCAGTTATAGACAGTGTAATTAGTTGTTTCATGGTACGTAAATATCGCAAATGAGTAACCGTATTTTCCAAACAAATATTTTCACTTTTTAATTACTTTATTATTACCGTCAGAATAAATTGAATAACTCTATTAATTTTTAAATGATTTTATTATAAATGAAACAATTTTATTATCACCAAACAACTACATAATTTTGATCAAACTTTATTCGAAAGCTACAGTGTTTTTATCTTCCTATAGTTATTTATGGGGATTTAGTTAATTTTTTCGTTTTGGAGAACAACTAATTTCTTAGCTTGATAAGCATGTGACGAGGCCCCCTGCCCGTCAAGCTAAAGTTTTAATGTACCCCCAAAATAAAAATTTTCTTTCACTACAGTTAATTACTTTGAGAAGTCAGCGGATTTTTTCATTTTAGGGGGATTTTGTTTTGTTAGCTTGATAGTGATGGGATACAGCCAACATTTTGGAAGTTTTATATGCTAAGCGAATTTTAACCTAAAAAAGTCGAATTCCTGTACGTTAAGTGAAGTGGCATTTCATTCACATAATCCCTATTATCTGAAGTTAATAAAGTCTGTTACACTCTCTTCTTTAAAAACGTTTCCATAATATCCTTCTTGAATCTTTTATAATCAAGCTGAAAAGCTACATTATGCGTTTTATAGCCTGGATTAGTAGCAAAACGAAAGTCTGCAATACTTTGACCAAATCCTTCTCCTTGATCAGGAATTACTTTAATGGGTACTCTTGAAAGGCCAACAGCCTCTTGATTCAGCAAATACCACACTGTTACAAAATCATGCATAGGGCTTCCACTTATACCAGGATTAGACTTGGAGTAGAATTTATAATAATAGTCTAACATAGGTTTGATGATGAGTCCTGCAAGATCCTGTGTATTCCGATGAAATGCATCGATTTGCTGGACCATTTCGGGTGTAACAATCGCATGTTGAGTCACATTTAAAGGAATAATTGTCAAGTTCTTTGCATGCTGCAGAATTAAGTTTGCTGCATAAGGGTCTGAGTAAAAGTTAGCTTCAGCCACAGCAGTTACGTTACCTGGATAGAAAAAAGCTCCCCCCATGCAAATACATTCTCTTACGTTTCGCATTGTTTCTAAATTCAACACAAAAGTCGTAGCTAGCGAAGAAAGTCTTCCTAAATTGATAATTGTAAGATCTTCTAAATTTGATTCTATAATTTGATAAATATCATTTAAAGGATAAACTGGATATGAAATTTCAGGGGGAATGATAGGTCCTAATCCGACTTTTCCATGTACCTCAGGGAAATACTGAATCAATATACCTGTCAACGGTACAGAAGCACCAAGGAATACGGGTATCTCTTCTCTTCCCGCAATGTACTTCAAATAGTTAATATTTCTTATTGCATTTTCTCTGGATACATTTCCATAATCGGCTACAATTCCTACAAGTTGAATGTCTTTACGAAAAAAAGTGTACAGTATAGCAAACGCATCATCAATCCCCAAATCTGTAAACAGGAGAACCTTTTTTTCATATCTCTTCCTCCAAAATCTATAGAATCCTACTTTCACTAATGATGTAGTGATCAGACTAAGCTTGTATGTATATATTTTATGTATTCTTAAAGAGTGGATTCTATTCACTTGAAATAGCTTTGCTCATCTAAATTTGATATTATGTTCAAGCGTAAGTTTCTGTTCTTAAGTTCATAGGCATGGTGTGCTATCCCATGCCCATCAACTTAAGAATTTTTTAACACCCCAAAACGAAAAAACAAGTTAAATTCTCATAGATAACTATCTTATAATTAATTATATAATTTATTTTTTAATATAATAATATAAAGATATTACTCTTAAAAGGGGGGGATTCAAATTGGTTAAAAACTTACCTTTATACTAATAGTTATTTTAATACTAGATGTAAGTTCTTCTACATTAAGTACGGACGGATACTTTTCTCCAGTTATAGAATGGTCTTTAATGATTATAAGTATTATTTTAAACATTACTGCAGTTATAGGCTTATCACTACACGTCTTTGTATATCAACCTATGAAAAGATTTGAAAAAATTAAAATGAGATCTTCAAATAAAATAATTATATTTGAGGTAACACCACCTCGCCATCGAGTGTTGATTTAGAAAAAAGTTTAATTATAAATATTTTATGATATTCAATAAATTTAACTTATAAAAATATTTTTATTCTTATTCAACTATCCTGCCCCGTTAGTTTAAGTACATTTCTTCACAATTTTTACAGTGATAGTAACATAAATACCCAACAAAAAATCATCTCACCTCTAGAAATCTATAATGGTAGTTTTAGAATAAGTGAATAAGAGAAATAACCACCATTGATTATTTCTCTTTTCATATACATATTTATTTTTGGAAAAATAACCTAACTCCAAATGCTAATAATACTGTACCAGTAATACCCTCTATTGTACGGTTCACTTTTTCTTTTCGTAAAAAAGTTCTTAATTGACGTATTAGTGAGATATAAAGTAAATACCATATTGCTGTCAAAGTCGTAAATGTGAGTCCTAACAACAGAAATTGGAAGAGATGACTTTGATTGCTCACAATAAATTGGGGTAGAAAACTTAGGAAAAATACAGCCGTTTTCGGATTTAAGATTGCCGTGGTAAATCCTTGTCTAAAACTTTTAATCGTACCAATATCCTTAGAGTTCATTTCCACTGAACCTGACATATCTTCTTTTTTAGAAAAGGCACTTTTAATTGACTTTACAGCTAAGTAAATTAAATAAAAAGCCCCAGCATATTTTATTAATGTAAATAACATAGAGAATTTCATTAGGATAGCAGAGAGTCCTAGTGTAGCCATTATTGTATGAATCATCATTCCAGATACCGTTCCTAAGACGGTCCTTATCCCACCATTTCTACCATGCGAGATAGTGTTTTTTGTAACTAAGGCAAAACCGGGACCAGGCATTATTATGATTAAGATTGCTGTGAGGATAAATAACAAATAATTTTCCATGTTCTAGTATTTCCTTTCCAATTTTTAGTTTTGCCTATAGTATAGCTTTTTTACTTAAAATATTAAATATAAAAAGCGTGATCAGGAGTTTATCGAGGTTATTAGTATCAATTTGACCAAACATTATCCTAAAGTTACATTGATAAAACAAACGGCAAACTTATGGGTAAAATTACAAGCTCGGCTCTCACAAAAAACGGGATAAAAAAATTAACAGCGGAACTAGTCCACTGTTTATTTCGTCACACCCTCATGTAATTTTTCTGTATAATCTTTTACATCCTTCCAGCTATCTTTCGCTGTATTTAAATCTTCTTTTATAAAGGTAAATTCTTCAGGGCTGATTCCTTTTACGTTTTGTAGTAAATTATTATATTTCGCACCTACCGTATACCACTGATTTGATATGTTTTGCAGTGCTGTAATTGCTGCATCAATTGTTTCTGTCATATTAGTCGTTTTATTTTTCACATCTGTCAAAATTGCCACTTCTGCTTGTGCTCCTGAAATTCTATTCTTTAAACTGGCTATTTCTCGTTCTGCATTTGCAATATCTTTTTTTGCGATCGCAATCATCGGTCCGCCCGCAAGACATGTTATTAGTGCTACGCAAAGTACGCCACCAGCAATGACCATGTCGTTACTCTTTTTAATCGAATCGTTATATGTATTTATTTGTTGCTCTAGAGCTGGAATACCAGCATTCGTACTCGCCAAAATCGAGGTTAATTGATTCGTATCCTCTTTAAAACTATTTGTGTCTTTCGCCATTCTATCGCGAAAAGCTTTCAAATTCCCTAATAGTACATCTACCTCATTTTGATTCTTTAAAATATCCGCATACAACTTTTCTAAATCCGCTTTTAATTTACCGCTATCCTTTTGATCAATCGCTGCTAACATGTCATTATAATACGCTTGAAAAGTATTATTGTAATTAATAATATTTTGATCCGTTTTCATAATTTGAGGCTTCATATTATTTAACCAATACGCCGCATTAATTTTTGCATCTCTTTGATGCTGAATCATATTTCCTTTAAACTCACTATTAATTGAACTTATTTTACTCAAATCAGTCTCTTGCTGATTTTGAATTAATTTTGCATATGAATCCATTGCGAATATGCTCGATGTTGTTTGCGCCATTACATCTTGGAATCCTGCTGGACCGAGAGAATAATTTTTTGCATTTTCTTGTAATGTTTTTACGTTTTGTTCCGCTGCAAAAGGATGTAAAGGAAGTGCATTACTCGTTGCCACCCCAGCAATCATGATCGTTAAAAGACATTTTTTATAAAATCTTTTCTGCATACTTTTCACCCATTCTCTTTATAAGGATATAAAAAAGCTCCTGCTCACAACTGAACAGGAGCTTCAACTCATTCATCAATACTTAACGCTCTAACGATTCGTATTCGATTATGCTTTTTTCGTATCTACTACTTTAATATCTTCAGCATAGATTTTTTCTGCATAGTCTTTAATGTTCTTCCAGCTATCTTTCGCAATGTTTAAATCTTCTTTAATGAAAACAAGGTCATTTGGACTAATTGAATCTACATTTTGAAGTAAAGAATTGTATTTTGATCCCATTGTGTACCATTGATTTGAAATGTTTTGCAACGCTGTAATTGCTGTATCAATTGTGTTTGTTAAATATTCAGTTTGTGTTTTAATGTTCGTTAGTCCTGCCACTTCTAATTGCGCAGTTGTAACTTGTCCTGTTATCTTTTGAATTTCTGCCTGTGCATTATCAAGCTCTTTCTTCGCTAAGACGATTCCTGCAGTACCACCACCTACTGCTGCTGTTCCACCTGCAATTAATGCGATTCCTAGCGGAGTTCCTGCTCCCGTAGCAATTACAACCGCACCACCGATAATTGCAATTGGGCCTAAAGCTGTCGCAACAGATGAACCGATAATAATTGCATTATATTTACTAATTGCTTCATTATACGTTGTAATTTGATTTTGCAGAAGCGGAATTCCAGCATCTTGACTAGCCAAGATAGATGTAATTTGATTTGCATCTCCCTTGAAATTTTGCGTATCCGACGTCATTTTATTTCGGAATTTCTTTAAGTCTTCTACTAACTTATCTACTTGCGCTTTATTTTCAGTAATACTACTTGATAATCTAGTTAGACCTTTCGTAAGAGTTGCTTTATCCTTTGCATCAACCGCAGCAACTAAAGTATCATAATAGTTTTGGAATTTCGTATTGTAATTAATGATATTTTGATTTGTTGAAATAAGCTGTGGCTTCAATACATCTAGCCATTGTTGTGCATTCCCTCTAGCTGTATCTTGATGCTGAATCACTTTACCTTTTAAAGCTGCATCAACTGACGATACATTACCAAAGTTAACATTACCTTGTTTAATAATTGTTAAAGCGTACAGATCCATTACTAAAGCGTTTGAACCTGTTCTTTCCATTGCATCTTTCAGGCCTTCTGGTCCTAATGAATATTCTTCGTAGTCATTATAAGCTTTTGCTACAACATGAACTGGAGCTTGTTTCACTGTACTTTCAGCTGCATACGTATGGGCCGGCATAATATTCCCTGCTGCAAATACTGCCATAAGTGCTGATAGAGCCATTACTTTATAAGGTTTTTTTGTCATTTTTCTTCTCTCCCTATATCGCTAATTATTTTTCTGTTTAATGTACTTCAACGTTTGTAACGTAATCTTCAAATTGATTTGTTTGCTTATTCATTTCATCACTTACTTTTTTAAGTTGATTGAAATGTTTTTGAAGTAAACTACTGTCTGTATACGTGCCTTCTTCAATATTTGTTTGAATTTGGATCATATTATTATTTAAAACTTTCCAATCCGTTAATAACGTTTCTAAAGTTGTAATTTGGCGATCAATTAGTTCTGTAAAGCTACTTACTTGATCTTCAACAAATGTAATTTGAGTCGCCTCTAATTCAGTTTGTGATAACTTCTGAATAAGCGGTAATAACTCTTTTTGCTTTTGTTGAATACGAAGAGCTGCTTCCCTCGTTTGACTATCTGCAGCATTTACAATTTCATTACTTAAAGTACCGATAGAAACAAAGTCGATTGTTTTCGTTTGTGCAGTTTGATTTGTAATTGTAAATACTTGTTTACCGATATTAATAGAACCTTTAATAATTTCTTGTGGTCTATTCAAAATAGTAGTTAGTTCAGCTTGAATTTCCCCTTGAATTCTTTTTATGTCTTCTCTTAATTTCACAATATCTCCACTTGACCCTTGCAGTGTTTTTATTGCTTCATCAGCTTTAATTGATAAGTTGTTACTATCTTTGTCTAATACCGTTTTAAATCGATTTAACTCTAATAAATCTTGCTCCATACTCTCTTGAATGCTTTGGACTTGCAATTGTAATTTTCCATATGCGTTTGTAAAATCTGCTTTTGCCTGTTCATCTTCATTTACTTTTCCTGCTAGTTCATAGAGCTTACTATAATAGCTATTAAATCTTGTGCTGTATCTCATCATTTCTTGATTTAAGTCGATTAGCTTTGGATTATATTCATCAATCCACTCTCGTACATTCGCTTTTGCAAATTTTTGATGATTCGTTAAACTACTCATAGCGTTTACCTTAATGTCTGGTTGTTGTAAAATAACTAATCCGTATGCTTGGATAAGTGGTGACTGTGATCCTAACATTCTAATTGAATTTGATAATGTATTTGGAGCAATTACATTTTGCGCATATACTGTTTTCACTTCTGTTTGCCCCTCCTTAGCGTAAGCGCTTACAGGAACGAAGCAACTCGTAGATACTGCTGTAACCAATAACCCTGTAATTAAAGTCTTTTTCACTTTAACTCCTCCTATGTATTAGCAACTATTACTATCGCATTTTAGTATTCTATTTTCTTGCAAATGATTTGAGATGGTTAAAAATAGAGAACGTTCTCACCGTGAGTCATGTACGAACCACCTCTCTCAAACTTTATTTCTACAGTACTTACTTATTGTTATAAAACATTACATGACTTTTCATATGTGCTTAGTATGAATAATATTGTATAAAATTTCTGGTTCATCGTAATTTCCACATTCACACAGTGAATATATTACATGAAAATATTATTCATTTTAAGCTAAATAACGTACGTAAATATGAAATTCCGTTTTGTTTTTATTTAAGTTTTGTACTGTAAGGTCATTTAAACACAGCTATTTATCTACCGTAAAGAAGTATTTTAATTCCCTTTATTTTCAAGCACTCATGTCTTTATTCCAAAATAAAATCCGATTAACTTTCTCAATTAAAATATCCATATATCACAACAAAAAACACTATTTACTCATAAGTGATAATATTATATCAATATAATTTTAAGGCCTATATGCAATTATGCATAGCATATACACAAAAAGGATAGCTTCACTTTCGTGAAGCTATCCTTAAAAAATCTTATTACTTTTTCAAATGATATGGAACTGTCGTAATAACAACATTTCTTTTATAGAGTAAATACGCACGAATGAGTAAACTAGATTGATTATGAAGAATGTTATGCCAGCCTTTTTTCGGAATAAACTGTGGTATAACGACTGTAACACGGTAATTTGATTCACTCGCTTTATATTGCACTGTATCAATGAACTTTGTTAACGGCTGAATGATACTTCTATAATGAGAATGTAATGTAACAAGCCTTACTTCAGGTTGCCACTTCTCCCATTTCTCTTCAAATTTCTTTTCCTCTTCTCTGTCAAAAGCAACATACACAGCGATAACTTGATCTGCAGAAAGAGCTTTAGCATAGTTCAGTGAATTTTCTACTACATGAGTCATACCTGCTACAGGAACGACAATTACATTCCCTTCGATCGGAACAAGTGGTTCACAAGTTTTTAAACTTAATTGATCCCCCACTGCATCATAATGCTTCTTAATTCGATGGAACAAGAAGATAATGGCAGGTAAGAAAATAAGGATCGACCAAACTTGTGCGAATTTAGTTAAAAAGAACATACTCATTACGATAAAACTAATGACTGCACCAATTAAATTGACCGTTAATCTCAAAGCCCATCCTTCAGGTTTTTCACGAAGCCATTTTAATACCATCCCAGTTTGAGAAAGTGTAAATGGAATAAATACACCTACTGCATATAACGGGATTAAATGTTCTGTTTGCCCTTGGAAAGCTACAATTAAAATAATCGAAGCGATTCCAAGTATAATAATACCGTTTGAGTAACCTAAGCGGTCTCCTCTAATCGTAAACATTCTCGGTATAAACTTATCTTTCGCAAGGTTAACTGCTAATAGCGGAAATGCAGAATAACCTGTATTAGCAGCAAGAATTAATATTAAAGCTGTTGTACCTTGTATGAAATAGTACATGAAATTACGTCCAAAAGTTTGTTCAGCAATTTGTGAAACGACTGTTACTTCCTTACTTGGATTAATCCCGTAATAATAAGCTAAAAAGACAATTCCTGAAAATAAAACTGCAAGTAATGCACCCATTGCAAGCAATGTTTTCGCTGCATTGTTAGGTCCAGGATCTTTAAAGTTTGGAATTGCGTTAGATATCGCCTCAACACCCGTTAAAGCAGAGCTTCCTGAAGCAAATGCTCGTAACAGTAAGAACAAACTAATTCCCGCAACTGGTGTTCCAATTGGCGAATGCAGCGTGGGTGAAACGTGACCAGTCAAAATATTATATATTCCTACACCAATTAATATAAATAATGCTACAACGAATAAATAAACCGGATATGCTAAAACGGAAGCTGATTCCGTTACGCCTCTTAAATTTAAGATGGTAATCAATATGACAAATATAATCGCAATGATTACATTATGTGCATGTAAACTAGGAAAAGCTGATGTGAGCGCATCTGTACCTGCGGACACACTTACTGCAACAGTTAAAATGTAATCGACTAATAAAGATCCTCCAGCTATTAATCCCGGATTCATCCCTAAATTTTCTTTTGATACAACATATGCTCCGCCGCCATGAGGGTAAGCAAAAATAATTTGTCGATAAGATAAAATAAGAGCTGTCAATAATACTAATACCCCAACAGCTATCGGAATGGAATACCAATAAGCTATTGCTCCAAGACCTGCTAGTGCAATTAATATTTGCTCTGGTCCGTATGCGACCGATGACAATGCGTCAGAAGATAAAATGGCTAGCGCTTTCGTTTTATTAAGTTTTTGCTCTCCTAACTCAGTTGATTTTAACGGTCTTCCAATTAAAAATCTTTTAATAGATGAAACCAATGCTGTCCACTCTCCAATAATTTTGTACGAACGATTCTGCTAGTTACAGCGATAAACTATTTCTTCAGAAAACAAAAATGTCTACAAGCCATAACGAAATAGACTTGTAGACATTATTTTTTTTGTCGCACAAGCTCCACCTTCCTTCTCAATATAACGCTTACGAGGTTAGCTGTCGGATTCGGGCCTATGAGTAGCCCTACCTTTTTCAAGGATTCACCCCATTGGATTATGTACTAATCCATAAGAACGGGTCCCCCGCACCATGCGGCTTCAGCGATTTAGAAAATTGAAACTGTGGATTATAATACTCCTTTATTTTCAAAAAGTAAACAAAAATTTTAAAAAAGAAAAAAATTAAAACGATTGCGCATAATCCACCGAAAAATATACATAATGAATACTAAAAATCCACAAAGGAGACCCGTATGTCTAAAGAAAAGAAGCCACTTTTTTCCGATTCCTATTTAGATGCTGTAGCAAATGAAATTAATCAGCTATATGGTAAACGTGAAAGAGAACGAAATACGACAGATAAACCGAAAAGAAACGAATAAATTGTCAAAAAGAAACAAAAAAAGGATAGCAACATTTATATTTTGCTATCCTTTACTGTTTTTCATACCATTTCTTTAGTAAAAATCATTTTTTCATATACCTTTAAATTTTGATACACAACACTTAATAAAGGCACATCTATAGACATTTCCTCTGCTAATTTCAATAAGTATCCTTGTAAATGCTTCCCTTCAATGAGCGAACCTTTTTCCATATCCCGTTGCATCGATGACTTCATATCATACGAAATTTTATCAATCGTTTTCATATGTTCCTGGGCGATATTCTCCTTAACTGGAGCCCCCATAGATTTCATGATTTGCACTGATTCTTCAAATAAGTTCCTAATAAATTCTCGGCCTCCATCACTCTCACGAATCGGTCCTATCGGCGCACGCATTAATGTTGTCACACCTGACATTACGGTGATAAATAAATATTTATGCCACATATCTTGCACAATATTTTCACTTAAAACAAAACTAGCTTTTGTATCTGCAAATGTTTTAGAAATAAGCTTTATTCTCTCTGAATCTTGAGGCTTAATTTCCCCAAATACAAGTCTGTTGGCAGCACTCGTTTGTACAATTTCTCCCTGATCGTTTAATGTCGTCTCGATAAAGCATAGACCGCCAATTACTTTCTCTTCACCGAATTCCTTTTGTAATAGTGATAAATGAGCGATACCATTTAACAATGGGATTATTACAGTATTTTTACCTACAAACGGCTTTAAATCTATGGTCGCCTCGTGTAAATGATACGCTTTTGTTGAAAATAAAATCACATCAAATGGAGTCGTTCTATCTTCTTTCGTTACCAATTTCGGTTGAAATGAAAAATCTCCATTAACACTACGAATAACAAGGCCTTTTTCTTCTAATTGCTGTTTTCTTTTGCTGCGAACGAGAAATGTAACATCTTCTCCCTTTTCTACTAATCGGCCACCGAAAAATCCGCCAACGCCCCCAGCTCCTAATACTAAAATACGCATACAACATCCCCCTTTTTCTAACACAATTATACTAATTTTAGTATACATAACATTATACATGTCCTTTGTTAAATAAGCTGAATTTTCATTCTTAGTCTAATGAACAAGAGAGGTTATTTTCAAGAAAAATTGGGCATGTTGTTTCTATAGCTTATACGGAAAGGAAACAATGTAAATGGAGGCAATACAAACAATCGAGGAAAAAGATGTAACAACAGCTATATTTCAATTTATATTCCCGTTTTCGTTTAAAACTGGATATGAACAAAATATGTTCCCTTTCTTACAAAAAAATGATTTTCGACCTTTTCGACTCGATCATCTTGAAGATGAAAATACATATTATGGGAAATTTCAAGTTTCACATCAAAATATGGAAGCATACTATCTTTCCTTTACAAATAAAATTCTCTTTCCTCATTCAGAACATCAAAAAGGATTACAGCGCTATTCTAAAGACCTTAATTTAAATGGACATTTAACAACTAACCTTATTTCCGTTCCATTCAAGATACATTCTATTGATGTAACACTTTGTCCTTATGAGCTTGGGTTCTTAACAATTCGGACAGAAATAAAAACCGCTCCTAACATGACATTATCAGAAGCGATTGAATTCGCGGCTCGCTTCCGTGTACTTGAAACTAAAAGTGATACGACTGAGACTATTTGTATTGAATGTGATGGAAAAAAATATTCACAAGTAGAAAAACTTATATTCGGTGATTTATTTCATGGTTTAACAGACTTCTTTGAGAACAAGAGATTGCGGAGTTCTTACTTTCAAACATTCCCTTTCTTTGAAGACCAGCGAATGTATGTACAAACTCTATTATCCATAAACAAAGAGTCAGACCTTCATATAATCGATGTATATCGAGCTTCCAGTCTTTCCGGATTATCAGATGATGGTAAGCCATATATTAGTGCAAATAATGTTCCTTATATTCACGATTATTTAACAAAACATTCTTATCAAAGATGGGCTCCTAACCGTTACTTTATTATGGAAGAACATATTTTCACATGTATTACAAATGAAGGTGAACAAGCAGTCACTAAACTTGCTAGTCAAATGTACGGGGAGTTTTATTACGCTTTATTATTAAATTTATTTCATAAAGTTGTTTTATTAAAGATGGCAAACGCTTATGCCGAGTTAAATATTGAACAAGATACAAATGAAATAGAGAAATTAATTTATTCAATAAATTCGTTTACAGCTAATTATTTTTCTTTAGAATTAGTATCCCAATCACAAAGTGAAGATATTTTCTTTCGTCTAAGAAAACTTTTTAACATTGAAGTACTGTACACGAACGCGAAACAAAATCTAGATAGTTTATTTAAATATCAAGAAAATGTTGCTTCAAAAAAAGATAGCCTCTTATTATTAATTTTAACGCTCTACTCTGTTGTAGGCCAAATGTTAGGGTTTACTATGATTGATCTTTTAAGAAACACCGATTCAAACAAAATATCATCGCCTTTTGAATTTTTTGCTCTATTAATAGCGATTAGTGGCATAGTCATTTCACTTATTTTAGGTATACAAAGTTTATACCAATGGAGTGTACAACATAAACGAAGAAAAGCATGGGTAAAACAAACTGTACTTTCTGCTGTGAAAGAGAAGGATAGTACAAAGTAACTAAAAAACAGATGGCAGCACGATGCTACCATCTGTTTTCTATTATGCTTACTTACCTGCTTCGATTTTTTCTAATGTAGCAGCTACTTGCTCTTCAGTTAATTCGTGTTGCACGATATAACGATTACGTGGGTGTACACGACATTCATGAGAACATGCACGTAAATGTTTTGCTTCACTTTCTTCAGAACATAAAATTTTCTTGTTACATTCAGGGTTTGCACAGTTTACATAGCGCTCACAAGGTTCACCTGTAAAATGATCTTTACCTACGATAACGTGCTCTTTTTGGTTTACTGGTACAGCGATACGCTCATCAAATACGTAACATTGACCATCCCAAAGTTCACCTTGTACTTCTGGATCTTTTCCGTACGTTACAATTCCGCCATGAAGCTGGCTTACATCTTCATAACCTTCGCGAACTAACCAACCTGAGAATTTCTCACAACGAATTCCCCCTGTACAGTACGTTAAAATCTTTTTACCTTCAAGTGTTTCTTTATTTTCTCTAATCCAATCTGGTAATTCACGGAATGATTCAATATCTGGTTTAATTGCACCTTTAAAGTGTCCTAAATCAAATTCATAATCATTTCTTGCATCAATAATAACTGTATCTTCTTGTTTCATTGCCTCATAAAAATCTTTTGGTTCTAAATACTTCCCAGTAATTTCTTTCGGGTTAATGTCGTCTTCTAGACGAAGTGTAACTAACTCTGAACGAGGACGTACGTGCATTTTCTTGAATGCATGTTCATCCGCCTCATCAATTTTAAACACGATTCCAGCAAAACGTGGATCATTATTCATCGCTTCCACGTATTTTTCTGTTTGCTCAACAGTTCCAGAACAAGTTCCGTTAATTCCTTCTGTCGCTACAAGAATTCTTCCTTTTAACTCAAGTGATTTACAAAATTCTAAATGCTGTTCAGCAAATTCTTCTGGATTTTCAATTGTTGTGTACATGTAATACAGTAATACTCTATATGGTTTTGTAGTTGCCAATGTATTTCTACCACCTATCTAAATTTTAAAATCATGTATAAGTTAACGTTCATATCAAAACATATATAATAAGAAAATACATACTAAATTGTACTTAGCCTATTTTCTTCTATTTACAATTTTTTCTATAAGTTAACAAAAATAAAAACAAGATTACAGAACAAAACACTACGGTTAGGTTGTAATCCCAATATATTATATATCATACAATTTCATTTCCATCAATTAATATGATGTAATATAGGCTGTATGTTCACATAAATTTCAAAAACAGCCCTATAATTTATTATCTTCTCCCTTATTCATCAACCATAAACTCCCAAAATATTTTTGCATCGTCACACCATTCATTGCACACAGTCATATAATTTGCATTAAGGAAACTTTTATGTTCAAATGAAATTGCCACATCATATATCTAAATGTATTGAAATAATGAATAAGAATAAAGTGAAACTTTAATCAAGTTAAGATTTCAAAGGGGAATACTACTATGAATAAAGATATAACAAAAGATAAACAAGTCCCTTCTCAAAGTACAACAGTTCAATCAGCCCATTTAGCGTTAAGTGGACAAACAAAAGGCTTTAAAAGACTGTTACCATTCTTAGGACCTGCTTTTATCGCATCAGTTGCTTATATTGATCCTGGGAACTTCGCTACAAATATCGCAGCTGGATCACAATATGGGTATTTATTGCTTTGGGTAATACTCGCTTCTAATTTAATGGCTGTATTAATTCAAACTTTATCAGCTAAATTAGGAATCGCTACTGGGAGAAATCTTCCTGAAGTAGCTCGCGAAAACTTCCCCAAACCAGTTTCCATCGGTTTATGGATACAAGGGGAACTCGTTATTATGGCTACAGATTTAGCTGAATTTATCGGGGCAGCACTTGGCTTATACTTACTATTTGGAATTCCGATGTTACCAGCTGCTTTAATTACAGCAGTTGGATCATTTATTATTCTTGAATTTCAACGCAGAGGCTTTCGTCCATTAGAAGCTATCATAACAGGTATGATTTTTATCGTTGTTATCGCTTTTGGTATCCAAGTCTTTTACGCAAAACCGGAATTAAGCCCTCTACTCTCAGGACTTTTCACTCCAAAATTCCAAGGTGTAGATAGCATCCTTTTAGCAGCTGGAATTTTAGGTGCGACAGTAATGCCGCACGCGATATATTTACATTCGGCCTTAACGCAGCGCCGTGTAGTCGGAACAAATGATGAACAAAAGAAAAAGATTTTCCGCTTCGAATTCATCGATATTATTATTGCAATGGTTATCGCTGGAGCAATTAATGCAAGTATGTTAATTGTAGCAGCTGCACTATTCTTTAAAAACGGCTTGCACGTTGAAGACCTTGATGTTGCTTTTAACCAGTTCAGTAATTTAGTCGGTCCTGTATCGGCTGCATTATTTGGAATTGGACTTTTATCAGCAGGTTTATCTAGTTCTTCTGTTGGTACGATGTCTGGTGATATTATTATGCAAGGATTCATTCGAATGCATATTCCGTTATACTTACGCCGATTTATAACAATGATTCCGCCTCTCGTTATTATCGCTTTAGGTGTAAATCCAACTTACGCTCTCGTTATGAGTCAAGTTGTCTTATCGTTCGGTATTGCCTTTGCATTAGTACCACTTATTATGTTTACAAGTAATAAGAAGATTATGGGCGCACTCGTCAACCATCGCATTACAACATTTATCGCGTGGTTAATCGCTGCACTTATTATCGCTTTAAATATTTTCTTACTGTATCAAACATTTGTAGGTTAATAAAAAAGGGTATTCCAAATTTAATTTGGAATACCCTTTTTGGATGAAATGATTTCCTTCTACTTACCACTTATGTATGTCCCTCTTTCTGGCATTATCGCACCTTTTTCAGTTCGAAAATAAAGTGGTAATCCTTCCGAAAGAAATATGCTCACCTTAGATGGATCCTGCCTTTGATGATGAATATGTAAATGCGGCTCACTTGAACTTCCTGAGTTACCGACTTGGGCAAGAAATTCTCCTTCATTTACATGTTCGCCTTCCCTCACTTTAATTGATCCTTTCTTTAAATGGGCAAGAAACAAAAATGTACCTGTTTCATCCAGTCGTAAATAAATATGATTTCCCGCCATCGATTGAAAATCATCCGATCCCGGAACTAAATCTATTTCATCATTTTTAATTGATACAACTGTCCCAGAAGCTGGTGCCATTACTTTCGCTCCATATATTCCATAATCCTCTAACTTACTACTTTTCACTTCAGCAGGTGGAATGAGAATATCGTATGCCCATCGTTCATTTGGTTTTATAACGTGATAGTTCATTTCTAATTTATCGCCGCCCCAACCTATCAATGCTCGTTCATTCAAAGGAAAACGAACGACTACTTTAGGACTCATAGACTGTACATCTACTGGGTATGCAATTCTCCCAATGTTAGCGAACCACCCCACGGGCCAAGCTCCAATGGTAGAAAACAGAACTATTAATAGTAGCGTTCCATCTATCCGCTTTCTAAAAATGCCTTTCCAAACAAACATTACTGCTGAGCCTATTAAGAGACAAACTGAAATTACACTAAAAGCCTGTATAATCCACCACACAAAGACTGATGTAACGCCATTACCTAAATAAACTAAACTCCAACTTATAATTAAAAAAGCAACTATAATCGCTAATAAAAATCTCTTCCACATGCTGTATCCCTACTCTCCTATCTTTGTTCCCCATGATACGAAGTAAAAATTACGACATATGAAAGAAATACTTACGACTTTCTTACATTTCTTTATACCGCGGTAAAACGATAGTGAAAACCGTTTCTTTATCGTTACTACGTACAGTGATATCTCCTTTATGAAGTTCCGCTATACTTCTCGCAATTGCAAGTCCCATTCCTTTTCCACCCGTATGAGAGCTACGTGATTTTTCACCACGATAAAACTTCTCAAAAACGTAAGGAAGGTTCTCATTCGGAATGCATTGTCCAAAATTTTTAATTTCTATTTCAACATTCATGTCTCTTTTAGAAATTTGAATCAAAATCTGTTTTCCGTCTTTCCCGTACATAATACTATTACTAATTACATTTTCGAACAGCCTCACCATAAGCGCTACATCCATTTCCACATGTAACTCCTTATCACCGTTAATACAAAAGCTCATATCGGCATCATCTAGTAGTGGTACAAAATCAATCATGATTTGTTCAATGAACGCTTTCATATTTACTACACTTTTATGTAATTCGATTTCTCTATAATTTATTTGACAATATTCTAATAAGTCATCTACTTGATTTTTTAATTCATAACTTTTTCGCTTTAATATACTTACATACTGTTCACATTCTTCTCCATTTGAATGAAGCTGATTTCCTAACAGGTCCGCGTAACCGATTAGAGATGTTACAGGTGTTCGTAAGTCATGAGAAATATTGCTAATCATTTCATTTTTCGTTTCCTGCGATTTTTTTTCATTTTCGATAGACTCTTTTAAACTTTTAGCCATCCTATTAACATTCGCTGCTAATTCACCAATCTCGTCATTTTTTGAAATAGGTATATGTATTTCCAAATTACCACTACTTATTTCCTTCACATTCTTGTTAATTTCAGATAATCTTTTCATCATTGTTTTTGTCATGAATGCAAAGTATATTGTAGTAAAAGTTAAAAAAGCTATTAAATATAACAATGAATATTTTTCCTCTAATGCAGTAACATGACTATATATATTTCCAACTACAATTTGAAACGCTATTATACTTACAATTGCTAACAAAATGCTACATATGAATGCGATAAAAAACTTAGCTCTAATGCCTTGTAATGATTTAATCTTCAATTTTATATCCGACTCCCCAAACATTTTGAATAAACTTCGGCTCTTTTGGATTCTCTTCAATTTTATTTCTTAATCTTGCAATATGAACCATTACTGTATTATTACTTTCATAGGCTCTTTCTTTCCAAACGCTCTCATATATTTCTTCAATAGTGAACACACGATTCTTTGTAGCGGCCATTAAGTACAAAATATCATATTCAGTTTTCGTAAGATTGATTGTTTCTCCATATAACATTACTGTTCTCGACACTTCATCTATTTCTAAACCTCTAATGTTTATTTTCTTTTCTATTACTTGGACAGCATTTTGATTAAAATATGTATACCTTCTTAATTGAGCCTTCACTCTTGCTATAAATTCAATTGTACTAAACGGCTTCACAATATAATCATCTGCCCCAGTGCTAAATCCAATTACTTTATCTACATCTGATGATTTAGCGCTTAAAAACATAATTGGCAAACTATATTTCTCTCTTATCCTTCTACACAATTCAATCCCATCCATTTGAGGCATCATAACATCAAGGATAGCAAGTTGAACATCATTATTATTCAATACCTCTAACGCCTCTTCTCCGTTGTCAGCACTAAAAACAGTAAAACCTTCTTGCTCTAAATTTACGTTAATGAATCGAATAATATCTCGATCATCATCTACAATTAAAATTGAGTTTTTCTCCATATCTAAACCTCTTTTTGAAATATATTCCACAATCAATTTTAACATAAATTAAAATCATCATTACACCTTGAATAATCTTTATTTTCAGATTAAAGTATACAATAACAAATACATTCTAGTTTCATATGAACAGGAGTGAAGGCATGTTTCCTATATTAAAAACTGAGCGACTTATTTTAAGAGAACTTACTGAAGAAGATGCACCGAGTATATTAGATTGCTTTTCTAATTCCGATGTCCTGCGCCATTATGGCCAAAAACCATTACAAAATCTCGATCAAGTAAAGCAAATCCTTAACAATTTTAAGTTGAGTTACAATGAAAGACACGGTATTAAATGGGGCATCGAAATAAAAGACAAGAAAGGAATCATTGGAACAATTGGTTTTCATGATTGGTCTTCTGAACATAAACGAGCAAATATTAGTTATGCCTTTTTGCCTGAACACTGGGGAAATGGATATGCTACTGAGGCAGTTTCTGAAATAATAGGTTACGGCTTCAATACGCTCCATTTAAAACGTATCGGGGCAATTGTATTTCTTGAAAACGAGGCTTCCAATAAAGTACTATTAAAATTAGGTTTTGAAAAAGAAGGGGTTCTAAAAAACTATATGTATCAAGATGATATCCCCTATGATACGAATTTTTATTCTTTATTAAAATCCGTTTAATAGATATAATTCAAAAAAAGAAACCTCACTTTTAAAAGTAAGGTTTCTTTTTTGATTAATAGTTTTACTTATTATCGATATAAGCATTCTTATAAGTATAAACACCACCAAATTGATGCTTTTCAATTCCTTTTACATAATCCTTTTGTACGTAAGCTGAGCCCATTTGATAAAGCGGTGCGATTGCAGCATCCTCTAATAAAATACGCTCGGCCTCTTGCAATGCTTCCCATCTTTTCTTCTGATCTAGTACTAGATTGCTTTTCGCTTTCTTTATTAATTCATCGTAGTGACGGTTAGAATAATTCATTTTGTTATTCGGATTCCCCGTCGTAAAGAGCTCTAAATAACTAATTGGGTCTTTATAATCAGGTCCCCAATTTGCCATAGATATATCGTAATCTCCCATTTGTTCTAACTGTAACTTTTGCTTAAATGGCTGTTGTTTAATTTGTATCGTGAGTCCTTGCAAATTCTTTTCTAAGTCACCTTTTATATATTCTGCCATACGTTTTGCATTATCTTGTTCATATGTTAAAAATTCGAGGTTTACTTGCTCTACTCCCAGTTCTTTTTTCGCTTCTTCCCAAATCTTTTTCGCATTTTGCAAATCATATGGAGAAAGATCTCCGTTTTCTTTTCTAAAATCTTTACCAGTCTCCTCATTTATATGACCAACCGATACAAGTCCGCTTGCAGACTTTGCCCCGTTATTAATAAAGTGAGAAACGAAATCTTCTTTATTTAAAGCGAATGAGATAGACTGACGCACTTTCTTATTTGCTAACGCATTATTTTTTTCATTAAAACGTAGCATAGCAATTCCTGGATCGCTCGACATATGTAATTCCTTACTTCCTTTATACTTGTCTACAAATTGAGAATTAATAGGCACTCGATCCAAATCACCAGCTTCGTATAAATTAACAACCGTCATTGTATCTTTTACAATTTGAAAGTTTATTTCGTCTAATTTCACTTTCTTTTGATCCCAATATGTAACATTCTTCTTTAATTGAAACTCTTGTTCATGCTTCCACTTTTCTAATACAAATGGGCCGTTATATATGAGATTACTAGGTTCCAATGCATAATTCTTTCCTTGTTCTTTCAAAAATGATTCATGCTGTGGTAAGTAAATAGGTAGTGCTAACAACTGTAAAAAATAAGGAATTGGCTGTTCTAATTCCACTTCTAACTTATAATCATTTATAACTTTAACCCCAAGTTCATCAAGAGGCATTGTTCCCTTATTTATCTCTTTCGCGTTTTTCACATGAAAGAGCATATACGCATATTGAGACGCTGTTTCAGGGCTAATTGCACGTTTCCACGCAAACATAAAATCATTTGCTGTTACACTGTCTCCATTTGACCATTTTGCATCTTTACGCAAATCAAATGTATATTTTTTACCATCTTCACTTCTTTTAAACGATTTTGCTACTGCTGGAATAGGCTGATCTTGATCATCTAATACATACAACCCTTCAAATATGTTTTGCATAACGTGCGCTGATGTACCATCCATCGTTTTCGCAGTATCAAGAGAAGGAATTTCTTCTGATACCGTTACATTTAATACTTGTTTTTTTGCCTCTGTGTCACTTTTATTCGCTTTATTATTACAAGCTGTTAATAATAAAGTTGTAACAAGTGCCATTACCATTAAATGGCTCTTTTTTCGCTTCATGAATTGTTCTCCTTAAGTATAAAATATTATAAAGCGTTATATATTATAGCAGAAATATGAACAGAAAGATGCGACATTCTTTTGAATGTTTATTCGTTCAAGAAAAAAGCTATCCTTTTAAAAAAGGATAGCTTTTCCTTAATAAAATCAAAATTTATTGTCGCCTCAATTGTATGAAGGAAATGTTCTTTCGGAACTAACTCTTCTACAGAAACAGATACACGTTCGCCACAATGATTTTTAAAGCACCATCCTAAGAAATCTCTCCTTATTCTCTTTTTATCAGTGTTGACACATAAAAAGAAGTTCATATAGAAAGTTGTATTTTACAAATCTTATACACTTAAGGATTTTGTAAGGATCAAGTAAGAAAAACGAGAGCTTTGTTTCGTATAGTCAAAATATAAAGTGAAGGAAGAGAGATTACGATAAAACCAGAATGACTGATTTTAGATAAACCTATCAATGGTTTAGACGACTTTTCTTTTCCATACTAATCATCATGTCTTTTTTTAGAGTAATAATATCAGTAGGTCCAAGTTTGGGAGATTACTTGCAGATATTTTGAAGTTTTTGCACCAGAACTTTAATTACCATACCTGTTTTTTACCATCACATATTGGAGGTTAAAACATGAATAAAAAAAAGAAAATACAAAAATCAGTACTTTCCTTTAGCCTACTCTTTTCTTTAGGCGTTTCATCTTTCCCGCTTACAACAGCTATTCACGCAGATACACGTGAGGAACAATCTGCAGAAAAGAAACTAGTCTCTTTAACGGAGCGTACATCATTATTTTTTGAATATCTCCAGCAAGGCAAGTATGCAGAGGCACTCCAGTTGACGTCTGCTGCTTTTCAATCCAAGTTTACAGCAAACACATTACAAAATTGGTGGACACAAAGTGGGATAAAAATCATGGGAACACCTGTAATAAAAGAACGAAACTTGGTCCATCAGACGGTGGAAATTCCAGGAGCTATTGAAGGAACTACCATACCGCTACTCATTAAATTCACACCTGGCGGGAAAGTAGATGAAGTTGGGGAAAGGCCGCCCCAGGAATCTTACATTCCGCATCCTAGCTATGACCAACCTGCTTCCTATCAAGAACGTGAAATCGTCATTGGAAATTCTACTTATCCGTTACCAGCCACATTAACAGTTCCGAAACATAAGCCTGGTGAAAAGGTACCCGTAGTTGTTCTTGTTCATGGTGCTGGCATCCATGATCGCGATGCTACCTATTTGGGAACAAAAATCTTACGAGACCTTGCGGTGGGCCTTTCATCCAACGGAATTGCAGTGTTGCACTATGAAAAACGTACCTTAGAACATGCATTAAAGATGAGTGCAGAACCTGTTACGTTAGATCGTGATACTACAGATGATGCCATATATGCAGCAAAGTCAGCAGCGCAGCAGGAAGGCATTGATCCAAATAATATTTTCATTCTCGGACATAGCCAAGGAGCTGGCACAATGCCGCGTATACTGAGCAAAGCGCCTTCCTCACTTGTTCGAGGAAGTATCTTACTCGCACCACCTGCACGCCCTTTGACTGACACTGCCATTGATGTGAGTCAATACCTTGGGGCGCCAAAGGAAGTAATCGATGAACTAAAAAGACAGTTCGCTTTTATCCTGGATCCTACTTTCAATCCTGACCATCCACCAGCTGACTACAATTTTCCGTTTCCGTTTCCGTCTCCTCACTTTATGTATGATGTTACTAGGTGGCGTCCAGTTGAGGAGGCAAAATCACGAAAAGAGCCTTTACTGATTCTGCAAGGGGCACGCGATTATCAAGTAACAGTAAAAGATGAATATACAAAATGGCAGGAGGGACTTTCAAACCGCGGGAATGTTCAGTTCAAAGAATACCCGAAATTGAATCATTTCTTCACGGAGGGTGACGGGGAATTGAGTCTTCCAAGTGAGTACGAAATCCCTGCAAATGTTCCCGAGTACGTCATCCAGGACATTATTACATGGGTCAATGAGACAAAAAAATAAGAAAACATCGAAAGCCTTCATGCAATCATCATTGCGTGAAGGCTTTTTTGAAACTAGTGATTTTAACTAAATCATTCTCTTCTATTTTATTAATCAACACTAATAAGAAACCTCTCCTTTCCCTCTTTTTATCAGTGCTGGCACATAAAAGAAGGTTCAGGCACAAAAATGAGCTGTGGAGAAGACTTTCTCCACAGCCTGAAAATACCTATCTTTGTAAACCTCGTTTATAACGACTTGCTTCAAATATAATACGCTCTTCATCTAACGTTTTACATTCGCCATTCCAAACGACACGCTTTCCGTTAATAATTACATCGCTAATATCTTTTCCACTAGCAGCATATACAAGATGCGATAATACTTCGTCTGCTGGTTGTAAATGCGGCTTATTAGATGGGTCAATCGTAATAAAATCGGCACACTTTCCAACCTTAAGTGATCCTGTTTGTTTCATACCGATTACTTCAGCAGCTCCTTTAGTCGCAAGTGTAAGAGCTGTTTCAACTGGTAACGCTGTTGCATCTTGGTGAATACCTTTTTGCAGTAAAGTCGCTATACGCATTTCTTCAAACATATCTAAATTGTTATTAGATGCCACACTATCTGTTGCAATTCCTACTTTCATTCCTGCTTCTAGCATCGCTTTTACATTCGCTATACCAGATCCTAGTTTTAAATTACTATTCGGGTTATGTGCCACTCGAACATCATGTTCTGCTAAATATGCACGCTCATTTTCATTTAACACTACACCGTGCGCAATAACTGTTGGGCGTTTAAACAATCCGCAACTTGCTGCATATTCTACTGGACGTTTTCCGTACTGTGCTTCAATATCACGTACTTCACGCTCTGTTTCCGAAAGGTGAATATGAACCATCGTTTGATTTTCTACTGCAATACGTGCGCATTCTTCTAACAGTTCTGTGGAACATGTATATGGACTATGCGGTGCAACCATCGTAGTTAACATACCACTTTCGTTATAGTAACGCTTCACATATTTCTCAGCTTCTTCAATTGCTTTCTTTTCATCATCTTTCGTTCCGAAGCTAAATAAAGTTCTTGAAACAGCAGCACGCATTCCACTCCTTGATACCGTTTCCATAATTGCATCTTGATCTACTCCAATTGGATTAAACATATCAGAGAATGATGTTGTACCACTTTTCACCATTTCAAGTAATCCTAATTCCGTACTAGCGACCGCAAGCTCTGGAGTAAACTGACTTTCAAGTGGCCAAATTCTCGTCTCAAGCCATGGTTGTAATAACATATCATCGCCAATACCTCTTAAGAGACTCATTACAACGTGTGTATGTGTATTTACAAGCCCTGGTAATACCCACTTTCCTTTCATGTCAATTACTTCATCTACTGCAAAATCATTAGCGAATTCTCCGCTATTTATATCTATAATTTGATCATTTTCTACAATGATATATCCATTTTCTATCACTTCATTTTGTTCATTCATCGTTGCAATTGTAGCGTTTACATAAGTTGTTTTCAAAAGTATTTCCCCTTTCAACTCTATGAAGTTCCCTTTAATAAGTTACCACCATTATAGTAACTTATTAAAGATTAAGAGTCAAAAGATAATTTGAATTCTTTCATTATCTTTTCCTTCAAAATGCTATATTGTTTTTTATTTGTATCTGCAAGTGCTTCTTCTCGATTAGATTTCACACCCATATAATTCACTTCTTCATTAAATTGTGTCTCTGTAAAATCAAACACCTTTCCATCTATAAGGTTATAAAAGTGCCATACTTCTCCTACTTTCGTTTTTTTAATCTCTCCCCCGTATAAGTCTTGAACAACTAGAGCCGTTACACCACATTGTCCCTTTGCCGGATTTTCGCTCGTCCATTTTGAACTTGTTTCAATCGACCACGATTTTGTTAACATATCATATATTTGTTTTTTCTTCACATTATCCACTCTCATCTTCCCCTGACATTAATAGTTTTACACATCATATTGCAAAAGCGGTAATAGTCGATCCTTAAAAACCGTTGATGGCGTCTCTCCGATTAACTTCGCTCCCATCTTTAAATAATATCCTTTTGCATTCGGATCACTATCAATTGTAAAACTTGTTAATCCTAGTTCATGTGCTTTTTCTATTACAAACTCCCAAAGTATATTCCCGTACCCTTTCCCTTTGTAACGAGGATGCAAGTATAGGAAATCGAGGGCATTGTCATTACGTAAAAATGAGAAAAATCCAATCTTCATATTATCGTTTTCTAAAACATATACATAATTACTTTTTATGTACTCTTCCGTAATTGTTAAATCTTCCTTACAAGCAAGGATAAATTCTTCACTATAATTCCAAGTTGCTTTTGAATGTAGTGCGAGTTTACTTAATTCATTCGCTTCACTTAATAACGCTTCTCTCATCTTCATGATTATTTCTCCTCACCTTCGATATGTAAACTACTAAATTGATTCGGAAAGTACTCCAAAAAACCTTTTATTTTTCATAGATTAGAGATAACTTTTATAAATTGAAACTTTAACCAGTGGGGTTTTGTTCATCCTCCACTGATTATGTGCCCTCACCAATCGGCTTTTACGGGGAACGGTTTGTAACAATTTAGTTAAAGAAAAAGAACGCCATTTCTAAAAATTGGCGTTCTTTTTCTTTAACTTTAACCCTCTTATTTGTAACATACTACATTCAACTTCAAACTCAATCACTTGTATTACCACTTCTTATAATACACACCTATACAGTTTCTACTACTGCTTCAAGCATTGTTCCATTTTTAGCATAATTCGTATGCCAAGAAAAAGCTTTTTCTAAAACATGAGGGGTTTGCCCACCTCTTGTTTGTGCTTCTTCGAAATAGGCTCTTAGCTGGTCACGATACATTGGATGTGCGCAATTCTCAATAATTAGTTTCACTCTTTCTCTTGGCGCTAGTCCTCTTAGGTCAGCAAAGCCCTGTTCAGTGACGATAACATCTACATCGTGTTCAGTATGGTCTACATGAGAAACGAAAGGAACGATACTTGAAATGTTACCATCTTTTGCAATCGATTTCGTAACAAAGATCGCTAGACGTGCATTTCTTGCAAAATCACCAGAACCACCAATACCGTTCATCATTTTTGTACCTAAAACGTGAGTGGAGTTAACATTTCCGTATATATCTAATTCTAAAGCAGTATTAATCGAGATTAATCCGAGGCGGCGAATGATTTCAGGGTGATTAGAAATCTCTTGCGGGCGCATCATTAATTTGTCACGATATTTTTCAAAGTCGGAAAATACTTGTTGCATTTTCTCTTCAGAAAGCGTGATGGAGCAGCAGGAAGCAAAATTGACTTTCCCAGCATCCATTAGATCAAAGACCGCATCCTGTAAAACTTCAGAATACACTTCTAAATCTTCAAACTCCGAATCTAGCATGCCGTGCAATACTGCATTAGCAACTGAACCAATTCCCGATTGTAACGGTGCTAAACTCTTTGTTAATCGGCCTACTTTAACTTCTTCTCGAAGGAACTCTATTAAATGTTGTGCCATAATGACAGTTTCTTCATCTGGAGGAACAATTGTCGATGGTGAATCCAGTTGATTCGTAAACACAATCCCCTTCACTTTTTCTGCATCAATCGGGATACCGATCGTTCCAATTCGATCATCCGTTTTTGCAAGCGGAATCGGAAGTCTTTCCCCTTGTTTACCTGGTTCATATAAATCATGCAGCCCCTCTAGTTGCGTAGATTGAGCCATATTCATTTCAATAATAATGGACTTAGCATTTAAGGAAAATGCTAAGGAATTTCCAATTGAAGTGGTTGGAATAATCATGCCGTCTTCAGTAATCGCAACCGCTTCCAAAATAGCGACATCTATATCCATAACGTCAGCACGGAGTAGCTCTGCTGTATGAGATAAGTGCTGATCCACAAATAAAAAGTCTCCGTTATTAATTCCTTTTCGCATAGTCGCATCGGCTTGGAAAGGCAATCTTTTCCCTAAAATTCCTGCCTCAGCAAATAATTTATCTACATCCGAACCTAAGGAAGCCCCTGTATAAACATTTACTTTAAAAGATTTATCATTCTTCACTCGGTTCACCAGCGCAAACGGGACTGCTTTTACATCCCCAGCACGTGTAAATCCACTTAATCCTAAAGTCATTCCACTTTCAATCCATGAAGCTGCTTCTTCAGGTGTAACTACCCGATCTTTTAAACGTTGATCCCTGATTCTATCCAAATTATTCTCCATATGTAATCCCTCTCTTAATGAATATTCATAATTATTTTACACATTAACACTATGAAAATAGGGATTTTAGTATACAATGCCGAAAATTCAGATAAAACAGCAAATCTAGGTTCTAAAGCAGAATAATTTAGAATCCTAGAAGCTTACGAAAATAACTGGCGTATGATTGACTAACTGGTACTCTCTCTCCGTTATCCATAGAAAGTAAAAAAGTAGAATGGGTATCAGGATAAATCGCTTTAATATGATTAACATTTACAATAAATGAACGGTGACACCTAATAAATGAATCTTTCGGAAGCAAATATTCGAATTCTTGTAGAGAGTACTTATGTGTTCCTGTTAACTCTTCTGAATTCACATACGTCTTTTTATCTTTAGCCTCTAAATACATCACCTTTGAAAAAGGAACCGGAACCCATCCGTCTGTTGTTTTTAAAGTAACGACTGACTTACCATCCGTTAAAGCTGGATAAATTGCCGTCACGCAACCTTCAATCTTTCCATTATTTGAAAATGGTACGGCCATTCCATGATAAGGAATACCGAAAACATCCCGGTTAATAAATTCAGAGGCTTTTTGCTTCGTTACCATTGCTTTATGAGCAATTGTCCCTTCCTTAATAGGATCACCGGTGCTAATCTTTAAATCAATTCGTTTACTTGGCCGATAGTAAATATATTCTTTCGTATTCGAAACGGCGATTGATATTTCATCTGAAAATAATTCCCCAACAACATCTAGTAGTATACCTAATGTTTTATCTTCCATACTATAAACACCTCATTCACTATTATACTACTATTATGATTTAAAAAACCGTTCAGCATTTTGAACGGTTTTACAAACAATTTAGTTCACCTTAGCCCCATAACATCTTGCTACTGCAACTGCCTGCGCTATATCTAATTTTACATTTTTTAAATCGAAACTTTTAAAATCAACTCTATCAACTACAGCTCCTCTTAAATCTGCGCCGCTAAGTTTTACCTTGCCTAATTGTGCACCCGTTAAATCCGCTTCACGTAAATCTGCTTTTTCTAAATTACATTCATATAGGTCAGCTTCAATTAAACGTATACCCTTTAGCATTTGTTTACTTAAATTCGCAAACCTTAAATTCGTATAGGACCAATCACCCGATATTATAGTTATTCCGTCTAAATTCGCTTCTTCAAAATCAGAGCCGGTCATTTTACATTCTTCAAACTTCGATACGAATAAATTCGCACCAACAAACTTACAATTCGCAAATGTCGTTCTTTGATGGATAGAAGCGTTAAAAAGAGCACCGGTAAAATCACATTCTATGAAATTACAATTTTCAGTAGAAACTTCCGATGCATCTATCCCTCTAAAACGGCATTTTATGAAAGTACAATTCTTCAATTCCTCTTCTTTAATCAAAACATCTTGAAAATCTATTTCTACATATTCTTTATTAACAAATTCACTCATAACTATTCCTCCATCTCCTTAAAGAAACCTCACTTCAAAAAAGTGAGGTTTCTTCTCATACAATATGCTTATCTAGCCAAGAAATCAAATCTTGAAATACTTCATCTCGATTTACTTCATGGAACATTTCATGTCTTCCATTTTCATATAAACGAAGTGTTACATCTTTCACATCACATTTTTTATAATTTTCATATACTTCTTTTACACCTTTCCCCATATCCCCAACAGGATCACGATCACCTGAAAAAATATGTATCGGAAGGTTTTTCGGTGTTTTCTTGAACTCTTCTAGTTTATTTACTTCTAATACACCAGAAAATAATTCTCGATAAAAACTAGTCGTACAAATGAATCCACATAACGGATCCGCAATATATTTATCAACTTGATTATTATCTGAAGATAACCAATCAAATTTTGTACGATTTGGTTTAAAGTGTGAATTAAAGTTTCCGAAAGATAAAAAGTTTAGCATCGGACTTTTCGTTTTTGCCCCGCGTAATTTCATCTCAATTGTCGCCACTTTATGACCGATACTTCCTAAAAGCCCTGGATTTCCACCAGTTCCTGAAATAAGGAATCCATCATATAATTCCCCTTTCAGTTGTACAGCACGTCTTGATAAAAAAGAACCCATACTATGTCCAAGTAAAAATAACGGGCATGTCTGCTCTTTTCTTATCGTTTCTGATACAAAGATAACATCAGACACAGCCTCATTCCAACCTACATTTGGTTCAAAATGACCATAATCTTCTTCTCTTTTCACTGTTTTCCCATGACCTTTATGATCATGTGCATAAACACCATATCCTGCTTCTAATAACGCAGCAATAAAGTCTGTATAAACACCTGCATGTTCTGTCATACCATGTGCAATTTGAATAATCCCTCGCGGATCTCCTTCTGGTAGCCACTTACGTAAATAAATTTCCGATCCATCCAATGCCGTAACGAAACTTTCCTGTACGTTCATTTCGTCAGCCCCCAACTCTATTATGTATATCAAAAAATGAATATCCATTCATTATTCTTATTATGTATTATATGCAATTGCTTTCATTATGACAAATGACTCACTTTTCCAATTAACTCTTAAACTAATATATTGACGAACAGAAAATAAAATTATATAGTTACTTACATAAAGTAATTATTATATTTTGGGAGGTTTCTATTATGATGCCATCATTATTTTTAGCACACGGATCACCGATGCTCGCTATTCAAGATACAGAATATACAAGTTTTTTAAAAACACTTGGAGAAACATATAAACCGAAAGCTATTGTTATTTTTACCGCTCACTGGGAAAGTGAAGTATTAACGATTTCCTCTTCAGATGAAGAATATGAAACAATTTATGATTTTGGAGGTTTTCCTCCTGAATTATACGAAATCAAATATCGTGCGAAAGGCTCTTCTAGCATTGCGTCTATGCTAGCAACAAAATTTAAAAACAAAGGCATTCCAGTCCATCATAATATGACGAGAGGGTTAGATCATGGTTCATGGACACTCCTGCATCGTATGTATCCAGAAGCAGATATTCCTGTCATACAAATATCAGTAAATCCATTCCTTCCTGCAAAAGAACAATTTGAAATTGGAGAGGCACTAAAAGGACTTGGACAAGAAGATATTTTAGTAATCGGTAGCGGAGTTACTGTTCATAATTTACGGGTATTGAAATGGAATCAAACAACACCTGAAAAATGGGCGATGGAATTTGATGATTGGATTATTAAACATATGCAGACCAATGATAAAGATGCATTGTTTGATTGGGAGAGAAATGCGCCTCATGCACAATTAGCAGTACCACGAGCAGAGCATTTTGTTCCTTTATTTATCGCAATGGGTAGCGGTGAACAGACAGGGAAAGTCATTCACCGTAGCTACGAGCTTGGTACATTAAGTTATCTTTGCCTTCAATTTTAATAAAAAAGGATGAAGCAAATATTGCTTCATCCTTTTTACTGTTCATTCACCTAGTTAACTAACTTCCAAATGTCGTTTCTCTGATACCTCTTCGTTCTTATTATGAAAATAAACCCAAATGCACGCAATAAATAATAATGATGAAGTAGAGAAGAAAACATATTGGAAGCCCGCATGTGCTGCAATTTGTCCACCAAGTACTGGTCCAATCATATTCCCTAGAAACTGAAACGATTGATTATATCCAAATATTCGTCCCGTTACATGGGTTGGTGTATGTTGTTTTAGTAGAGTTTGTACGGAAGGTAATAATCCTGCTTGTGCGATACCTAATAAAAATCGAAGAATTAATAGTTGCCAAGCTGAGGTTACAAATGCTTGCGGGATAAAAATAATTCCTGCAGCAAACAACGCTACAACTAACGTTTTTTGGGGGCCAATATGATCTGATAATCTTCCTAGCTTAGGAGCTGCTAAAATTACTGCTAATCCTGTTGCAGACATGACTGCACCTGCAAGCATTTCAATATGATCTGTTCCTGGTCCTGCCAAATGCTTTACGTACAACGTAATAATAGGTTGAATTGACATATTTGCAAGCTGAATAATAAAGGTTGCTACAAATAAACTTATTATTAAATGTTTTGCCGGGACCATCGTCCATACTTTTTTCGGCTGTGCCTTTTTTGCTTTAGCAGAATGATTCTCTTCATGTAAGAAGAAAAAGACGATGAGAAAGGAAAGGAATAAGAAAGCTCCTGTAACTAAAAAAACATGGCGCATTCCGATTAACTCTGACAAATAACCTCCGAGTATCGGCCCAAGTAATGAACCACTCACGCCTCCAGTTGAGATTGTAGAAATTGCCCACCCTGAATGTTCTTGCGGAGTTTCTGCAGCAATAAATGTCATCGCTGTAGAAAGGAAACCTGATACCGCTCCCATTAAAAACCGAAGTGCGACTAGTTGATACACGTCCGTCACAAACCCCATAAGCGTCATAATTATCGCCATACCAAGGCTCGCACGTATAAGCATTAATTTCCGTCCATGTATATCACCAAGCTTGCCCCATATTGGTGATACGATCGCACCCATTAAAAATGTCACTCCAAATGCAAGTCCCGACCACTGTGCAATACTAGAAGTGCCGGTCACCCCTAATTCCTCAATATAAAAAGATAAAAAAGGAATTACTAAACTCATACCGGCTGCAGTGGTAAAACAACCTAGCCAACAAATCATTAAATTTCGTTTCCAGCTGGCCATTTTCACACCTTCTTTCATTCGATACCCATTCTACACCGTTTTCTAGAAAAAGTTTAGTAATTTGCTTTATACATAATAAAACTCTATCCCTTTGCATTCTTTGCAAAGGGATAGAGTTAATTATCTCCTATTGGTATTAAACGTGCATTACAGCATCGCTCGTAAAACTCTATCGGACCTGCTTGTCCTATAATTGCATACTCATATCCGATTTTCTTCATGTTATATAAACAATGATTCAATAACGTCTTCCCAACACCGTTCACACGATTATGTTTCGCTGTACCCATCGGGCCAAACAGCCCTTTCTTTCCTCTCACAACATCATAACAAGCGAAACCAATGATTTCTCCTCCTTGTTCAGCAATAAAAATAGGTAACTCTTCTTTATATGTCCGAAATCCATAATCTAAAGATTTTAACCAACGCTCCCCAAATTCATCCTTAACAAAACGTGCCAACTTTTCAAAATCAGAAGAAATCGCTTTTCTAATATTACAGCTTAAACTATTACAAATAGGATCAGATCTTGTTAATGCAACCGTCAAGTCTCTTGGTTCAGATGTAATTTGCAATACATCTTTTTTCGTCTTTTCACTTATAACCTTATTAATAACTTCATCCCCTTGAAAAATTGCATATAAAACATGCCCTTCATTTATTACTATTTGCTGAAAACGTTCCATCCGTTTCTTCGCTACTTTTAAAACTTCTATCGTCTTATTTGAAACTTTAAACTCCCCAACATTTATGTATTCTATATCATTTTCATAATATTGTTGGAGTAACGATATCTTTGCTAAAAAATCCATACCCACCGTATGAAATAAATACATATGTAACTCCGCGCAAACTCCAGTACCTTCCTTACAAGCTCCTATAAATAGATGAACTGGATGGATAATACCTTTACTACACTCAGCCTCTTCTGCTGCGATCTCCAATATTTTATATGCACGTTTTGTAAATTGGAATTCCACCATCTATATCCCTTCCCCTAATGACTTATTATCAAACCATAACCATATATAATAGAAACAATTACTCCAACCATTAATATGCCTGGAAGTAAATTTGCCACCTTAATTTTAATAACACCAAGTAAGTTCAAGCCAATAGCGGCTATCATAATACCACCTGTAGCTGTCATTTCCACTATAAATTGATTCATTAATGCTTTCGGGACCAAACTATTAATTTGTGTTGCAAAAACCGCAATACCTCCTTCGTATAAAATAACTGGAATCGCCGAAAATACTACGCCAATTCCTAAAGTTGTCGTTAATATAATAGAAATAAATCCATCAATAATCGCCTTTGTAAATAAAATATCATGATTTCCGCGAATCCCGCTGTCGAGTGCACCAAGTATCCCCATCGCACCAATTGCAAAAATTAAAGTAGCTGTTACAAAGCCTTCTGATATGCTCCCTTTCCCTTTCGATCCAACTTTATTTTCTAGCCAATCTCCTAACAGCTTTAACTTTCCCTCTAATTGCAGCCATTCCCCGATGACGGTACCAATTACTAAACTTAGTATGACAACAAGAAAATTTTCACTTTTCAATGCCATTTGAAGTCCAAGCACAGTAACCGCTAAACCGATTGCATGCATAATTGTTCCTTTCATACTTTCTGGAATTCTACTAAATAATTTACCTAGTAAAGTACCAAATATAATACAAATCCCATTTACAACTGCTCCTAATATAACCATTTCTCATTCTTCACCCTTCGAATTCTTTATTTCTATATTTTGGTTTATTCATTGATTTACAGGTTATCTATATGTTAACTTAATATTGAGAATATTAACAAACGATTTCTACTATATAACTCGCTATTTTTTTGTTACTATACAAAGACCAATTGCTTTTAGTAGATTCATTGTTAATCTAATTGTGGGATAAACTCAAAAGGGACGGTATTTATGAAAACTTTACTAAAACGATTTCTGTTAATAGCCTTTTTCATTACACCAATTGTTTTATTAATCAACTACTCTTTTATTTCAAAAGCAAAAGACAAACCTGATATGCAAAACAAATCTAGTAAAACTGCTTCAAAAAGCGAAGAGAAAATAGAAGACCCTGAAATCACACTCACTTTCTCTGGTGATACAATGTTCGATTGGCAATTACGTCCCGTAATCGAAAAAAATGGGGCTGATTATCCATTCCAACATGTAAAAAAAGAAATAACGAAAGCTGATATTTCTTTTGTTAATTTAGAGTCAGCATTTACAACGAGAGAAAAAAAAGTGCCTGGGCAACAATTTTGGATTAAAAGCGATCCATCCACACTACAAGCAATAAAAAATACTGGATACGATATTGTCAATATTGGCAATAACCATACGCTTGATTATGGACAAGATGGACTACTAGACACCATTTCTCACGTTGAAAAATTAAAACTACCTTACACTGGAGCCGGAAAAAATGCTGAGGATGCTTATACCGCTCGTGAACTAACTGTAAAAGGAAAAAAATTTAAGTTTCTTTCCTTCGTTCGATTTATGCCTAACTTTAATTGGGTAGCTGGTGAAAATAAGCCTGGCGTTACGAACGGATATGATCTAGATCTTGTAACAAAAACGATTCAAGAGCAAAAGAAAGATGCTGATTATGTAATCGTTTATATGCATTGGGGCGTTGAAAAATCAAATCGTCCAATAGAATACCAAAAACAATATGTTCCAAAAATGGTAGAGGCAGGTGCCGACGCTATCGTTGGAAGTCACCCGCATTGGCTACAAGGATTTGAATATCATAAGAATGTTCCTGTCGCTTACTCATTAGGAAACTTCTTATTCCCGAGCTACGTAAACGGAAAAAGTGCTGAAACAGGCGTTTTGACCTTAACGTTTAAAGGGGAAGATGTTCAAATGTCTTTCAATCCTTACATAATACGAAACAATCAAATTTCTCCTGTAAATGAAGACGAGAAGAAAAAAGCGCTACAATATTTACAGACGATTTCAACTGATGTAGAAATTGATGATAGCGGTAAGATAATTAATAAACGAAAGCAGAAAGAGAGCTAACATTAGCTCTCTTTCTATTTTTATTTCTATTAAATAAGTAAATCAAACAAAACAGGATTTTTATTAAGCTCCATAAATTGAATATTATTTTCTTTAAAACGAGTAATTAATTGCTCATAATCCTCTTTATGTTTTAATTCTACGCCGACTAACGCTGGACCATTTTCTTTATTATGTTTCTTAATGTATTCAAAGCGAGTAATATCATCTCCTGGCCCTAATCCTTTATCAAGAAATTCTCTTAGCGCACCTGAACGCTGCGGGAATTCAATGATGAAGTAATGTTTTAGTCCTTCATAAATGAGCGAACGTTCTTTCATTTCTTGCATTCTATCAATATCATTATTTCCACCACTTAGCGTACATACAACTGTTTTACCTTTTATTTCATCTTTGTATAAATCAAGCGCTGCAATAGATAGTGCACCCGCGGGCTCAGCTACAATTGCATTTTTCTTATACAGTTCTAAAATCGTCGTACAAACCTTCCCCTCTGGTACTAAAACAATGTCATCAATTACATCTTTACACGTTTCAAATGTTAACTTCCCTACTTTTTTGACAGCTGCCCCATCAACAAAACTATCTATTTTCTCCAATGCGACATTATCATTTTGAAGAAAAGCCTCTTTCATAGACGCAGCTCCCATTGGCTCTACACCAATGACCTTTGTAGCAGGACTAACACCTTTAACATATGTACCAACACCTGATGCTAATCCACCACCGCCGATTGCTGTAAAAATAAAGTCAACCGATTTCTCCATATCATGCATAATTTCAACTGCCACTGTTCCTTGACCAGCAATAACATAAGGATCATCAAACGGATGAACGAACGTCATTCTATTTTCCTCACAATAGCGCTGTGCTTCTTGGAACGAGCTATCAAATGTATCACCAATTAATACAATTTCCGCAAAATCGCCACCAAAAAACTGTACTTGCGATACTTTTTGTTTAGGTGTCGTTGTCGGCATAAATATTCTTGACGGAATCTTCAATAAATTACACGTATAAGCAACTCCTTGTGCATGATTACCAGCGCTTGCACAAACAACGCCGTTTTGTAATTGTTCTTCCGATAAACTTTGAATTAAATTGTACGCACCACGAATTTTGAAAGAGCGAATCAATTGTAAGTCTTCTCGTTTTACATAAACGTCACAATCATATTTCTCAGATAAAACTGTATCACGTTGTAACGGTGTTTTAATAACGATATCTTTCATGCAATTATGAGCCATTAAGATATCTTCAATTTTCACTCTCTCCTTTACTTTCTGCACCATTTCATATCATCCTTATCTCTTTTAAATTGGCTCAATCAAAATCTGGGATTTTTAGAACTGCACCTGTATTCGCCGATGTTACCATCTGTGCATAACGTCCAAGCCAGCCAGTTTTCACTTTCGGTTCTGGTCGTTTCCATTCTTTTTTACGCTTATTTAATTCTTCATCACTAACTCTTACCTCTAACAATCTTTCCTCAACATCGATACAAACGATATCCCCTTGTTCAAGAAGTGCAATCGTTCCGCCCGCAGCTGCTTCTGGCGAAATGTGCCCTACCGAAATACCACGTGAAGCTCCAGAGAAACGTCCATCCGTTAATAGCGCAACATCTGCACCTAATCCCATACCAGCAATCGCTGATGTTGGTGCTAACATTTCCGGCATACCAGGGCCGCCTCTTGGTCCTTCATAACGAATAACAACTACATCCCCTTTCTTAACCTTCCCAAGCATAATGCCCGCAAGCGCCTCATCCTGTGAATTAAAAATAACGCAAGGTCCTTCAAATCGTTTTACTTCAGTTGCCCCGCTTTTAATAACTGCCCCATCTTTCGCAAGGTTTCCTTTTAATATACGTAATCCCCCTTCTTCACTATGAGGGTTTTCGAGAGAATGAATAACTTCCCTATCTTTAATCTCTGCATGAGCAATGTTTTCTCTTAACGTCTGCCCAGTAGCAGTTATTCGATCTAGATGAAGTACCCCTTCTTTTCGGCTCATCTCTTTCAAAATTGCACTAATCCCGCCTGCTCGATCAATATCTTCCATATGCCAATTAGAAGCAGGGCTTACTTTACATAAATGCGGTACACGTCTTGAAACAGCATCAATACGGTTCATATCGTAATCTAATCCGGCCTCTTGTGCGAGCGCTAGCGTGTGTAATACTGTATTCGTAGATCCTCCCATCGCCATATCAAGTGCAAATGCATCATCAATTGCCTCTTCTGTAACAATATCACGTGGCTTAATATCTCTCTCAATTAAAATTTTTAATTTCTCTGCTGCTTGTTTAATTAACTCCTCACGTCTTGGATCAATTGCTAAAATACTACCGTTTCCTGGAAGAGCTAAACCTAACACTTCACATAAACAATTCATAGAATTCGCGGTAAACATACCCGAACAAGAGCCACAAGAGGGACAGCCATGATCTTCGATATCCTTTAATTCTTCTTCTGAAATTTTCCCGGATTGATAAGCTCCTACCCCTTCAAAAACGGAACTTAAATCGACAACTTCTCCTTTAGATGTTTTTCCCGCAGCCATCGGGCCGCCTGAAACAAATACAGTTGGAATATTAATACGAAGGGCCGCCATCATCATACCAGGTGTAATTTTGTCACAGTTTGGAATACAAATCATGCCATCAAACCAATGTGCATTTACAACTGTTTCTACTGAATCTGCAATAATTTCACGACTCGGAAGCGAATAACGCATACCGATATGTCCCATCGCAATACCATCATCTACTCCAATTGTATTGAATTCGAATGGAACCATGCCTGCTGCACGAACGGCTTCTTTTACAAGTTTTCCAAACTCGTTCAAGTGCTTATGCCCTGGAATAATTTCAATAAAAGAATTACAAATCGCAATAAACGGTTTATCAAAATCCTCATCTTTCAAACCAGTTGCTTTTAATAAACTACGATGCGGAGCTTTATCAAAACCTTTTTTAATCATGTCACTTCTCATCTTGTCAAATCCCCTCTTACATATTTTTCACTTATACTCTCTTAATCTATTTCTTTACTAATTCTTTCGGTGCATGAATCCAGCTCATCATTTCACGAAGCTCTGCTCCTACTTTTTCTAGCTGATGGTTTTGTTCTGCTTTTTTCATCGCATTATACGTTGGACGCCCTGCTTGATTTTCTAAAATCCATTTCTTCGCAAATTCACCTTGCTGAATTTCTGCAAGAACACGTTTCATTTCCTTCTTCGTTTCATCTGTAACAATTCTTGATCCTGTTACATAATCTCCAAACTCTGCCGTATCTGAAATAGAATGACGCATATTCGTTAATCCGCCTTCGTACATTAAATCAACAATTAACTTTAATTCATGCAAACATTCAAAGTATGCAATTTCAGGACGATATCCACCTTCCGTTAACGTTTCAAAACCAGCTTTCACAAGTGCTGTTACTCCTCCGCAAAGTACTGCTTGCTCACCGAATAAGTCTGTCTCTGTTTCTTCTTGGAATGTCGTTTCAATTACACCTGCACGTGTACAACCTACACCTTTTGCATACGCTAGTGCTACACTTAATGCTGTTCCCGTTGCATCTTGATGCACTGCAACTAATGCTGGGACACCATTTCCTTCTTGGAAGACACGGCGAACGAGATGACCTGGACTTTTCGGCGCGACCATCGCTACATCTACGTAACTTGGCGGATTAATTTGCCCGAAGTGAATATTAAATCCATGTGAGAAAAGTAACATTTGTCCTTCACGAAGATTCTCTTCTACTTCTGTTTTATATACATACGCTTGCTGTTCATCCGGCAATAACATTTGTACAACTTGTGCGGTTCGAACCGCTTCTGAAACGGACATTACTTCAAATCCATCAGCTTTTGCTACTTCATATGACTTACCAGGGCGAACACCAACTACAACTTCCACACCAGAATCACGTAAATTTTGTGCTTGGGCATGACCTTGAGATCCATATCCGACTACCGCAACTGTTTTCCCTTTTAATAGCTCTAAATTTGCATCTTTCTCATAATAAGTTTTCATATTCCATACACTCCTTATAATTTATTTACTTGCAGTACATTGATTAATTTTTTCAACTGACTGACAAGTAACGTTGCTTCATTTTCAGTACAAACTGCTGTTAATTTCATTTCAGAAACACCACTTGTATCTCTTTCGTTTAAATTTAAAGAAGAAATATAATAACCACGCCGAGCGAAAATTCCGCTTATACGTAATAAGACGCTCGGATCGTTATGAATAACTAATGAAAAAGTATGACTCATTCTTCCCACCTCTTCATAATCATTTCGTTATTCCCTTTGTTTGGCGGAACCATCGGAAAGACGTTCTCACCTTCTTCTACACAAAAGTCAACTACGACAGGACCTTCATGAGAAAATGCTTCTAACATTACCTTTTTCGCCTCAAACGAATTTGTTGCTCTTAGCCCTTTTACACCATAAGCTTCTGCTACTTTCACAAAATCTGGTGACCCAATTCTCGATTCCGACAAACGGTTTTCATAAAACATTTCTTGCCATTGCCTTACCATTCCTAAAAACTTGTTGTTTATGATGAATACTTTGACAGGAATATTATTTTCAGCAATTGTTTGCAGCTCTTGAATGTTCATTTGGAAAGAAGCATCACCAGCAATACAGATGACAAGTTCTTCTTCTTTTGCAAGCTGAGCACCAATTGCTGCTGGAAAACCAAATCCCATCGTCCCTAATCCCCCTGATGTTAGAAAAGTCCGTGGTTTTCTCGCTTTATAAAAGTGAGCAGCCCACATTTGATGCTGTCCTACCTCTGTCGTGACAATCGCTTCACCATTCGTTAATTCACTTACTAAGTTGATAACATGCTGTGGTTTTAACTCAAATTCTTTTTGCTTATATGAAAGTGGATATTCTTCTTGCCATTTCTTCACTTTCTGAAGCCATTCATCCGTTTGTGTATAAATAGACATATGTAACAGCATATGTAGCGCCTTTTTCACATCACCAATAATCGGATGCTCTACAGTTACATTTTTATGGAACTCAGAAGGATCAATATCCATATGTACTTTTTTCGAATGCGGAGAAAAAAGTTCTAATTTTCCTGTTACACGATCATCGAAACGAACACCTAACGCCAGTAATAAGTCACATTCTGTTACTGCCATATTTGCAGCGTACGTTCCATGCATACCGAGCATTCCTAAAAACAACGGATCTCCCGGCGGATATGCACCCAGTCCCATTAAAGTTGAAACGACTGGAATACGATTCTCCCTCGCAAACTTGATGAGTTCTTCAGATCCGCCTGAATGAATGACGCCTCCCCCAATATAAAGGAGTGGGCGTTTTGCTTTTGAAATTGATTTTGCTACCTCTCTCAGTTTCAAACTGTCTGGCAAAGGTTCTGGTTTATATCCTGGAATCTCCACTTCTTCATTAAAGAAACTTGTTACATTTGCATTTTGAACATCTTTTGGAATATCGATTAATACCGGTCCCGGCCGCCCGCTTTCGGCGATGTAAAAAGCTTCTTGCACAGTTCGTGATAAATGATTTACATCACGAACTTGGTAATTATGCTTCGTAACAGGTACTGTAATTCCGACAACATCCGCTTCTTGAAATCCGTCTTTACCAATTAAAGGCGTTGCAACTTGCCCTGTAATGACAACTAAAGGAATCGAATCCATATAAGCATCTGCTAAACCCGTAACTAAATTCGTCGCCCCTGGGCCAGAGGTAGCAAAGACTACCCCAACCTTTCCAGAAGCTCTCGCATATCCTTCCGCTGCATGAATTGCAGCTTGTTCATGACGAGTTAGCACGTGCTTTAAACCACTTTCGTATAACTCATCGTATATTGGTAAAATCGCTCCGCCTGGATAACCGAAAACGGTCGTTACACCTAATTTCTTCAAACATTGAATAACGTGTCCAGCACCTGTAGCTTCTTCACTCTGCAGTTCATCACATGCTGTATACTGTTCCTCCATTTTAATTAACTCCTCTCCTTATTTACGCTAAACTTTCCACCAATCCTGGAACACGTACTCCTCTTTCTCTCGTTAATTTTTTAAATTCTTCGGTTAATCTTTTTGTTACATCTCCTGGTTTTCCATCTCCAATTTCTCTTGAATCTACTTTCACTACAGGAATTAGTTCCGCTGCAGTTCCTGTTAAAAACACTTCATCTGCTACATATACGTCATGGCGAGTAAATGGCCTTTCCTCACACCGAATACTTAGACGCTCACATAACTCAATCACACTATTTCTCGTAATACCTTCTAGAGCCCCTAAGTACGAAGGAGGTGTTAACACTTTTCCATCTTTCACAATGAAAACATTATCTCCAGACCCTTCACAAACATATCCTTGTTGATTTAACATAAGAGCCTCTAGCACTCCCGCTTGTGCCGCTTCAATTTTTACAAGCACGTTATTTAAATAGTTCATTGACTTAATGCGTGGGTCTAATGCGTCTGGCGTATTACGTCTTGATGCAACAGATACAACGCTTAGTCCATTATCATAAAATTCCTGTGGGAATAACTTTAATTGCTCTGCAATAATAATTACGCTCGGTTTCACACAACTTCTCGGATCGAGTCCTAAGTCACCTTTTCCTCTTGAAACAATTAATCGAATGTAGGCATCCGCGTATTCATTTTTTTGCAATGTTTGTAAAACTGCTTCTTCCATTTCGTCAACCGTCATTGGAATTGTAAGTAAAATAGATTTCGCCGATTCATATAATCGTTTCACATGTTCTTTTAAACAAAATACATTTCCTCCGTAACTACGAATCCCTTCAAATACACCGTCCCCGTATAAAAAGCCGTGATCATATACTGAAACAACTGCCTTTTCTTTTTCTACAAATTCCCCATTCATGTAAATGTACTGGTTTCCCATCTCACATCGCTCCTCTTTTTTCTCTCTATTTTTGCAACCTATTTCTATATCGATTGCTGAGATGAGTATTTTAACAGAATATTCAGTATACTAACCTTAAAAATATACTCGGCTCAACAATCGATTACTTACACACTTGTAGCAATCCATTGCTGAGACGAGAGACTCGTGGTACCACTCAGCTTCCTTACACTTCTCACGAAATATAAGCTCTGCAAGTCCAATTAGACTTTTATTTTTCTATCGGAAACAACTCCGCTACTTTTTACTAACTTCAAAAGCAGTGCTCCGAGGTGATTTTCAATGATTCAATTGTTACCACCCTCACAGCCTTTGGGCAGCTCTCTGAAACAATCTTTATCATTTACTCTCCTCTTCCTCGCATTCTTTTATTCTATTTTTTAAAATAAAAACTCTCGCCTCAGCAATCAACTACTACAAATTAGTAGCTTTGATTGCTGAGGCGAGAGTTTCGCGTTACCACTCAGCTTCCTTATACTTCTCACGAAATATAAGCTTCATAGGTCCAATCAGACCTCCGTCCTTTTACCGGAGACGATGCCGCCGCCCTCTACTCAGTTTCCCTTTCGCAAGCGATGCTCCGAGGTGATCTTCAATGATTCGATTGCTACTACTCTCACAGCCTAGGAGTAGCTCTCTGAAACGACCATAATCATCTACTTTCCTCTTCTTTGCATATACAACATATAAAGTTAGAAAATTCTTAATTAACTTTTATTTGTTACACGTATTATAGGACGCGACTCTTTTCATTGTCAACATGTTTTTAGAAAAAAATTAAAATTCATTCTATTCACTAGAAATCTATTTATTTTTTCTCAAAACAAAATCGGAATGAACTTCTTACACATACTCATATATTACTTAAGTATGTTCGCGTTACTACATAAAGAAAAACAACTTAAAAACATATACAATTTATGAGGAGATGAGAAATTTATGTTAAAAGGTAAAATAGCATTAGTTACAGGAGCAAGCCGAGGAATTGGACGTGCTATCGCAAAACGGTTAGCAAACGACGGTGCATTAGTTGCTGTTCATTATGGAAATCGAAAAGAAGATGCTGAAGAAACTGTTCATGAAATTCAATCAAATGGCGGATCAGCTTTTTCTATCGGTGCAAATCTTGAATCTTTACACGGTGTAGACAACCTGTATATTTCTCTAGATAACGAACTACAAAAAAGAACTGGTGGAACACAATTTGATATTTTAATAAACAACGCTGGAATCGGTCCTGGTGCTTTTATTGAAGAAACGACTGAACAATTTTTTGATAGAATGGTTTCAGTAAATGCAAAAGCACCATTCTTTATCATTCAACAAGCACTACCACGTTTACGTGATAATAGCAGAATTATTAATATTTCATCAGCTGCCACCCGCATTTCTTTGCCTGATTTCGTTGCATATAGTATGACGAAAGGTGCAATTAACACGATGACTTTCACGCTTGCAAAACAACTCGGAGCACGAGGAATAACAGTAAATGCTATACTTCCAGGCTTTATTAAAACAGATATGAATGCAGAACTATTGAGCGACCCAATGATGAAACAGTACGCTACTACTATTTCCGCCTTCAATCGCTTAGGTGAAGTAGAAGATATTGCCGATACTGCTGCTTTTCTTGCTTCTCCAGACAGCCGCTGGGTTACTGGACAATTAATTGATGTTAGCGGAGGATCTTGTTTATAAAAAACATATATTTTCAAATCTTTTTTATTGCGCAATAAAACAATTTATATAATACTATATAAAACATATACATTTAGGAGGATTACAGCAATGTCCGAAAAAACATACGAACTCGCAACCTTCGCAGGTGGTTGCTTTTGGTGCATGGTAAAACCATTTGATGAACTTCCTGGTATTCATAAAGTACTTTCTGGCTATGCAGGTGGTCATATAGAAAATCCAACATATGAACAAGTAAAAGCTGGAACATCTGGCCATTTAGAAGTCGTTCAAATTACATTCGATCCTTCTATTTTCCCGTATCAAAAATTACTAGATTTATATTGGCCACAAATCGATCCGACTGATGATGGCGGACAATTTTTTGACCGTGGTCCCTCTTACCGCACAGCAATTTTTTATCATAATGAAACACAAAAAGAGCTTGCAGAAAAATTGAAGCAAACGCTAGCAGAAAGCGGTATGTTTAAAGATCCTATTGTGACTGAAATTCTTCCTGCTGCACCTTTTTATGAAGCAGAAGAGTACCACCAACATTTCTATAAAAAGAATCCAGAGAAATATGCTACTGAGCAAAAAGAATCTGGCCGTGAAGACTTCATAAAAGAAAATTGGCAAAAAAAATAATAAAAATGCATCGTGCTTTTTAAGTACGATGCATTTTTATCTTTGAAAAAAGTACCATACAATTATGAGAACAATCGCTGTTAATGTCCAAAGTACTATCGCGTTTTTTACTCTATTCTTTTTATTAGTCATTTCATCTCCTCCTAATAGCTATTTAAACATATTCAAGATTTCCTTTGTTTAATTGTCCACTTGATGAACGTAAATAAATCCGTACATATTCTTATAACAAGAGTACCAATTATGCCGATTGTAATCCCAACTAATACCATCTGTCCAAAACTAAGAGAGGTCGTGTATGTTATGTAGAGAACGATACATACAATTGAAAAATCTGGTAAAAAAAGCAAAAACTTTTTAAACATTTCTTCACCTCTCCTTATGCTTTATTTGTAAACCATGTCTTCTACTGTAGCTTTGCAATAAAGTTTGTTCAAAAATTCCATTTAGACCCTCATTTTATGGAAAAGAATAAGAACCCCTTTTGAATAGGGATTCTTACTCAGCAGATTTAAGTTTGATTATTTTCTACATATCCTATTCCATAATTACGCCTGAAATAACATAATATTACCAGCGATTTATTAGAAATTAAACATTCTTATTCCCCATCAACAAATATTTAGATTGGCAAAATATTTGGATTGGGCAGTCGGATACCGTGCCAGCTGTGTACATCGCATTGGCCATATTCGTTATCACCTACTGCTACCACCGTTCCGTCAGATGTAAGGCCGACGGTATGTGCACACCCCGCCGCTATCGCTACAATATCGCGCCAATCGCTTACATTACATTGACCATACTCATTTGAACCCATTGCTACTACAGTACCATCCGATTTCAGACCGATTGTATGACTACTCCCTGCCGCTATCGCCACAATATCACGCCAATCGCTTACATCACATTGACCCTGTTTATTATTACCCACAGCTGTCACCATACCGTTTGATTTAAGACCAACTGTATGAAGATATCCCGCCGCTATCACCACAATATCACGCCAGCTACTTACATTACATTGGCCATATCGATTATTACCCACAGTCGTCACCGTTCCTTCCAATTTAAGACCGACTGTATGCCAGTCACCCACCGCGACCGCCACAATATCACGCCAGCTACTTATATTGCATTCTCCTTCTTTATTTCGCCCCACTGCTATTACCGTGCCATCCGGTTTAAGGCCAATGGTACGACGCCATCCCGCCGCAACCGATACAATATTATGCCAGTCGTTTACATTACATTGATCATGATTATTCCAACCCACTGCAACCGCAGTACTGTCACATTTAAGACCGATTGTATGAGCATTACCCGTGTTCGTCGCCATATGAACATTGCCCGCTGCGACTGCTTCAATATCACACCAGCCGCTTACATTGCATTCTCCTTCTTTATTTCGGCCCACTGCTACCACCGTGCCATCCGATTTAAGAGCAACGGTATGACCACGACCCGCCACTATCGTATCTTTAGGCCACCGTTTCACTTTTAACACCTCTTCTTTCGGTGAAATGTAATTCATGTTTTACCTCCTTGCATATAAGTATCTGTATCCAAATAGATGTTTTTATCAAATTTCATTATAAATGACCTGACTTTTTTTATAAATCTACAGCTACAAAAGAAGCCTATTATTACTTCTTCAAAAAATAAAAACCTCCAGTTTAAGTACTAGAGGTCTTCCATTTTATTTCTTTAATCTCTCGATAAAATCCTGTAACTTATCAAGCGATTTCATATTATGATTACAAGCTACACCATCTTTGCAAATATAGTTTCCCTTTCTAACGAAAGTTCCTGGTACATCACCTTTAATTTCAACTAAAAACATTCCTACTTCTTCATGCCCATGACATAATGAACAAATGCTTTTTTTATTTAAACTTTGAAATGTTCCTTGCAGACCAACAAACTTATTTTTATCATTTTTCGCTATAATAAATTTCCTGCTTGATCCTTTGTCAATCCAGCTTAAATAAGATAATTCTTTCATATCCAGTTCTTCCATATCAGGCAGTTTTAATTTTTTTGCTTTAGGGAATAGTTTTTTTAACGTTTGTGCTGTAACTTCCTGAAACGGAATTACATACGGATTTATTTTCATTAAAAACGATTCTGCATCTTCTCTATTTTTAACTGTTAATACCGTATCAATTAACTCTTTCTGTTCATCCGTTAAATTCTCAAATACATGTATTATCTTTTCAATTGCAAGTGATTTTAACGCTTGAATTACTCCTCTATCATTTGCCGTAGCATGTCCATTTGCTAAAATATAAGCTTGTGACTTTATAAAATTATATTGATCACTTCTAATAAAAGCTTCCATATTTATCACTCCATACAAATTGTTGATCTAATTTTATTGTATACAATGATTACGTTTTTTGATATGTAAAAGATAATTTAGAAATGAACATTACATACTCCGATTATGTTCTACCGATTCATTTCCTGACAAAAGAATCCATCATCTGTTTTCCATTCCGCATATAGTACATCCTCAAATTTAGTAATCCCTTTTTGCTCTATTTGTTTATAAAGCCATCCCTCATCAAAACCTGCTTCCCTTAAATTATCCTTCACTACTTTTCCATCACTAATTAATGAAATGGGTAAGTATACAGGCTTATGTTTTAAACTCAAATCATTTATAGTGGGAGTTTCATATTTACTTTTTTTCAGAACACTTATGTTTCCGTTAGGTTCCAAAATCATATACTCAACTTCCCGGATTGAAAAAACATCTTTTTGCTGCCGTAGCATTTGCTGTAATTGGTTTATGTCCAAATGATTTGAACTTAGTTGTTCCCGGTCAATATATCCATTACGGATAATGATTGACGGAGAGCCTTCAAAAAAACTTCTCGTCCCTCTAAATTTTTGCGTTATTACTTCTATTATATAAATTAACACTACCCATACAAGTACTGCATATAAAATAGACCATACTTTTATTTCCGGGTCATATATAGTATTTCCGACCAATTCTCCGAGAACAATAGCAGAAATAAAATCAAAAGGCGTTAGCTGTGATATTTGTGTTTTCCCTAATATTTTTGTAGCAACCAATAGAACAAAAAAACCAAAAATCAATTCTATTGTTATTTGTCCAAGATGATTCATATAGGTTCACCTTTCTGTCATATGAAATATAACGTTTTCATTTCCCATCCACGCCTCCATACTATACAATTACGATTCATTTTTGCTATTATCATCCCATTCATACTAAAAATATCGAATCAAATTTTGTAATGAACCTATAAAAAAAGAGTCTGATTCAAAATAACATATGAATCAGACTCTTTTTTAAAATTTATTTAGAATACACTATCTTTTTAATCGTTTCTCCAGAAAGAAAATATTCTTCTGCTAATTGATGAATTGCAATTCCGCTTTTAAAAGCGTCTTTAATTGCTTTATTTCTTTCATCCAGTTGTTTTCTTCCGCCAGATCGTGTACCCCATTTATAATGTTTCGTTTCTTGTTTTGGAATGTAAATTGTTTCACCTTGTATATACTTTTGAATTTCGGTAATTAAACTTTCTGGTAAAACCGTCGCAGCTTTTACGTATTTCATGTCTGCTCGCCCCTTATTTTTTATGGTTCATTTCAATAAGGTGCAAAGCCAAATATAAAAAATGATACGAGCTCATTTAGGCGATTGTATATTACTTGTCTACCTCACGCAAAGTATCGCCATTTCCATACTTGGCTTTGCATGAGACGTTGCAGTGTCTGGCAATTGAATTATAATCGCCATATAAACACCTCCTAATATACCTTTTGCATTTTATTATATGATAAATTCCTTCCCCTTGCATCCACATCCTTTTCAAAGCAAAAAATTACTTAGTTTGATATAATACTTTTTAATCGAATCAAAAATAAATATGAGGTTGTATTATGAAGAAAAAAATAATCACTACACTAGTTACACTATTTATTATTACCATAGCATTATTCGGAACTTACAAATTAATGAATGCAAGAAGTTTTCAATTATTCGGCGAACTGACAAACCGCATTGAAACAAATGAAAAGATAGTTGCCTTAACTTTTGATGATGGCCCTACTAACAATGTAAAACAAATACTACCACTACTAGATAAGTACAATGCTAAAGCTACTTTCTTTGTTATTGGAAACGAATTAGAAAACAATTTACCATTAGGTGAAGCGATTGTTCAATCTGGGCACCAACTTGGAAACCATACATATTCTCATAATAGAATGGTTTTCAAAACTCCTTCTTTTATTAAAGAAGAAATAGAAAAAACGAACTCGATAATCCGTCAAACAGGATATACAGATAAAATTGATTTTAGGCCACCTAACGGTAAGAAACTAATAGGACTGCCATACTATTTAAATAAAAATAATATCGAAACAATCACATGGGATCTTGAACCTGATACTTTTTATAAATCTACAGCTGATAAAATTGAATATGTTAGTAAAAATGTAAAACCAGGTTCTATCATTTTATTACACTCTATGTATGATGAGTCTAATGAAAATTTACAGACCATTGAAGGTATTTTAGACTCTTTATCTAAGAAGGGCTATCAGTTCGTAACAGTAAACGAATTACAAAAAAGAGCAAAATAAAAAGGTAGCGTATCATAGAACGATACGCTACCTTTCTTTTTATATAATTCCAAGTACATTTAAGAATACGATAACAATCGCAATTGGTGCAATATAGCGAAGTAAGAATAACCATAATACGAATAGTTTATAGCCTTTATTTTCACTTACACCAAGCTCTTTCATTAATACATCTTTCTTCATTTTCAACGGAACAAAGATGGAAACTAATAAAACACCAAGCGGCATTAGTATGTTACTAACCGCATAGTCTGCTAAATCAAAAATTGTTTTTCCAAATGGCTTCACATCGCTTAACAAACCGAATGATAATGCTGATGGAACCCCAACAACAAAGATTAACAACCCAACAATTAAAGCCATTTTTTCACGTTTCCCTTTGCTTTTACCTTTTGTTGTTAAGGACGCAACGCTAATTTCTAACATCGAAATTGCTGATGTAACAGTAGCAAAGAAGAATAGTAATAAGAAAACGATGAAGAATAATTTTCCGAACGCCATTTTACTGAAAATAGCTGGCAATACGATAAATAATAGTCCTGGTCCTTGAGATGGTTCCATTCCAAATGCGAACACAACTGGGAAAATTGCAAGCCCTGCAAGTAATGTAATAACAAGCGTTAAAGCTACGATAGAAAATGCTGAACGCGGTAAACTTTCTTCTTTCGGTAAGTATGAGCTATACGTTACCATAACGGCTACACCGACGGATAGCGAGAAGAACGATTGCCCCATTGCATATAAAATGATTTCTGATGTTACGTTTGAGAAATCAGGTTGTAAGAAGAATCGAATTCCTTCTCCAGCACCGTCTAACGTAAGTGCACGAACAATTAATACAAAGAATAAAACGAATAGTGCTGGCATGAAATATTTATTTACTTTTTCAACACCATTTTGTACACCTTTACTTACGATAAAAATAGTAATAAGGATGAATAATAGCTGTGATCCAACTGCTAAATACGGATTGGAAATGATTTCACCAAACGTAGCTTCGTATGCTCCATTTCCTTCCCATAATCTACCTGTAATTGCATTCCATAAGTATAATAAAATCCAACCCCCTACAACACTGTAGAAAGAAAGTAATATGAAACATGTTACAATCCCTAATTTACCTAACCACGGCCATAACGTTTTAGGAGCAATCTCTCTATACGCATCAACAGCCTCTTTTTGTGTACTTCTTCCAATAACGAATTCAGCTAATAATAGCGGTAAACCAATTAATAATGTGAAACCGATGAAAATAAGGAAGAATGCTCCGCCTCCTCCGATGCCGGCCATATACGGGAATTTCCAAATCGCCCCAAGACCAATTGCTGAACCTGCTGCAGCTAATACGAAACCTAATTTCGATGTCCATTGCTGTGAATTCATCTTTTTATCTCCTCTCTTTTTCTTTTTCTTTTTCTTTTTCTTTTTCTTTTTCTTTTTCTTTTTCTTTTTCTTTTTCTTTTTCTTTTCATTATAATTCGCTCTATGTTCATATTGTTCTATTACTAGCCCGTTCTAATCCAACCACTTCCTCTCAAATAAAAAACGCCCCTACGTAAATACGTAGGGACGACAAAAATATCGCGGTACCACCCTAGTTATGAAGATACAACAAAGTTAGGACCTAAATAAAAAACGTCCCTACGCAAATACGTAGGGACGATAAAATATCGCGGTACCACCCTAGTTATGAAGACACAACAAAGTTAAGACCTAAATAAAAAACGTCCCTACGTAAATACGTAGGGACGATAAATATCGCGGTACCACCCTAGTTGTGAAACAATCTTCACCACTTTATTTGATAACGGTATAAACTACCGTCTTTCATTTCCTCATAATGTGAGATTTATGAAAGATGCTCCAGGACGAACTTCATGAATAATCTATATACTGATTCACACCAACCATCAGCTCTCTGAAATAGGGAGATTTTCACTACTATACCCTTTCATTGCCCAAATATTATTTTCCGAATTGATTACTATCATTTTTATCATACATTAAAAATAGTGTCAACTTATATTTTGAAATTTTATGCATTACATTCTATTTAAAAATTCAAAATATGACTTTTTTATGAATAGTATTAGAACATTTATGGTTTATACTGTATTAACTTCTCTAGCAGGTTTATAGTAGTATACGATAAAGTGAAACTTTAATCAGTGGGGGTTTTGTTCATCCCTCACTGATTATTAGTTGAACCAATCGGGCGTTTACGGGCAGTTGATCTCCCACCTAACTTCTTTGCTCCAGTCGCATTTTGAGGTGGGAGTCTTACTGCCCGCAAATAGCGGGATAAATGCAAGACAGCACGAGTAGGAGGAAAGAATTTTGTCTACTTCAAAAGTTTTAAAAGGTACCGCTTTATTAAGTGGTGCAACAATGATTTCACGAATTTTAGGTTTTATATACTTTTTCCCCTTTCAATTATTAGTTGGAACGCAAGGGGTCGCTTTATATGGATACGCATACTCTTGGTACGGTATTTTATTAAGCTTTTCAACAGCTGGTATTCCTATTGCCGTCTCAAAATTTGTTGCAAAACATAATGCACTTGGTGATTATAGTACAAGTAAAAAATTGTATAACTCGAGCGTAAAATTAATGATGTTTATGGGCTTTTTAGGATTTTTAACTTTATTTATTGGAGCACCGTACATATCACAATTTATTATTCGCTCGAAAACACCAGATCCACAATTTATCGCAGACGTAACACTTACGATGCGAGCATTAAGCTTCGCGCTTATTATCGTACCAGCTATGAGTGTTACACGTGGTTATTTCCAAGGTTTTCAACATATGAAACCAAGTGCTGTTTCTCAAGTCGTAGAACAAATCGCACGTGTCGTTTTCATTTTAGTTGGTAGTTTTATCGTCTCAAAACTATTAGGAGGTTCAGTAGCTTCTTCTGTTGCAGTTGCTACATTTGGTGCTGTTATCGGGGCACTTGCAAGCGTCTCTATTTTAATGATGTACTGGAAAAAATATAATGGATTAAAACCTCCTGAGGGTGAGCTGAAAACGAGATCATCAAACATTCCGTTAAGAAGTATTTATATGGAGTTACTACGTTATGCAATTCCAATTGTATTTGTAGGCATTGCAATCCCGCTCTATACGTTAGTAGATCAATATACCGTAGCTGATGTCCTTAGAGCGATGGGAGAACCTTTAGAAACCGCGAATGCAGTTTTCGCTTATATAACGAACTATGCCCAAAAGTTAATTATGATTCCGGCTTCACTTGCAACTGGATTCTCATTAACAATTATTCCGGCTATAACGAAATCATTTACAAGCGGGAAGCTAGATGAATTACAAGGACAAATTTCAAAGATATTTCAAGTGTTGTTATTCTTCACTATCCCAGCCGCATTCGGTCTTGCTAGTATCGCTTACGATGCATTCCGCATGGTTTATGTAAATCCTGAAATTGCACTTAGTGGATCACAATATTTAATTTCATTTGCACCTTCTGCTGTATTAAGTGCGATTTTCACAGTTTCAGCTGCTATATTACAAGGAATTGATTATCAAAGAAAAACAATGATTGCATTCTCAGTCGGTATTCTCGTTAAAATTGTGGTGAACACACCGCTCTTACATTTATTCGGTGGACATGGTGCTGTGCTTGGAACAATTCTTGGCTATCTCGTTTCAAATATTATTATGTTGTACTGCATCGTTAAGTTTGCGAAATTTAAAATTGGCGAAACAGCAAAAACAGTATTTCTTATTACGCTTTATTCCGCGGCAATGTCTGCTGTTGTAATCGCATTAAGAGCATTTATAAGTTGGATTATTCCTGGCCAATCTTATATAGAATCATTGATTATTGTGTTTATATGCGCCTCAGCAGGAGGACTTGTTTATCTTTTATTCGTACTAACGAGTGGACTTGCTTCGCATATTCTCGGTGATCGTATTCAACGTTTACCTGTATTAGGAAAGTTAGTAAAATAAAAAAACAAGAGATGTAACGCGTTGTTACATCTCTTGTTTTTTTACTTCGCATATTGAATGCGCTTTTGTTGTTCAGCAATATTTAATTCTGGAGCATATTGTTCTACTAAATGTAATACCTCTTCGATCAACACTTCTAACTCCTGTACACTATACTCCGGTTTCCCTATTAACGTATTCGCCATACGCTCATATAGATTTTCAGGTTTGATATTCATACGCTCTACATTATAAGCCATCCATTTAAATGCAGGATGATGTACATACAGTTTATTCAAACCAAATAAAACACCGAATAAATCTCTTTGTACTTCACAAATAACATCGTAAAGCATAAGCCAATCCTTTCGTGTTAAAAGAGCCTCTCGATTATGCCAACGATTGCTTAACCAAAGATTTTCTGAAATCATCCTTTTCGCCAATTCTTCTGGATATACTTCAATCCTATCTTTTAGAGCATGTACTTTTACTTCTCCATACAAACTTACACCATCATGAACCGATGATACAATACATTGTTTCTCATAATTTGTATCATACTGCTCTATAACTTCTGAAATAATTTTTTCTACTGTTAATGTTAAAAAGTTACTAATCTCTAGTTTAATTCCTTCTTTCGTCAAATACGTTTCCGACCATTCTTCGTCCTCGTAAGGATGATATGACAAAATCGTTCCACCAATATTATTAATTGGACCTAGACGCTCTTCATCCTCTGGTGGTTCTGACCATAAAATATGTAATTCAATATCTGAATGTTCATCTTCTAACTTTCTCGCTACAGATCCTGCTAAAATAATAGCTTCGACTTTCTTGTTTTGCCTATAAATCTCCGACATCTCTACCGCTTTCTCTTTTAATCCCATTGCATTTCCCCCTAAAACTGCAGTACTCCCCTTACTTTTCATTTATCTATTTCGATATTAAACATTACATTACCTTTTCAAATTCCTACTAAATCATATTTCTACCCAATAACGCTGAACAATTTCGCCAGAATTAGAAGAAACTACTTCATTTTCTAGCACACCGCCAACCTTTTGTATTGTTTTAGCAGAACCAATATTTTCTTTATCACAAGTTATTAACACTTTCTTCAACCCTAATTTTTGCGCCTCAGCCAATGAAAGTTGCAGTTGCTTCGTAGCGTAACCTTGGCGACGTTTATTCGGATGGACACTATAACCGATATGACCGCTTTCCAGTAATAATTCTGGATTTAATCGATGTCTAATATTCACAAAACCTATAAGTTCTCCTTTTTCAACACTTAAAAACTGACTAGACGGCACTCGATTAGATGGTAAGTTTTCTCCTACTTCTTGTATACTCACTTTTGCAAACCATTCATCGAGAGAATCAAAATTTTGTAGAGAACTGCTGCCGTGTGGTTGTTCTCCTGATTGTAAAAACGCATGTCTATATGCCATAATTTCCCCACTATATTCATGTATTGGTTTTAATAGTTTCATTGTCATTCTCCCCTCTTAATAACCTAAAACAAACACCTTAATAGCTCTATTTCGCTATTAAGGTGTTTCTATCAATTTCATTCAAATAATCCCATACTCAAATAACGCTCACCTGTATCAGGTGCAATACATAAAACTTTTTTACCAGCGCCTAATCGTTTCGCTATCATAATTGCTGCGTAAACAGAAGCTCCTGAAGATGGCCCTACTAATAAGCCTTCTTGTCTTGCTAAATTTCTCATTGTAGTTAATGCTTCTTCATCCGCAATTTGAATAATTTCGTTATACACTTCTGTATTTAAGTTTTTTGGAATAAAACCAGGACTTGTTCCTACTAGTTTATGAGGGCCTGGAACACCGCCAGATAACACTGGTGATCCTTTCGGTTCTACTACTGCAATATATAAGTTTGGTAGTTTCTCTTTTAATGTTTCACCGGTCCCTGTAATTGTTCCACCCGTTCCCGCCGTTGCTACAAATGCATCAAGCTCTCCATCCATTTGTTCATAAATTTCAAGTGCAGTCGTATAACGATGTATATTCGGATTTGCTGGATTTTCAAATTGCTGCGGAATAAAACTATTTGGAATTTCTTTTTGTAACACTACCGCCTTCGCAATTGCCCCTGGCATTCTTTGTTCAGCTGGTGTTAAAACTACTTCTGCGCCGTATGCTTTCAATAAATTAATACGCTCTTTGGACATATTATCTGGCATAATTAAAATCGCTTTATATCCTTTAGCAGCTGCATTCATCGCTAAGCCAATTCCTGTATTCCCACTTGTCGGTTCAATAATTGTATCACCAGGTTTTATAAGTCCCTTTTCCTCAGCGGCATGAAGTAAATTATAGGCTGCACGATCTTTCACACTGCGTGACGGATTAAACATTTCCAGTTTTACATACACATCAGCTGCGTCCTCTGGAATAAATTTAGATAATCGGACGACAGGTGTATCTCCTATTAATTCTGTAACGTTTTCACATAATTTCATAGCGCATCCCCTATTCTATCGTTTTCTTATCATTCGGCAGTAACCATGAAGTAAGTCCAATTAATGGTAAACAACTACATAATAGCATAATAAATTGAAGGCTATACATATCAGCTAATTTTCCAAGGACTACAGCACCTAATGCTCCAAGACCAAACGCAAGGCCAACAATTAACCCTGATACCATCCCTACTTTTCCAGGAACAAGCTCTTGTGCATATACAACAATTACACTAAAACTACTAGAACTAATAAAACCAATACATAAAAATAATGGTACAACCCACACGAGCGAAACGTGAGGTAGTAAAAGTGCAAGCGGCGCTGAACCGAGCATTGAAAATACAATTATCTTTTTCTTACCGAATTTATCTGCTAACGGACCACCAAAGAAAGTACCTAATACACCAGCAATCATAAATGCGAATACGAAATACTGGGCATTTTTTATAGATAAACCGTAATGCTCAATTAAGTAAAATTGATAAAAATTCCCGATACCAGCACCGTACCAAGAACGTACAAATGTTAGAAAAACAAGAAGTATAATAACAAATTTAATATGTGTACTTACAATTGCATTTTCCGCCTCAAGTGCAGCCCTCTTTTTCCTTCTTACAGCACCATTGGCTAATTCATTTTTATACCAATTTGATACAAAAATTAGTAATACAATTCCTACTGCTGCAAAGGCTGTAAAACCTAAAGAACCAATTTGACCGAGCGGAACGAAAATTAATGCTGTAAAAATAGGTGCTAGAGAATTCCCTGTGTTTCCTCCCACTTGATAAATCGCTTGTGCTAAACCACGTTTGGCACCTGCCGCCATATAAGCAACGCGGGCACCTTCTGGATGAAAGACTGCGGAACCTAATCCAATAAATAAAACAGAAATAATAACAATAATAAAATTCGGGGCAAACGCGAGCCCTATCATCCCAAGCATGCTCGAAAACATACCGAGTGGTAATAAAAATGGTGACGGCTTCTTATCTGAATACATACCAAAAACCGGTTGCATAATCGATGACGTCATATTTAACGCGAACGCTATCCACCCTACTTGCATGTAGGATAAATTCATCGTTTTTTCCAAAATAGGAAACAACGCCGGTACAACTGCTTGCATCGAATCATTCAAAAAATGTCCGAAACTAATCGCAAATAATATTCGATATATCGTTGGTGTTTCCACTGCACTTTTTTGTGAAACTGCCGGCATATACGAATCTCTCCTTCCCGTACAAAATATATATTTATTACAGTAAGTGTAATAAATTCTGAGTTTTGAAACATTTCTATTCTATACTGGTTTCATTTCTTTTTCCAGAAATATCACTTCATAAATATTAAATTTTCCCTATCTGTTTTATCAGATTTATTTATATGAACTCTCTGTACTTTTTTTCATGCTAAGTTAGGACGACGGGAAGGCTTGCAATTATGAAGAAAAAGACGACCCTAAAACATATTAGGATCGCCCTTTTTATTAAATAGCAAAACGCTTATACTTCTCATAATCACTCGTCTTACATTCTAGTGCAATTTTCGTACCTTCGTTTTCATAACTCGTAGATAAAACGTGCGCATGATTGTTGAAATACGAAACTACCTGTCCTTGATCATATGGAATTAACATTTCACACTTCGTATACTCTTTATAAATGTGTGAGCGAACTAATTCTATAAGCTCTTCAATTCCAACATGTTTCTTCGCAGATAGATACACGCGATCTTCTTGCACTTTCGGAATTTCAACATCTACCATATCTGATTTGTTGTATGCATAAATCGTCGGGATATTTTCCACGCCAATTTTCTTCAACGTTTCATTTGTAATATCAATTAATTGCTCATAATTAGGATTTGAGTAATCTACGACGTGAATGAGTAAATCTGCTTCCGCCACTTCCTCTAGCGTTGAACGGAATGCTTTCACAAGATGATGTGGTAATTTACTTACAAATCCAACAGTATCCGTTAATAAAAATGATTTATTATCCGGCAAATCAATATTTCGTACAGATGTCTCTAATGTCGCAAATAACATATCTTTTTCAAATACTTGTTTTTCTACAGTACCATTAAAAATTTCAAGCATTGTATTCATTATTGTTGATTTACCTGCATTCGTATATCCTACTAATGACACAACTGGCATTTCATTTTTCTTACGTTGTTTACGCTGCGTTTGACGCTGTGCAACAAGTGCCTCTAATTCTTTATTTAGAGCTGCAATTTGTTCTTCAATTTTACGACGGTCTAATTCCAACTTCTTCTCACCGACACCTTTATTTTTCGTGCCAACTCCCCCGCTCTGTCTTCCTAACGATTCACGAAGACCGATTAAACGAGGCATCATGTACTGAAGATGGGCCACTTCTACTTGCAACTGCGCTTCTTTCGTTTTCGCACGTTGCGCAAAAATATCCAAAATTAAAATGGTACGATCAATTACTTTACAATCTAAATCCTCTTCTAAATTTCGAATTTGTGAAGGAGACAATTCATCATTAAAGATAACCATATTCGCATCGGCTTCTTTCACATACGCTGCTACTTCTTCAATCTTCCCTTTTCCAATATAATGCGACGGATTTACTCGTTGTAAATTTTGCGTCACTTGACCGATTACTTCCACATCACAAGCTTCCGTAAGATTGGCTAACTCTTCCATCGAATATACAAAATCAGCTTCATTACCTAAATTTACTCCAACTAATATTGCTCTTTGTAATAATTCTTCCATATATTTATTCCTCCATTTCGATTACGCAAAATAAAAAACACAGGTCACTGCCTGTGTTTTCGTAAACGGATAAGGGTTCACCAAAGAAATAGAAGAAAGCAGTGCTTTCATTCTATAACATGGTCAAAAAGTCCCAAGATAGTATACGTATCCAACAAGTGTTCACCTATACTATCCCATTCTATTTATAAAGGCAAAACAAAAAGAGGGCGTATTCGTCCCTCCCTCTTTTTCACATATAAGCTTAATAAAAAGGGTTCCTTTAAAATAGGCAGACCAATCCCGTTCACTCTGTACACAGACAGAGCCTTTGAGCGCTATTCAATTATCGGCACAAAGTATTGAGACGTAATCTGATTAAGATCAAAGGAAGCCCCTCCGTTCATTTTAAGTTACATAAAGTGTAGCATAAGTAATTCGCTTTCACAAGGTTTAACAACCTATATCACACTAAAGAAAATCTTTATATTTTTACTTTAATCGGCATTTTTTGCGAGTTCTTTTCACAATAAAAATAACCACAGCTACAATGAATAATACACCTATAACAATAAGCACAACTTGCCACGAACTTAAGCCGCTCACCATATCACCTTTTAAATCCACTTTCTTCGTAGGAATAGACTCTTTTGCAATATGGCTTAAAGCTGTTTTATCCAACTCTGCCTCATCTAATCTCTTCGTTCCACTGCAGATAGATGTCTCTAACTTTTCCTCTCCTCTATAAGAAGAAAAGACTAAGTACTCTCCTCCCTCTGCAAAACGAAATGCACAGCTACTTACACTTGTATATATAATAACTTGCGAAGAACTTGTCCCTTTCCAAAAAGAGACAATACATATACGATTCTTTTCAAGAATCTCAAACCCTTCATTATCAATTTTAGAAGCTTTCCGTATATTATTTGGACATCACTCCTCAAATCCCTTTCCTTTTATTAAAATATATTAATTTTATTAAACAGAAAATCTTTATTGACATTTTTATAACCTGATATTAGTATCAGGTTATAAAAATAAGTTAGGAGATGTTCCTATGAATTCTAAATCTCGTATTACCGCAATTGGTACTTATGTTCCAGATCAAGTATTGTCTAATAACGATTTAGAAAAGATGATCGATACGAATGATGAATGGATTGTGCAAAGAACAGGAATGAAGGAAAGAAGGATTGCTAACGAAGACGAATACTCCTCACACTTAGCCATTAAAGCAATCGAAAATTTGTGTACAACATATAAGAAAAACTTAGAAGATATTGACTGTATCATCGTCGCTACAACTACTGCTGACTATGTTTTCCCTAGTATTGCTTGCCAAATACAACAATACTTCAACATACCTCATACACTAGCTTTTGATTTAAATGCGACTTGCGCTGGTTTCACATACGGACTGCATGTCGGTAATAGCTTAATCACTTCTGGATCACATGAAAAAGTACTCGTCATAGCGACAGAGACATTATCTAAAGTTACTGATTACACCGATAGAACGACCTGTATTTTGTTCGGTGATGGCGCTGGAGCTATTTTATTAGAAAGAGATGAAAATAAACCAAGCTTTATCGCTGCTCACATGGGAACAAATGGTGCTGGTGGCATTCATCTATACAGAACAAACTTATCTACTACTATGAATGACACACCACTGCAAACAAATGAAAAAATCGTTCAAAACGGAAGAGAAGTATATAAATGGGCAACACGCACAGTGCCAGCAGGTATAAAAGAACTATTACATACCACAAATATGCAAATAGATGATATAGACTGGTTCGTACCACACAGTGTTAACTTACGGATGATTGAATCTATTTGCGAGAAAACTGAAATTCCAATTCAAAAAACTTTAACCAGTGTAAAATACATGGGGAATACATCTTCAGCTTCCATTCCACTCGCTTTAGATTTAGCTAGAAAAGAAGGGAAATTAAATAACGGAGATACACTTTTACTGTACGGTTTTGGCGGTGGTCTTACGCATTTAGGGCTTATTGTGGAGTGGGATTTAGACTAACACTTTTTATACAGCTAACATTACGGTAAATGAAATTATATCAACGATTCCAGTTAAACTATTAGTTAATCACAAAAAGCGGCATTCAAGGATTTATTAGCTCCCTTTGAACGCCGCTTCTTTCATTTAAATTTTATTTACCTGTCCGAGACCATATCACAACTGGAATAAGCAGTAAGGCTACAGCCCCTCCCGCTAATGATAATGCCGCATAACTGGAATTAGCTACTACCATTCCTGACATCGCTCCACCTGAAGCTCCGGCTAACGCAATAAAAACATCTATTTTCCCTTGTGTTTTAGCACGTGTAGAAGGAGTTGTGGAGTCAACGATTTGAGCTGTACCACTAATCAATCCAAGGTTCCACCCTAATCCAAGTAAAGAAAGAGCAACAATTAATAATAGTAAAGAATCACTCGGTGCTATCGCAGCTATGACACCCGCTGCAAGTAAAATCATCCCACCAGCTATACTCATCGTAGTACGGCCAATTTTATCAATTAACATTCCTGTAACAAGCGATGGAAGGTACATTGCCCCTACGTGAAATCCAATGACTAGCCCTACTTCACTTAGTCCATGACCATGGTGTCCCATATGTACTGGCGTCATAGTCATAATCGCAACCATCACTATTTGAGTAAGTATCATTACGATTGCTCCAACAGTAACACCACGTTTATTTTCTATCATTTCTTCTGTTACTGGTTGCCCTTTATATGTATGTTCTTGTTTATATGTTTCTATTATGTTAGCAATAATTAACGGGTCTGGACGAAGCATAACGAAAAGGACAAGACCCGCAAGTATAAATGCCACTGCCGATAATATGAACGGACCAGCAAGGTTAGGAATTCCAATTGAATCGGCAAAATCTCCCATTACGCCTACTAAATTCGGGCCAGCTACCGCACCAAAAGTCGTCATAACCATCGTAATACTAATAGCAGTTGCTCGCTGCTTCCTATCTGCTAAATCGGTACCAGCATAACGAGCTTGTAGATTCGTCGCTGTACCTGCACCGTATATGAGTAAAGAAACTAGTAAAAGAATAATACTATTTGTTAACGCAGCCAATACAACTCCAATAGCCCCTAGTCCCCCTACTATAAACCCTGTTGCAAGTCCTATTCGGCGACCATATTTTTGCGATAACTTCCCAACAAAGAAAGCCGCTACCGCAGATCCCATTGTAAACATAGCAGCCGGTAATCCTGCATATGCATCTGTCCCAAGCATTTGCTGTGCAAGTAGTGCACCTACTGTAATACCAGCAGCTACCCCTGCTCCGCCGAACATTTGTGAAATACTTACTATTATTAACGTTCGTTTATATAATTTTTGCTGCTCTTCTTCTGTATACATATGGTTACTTATTGAAGCATCCGCCTTACCTAGCATTTTCTCACCCTCCTTTTGAAATTAATTCCTCTTGTTAATGTACTATGTTTAACGTTACATATTCAATGTCATTTTTCATCCGTCGCTTTAATTATTAAAAAATCTCTAACTATACTTTACTTATCTCATGCTATATTAAAAATACTACTATTCACAATATACAAGGAGAAAACAATGAAAAAAACACTAGAATTATGCGAAGCTTGCAAACATAATCCAGTACAGCAAATAGAAGAATCTGATGAAGCAAATCAACCTTATAAATTATGTAGCCAATGTCATGAACGTCTTATCTCGTTATCTTTACATCCAAATGAATGGTACAATCTTGCAATCGTTCATTCACCTTATAAGTATTATTTGCACGACGATTTTTATGAAGGAGATGGTGAGGCGACGCAACCAGAATTAGAGATGGATGAGCATAAACTTGCACCCGCGCCTACTTTAGAAGAAGTTCGCTCAAACTTTAAAAACTTACTTGATTACACAATGACTCGATGGTTTCTTCAAGAAGAAGAAATTGAAGCTCTTAATATGTACGATAAAAGCGAAATATTAGATGCTGTTATGAACCGCTTTTCTAACACGATAAATGGTGTAATTAAAACTCGATTACTCGAGATTGTTATATGTGTATTAGGAGAAAATGCCTCTGATTGGATAAGAAAACTGTGGAAGGAATTTGATGAAGATTTAATTGCACCTCTTTCACACGCTGCCGCTTACTGTTTACCATTTGAAGAAGCATTCCCTTTAGTAATAGAAAAGCTAAAATCAGTATTAGAATGTGAGCTTCCGACCACTTCCTTCATTTGTTTACATTCTTTTCAATCCTCAGCAATATTGGATTGGATAGAGGAAAATGCAGTATCATTTCATAGCGATTGGGGACGATTAGCTGCAGTATCACAACTAACTTGGACGCGGATTAAATCTTGGCTAACAAAAGGACAACCATTAAGTTTAATAGCACTGGAAGCAATGGTTAACTGCATACCTTCAAATGAAGATATAATATATGAAATGAATCCCAAAATTTTATTAACAGATCCTTCAGAAATAGAGTCTATTTTAATAGCATACAAAGAAAAAGACAGTGTTTCTAATGTTAAAACAAGTGTTGAAACTATTTTAGAAAACAAAACGGTAATATTTCAACATGCGAATCCTTTACAAATATCTATCAAGAAGAAACCAAAAGACTTTTTAGTTATGGATGGCACAGTACAAATTCATGAAAACAGACTGGATGAATACGTAGAATTCATTAATACAAACAACTATACCCAAGTTTACATTAATGACCTTAGGTATAGTATGGAGCATCTTGATTTTCTAGAACGCTGTCCGCAAATCGAAGCGCTACAAATTAATAGTACCTATATTACCGATTATTCAGCTTTATATAAATTAAAAAACTTAAACTCTTTATCACTAGAAGAACCACAAGTCCCTTTAAACTTAACAGCACTAGAAAGCTTTAAAAATATAGAGGAACTTTACATACAGTGGAATAAAAACATTACAGGGTTCGAATCTTGTTCTAACTTAAAAGAACTATACATTTGGAAATACAAACCGAAACAAAAAAACCTTGAAGAATTAATGTCTTTACAAAACCTTGAAAAACTAAGAATTACACAAGGGAACATTAACTCATTAAAAGGATGTAGAGCATTTCCTAAATTAAAACATTTAGAAATCAATTATGTAAGAAATTTAGAACATATTGATGAAATTGAAAACAATGCTTCAACTTTAAAATACGTCGAATTCGATCATTGCAGTAAAATTAAAAATCACGACTATTTGCGTTATTTAACAGAGTTAGAAACACTCATTCTATCAAGTTGTGGTAACATACAAAATCTACAATTCATTAAAGAGCTACCACGGTTAAAGCATTTTAGCTTCGTGGATTCTACTATTGTAGACGGCAATTTAGAGCCTTGCATCGGAATTGATTTTGTTGGCTTTAATAATAAGAGGCATTACAGTCATAAGTTTAACGAATTAAACCCAGATTTTTCATACTAGCATAAAGAAAAACAGGCTAATAGCAGCCTGTTTTTCTTTACACTTCCTCTACCACTCTTTCCCTTCTCTTTTTACTCAAAGCCTTGCCTTCCCAAAATAACAAACTTACTAAAGCACAAACTAAAATAATTGGCACACTCGCTTTATATAAATCTGTAAAACTCATAGCCATCTGATTCTTAGCATAATGATTCACATCATTCAAAAATGCGAGTACCTCTTTCTTCATACTTTCCTCTTGTCTTTCAACTTCTTTTGTCACTTGACTCATAACTTCTTCTCTTTTTACATCTCTATATTCTACTGGAACTCCGCTTAATACTTCATCCACCTTTTGGTGAATTAATTCTTCTTTTTTCTCTTTATTTAGCCCTACAAATGTTCCATTTTGTTTCTTTTCTATATTTGTTTCTATACTTTGTTTCTCTATCTTTTCTTTTGTTACTTGTAATATTTCAGTTTGCTGAGCACTATCCACATGAATATTACGCACTTTTTCTTCTGCATAACGATATACATTCTCTTTATTTACAGATAAGTTGTGTGTTAAGTTAGATACAAATATCGCTACTGCTAATACAATACCTACTTGACGTAACATCGATACGACAGTTTGAGAAGCAGTTAATAATTCCCCTTCAAACGAAGATGCACTTAAAACTGTAATTGGCCCCACTACTAAACCATATCCAACACCTAATATCATACATGGAATAATAATTTCTATATTTGTTGAATTAACGTCAATCATTTGCAACCAATAGTAGGATAGGCCCATAACAAGAAACCCTGACAAAATAATAGTTACTTTTCCAAGCTTTTTAATTAAAGTTGCTGCAACAGGTGAGATAAAAAATATCATTGCTGAAATAGGTGTCACTAGAAAAGCAGCTTCAATTTCCGTTCGGTGCTGTATTTTTGTCAAAAAAGTTGGAAGCAATACAGTAACGCCAATTAAGAATAAATTACTTAATATAACAACGATAGACGCTCCGACAAACATTCGATCTTTAAATAAATTTAAATTCACCATTGGATTATGAATCTTTCGTTCCACTAAAACAAATAGAATAAGAGAAATAGTGCTAATTACATAACAAGACAAAGCAATATTACTTTGCCATCCCCATGTATTACCTTTTACTAGTATGAGAGTAAAAGAGAAAATCGCTGAACTACTTAATATGAGCCCAATCCAATCTATTTTTGAGATAATACGTTCTTCATCTTTTATTTGTAGCATAATACAGCATAAAATGATCCCAATAATACAAATTGGAACATTGACGAAGAACACCCATCTCCATCCTAAATTTTGCGTAATAATCCCGCCTATTACTGGACCAATTGCAGCTGACAACCCCTGTGTTACTCCTAAAATGCCAAGTGCAACATGTCTCTTTGCTAATGGCATAGCCGATACACCTATTACCATACTCGTTGGAAATAAAATTGCAGCACCAATACTTTGTATAAAACGAGAAAAAATAAGAAAATCGCCTGTATTAGCAAAAGCACAAAGCACTGATCCACCACCAAAAATAATTAAACCGAGAATATACACCTTTGCTTTCCCAAAAATATCAGCTATCCGTCCTAGCGGGATTGCGAGTACTGCAATCGTCATTGTATAAACATTTAATACCCAAGACATCTTCTCTAATGAAGTATTTACACTCGATTGTATTGCTGGTAAAGCTATATTCATAATCGTTGTATCAATCATACAAAGAAAAATACCTAAGCACATTAAAAAGACAATCTTAATACCCTTTGACTGCTCCATGTTAATCTACCCCTTTATTTATTGCGAACACAGTTTCTATTCTTTTGTTTTATTGCTTTCTTTCACTTCTAATTGCTGTAACTTCCTCTTCAACGTCTCTACTTGTGCACTATATGATGCAATACCTACATCGAGCGAAATTTCTTCAACGAAAGTAATACCTTCTCTCCATTGTTCATATTTCAAACGAAGATCTGCAATGTACGCTTCTTTCCTTTCAATTTCGTCTTCAATCCATTTTTTTATCGCCTTATGATCACTATAATTACCAAAATACATCCTCATTAAAAAATCTGAACGTAAAACGTCTTTCTCTACATCCGTTTGCATGTATTGATAAAACTCTTCACGCCCTTCATCTGTAATAAAGTACATTTTCTTATTCGGTTTCCCTTCTTGCATAACAACCTCTTTTTTTATTTTCCCCTCTTTTTCTAATTGTCTTAAAGTTGGGTAAATCATTCCAAAGCTTCCATCAAAAAAATGAGTAAATACATCTTCAAACAAAATTTTAATATCATAACCAGACAATTCTTTTTCCATTAATAAACCTAAAACAACATCTCTTCCCTTCAAAATAAGACCCCCACATAGCATATAATCAATAATCATATTAACAATGTTAATATGATTATTGATTATATACCTTATTCTGTAAATTGTAAAATGTTTCTAACTAAAAAAGCTGCCCTGTAATTTGGTTTTTCCAAATTACAGGACAGCCTCTCTTCATATTTCCTACACAAAACTTTTTACTATTTAACTCCTACATCTTGCATAGATTCAGTTTCCTTTTTCTTACCTTCTTTTATTTCATAGTAATAAGAAGGTAATTCTATATTATGCTCTAAGAAATAGTCCTCAATTAATGTAGTAATCACTTTCAATGTTTTCAAACGAGCGTATAATTTATCATTACTCGCAATAATATTCCATTTAGCATTCGGCTTATTTGTTTCTTCAAACATATCTTCCATTGCTTCGACATACTCATCCCATTTTTCACGATTACGCCAGTCTTCGTCTGTAATTTTCCATCTTTTAAGAGGGTTGTTCTCTCTTTCTGTAAATCTTTTTAATTGTTCGTCTTTACTAATATGATAGAAAAACTTTCCGATTATGTAATGATCATCAGTTAATAGTTTTTCGAAATCATTAATTTCACCATACGCTCTCGTCCACTCTTCTTTTGTAGCAAAACCTTCAACACGTTCAACTAATACACGCCCATACCAAGAACGGTCGAATATAGTAATTTGCCCATATTGAGGAAGTTTCCGCCAAAAACGTTGCAAATAATGATACCGTTTTTCATGAGGAGCAGGCGCGCCAATTGGATTTACTTGGAATCCACGCGGATCAAGATGTTCAGTCACTCGCTTAATTGCTCCGCCTTTACCTGCTGCATCCCAACCTTCCATAACGAGCATAACAGCGATTTTTTCTTCTTTTAAAATTTGCTGCAATGCTAATAAGCGCATTTGATATTTTTCGAGTTTTTTATTGTACTTAGATTTTGATTCAATTCTTTTCGTTACATCTACTTTAGCAAGATGTCCATTTTCCATAAAACAAATCCCCCTTGTTGTATGACAATGTTATTTTAACATATTATTGGGAATTTTTTCATATTAGTACACCTCTTGATTCACGTTTTCAATGAAGAACAGAAATGATAAATCACATCTGCAAATACTTTATAGCAACATCATCAAAGAACGTATATTCCTATTAACTCTTTTCGATAATTACCTTCTAAATTATATATTCATTGATTTTGCCTCACATCGGCTCAATGCTACATAACATGCTCCATATACACCGGCATCATTATGTAATGATGCTAAAGCGATGTTCGTCTTATTTTGATAAATGTCCATTACTTTGTCGTGGAACCTTTCCTGAATTTCTCTCAAAAATGGTTCACCTTGTTCTGTAATACCTCCCCCTATAATAATTAATTCGGGGTTGAACATATGGGTAATATTCACTAAACCAGTAACAACATACTGCAAAAACTGATCATATACATTTTTCGCCAACTGCTCTCCTATATATATACGTTCTATAATTTCTTCACCTGTAATTGTACCTATCTCTATTCCTTGTATTTTAGATGCTTCTTTATATTGACGAATCAGCGCCGAAGTCGATGCATACCTCTCGTAACACCCTGCTCCACCGCAACTACATTTTTCTCCATTATGAAGAATTATCATATGGCCAAGCTCTCCGGCTAGCCCTTTTGCTCCCTGAAGCAATTGGCCATTTGTAATAATCCCACTACCAATCCCGGTTCCAAGTGTTATTAAAACAATATGTTCTTTACCTCTCCCCGCTCCTTTCCACATTTCACCGAGACAAGCTGAACGAACATCATTTTCAACAGTTGCCACGTACCCTGTCTCACTATAAATGTAATCTGCTATTTTTGTACCACTATATCCCGGAATATTAGCAGAAAACATAACTTCTCCTTTTATATTATCAATAATCCCACATGATGATATACCAACAGAATGAATTGTATAACTCTTTTCAAACTCATGTATTACTTCACAAATGCGATGCAAAATTTCTTTTTTTTGATTTTGTCCTGGTGTGTTTATTTTTCCTTGTTCATATACTATTCCTTGTTCATCAATCATTGCATATTTAATAAAAGTTCCTCCAATATCAAAACAAGCAATACACTTCACCATATTTCTCCCCTCCCTACTTTTACACAATTGTAATTTCATTATAGAATTTCTCTACAGTTTTAAGCTGTATATAACCTGTCGCTTGCTCAGCTGCATTCGCCATTCCACACGCCACTGCTAATCGAAGTGCATCCTTTACCTCAGCGAGTGCAAACGTTATTCCTGCTACCATTGCATCTCCTGAGCCAACAGCATTGATAGAGTTTATTTCTGAAATAATTGCCCTAATGCTTTCAACTTTCGTGATAAGTATCGCCCCTTCTCTTCCAAGTGACAGAAGAACATACTGCACGCCTCCCTCGCATATTTTAGTTGCTTCCGCAATCATTTCTTCCTGTGATACATGCTCCTTTTGAAGCAACTGGCAAATTTCTTGCCTGTTTGGTTTAATTAAGAATGGCTTTCCTTGTATGCCATGAAATAATGGCTCTCCACTTGTATCTAATATAAATTTCTTACCATTTTCAGCAGCTTTTTGTGCCAACTGTTTATAAAATGAGTTTGGGATACCCTTAGGTAAACTTCCCGATGCAACAATAAACTCAAAATCTTTTACTATTCTTTCATATTTTTTTATAAAAAGAGCTATTTCATCCTCCGAAATAGCTGGACCTACTTCTAATACTTCAGTAGCCGAAGCAGAATTTTTTGTTACTAACGCTAAACAATTGCGAGTTTCTTCTTTCACGGAAACAAACTCATCTATAATTGATAGTTCTTTCAATTCTCCTCTTATGAACTCACCATTTCTACCACCAAGTAAACCAATACCTGTTACCGCTTCTCCTAGCAACCGAATTACTCTCGATACATTAATTCCTTTTCCACCCGCAGTTTTTTCATAGTCCTTCGTGCGATGCACTTTGTGTGGTTTTAATTCTCCTAATTCATATCGCATATCAACAGATGGATTCAATGTAATTGTCGCAATCATAAAAATATCTCCCTACACTCGATTCAAACTTTTGCACATCTTTATTTTATCCGCAACAACTTGTTTCATGGCCAGAATTGCATCTGAAAAATATTTACGCGGGTCATTTTCTTCTGGATTAGTATGTAAATAATGGCGTAATGCTGTTACAAATACAATTTTTAATTCTGTGGCGATATTCACTTTACAAATTCCTAAGCGAATTGTTTCTTGGACTAGACTGTCCGATAATCCAGATGCTCCATGTAGTACAAGCGGAATATCAACTTGCTTCCGAATTTTTGTTAATCTTTGTAAATCTAATTTTGGTTCCCCTTTATATAGCCCGTGAGCCGTCCCAATTGCAACTGCTAGTGAATCAATGTTGGTACGTTCTACAAATTCTTTAGCTTGATAAGGATCTGTATAAATTGAGTTTTCTACTATTATATCTTCTTCTATTCCTAATAATTGCCCTAACTCAGCTTCTACTGTTGCTCCATATTGTTTTGCATACGCCACAACTTCCTGAACAATCTGAATATTCCTTTCAAACAGATGATTTGATGCATCGATCATAATAGAACGAACTCCTAAATCGATACAATTTTTAATATCTTTTATATCTTCATGATGATCCAAATGTAGGCTGATTGGTATATCATATCGCTTCCTTGCTGCTTCAATCATATACAAAAGATATTCTTTTCCCATATATTTTATCGTACCTGGTGTAGCAGCAATAATAACAGGTGACCTAAGTTCTACTGCGGTTTCAATTACCGCTTTTAAAGTTTCTAAATTATGAATATTAAAAGCAGGAACCGCATAGCCATTTTCTTGTGCATTTCTCAGTATAAATTGAGTTGAAACAAGCATATTCTCAAATCCTTTCTTTTTTCTTTTTATATTTCATTTCTCCCCCGACAAATGTCCCTATAAGGTTTAAATCCTCTGTTAATATAAGAAAATCAGCTCTTTTCCCTGGTGCAATACTTCCAATTTCATTGTCAACTCCAATACTTTTAGCCGGTATTAGCGAACCCATATGGACGCTTTCCCATAACGATGCATTTGTCCATTTCTCCATATTCTTCACACCATCAATAAATCGAAGTGTGCTTCCCGCTAAAGATCCCGCCTCTGTTCGGGCAATTCCTTCTTTTACATGGACAACAAATTCCCCTAAATTATATGCACCATCCCCTAATACGCCTGCTCGCATACAGTCACTAACTAAACAAGTTTTATCATATCCTTTACATTTATATAAAATATTCACTACACTCGGATGGACATGATGTCCATCTGGAATGATTTCACCATACACACCCTCAGTAGAAAGTACTGCCCCAACAACGCCAGGTTCACGATGATGTAACCCCTTCATTCCATTAAACGTATGCACAAAGATTGTCGCTCCTGCCTGAATCGCTTTCTGACATACCTCATAGTTTGCATTCGTATGACCAATTGCTACACGGATATTCTTTTTCACAGCTTGCTGTATAAACGTAATAGCACCTTTTCTCTCTGGTGCCATTGCAATTTTTTTAACCGTCCCTTCTGATGCAATAATCCACTCCTCTAATAATTCAATAGTTGGATCAATAAAATACTTTGGGTTTTGTGCACCTTTATAGACTTCCGTAAAACAAGGTCCCTCAAGAAAAGATCCAATAATACTTGCCCCTGCCACTCCCCTCTTTTTTGCATGAGCTATATTCCTTAAGGATCTTACTGTATTTTCTAAAGAATCAGTTAATATAGTTGACAAAAAGCTCGTAACACCATTTTCCAATAACATAATAGAAATATTATTTAACGATTCATATGTGCTATCCATTACATCATGTCCCGCTACACCGTGAATATGCGTATCAACAAATCCTGGAGAAATAATACTTCCTTCAAAATCCATTACCAGCGCTCCGTCTACTGTTTCTTCAACATGTTTTAGAAAGTAGCCATTTACAATATGTAAATATCCACTTTCACAAACACCATCTTCTAGTAGATACATAGATGCTTTGACGTAATAATTCATAAATTGCTATTCCTTTCCTTTATAAGGATGTACTGTTACCCCTTGAACGATACGATTTACACTTCCACTCGGACAAGGATTATCTGGAGTAATCCCTAACGCAATAGATTTATATAGCGCTAAAATTTGACCATATAATACATAAATGAACGTGATATATATGTCATCTTTCATGTCTCGCCCATCATTACATAAAAACGTATTACAATGCTGCCTTGCTTCCTGATTATCTTGATGTGCTATAACAATAATCTCGCTTCTTTCTTTCTCTTGAAAAATCTCTTTTAATAAATCAAGATCATATTTTTTCGTATGTTCATCATTAGATAAAAATAATACAACAACTGTATCCTTATCTAAAATTGATTTCGGTCCATGTCTAAACCCAAGCGGTGTGTCAAACATAACTGGGATACGCCCAGCAGTTAACTCTAAAAATTTTAAAGCAGCCTCTCGAGAAAGTCCTTCAAATACACCTGATCCTAAAAATACAATTTTATGAAATTCTTTTTCTGCAATTCTTTGAATTTCTCGTTCTTGTTTTTCGATAACATCTTTTCCTAAACTTACAATATCCATAATGCTAGATTCTAAAAGGTGGATATGATTATAGTTACATAACATAAGCGCACTTAACATCATAGAGGTAAAACTTCCTGTCATCGCGAACCCTTGATCATTTGCCCCCTTCGGCATATACATAACAAAAGAGTTCTCTTTATGTTGAAATTGCTTCGCTAAATTTCCTTCTTCATTACATGTTAAAATAATATGATAAACTGAATGAATAATTTGTTCTCCTAACTCAACTGCCGCTACACTTTCTGGACTATTACCAGAGCGGGCAAAAGATACTAAAACTGTTGGGATGTCCGGCTGAAGATAGTAATAAGGACTTGAGACTATATTTGTTGTTGGAATACTTTCAATGTGCATTTTCTTTAAATTTGTTATTCTTTTGATATACGGAACAATTGTGTCTCCAACAAAAGCGGATGTCCCTGCACCAGTGAAAATAACTCGCACTTGTTCATGCTTTCTTGAAATACGTGAAAAGAAATCTATAATTTCATAATGATTACTTTGAAAATTCGAATATACTTGCTCCCAAAGATCTGGCTGTTGTGCAATCTCTTTCGCTGTAAAACATGCTCCATATGTTTCTCTTACTTCATCATTTGCATGTAATAACATTTGAGACCCCCCTTATTATTAGTTCACATCTTATCACGTCATCATTACCAGTTGAATTACAATAAGTATAATTATACTTATTGTAATTCAACTGTGTAAGTAAATTTATCTCCTCTTGCAATTGTCTGTGTGTATTCGATTATATTTTCTTTCGCATATGCAATCCGTTCTAGTGATAAAGATGGTTCATTCTCTTCAATTTGTAGCCATATTGCATGCTCTTTTTCTGCTGCAATCGCTTTGAAGCTTTCCGCTGCGCGCGTGATATGGACTTGATATTTTGTACGGAAAATCTCATACATTGGTGTTTCTTCTAACTCTTTCTTCGTTAAATATGGAAAGAACTTTACAGGAATATAAGATGTTTCAAATAGCATTGGTTCTTTATCAGCTAACCTTAGTCTAGTGATTTGATAAACCTCTTCTTCAAAATCAAGATTCATAATTTTCGCTATTTTCTTATCGCAATGAATAATGGAAAATGATACGACGGTTGATGACGGAACTTTTCCAAACTTTTTCATTTCTTCTGTGAAACTATAAAAGCGAACAAGACTTTGATTAAATACACGAGGTGAGACAAAACTACCTTTACCATGTTTTTTATAAATATATCCTTCTTTTTCTAATTCCTGCATCGTCTGTCTCACTGTTGTTCTACTTACATCATGAATCTCACATAACTCCCGTTCGGATGGAAGCTTATCATGTTCTTGTAAATTCCCAGTTTCAATTTGTCCTACAATAATATCCATTAATTGATAATATAATGGTGTTCGATTATCTTTTACAATCATGTTTTACTCCCTCATCTATAAAGTTGTTATAACCAGTTTATGGCTATTATATCGAATGAAAATAGGAATTACCATCACTTTCTCACATACGAAGATAAGCTTATTCCATCGGTAAAAACTCATTTCAACTGTACGTTTAGTTTGTCCCTTTATATGCACTCTTCTCACTTCGCTGGATTCATCGCTTCTTTTAACCCTGTCACATATTGCTTAAGAGATACCGTTTCACCCGTTATTCTTGATCTTTCAGCTGCAAAAGCAATCAAATGACTATTTGCCGAAGTCATTGCAGACGTTAAACTTTCTGTTTTATTGCTTTTTACTTTTTCGATGAAATCAGTCATAATTGCATTATCTGCTCCCATATGTCCACCTTCTATTGTTTCTGGGTAAACAGTTTCAACCTCACCAGAAAAATATTTGACCTTCAATTCATTTAGTACATCATGACCATGAATTTCACCATGTGTGCCCATAATTTTAAACGTACGGCAACACTCTTTCGTAAATGCAGACATTGTAAAAGCAACTGTTACATCATTATCAAACAGCAAATTTACAACTTGATGATCCACAACATCATTGTCACAATGGTACACACAACGCCCATAAGGTCCTTTTTTTAGTGCCTCCAGTCTATTTTCAATACTTGTATCAATAGAAACTACATTCGCCGGCCATTCATCTCTCTCATGTAAATACCACTTTAAAGCAGAATATTGGCAACTTTCCTCAACTTCACAACCATCTGTACATCGTAGCGTCGAACCCTTAGGTGCATGTTCAGATTTAAAATGAGTCAAACTTCCAAAAGATGAAATCTTTTCACATTCTGCACCAACAAGCCATTGTAGCACATCCATATCATGACAACATTTTTGCAAAATCATTGAACTTGATTCAGACTTATTACGCCAATTTCCTCTTACAAAGCTATGTGCTTGATGCCAATGACCTACATTTTCATTCCATTGAATCGAAACGATATCCCCTATCTTCTTTTGATCAACAATTTCTTTTAAAGACCGATAAAATGGTGCATACCTTAATACGTGACATACGGTTAATAACACGTTATATTTCGTTGCAGCCTCTGCAATTTCCAATGCCTCTATAGGGCTTGGTGACATTGGCTTTTCTAATAAAATTTTGTATCCCTTCTCAATTGCTTGCATAACAGGTTTATAATGAAACCGATCTGGCGAACAAATAAGCAATACATCACAAAACTTTTCTTTCGCTAATAACTCTTCCCATGTTTCAAATTGCATATTTTCCGAAACGCTATGCATTTCAGAGAATTTCCGTCTTTTTACATTATCCAATTCTGCAACTGCAACAAAGGTTATCTCTGTTGGATGTTCTAACGCGTAAGAAGCATAAGCGTACATTCCACGACTTCCTGCCCCAATTAAGGCTGCTGTAATCATAAGTATCCTCTCCTATTCTATTATTCTTATTTTCCACCTGTAATTGTAATTCCTTCAATAAATTGTTTTTGCAAAAATACAAATAATAACAACATTGGTAAAATCGCTAAAAATGATCCTGCCATTAACACCGGATAGTTTGTTGCATATTGTCCCTGTAGTGAAGATAAACCAACTGACAATGTCATCATATCTGGTGAATTATTTACAATCATCGGCCACATCAATTCATTCCAAGACCAAAGTGTTGTAAATATACCAAGCGCAATTAAACCTGGTTTTGCAAGTGGCAGCATAACATACCAATAAATTTGGAAATGATTGCAACCATCTAATCTTGCTGCTTCTTCTAGTTCCTTTGGAACACCCATAAAAAACTGACGTAATAAAAAGGTACCAAATGCACTAAATAACCCAGGCACAATTACTGCTTGTAATGTATTCAACCAATCCAGTTTTACCATAATTAAATATTGCGGGAGTAAAAATACTTGAGCTGGAACCATTAAGACAGAGAGGGTTAGTAAAAACAATATATTTCTACCTGGAAATTGTATTCTAGCAAAAGCATACGCTGCTAATGAGCATAAAAATAACTGACCGACCGTTCTAGCTATTGTAACAATTAAAGTGTTCATCATAAATTTTAAAAATGGTAATAAGTTGAATACTTCCGTATAGTTACTCCACATAAATTGAGACGGGATAATAACTGGTGGAACTTGAACGGATTCTGCATATGTCTTTAGAGACGTTAATATCATCCAAATAAAAGGACCAATGGTTAATAAAGCACCTATGATGAGCATTGCATGAATCATAATCGTATTTTTATTGACTGCACCTACTCTTTTATTCATCATAATGCACCCACTTTTTCTGTAATATCATTTGAATCGCTGTAATGACTAATATAATAATTAATAATACAACTGCTATGGCTGCCGAATATCCTTTTTCATTTAAAATAAAGGCATTTTGATAAAATAAATAAACAATAGATTGTGTGTTTTCAATTACATTACTTGTTCTACCAATCATCATAAAGATGAGATCGAATACTTGAAATGCTCCAATTAAAGACATAATCGTTACAAAGAAAATAACTGGTGATAAAAGTGGCAATGTAATCTTAAAAAAAATTGTAATTGGCCGGGCTCCATCCATAATTGCTGCTTCATAGTATGTTTTAGGGATGTTTTGGAGACCTGATAGAAAAATAACCATGTTATACCCTATCCCACCCCAAATCGCAACTATAACAATTGAATATAATGCAATGTTTGGATTGGTAAGCCAATTAGGACCATCAATTCCAAACCATGATAATATGTAATTGAGTAGCCCATAGTCAGAATTATAGATCCATTTCCATACCATCGCGATTGCAGCCGGCATTGTAATAACAGGTAAAAAATATAATGTTCTATAAAGGGATTTCCCTTTAATGTTTTGGTTTAATAGTACTGCTAGTATGATGGATAAAAATATACCAATTGGAACGGTAAGTACGATATAAATAAATGTATTTTGAAATGCCTTTCCTAAATCTTTATCAGTAAACATCTTTTTATAGTTTTCTAATCCAATCCATTCATAGCTACCAAACGCATCCCACGCTGTAAAACTAAAATAAATATTTTGCAAAATTGGCCACATATAAAAAATGAATAACCCTAACATAGTTGGGGCAATCATGATATATGCCCATATATAATCTAATTTCTTTTTCTTTTTATATTTTTTTTGTATTTGTGTGTTTTTTTGATCCACTATCTTTATTGATAGATTCTCCATCTCTTCACTCCTCCCATAATTTTTGATTTAAAGCAAGGAGAGGATCCCTCTCCTTATTTTTTAGAAAGAATTTCATTTGCTTTCTCTGTTAATTCTTTTGTTGCTTCTTCAACATTCACCTCTCCTCCCCATACTCTTTTTAATGTTTTTGTTTCCTGCTCCCATAAAGCCCCTGTATTTTTCACACTTGGTAATGGGTAAGAATAGTCGACTCCAGTGATATACGCTTGTAAATTCAAGTTTGGAACGGATTTAACCCATGCTTCTTGTGTTCCATTAAAAGCAGGAATGACTGTTCCAGTTTCTGCAAATACATCTGCGGCCTCTTTAGAACCTAAATATTTTATAAATTCCCAAGCTGCATCTGGATATTTTGTTTTCGCTGAGATAACATTTGCTAGACCATGAATCATAACAGCTCTTTCTTTCCCTTTTGGCATAACAGCAATATTTAAATCAGGATTTTTCTTATATTCTGGTACCATCCATGGCCCATCAAAAATCATCGCTACTTTACCTGATAAAAACAAATCAGATGCTGTTGTCTCTGTCATTTGAGCAAATGTTGGTGATAATCCTTCTTTAATAAAACTAATGTTATAATTAAGTGCGTCAATTGCTTCTGGTTTATTAAATCCAACTGTTTTTTTATCTTTAGCAAGAACATATCCTTTGTTTTGGTAAATAAGATCATAATAGCCACCTTGATTACCCATCGCTGCTGCAAATCCCCATACATTTTTTTCCTTTTTTGTCAATTTCTTTGCTGTTTCTTTCATTTTCTCCCAGTCCCATGAATCATCTGGATAAGCTACTCCAGCTTCATCAAATAATTTTTTATTGTACCAAAGTGCCGTTGTATCAAAATCTTTTGGAATACCATATGTTTTATTATCCACTGTATATAAATCAACTAAAGATTTCGGATAATTTTCTAGTTTATACTTATCCTTTTTCGCTTTATCATCCAAAGGCATCAATACTTTTCCCGAAGCGTATTTCACGACATTTGGTCCATTCATCCAAAATACATCTGGCAATGCATTTCCTGTTGCTGCTGTTTCAAGCTTCTGAAAATACTGCCCATACGCTGTTAATTCTATTTTCACTTTAATATTCGGATGTTTTTCATTAAACTGTTGAACCACTTTCTCCACTGCTGGTAGTTGTTTCTTATCCCAAAGTGCATACCGTAATTCTACTTTTTCATCTTTAGATGACGTGTTAACCTTTTCGCCACTATTAGAACATCCCACTACCGCCAATAGCAATACTGACAAAAAGAAAATAAACCACTTTTTCATCTCATTCCCTCCTCTATAAACAATCATCTATATAACAAAATCTTTACTTACGTTTCTTGTAACTCACTGATGATAAATTAAACTAATAAAAGCAACTTTACAAAAGGTCTGAAACGCCTTGTTAATAAAGCGTTTATAAACTTAATTTTATTAATCTATAAAGACAATGCTCTTCTCTCCCTTCTCTATCAATTTAAGTAGACTTATGTCATTATCAGTTGAAGGAATAAACTATCATTGATATATTATTTATACATATACCAATTCGATAACGACATGATGTTGTCATTACCAGTTGTTATGAAGTATAACACTATCACTTTTTCCTTCGCAATATATTTTCTGAATCTTTTGATTTTTTTATTGATTATATTCTATTTAATTTTATATGCCGCTAACATAAGTAGAAATATTTTTCTAATCCATTACCCCTATAAAATTTGTTATTAATAAATAATATAAAAATAAGGAGTGTTTATATGATTCAACAATTAAAAAGATATTACGATAAAGATATAAAAATTAATGAAGCAATACTTTCTGAAGATTTTAGTTGGTTTTTAATTGACGGGAATAGAGTAGGAATTCGTAAATCTCGCTTACACCAAAGGGAGTGTCAACTACTTTCCTCTCTCTTAACTCCCCTCTATACTGAAACATGTTTTGAAACAGAAAAAGAAAAGTATTGGCACGAAGCGTTATATCAAAGTAAAGATATTCAAATAACATCTGTGCGCTTTTTACACTTCTTCACAACGCATCCTATAGTGGAACGTGATGAATTTCATAATGCTTTACAGTCGATACTTGATTTTGATACCCCTACAATATGGGAAACTTCACAAACTGGAGTTCTCATCTTAGCAGAGAATATATCTGAATATAGATTGCAAACAGCCCTTGATACGCTAGAAACAGATTTTTTTATATCCTTATCCTTTTTTGTCGGCAGACACTACACCCAAACAAATCAAATTTCTCACCTGTATCAATGGGAGCGAAATTTATTTTCTTTTCTTTCTCCCTATTTATCAAAGAAAATTACATATATTGAACAACTCCTTCCTTACCAATTAATGATCTCATTACCAAAAGAAAAGAGGGAAAAATATACACATCATTTATTAGCGCAGGTTTCCAGTGATAAAGAACTAATAGAGAGTGTTAAAGTATTCTTCCAATGTAATTTAAATGTATCACTTGCTGCCAAGCAATTATATTTGCATCGAAATACCTTACAGTATCGAATTGATAAATTTATTGAAAAAACAGGTTTGAATATAAAAACATTTGAAGGTGCTGTGGCTGTTTATATGGCCTTTCTTTCTTTGAACATCTCGTAATTTTGCATAAAAAAAGTAACATTTTTTGTGCAACTTGCCGATTCATCTTGCGACTAAAAAGACTTATAATTCAATTAATTATAGAAATAGAGGTGATTCATAATGGCAGAACTCGTATTAGATCACATTTTCAAATTGTATGACAATAAAACAACTGCTGTTTCTGATTTCAATTTACATATCCAAGATAAAGAGTTTATTGTATTTGTTGGTCCTTCTGGTTGTGGAAAATCAACTACTTTGCGTATGATTGCAGGTTTAGAAGACATTTCTGATGGCTCATTTTATATTGATGGAAAACTTATGAATGATATCGCTCCAAAAGATCGTGACATTGCTATGGTATTTCAAAATTACGCACTATATCCACATATGTCTGTTTATGATAATATGGCGTTTGGTTTAAAACTGCGAAAACTACCAAAAGATGAAATCAATCGTCGTGTAACAGAGGCAGCAAAGATATTAGGACTTGAAGATTATTTAAAACGAAAACCAAAAGCATTGTCAGGCGGGCAGCGGCAGCGTGTTGCATTAGGAAGAGCTATCGTTCGTGACGCAAAAGTGTTTTTAATGGACGAGCCTCTATCCAATTTAGATGCTAAATTACGTGTAAGTATGCGTTCAGAAATTTCTAAACTTCACCGCCGTTTAAACACAACTACTATATATGTAACACATGACCAAACAGAAGCAATGACAATGGCATCACGCCTTGTTGTTATGAAAGATGGTATCATTCAACAAGTTGGTACACCTAAAGAAGTATATGATACTCCTGAAAATGTTTTTGTTGGCGGATTCATTGGTTCTCCGGCCATGAATTTTTTTATCGGAACATTGAAAGATAACTATTTTTATATAGAAAACATTCGTTTCAAGGTACCTGAAGGACAATTGAAAAAATTACAGAAAAAAGGGTATAGCGAGAAAACACTTATACTTGGTATTCGCCCAGAAGACATTCACGATGAACCAATTGTCCTTCAATCTTCTCCTGACTCGACTGTCGAAATTACAGTTGAAGTAGCTGAGTTATTAGGTGCTGAGACTATGCTACATGGAAAACTTGTAAATCAAAGTTTTGTTGCACGAATCAACGCTCGATCAGAACCGAAAGCTGGCGATAAGCTTTCAGTAGCATTTAGTCTAACAAAAGCACATTTTTTTGATATTGATACAGAACAACGTATACGTAACAACTAAACATGTCTAATTGGCCGTTCCCAGCTTAGTTGGGTATGCAAACAAGCTGTGCAGAAAAATCTCTACACAGCTTCTTTCTCTAATTCCCCTTTATAAATACTATTTATCATCACTTTAATAGTATTTATCCATTGACACATCCTCTTTACTTTTTAACATTCTGTTGTTGAGTTGAAACGTTTCTAATATTTTTTCCCCTTCCTCTGTTGAATGCAAAATAAAAATATATAGTGTTGCAACAAAATAGCACATACACTTCATAATTCAATAGCACCTAATTATAAAATAATCGAAATACATATTCCCCACTTTTCATGTACAATCCCTAAGCTGATATACATGACTCCAATCATTAAAATATACGGTATATTATCTTAAAAAGTCCAAATAATAACAAATAAATCCATTAAAGAATGGGAGCTCTCTAAAATGAAACGAAAAATAATAACTCTCTTTACGCTTATATGCTTAGCACTACCAATACAAGCTAGTGCATACACATTTCAATCACTACCAATTGCGTCAAAGTCTAAACAGTGGTATATCGAAATTGACAAATCTCATAACTCAAACAAGCAAGCCGTGCAGCCAAAACAAGGTGTATATGATACGTATAGTTTACTCTTAAAAAATATTGGTAATGATGTTGCAAATGTATCGGTGGAAATACTTGATAACACACCTACATCTAAAGCTACCTTTAATCCTACTTCATCTAATAACAACGTTTCAAAAAGTCATACAAGCTTTGACTACATGGTATTCCCATTAGACTTTAATAGCCATAATTTTAAAGTTGTCATTACTTGGGAAGAAAAGAATTTCTCTTACAACGGTCATCCAGTACATGAGAGTAAAAAAATGAAGCAAACATTTGTGTTTAATGAAGAGTAAGTCCTAATTTGATTAGGGCTTACTCTTTATTTACAAAACCCGATTGAATTGCTTCTGTCACTTCTTTTGCAATATGTATTTTTGTAGCGTCTACACAGATTTTTTTGTCCCAAACATGTACGGAAGGCTCTTCATTAGACAAATGCTTAATTAAGATGAATCGATTATATGTCATTTTATTTTCTATAGGAGTAGCAATATACACCGTGAAATTCCTTGCTTCAAATACCTTTTCTCCCAAAACGTATTTACATCCCAACTCATGTACTACTAAATCATGTAGATTTTCTATAGTCATATACCATTCCCCCTTTTTGCCTACATAATCAATCGAACCGCCGAATACTTGGTACAGACAATGCCATTCCAATTGTTATGAGTACTAAAATAGCTAGCATTATAATTGTTATCTTTCCACCTATTACAGTAGCTAACCAGCCTACCACCACATACCCTAATGGTAATAAAGCAAATGAGCCTAACATATCAAGACTTGCCACTCTTCCAAAAGCTTCTTCTGGTACAAGCTCTTGTAAACTTGTTTCCCAAATAAGCCCAAATATCATAATACCGAATCCTTCAATTGCCATTAATCCAATTAAGGCGGGTGCCCAAGAAACGAAAGGCATAATTAATAACGCCATTCCACTAATTAAAACACCACCATACGCAAGTAATCCTCTCTTATGCCACCGCTGCCTCCCACCAAAAATTAGTGCTGCAATTACAGCTCCAGCACCAGAAGCAGCCATACCTAAGCCATACACGTAAGCTTCAAAATGATGATGAACATTAAACAACCATGGAATTAATACAACGATAACGCCTGCATAACAAATATTAATGAAAGAAAAGACTAGAATGGTAATCCACAACCACGGATGACTTTTTAAAACTAAAATACCTTCCATAAACTCTTGTTTGTAATCGATCTTACTCTTTTCAATGGGTTTTACTTTTTTAAACTTAATTTCTTTTAAAAATAATAAACATAAAAATGATAACAAATACGTTGCTGCATCTAGTCCGAAGCCTATCCCTGCAGATGTAACTGATACTATTAACCCACCAAGTGCTGGGCCAATTAATCGTATTCCTTGATTACTCATTTGCGTTAATGCATTAGCTGCATTTCGAATTTCCGGTACAAATACTTTCGCTCTTACAGCTGAATACGCCGGCTGAAATATCCCTTCCATAAGTCCATATAATGCCACGAGTACATATAGAAGTGGAATTGTTAAAACGTCCATAAATATAAGCGTTGCAAATAATAGCATTAATATGCAACGGATTATATCCGTAAATAACATCAATTTCACCCGGTCAATTCGATCCACGACTAATCCAGCAAACGGTAACGCAAGAATATTAGGAAGCATATACATTGCCATAGTCATTCCCATTACAACTGTTGAACCAGTTAATGAATATACAACGACTGGCAGAATAACCATCGTTATCGAACTACCTAAAGTCGAAAGTAATTGCCCAATCCATAAAAACTTAAAGTGCGGTGACACTTTAACTGGCAATAACAATTTACCGACATAACCTAAATTTTTCTCTGTTGGTATTTCTCCTTGCATATCTCTCTCCTCTTTTCAAACTAAGTTAATACCCGAAAATAAACACAGAAAATTCAATCTTTAATAACTTTAATTATATATGAAACTGTTAAATTATTGGTAGAAATATAAAAAAGAACATCGTAATGAATCTACACATATTATGTGTTGAATATAAATAAAAAAGGTGTTTTCATATATGAAAACACCTTTCCACTTTATAATTTTAAGTTCTTCTTCAATGTCCAATATTTTTCTGGAGCATTTTCAAGTGAGAATTCTACCCAGCCATTTGGATCTTCACGATATACGTTTACTTTTGTACCATTTTCTAATTTCCCAACTTCATTTTGTGTAACGTTTGGTACACTCTTAATTGGGTTGTTAAACGGGAATGGAACTTGATAGTAAGACCCTACCGACTGAACAGTAGTTTTTGCGTCTTTTGCATAATCTTTATATGGAATTGTTTCGCCTAATGCATCTACATTTAATGTATTAGGGTTTTTCGGTAATCGTTTGACATTTTGATAATCCTTGTTATTGAAAGGCTTAATACGTTCCATAATATTAGCAATTTTGCCAGCCCATTCTTTATCAGTTGAATACATTACATTCATCGCAGGTAATGTGTAACCTTTGAAATACTTAGCACCTTGTTCTAAGTAATTCTTTCTCACATAATCAGCATTGTATGAAATACTTAATCCATAAGATGGTAAATATTTTGCATGTGCGAATGGATCCCAATCATACGCTCGTAGTCCAAATAAATTATGTTTACGATATGCAATTTCTGATTTCCCGTATCCAGACTCTAAGATTGCATGTGCTGCTAAATATAAAGAGTTCACGCCATACTCGTTTTGCGCTTTAATAAAGTCTTGTCCAACTCCAACAAGCGGACTATCGGGATGATATCTTTTAATATAATTATCAATCTCTTGAGCTGTTACATTAGAAGGTAATGTTACATCTAAATCGATATATGATGCCATGGCGTTATATAAAAATTGTGCATATTCTTCACGTGTTAAAACACCTGTTGGATTAAATGCACCTGCTCCATTACCTGCAGCAACACCGTTAGACTCTAATGCACTAATCGCTTCATTTGCCCAATGATCTTTCGGAACATCATTAAATGTATGATTAGCTTTTACTTTTAGTTTAAAGGCTTTCTGTAAAATTACAGCCATTTCAGCACGAGTTAAAGATTCTTTCGGTCTAAATGTTCCTTTACCATCACCTACGAAAATCCCCATATCTGTTAAAGCTAAAATTTCTTTTTGGAACATTGTTGTCCCTTCGTTAATATCAGAGTATGGATTTTTATATTCGCTTTTCGCTTCTGGTTTTAATGCACGATATATTAATGCGGCTACTTGCTCACGATTTACAACATCCCCGAATCCAAACTTACCATTATCATATCCTGCAATAATTTCTTTTGATGTTAAATTAGTAATTGCTTTATACGACCAATGATCTTTCGGAACGTCTGGAAATTCTTTTTCAGCTGCAAATGAAGTTGCCGGAGCCATCACTACTTGAAGTGCGACTGTCACTGCTAACACATTAGAAATAACTTTTTTCATATTTTTTAACACGTTATGTATATGCTTGTCCCGTGTTAACTTGCCTCCCTTTATAATAAAATTTTCCCTATCAAACTAACAAACTCTTAATTAGTCAACAGTAAAAGTATACGTGATACAAATAAACTAATCTACCATTATTTTATTTATAATCAGCATAATACGATATATCTTTTTATTTTGATACAAAATTATATAAACTCATATGAAAAGCCCATCTCTATATAGAAGATGGGCTTAGCAAACGATGTTTTTATTTAGCCAAACGATATTTTGAAACATTGAAACCTTTCCACTCATAATAATCTAAAATACCAGCATAAACTGCTTCAGCAGCAATTTGTCTTCCTGATTCTGAAGCCAACTTCTCATAATCTGCACTATTATCTAAAAATGCTAGTTCAGTTAATACTGCAGGCATCTCATTTTCTCTTAGTACATAAAAGTCTTCTGGTTTCGCACCACGATCTCTTGTATCTAGAGCTTTAACTACTCGTTTTTGTATTTTCTCTGCTAACATACGACTATCTTTTTCACGTTCAGTTAATTCTTTCGTTTCAGATCCTTTATAATAAAAAGTCTCCGTTCCATATCCATCATGATTGTTAGAGCCATTTGCATGAATACTTACAAAAATATCTCCATTATGCTCTTTCGCGAACTCTACACGGTTTTTAAGGTCCTCAGGTTGATTTTCACCAAGACGGATATCCGTTTCACGTGTTAACAACACATGGAATGGAGTATTTTTATCTAGTAATTTTTGTAATCTTTTCGATGTATCTAATACAATATCACTTTCATATAATCCTTGTGTCGGCTTCCCAGAATCTTTCCCACCATGACCTGGATCAATAATAATTACTTTTCCTTCTAATGCATCTGGAATTTTAAGAGAATCTGATTTTGCAATAAATTGCGCTGTTTCTGCCTTCGTTACAGTTTTATTAGGTAGCCAAGCTGTACTAGTTACACCTTGTGAAATATTCAATTCTACTAAAATGTTCTCTTTATCTTTTCCCCAACTAGGATTTAAATATGCAAATTTTGTTGGTAATGGTTGTTTTACTTTCGCATCTAATTTATACGCCCCAACAAGCATCGCTGCCATAGAAACTCGGTCAATTTTACCGTCTGGATCAAAAATCCCGTTTCCTTTCCCTGCAATTACTCCTGCTTTTTCTACAGCGGCAATAAATCGAGTTGCCCAATGAGTTTTAGAATCTGTAAAGGTTGGCTGAGCCGCATTATCAATCGGTAACTTTAAAGTTTGCGCAATAATTGTTGCTGCTTCTGCACGAGTGATTTCTTTTCCAGGCTCGAACATTCCTGCATCATTACCTTTAATTGCACCTTTCTCTACTAAATAGAACCTTCTGCCCAGTCCCCTGCTGGGACATCTGGAAATGTTTTTGTTTGTGCGAAACTACTAGATGAATAAGATAATATACTAGCTGCAATTATTCCTGCTGCGATTATTCTATTTTTCATAGAATATATTCCCCTCTCAAGTACAATGTTTTTATGTAACAGACTAATTATAGTTCTGAAAATTAGTAATAGTCAATCTAATTTTGTATAATTTTGTATTATTATTGTATTTTTTGTCATAAATAACTACAATAAAAAACTATAAGATTTTATAAAAGGAGAGATTCGTATGAGTAAGAATTGGAAAGATATAGAACACCGCATTTATACAATGTGTATGATTCAACATAATAACGAAGTATTACTAATACGACGGCCGGATCATCTAGGCTTCCCTGGTTACATCGCTCCTGGCGGTAAAGTAGATTTTCCAGAAAGTATCGTTCAAGCTGCTAAACGAGAAGTAAAAGAAGAAACTGGATTACTTGTTTCAAATTTAACTTTTAAGGGATTAGATGAATACGTAAATCCGAAAGAAAATGTTCGATATATGGTATTTAACTATTGGACAGATTCATTTGAAGGTGAACTCCTTTTGAATCCTCCTGAAGGCGAATTATTATGGGTGCCAATTGATACAGCACTCAATCTTCCTATGCAAGATTGGTTTAAAGAGAGATTCCCATTGTTTTTTGAAAAAGGTACGTTTGAAATTCAGCGTGTTTGGGAACAAGACTTGGATAAACAAGTTGCTATGTCAATTACCCATACGTAAAAAAGCTTGGAATCTCTCCAAGCCTTTCTTACTTTCCCTCTATTTTCTTAATCTCATAATCAATTTCTAAAAACTTAACTCCAAATATCCACATCCTATGATTAGCTTCTAATATTTGATCCTTGCGCCCTTTAATAATAAATGTCTCTGCTAATGGTAAACGTATTGTAAAGAAACGAGTATGTAAATAAATCCCCTCATCTCCCCTGCCATTCTCTCTTAACTTACTTGTAATGATTAAAGCATTATCATCATTGCATAACTTCAAAATACCAGTCATATTCGAATATGGTAAAGGCAATGCGATATTCATATATGTCTCGTTCTTGTATGCATGCTTTGAATAGAGGGCTACAAAAACAGACTCTCCTGCTTCATTTTTTCTTAGCCAAGCCCTTACATTCTCTCTTCCATCCTTCTCATCTATTATCCCAATGATAGAGCCATGCATCGTTTCCCACTTGCCGCCCATTCCTAAATATATTTGTCCTACACGCTTACTCATTTTCTCATAACAAAATGCAACTGGGCGGAACCAACGAGTCCATTTAATATGCGATTGTAACTCATACTCTTTTGTATTTTCATAAAAACGAATAATACTTAAAGGAATCTTCGTCATGTCAAATGCCTCACTATGAAAATCATTCATTTTATCAACTAAACCTTTGTATTCCTTGCTATCTATTAAATTTCTGTTATGTAAAAATGCTTCACCAACTGTCGCATTTCCTCTTAACCTGCTCATTGTTTTCCCGTAATATTTATAATTCGGAGTACTCTTTTCAATCATCCAACCAAGAAAAGCTGGTAACGCTACTCCAATTCCATTTACAACACCGTGAATCCAGACCATTTGTGCAATTGTAATCGTCATTACTTGTTTGAAATTTCCGTATGAATATATGAGTGAAAACATTATTGTTACCATAAGTGTACTGGATGAAAGAGTAAGGAGAATCTTTGCACTTATAGCATTGAATTTCGTTCTCCATACGTAAATCCCATATCCATAAATGGCACATAAATATATGAACACTGCAAAAAATTCAAATACCCTCGAATACGTAATTCCTATTGCAACTGTCATTGGAGAAATGACGATGATAAACATAATAGAGTCATATAACTTACTTCCCTGTTCTCTTTTTCTTCCAAGTAAACCAGCTGATAACGGCAATAAAAATGCCGAGTAATGAAAGTGTGCCGCTGTGAGTAAGACAATGTCAGAACTAAAATGCATAATGGAAAGTTTCGCTACAGAAGCAAAGAACCAAAAACCACCTAGAAACAAATAAATAAACGCACTATCTATAGCTACTTCTTCTAGAGGCTTCCATCCTCTTTCTAGCAATCTACTTACACCAAATAATGCAACGATTCCTGTATATACAAACCAAAGTAGCGCAAAGAAATAGTGATTTGTTACGAAAGCTAGCATTGCACTAACTGCTGCAATTGGATATAAAAGCGATACAAATTTATAAGATAATAAATACGATCCATTTCTTGTTTTCTTATCAACAATGCAAAATGACATCGGTATAAATAACAAAATAGATAACAATATGATTGCTTCAACAGGATTTACATTCGACCACTCGTATATTAGAAATATAATATAACAAGCAAGTCCAAATATTATATTTTTCATCTCGTTTATTCCCTTTCCACAAATGTTCCCTTATATGAAAATAACGAACCAATTAACGGATTTCGTACTTGTACATGAATTCGAAAACATTGTAGTGTTTCATCATAACTTTCTACAATTTTTGCCTCTCCGTATAAAAATCTAGGTAACGGTATTTTTCTTCCAAACATAAAAAACCATTGTTTCTTTGAAGAAATATGCATCCCGCCTTTTTCATCAATATAAAAATTCAATGTAGAAACGAGTAAATGCGGCTCACCAAAATAATCTACAATTTCATTATTCTCTTCATCCAACTGCATAACAGCGTTAAAATATCTTTTCTTACTATGAAAATAAAAAGTACGATTCCACCGTACAAATTCATTTCCATGTTCATCTCGCTCAGCGGTATTATGTATCAAAAACGGAACTTTTTGCCCTCGCTCAGAGAAAAACATTCGAAACTTCGATGTAATTTTTAATATTAATTTAACGAAAAAAGATCCTCCATAAATTTCATCCATTTCCCCTTCCCCAATAAAGCTATTTTCCTTTGTTATCGCATATCGTTCCTGCAATTTTGGATGAAGCCTTTTATAAGAATCCCCTAATAATCTTTCATAAATATTAACCATATACTTATCCCTTTCTCGTCCTCTTGCAATTTTTTGCGCTTGGCAAATTAGTGCTATTTATATAACCGACAATCGATAACCCTATTAGAAGAAAATTTAATGTAATCGGATTAAACGGTTGCGTAAAACTAGCGATATTCGTCGATCCTGCCGCTAATGTTAAAACTATCAACAATATAATATGCAATATAAATAGTTTTCGCTTTTGAAGTGGCAATAGCCACATAACACCCCATATTATTTCTAAAAATCCAACTATTTTAAGTATAAAAATACTACTTTCATTCGATCCGATTAGTGCAGAAAGCATCTTTACTTCTTCTGAATGAGTAAACATCAATTTCGGTACAATCCCTTGATATAACCATACGAAAGCAAATAAAAAGCAAACTAGCCAATACGTCATCGTTCTTCTAATTAGCAACTTTGGATGAAGTCCCTTTTCTAACCATAATTTTAAAGCATCAAAACTCCATGCTGTCCCCCAACCTAATAGTGGACGAAAAACATATAAATCTATCACATTTCCTATACGACCAAATCTCGTATCATAATCATATTGCGTTTCAAAATGAATATGTTCTTCATTCGGTGTATACTTCCAATAACCACGCCCTATTTGTATAAGTGATAATTGATTGTCTGTCCAAAATTTTAAAGAGGAAATGCGTTCTCCAGTTTCTTTTCTTATTTCACCTATCGATTCCCCTTCTCCGGCTATTTCAAGTCCAAATCCGATCTTTGTTTTATATAAAAACTTCTGTGGTTCTCCCTCTTTTTTTTCTAAATACGAAATCTCAGTAAAACGAGCATCCCACTCTGTATGTATATCAGGCTCTTGTGTATATGCCCATAGTTTCTCCATTGTTGTGTTCATTTCTGTGGCTACATAAATAGGCTTTTTCTTCCCCATCCTTCCACCTCCCAGGCGCTATATTTTCAATGTACATGCAATGAATCGATTTTGCTACATTTTTCACAAACTAATTTAATAAAAAGATAGAATTTCAAAAAAATACAAAAAACACTTGATTCCCTGAAAAATTTAAATTATTATAAAACAAATGTTACCAACAACTTCATAAATCATACACTCTCGCCTAAAACGTGAGATAGAGGTTGCAACGCTTATAAGTATTCTAAAGGAGACACAGAGATGTCTATGATTTTAGAGGAAAGGAAGTGTTGCCGAAATTGATAAATTTCTCTGCATTTATCAATTGGGGCTGTTTTCGAATAGAAACAGAACTGTCATATGTACAGACGTGTACGTATGAAGAGCTATCTACAAAAAAGAGATATCATTTTTATGATATTCCTTTTTTGGCGGTTTTTTTATTAGCTCCGTTTTCTGTTTCCCTTTTCCTGTAACAGCACCATCCTCACTTATTTGAGATGGTGTTTTTTATTTTTCTCTCTGGTAACTACAGGAATATTGGGATTTGTATATGTCCTAACCTATTCTTAAAAATGGACGAAAGAAGGAATTCGTAATGGAAACGATTGTACAAAAATTTGGCGGTACTTCTGTCGGAAGCGTCGAACGCATTCAACATGTAGCAAATTTAATTATTGAAGAATATGAACGAGGACATAGTATTGTCTCTGTCGTTTCAGCAATGGGAAAAAGTACGGATAAACTTGTAGCACTTGCTAACGCTATTACTGAAAATCCAAGTAAACGTGAAATGGATATGCTCCTATCTACAGGAGAACAAATAACTATTTCATTATTAACAATAGCACTACAAACAAAAGGTTATAACGCAATTTCATTAACAGGATGGCAAGCTGGTATTACGACAGAATCTGTACATAGTAGTGCACGGATTACTGACATTAACACCACTCGTATTCAGTCTTACCTTACTGAAGGCACGATTGTTATAGTAGCTGGTTTCCAAGGAATAAGTGAAGAAAATGAAATTACCACACTTGGCCGCGGTGGCTCCGATACGACTGCTGTCGCATTAGCTGCTGCACTAAAAGCAAAAAAATGTGATATTTATACGGATGTGACCGGCGTATATACGACTGATCCACGAGTTGTACAAGATGCTTATAAATTAGATGAAATTTCTTATGACGAAATGTTAGAGCTTGCCAACCTCGGTGCTGGCGTATTACACCCACGCGCTGTTGAATTTGCTAAAAATCATAATGTAATTTTAGAAGTTCGCTCAAGTATGGAACAAGAAAACGGAACAATTGTAAGGGGAGAATGTAACATGGAACAACAATCAATCGTTAAAGGTATTGCATTTGAGGATAATATTACACGTGTCACAATTAAAGGGTTAGAACAAGGTGCACTTTCAACAGTTTTCTCTACATTAGCAGCAGCACATATTAATGTAGATATTATTATTCAAAGTATTACAAATGAAGGAACTGTTCACCTCTCCTTCTCAATCCATTCTAATGATTTAAGAGAAACATTAGAAGTATTGGAACAAAATCAAGAAGCACTTCACTATGAATCTGTAGAACATGAAAATCATTTAGCAAAAGTATCAATTGTAGGATCTGGTATGGTATCTAACCCAGGAGTTGCTGCGAATATGTTCACTACTTTAAAAGAAGAAGATATTCATATTAAAATGGTAAGTACATCAGAAATTAAAGTATCTGTCGTTATTGACCGTCTTCATTTAGTAACGGGTGTTGAAGCACTTCATCAATCATTTATGGTGAAAATTGAACCTTTAGTGCAAATGATTTAATTTCCACCAGTAAAACTTACAACAAATTATATGAATCTATTTCCTTCCTATATAAATAGAAAGCTGTTTGCATAGTGGAAAGTGAGAAAAAGGTTATTTAGTTTAAAATAAAGTCGTTTGAAGAACAATAAAATTGTTAAAAAACGGAAGCAAGTCATTCTATTCAACAATCGGGCAGTTATCTCCCACCTAACTTCCTCGCATTCGCCGAATTTTGAGGTGGGAGTCTTATTGCCCGCAAATAGCGGGATAAATTTTTACACATAAGGAGATAAAGACTATGGCAAACAACAGATTACTAAGAATGGACAATGTCAGCATCGTTGTAGAATCTCTTGATAACGCAATCTCTTTCTTCAAGGAGATTGGATTAAAACTCGAAGGGCGAGCTACTGTCGAAGGTGAATGGGCTGGTCGCGTAACTGGACTCGGTTCTCAGTGCGTAGAGATTGCTATGATGGCTACGCCAGATGGTCACAGCCGAATTGAACTTTCGCGATTTCTCACCCCACCTACTATAGCAGATCACCGGACAGCTCCTGTAAACGCCCTCGGTTATCTGCGCGTCATGTTCACCGTCGAGGACATTGACGAAATGGTATCCAGACTTACTAAGCATGGTGCTCAGCTCGTTGGCGAAGTAGTTCAGTATGAGAACTCGTATCGACTCTGCTACATTCGTGGAACCGAAGGAATTTTAATCGGTTTGGCGGAAGAACTCGGTAACAAATAAGTAAGTGATGTTTTATAAAAAGCCTTTACTGAAATATGCATTGCTGAAGTAAAAATATTTGAAGAAAATTCTTATTCAATAAAACTTAGATTTTCAACCCCGTCCTAACTTTAGAACGGGGCTATACTCGTTTGAGCTTTTAAAATTAAATAACTTTATTATCATTTTACACATAGATTTCAAGACTCTATACAAACAGCTTTTTAACATATTACCTATATCTAAAAATCGTTATAAAACAATTAGATTATTCGCAATACCTTTTCCTAGGAAATATAACGGACTCTTCTCACTTCTTATCATATATATCTTTTCCTTTAAATAACGAGCGAAATTCATTCAAAATAACTTTCTTCACGTCGGAATAAAAGACCATCATGAATAGCGCAGCCCCTAATAAAATCTCTTGAATTCCTTCGTAATCAATGAAAGCACTCATAATTAGCAAACCAAATCCAATATAAAAACCAAACTCATTCTCTTTCTCAAAATCCTCATCTTCTTCATCAATATGTATTTTCTCTTTAAAGTTTTGATTCCCTTTTATTAATTCATCGAGCGTAACATTGTACATTTCGCTCAATAAAATTAAATTATCAATGTCAGGGTAACTTTTATCATTTTCCCACTTATACGCCGCTTGCCTAGTTACACCGATTTTCTTTGCAACATCCTCTTGCGAAAAACCCTTTGACTCTCGTAGTTTTTTTAGCTGTGCTCCTAAGTTCATAACGTCCCCTCCTTTAACAAATTATTACATAAAAGGAGATGAAAAAGAAAGAAACTATTAGTAACACTCACTGTAAACCACCAGTTTACACAATAAAAAAGGAAGAGTAACTCTATTTTCGAGCCACTCTCCCTCTCACTTATATTAAAACAAATGAATGTTTTCTTTCTTGCAAGCTTCACGTAAATCATCAGGCCATACAGAAGATTGAACTTCACCGATATGTGCTTTACGTAAGAAGTACATACACATTCTTGATTGTCCAATACCACCACCAATTGTTAATGGTAGTACGTCTTCTAAAATACCTTTATGGAAATCATACTCACGTTTGAAGTCTTCACCAGTTTTCGTTAATTGCTCATCAAGTGCTTTACTATCAACACGAATTCCCATTGATGATAATTCGAACGAAGCTTGTAGTACTGGGTGCCAGAATAAAATGTCACCGTTTAATTTCCAATCATCATAATCGGACGCGCGTCCATCGTGCTTTTCACCTGAACGGAGTGCATCACCAATTCCAATAATAAAGACTGCACCGTGTTCTTTCGCAATTGCATGTTCACGATCTTTCGGTGTTAATTCTGGATATTTATCTTCCAGTTCTTGAGAAGTAATGAAAACAATTTCTTCTGGTAAATACTTTCCAAGGAACGGATACTTTTCAAATAAGTGATCTTCTAATTCTTTGAATATTCCATAAATTGTTTGTACTGTTTTTTGTAAGTAATCGATAGTACGCCATTCTTTTTGAACGATTTTTTCCCAATCCCATTGGTCAACATAAATGGAATGCGTTGCATCAAGTTCTTCATCACGACGAATCGCGTTCATGTTTGTATATAAACCTTCACCAGCTTCATATCCGTATTCATGTAATGCGAATCTTTTCCACTTCGCTAGTGAATGTACAATTTCTAATTCTTCTCCTGAATGTAACATATCAAATTCAATTGGACGTTCTACACCGTTTAAGTGATCGTTTAATCCTGATTTCTTCGTTACGAATAATGGTGCAGATACGCGGAATAGTTCAAGGCGCTTTGCTAATTGATCCTCGAAAAATGTTTTAACTTCCTTAATTGCGATTTGAGTCTCTCTTACTGTCATTAATGATTGATACATGGTGGTTTCCTCCTAAAATGTTTGGATGTTGTGAAAAGAAGCCAACAAAAAAAGCCCTTCTTTCCCAAAAAACTGGGACGAAAGACTTTGGTTCCGCGGTACCACCCAAATTAGCAACAGAGGTTGCTCACTTATACAATACGGAGATTAAAAAATCTCGATACTGTTCTTCTTGTAACGGCGAAGTTCCCGGCTAAGTCTACTTTCCTATAAAGGATTTCGGTTAGCGACTCCAGGAGGTTCTTCATAATAGGCTTCGTATCAGGCTCACACCGTCCCTGACTCGCTTAAACTACATCCTACTACTACTCGTCCTTTCATAGTCGTTTTATTGTCACATCTCTGAAACATTTTATTAATGATTATTCTATACAAAAAATAGATAAAGTCAACAAAAAGTTTTAAAAAATTTTTCAATTCTTTATTTTATGCCTTTACCGATTGTTCTTAATATAACATTTTTATTTCCTTTGTCTCTTCAATCCAAAAAACATTTCACTAATTGAAACTAACATATATACAACAACTAGTGTGATTGTTCGAAATATAGAATCCGCAGTATTTCTTATTATTTTCATTTTCTTTATAATTCCTTTCAGTTTACTCGCAATTTCATGATATACTATAGCATTCAAGCAGTTTGTTTTTATTTAAAGCAAGCATAGTCATTTATCGATAGTATTTTTCTAAAACATTGGCTATTATCAAATCAGATTTTTTATATAACGGAGTGATCATATGAGTAAAACGAAAGCAAAACCGAAAAAAGGTGTAGGACAAGGTACAGGAAGTAAAGGATGGAACCGTTGGCAATCAAGTGCGAAAAAGAAAGCTGCAAAACCATACAAAAGTAAAGGTACAAAGAAATAAAATAAATAGTGGGAGATGAACAACTCCCACTGATTAAAGTTTCACTTTATCTCTTTACTTTGTACAAAACAAAATATAATTATTACAACAAAAAAGCTATGCTTTCATCTCTATGAAAGCATAGCTTTTTCCATATTAAATCATAAGAATATCGCGGATTTCTTCCTCCGTAATAGAAGATAACTTCTCTTCTCCTGGCTCGATAATTTCAGCGATTAAATTTTTCTTACTCTCTTGTAACTCGTGCATTTTTTCTTCAATTGTTCCATGTGCTACTAACTTAATCACTTGCACTGTATTTTTTTGTCCCATTCGATACGCTCTATCCGCAGCTTGTTGTTCAACAGCTGGATTCCACCACAAGTCGTACAATATAACTGTATCTGCACCTGTTAAATTTAGTCCTGTTCCACCAGCTTTTAACGAAATAAGAAATAGATCCCCTTCTCCTTCGTTAAACCGATTGCATAGCTCTACACGTTCTTGCGCTGGTGTACTCCCGTCTAAATAAAAGTATGGAACTGCTTGACGATTTAATTCACGTCCGATTATCGAAAGCATCTTCGTAAATTGGGAAAAGATAAGAATTCTCTTCCCTGTACTTCTGCATTCCTCCAAAATTTCTAGCAACTGATCAAATTTAGCTGAACTACCTTTATAGTCATCAACAAACAAAGCCGGATGACAACAAATTTGCCGTAGTCTCGTTAAACCAGCTAAAACCCGAATTTTATTTTTACGTAACGTATCTTTATCCAAATGTTTTAACGTTTCTTCTCTTAACTTTGCTAAATAAGCTGCGTAAAGCCTCTTTTGATCTGGTAAAAGTTCTGATGATTGTAAGTGCTCAATTTTTTCTGGGAGTTCATGTAATACATCACCCTTTAACCTTCTTAACACGAAAGGTTTTACCCGCTTCGCAATATCTTCACGTCTTAAATCACCGAACTCTTTTCTTCCCGGTAATAATTCTGGGAAGACGACGTGGAAGATAGACCATAGCTCTTCTAATGAATTCTCTACAGGTGTTCCCGTTAATCCAAAACGGTACTCTGCTTGAATCGTTTTTACTGCCTTCGCAGTTTGCGTCGTATGATTTTTAAACGCTTGTGCTTCATCAAGAAATAACGTATGAAATGGCTGCGCATATAACCTTATATCTCTTCTCAGTAAAGGATATGACGTAATTACTACATCAAATTTCGTTATATCTTTTAAAATTTTTCGGCGCTCTGCTTGATTTCCATCGGCAATAACTGCTCTAATATGTGGAGCGAATTTTTTTAACTCGCTAAGCCAGTTGTAAACGAGGGACGACGGAGAAACAACTAATATAGGCAGTTTCTTCTCTCGAATTTCCGGCAAAACAGAGTCTATAAAAGCAATACTTTGCAACGTTTTCCCCAGTCCCATATCATCAGCTAAAATGCCGCCAAAACGATAATAGGCAAGTGTTTTCATCCACTGGAATCCGTATGTTTGATACTCTCTCATTATCGCATCTAAGCCACTTGGCACCGCAAACTTCAGCTTTTTAGGGTTTTGAATGTTCTCTACCAATTCTTGAACAGACTCATCTAAACTTAATACGTTTCCTTCTTGCAGTGAATTCATCCATTTCACACTACGAATAAGAGGGACATCTATTTCTTCGCCCTTTAAAAATTCTTTTCGAATACTAGATTCTTTTATAAACTGATTAATATCATTAAACTCTTTACTCTCAAGTGATAGTAGAGCACCACTTGCTAAACGATAATATTTCCGTTTCTCCTCAAGAGCGACTAATACCCCTTTAATTTCTGCCTCTGGAATACCTTTTATATCAAAGCGGAATGATAACCAATCAATTCTCTCTTTCCTTCTAACTCTTATAAGAGGAGCTGTGTCTCCCTTATGAATTCGTAATTTGATGGCTGACGTCGCATAAATATCAACTAAACCTTTTAACGTTGGAACAGCATGATATAAAAAGTTATACTCAGCTTCTTCATTATGCATAAAATAACCGCCTTCCGTTTTCGCGAAGGCACTTTCACTCATAATGTCTAAAATCTCTTTTTCCTTTTTCTCATCACGATTAAAAACAGATGGCTGCCCATCCTCTTCTAACGGATTAATCACGACGTTTCCATAATGAAATTCGAGACCTGCTAACAAACGATTTTTCACTCGATCTAAATACAATTTTGCTTTTAGCGAAGGCGTTTCAACACGATCTGATATTACTTCATCAATTCGCACAGTACCAAGCTTCATTAACCCTGGTACAACTTTTGCTACAAAGTGTTCCATCTTATCTGCTGGAATATACAATTGGTTACTACTAGAACGATTCATCATTTTTTGTAATTCGATAAGCCGCTTACAATCCTCAGCGTTCAACTGATACAGTTTCCCTCCAAATAGAGCATAACTATACGTATCCATTACTTCTACTTGTTGTAAGCCGTCAATATAAAGTGTAAACCCACCGTTACTCCCTTTATTAAACTCAAAATGTAAAGGAAGTAGCCCTTTTGAGATTTGTAAACCGTGAAAAGATTTTCCATCTTGATTAAGTCCCACAAACTCAACTTTAGAAAGTAAAGAAAGCATATCCTTCCATGAAGCTGGCGGTATTAAAATCATACTATCATCTTGTTTTGCATGTACTTCCAGTGTATCCTCATACATTTTTTCATTATGATAAATTTTAATTAGCTGCTGAATAATCGCATCCGTTTCTTGCCTGAAGCTATGTACATCCGGTGTATATGTAAATTCATTTGAACAATTATAGGACTCTCTTTTCTCCACATTGGAAAGAAATTCTCTAATATGATTTACAAAATACATCTTGGCGAGTTTAAACTGAATACCTAGCAGTGCCCCACCATTTTTCGTAACTACTGGCGTACATATAAATTCAACATGAAGTATTTCACGTGTATCAAAACGGTGTTGTTTACTTTTTGGTCTTAATGGTTTTTCTGCAAATAAATGAAACATCCCGCTTGTTAATTGTTCATTTCCGCTACTAATAGGCACCATTCCACCGGTTTGCTGATTATAATTTATTTGTATCAATACTGCCGCAACATGTTGACAGTATGTTTGAAAAGACGCTAACGAAGGACAACTACATTTCGCAACAACATCACCTTTTTTAGCTTTTTCTACTGTAACATGAAAATCTTCGTTCCCTTTTACCGTCGCTTCGCAAATTTCTTTATTTTCATCATAATGATTTATTATTACTTTATTTGATTTATAATAAGCTTCGCCTCTTTTATATGAGGTTTCTCCGCATACTTCTTTAATAATCGATTTATTTATTGTAAAACTCATTGTTTTGACACTTCCTTACTTTAAAACCAGTTTCTCTTAACTAACATTTTACATGCTCCAAGAGAAAATATAAAATGTAGATTTAATAAAAAAAGATGCTTGTATATAAGCACCTTTTTTCACTCTATCTCCATCAACCGTTTCGCCTCAAAATACAACACTTGAATAAATTTCTTCGTATTAATTCGTATATGGCCAGAAGTTGCTACTTCATCCTTTGTCATTTCTGTCATTCGTTTTCTAACTACAGTGAAATCAAAAAATTTCGGCGCATAGCTTTCAAATTTCGGATTTGAAAAGTCTGTTAATCCAAGGGAAGCTAAGTGATTTAACGATTGATAAATCGCTCTACGTACCCTTTGTTCAGATGCTTTTCTCTCCTTATCTATATCTGCATCTGAAGCTATATTCTCTAATTTTCTTATAGTTATATGGTGAAAGATATCTTTTAGCGCAGGAAATCCAAATTCAAACGTTTGCTCTTTTTCTTGTCCATATAAATATTCCAACATACTAAGTAAATCTTTACTTCCATTCTCTCCCGCAATACCGAGTTCTGATAATAAATAGCGCCCTGAATCTGCTATTCTTTTTCCTTCCTGCATTGGCTCATTTCGAACTTGCGGCTGTTCCCACTTAAAAACGTTATTCAATGATTTTTGAATATCATGTATAGAGCGCTCTAAACGAATACGTTCCATTACTTTACGTACAACAGATACAACCTCAATTTTATTTAATGGTTTTGTAATATAATATTCAACACCAAGTGTATACGCCTCACCAATAAGCTGTTTCGATTCAACTTGAGAAATCATAATGATTTTCCCTGTAAAGGAGGACGCAATATGGCGAACTGTTTCAATCCCATCTCGCATTGGCATTAATAAATCAATAAATAAAATATCTACTTTTTTAAAATTTAGTTGATCTGCTTCAATAAAAGCTCCATCTTCCGACTCTCCAATTACTTCCCCAAGATCGCCATCTTCAATAATTTGTGAAAGCATGGAGCGGAAAACTTCATCATCATCTACGATATAATAAAACAACTTCATTCTCCTTCCCGCTTTAAACTGCACTCCGGTAAACAAACGATAAACTTACACCCTCCGCCAGTTTCTCGGTCTTCTAATCTCACTTCTCCTCCGAGCTCTGTTACCATTTCGTTTATGTAAGAAAGTCCAATACCTGTTGAAGGTGTTCCCGTTTGATCATACTTTGAAGTAAATCCTGGCTTAAATACCAATTTTTTATATTTCTGTGCAATACCAGGTCCATCATCAATTACTTCAAAGAATATATGTTTATCTCGTTTATATAGCTTAATAATAATGAGACCTCTACCCTCAATTGCTTCAACTGCATTTGCAACTAAGTTATTAAAAATGGATAAGACCGTGTACACATGATATTCTGCATGCTCACCTTCTATATGTTCCGAAAAACGTATATCTTTTTCTAACATTTCAGCATACTTCTCATTAATTCTTACAATCATTTCCGCTAATTCATGTCCTTCTACATACTCAGCCACATTTTTATCTAATAACAGTTTAGATAGTCCTGCAAAAATTCTTTGATTATCCTTTTTGATTTCGTGCACTTCTCCTGCTATTTTTAATGCTGTTTTGCTATTTAAATCATCGTTCGCTTGTAAGTTTCGATATAGTTGATATGCTTCTTGTGTAATTAACTCGGCATTTTGTAACGTTTTTTTCAAATGGACAGATTCCACATATAAATTAGAGAGGTACATTAACATATTTTCATTTTCTTTTCGAACTTGTGATTCTTTTAATTTTGTTTCATATAAATTCATCATATTTAAAAAACCAAGTGCAAAGAAACTACGGAAAATAGCAATAATAATTAGTTTATTCACTTCAGAAACTGTTATCGTTGTCCCCAGCACTAACATATGATAAAACGCAAGTTCAGACATACTTGCGATAATTTCAATTGTAATTCCAAGACATCCTATCACAATTGGCTTCTGATGAAACTTATTCACCCTACAAAGCGAAAAAAGACTTCCATAAATAAAATAATAAAAGAACACAGGATAACGCAAATAAAATGATTCTGTCATATGGAATGAACCTTGCAATACCCAGTCAAGACATACACGAAATAAGACTACAGATATACCTACAAGAATACCTGCAGCTGCTGCTGGCACTCTTCTTAAAAATAGTAATAAAAAGAAGAAAAGCGGTGTCCCGAAACTAACACGAAACATATCATTAAAAGGATGAAAATTCAGCTCTCCAGCAATCGGAACAACAACCATTAATATAATTAAAAGATACATATCTTTCTTCCATAATTGATTCCAATTCAAAGGTGCCACTTCCTATGCTTTTTTTCAATTGTAAAAGTGAAAGCCCGCTTATAATTATAAACGGGCTTTATTTCTATATTCTAACCTTTTCTACCGCTTTTATTTGGCGATACTCCGGTTCCCATATTGCTTCTTTTACTGCAATCTTAATATCGTCATCACTTAAGTTCTCTCTAGCAACACCTTCTGCAACTGCAACTTTCGCTACTTCAATCGCAACCAGTTCAGAGATATTACGTAACTCTTCAACTTCTGGCAAAATAGGCGCTCCTGGCTGACTTGTATCTACCATACTTGCAACTGCTTCTGCTGCTGCTGCGAACATTCCATCCGTCATGACGCTTGCACGAACAACAATTGTACCAAGACCTAGTCCTGGGAAAATAAGTGCGTTATTTGACTGTCCAATCACATACGTTACACCGTTATATGTAACCGGTTCAAACGGACTTCCTGTTGCAACTAATGCTTTTCCTTCTGTCCACTCGATTAAATCTGCTGGTTTCGCTTCAGCAAGTGGCGTTGGATTCGACATTGGTAAAATGATTGGTCTTTCTACGTGAGAAGCCATTTCTTTAATAATTTCCTCTTTAAATGCGCCTGCAACAGTAGATGTACCAATTAAAATTGTCGGTTTTACATGTTTCACAACTTCAGCAAGTCCGATAGCATCATTTTGTTTCCAATCACTTACTTCAGCTTCTTTTCTTGCATATGGAATTTGGAAATCAAGAAGATCTTCCATATTATCTGTAACCAACCCATTACGGTCAATACACCAGAAACGATTATGTGATTCTTCGTCTGATAAGCCGACACGAACCATTGCATCTCTTACTTGATCTGCGATACCGATTCCAGCCGTACCAGCACCAAACACAACTACACGGTGTTCACTTAACGGTACACCAGAAGCTTTTACTGCCGATAATACAGCAGCAAGTGAAACTGCCCCTGTACCTTGAATATCATCATTAAATGTACAAACGTCATGACGATATTTATCTAAAATTTTTCGTGCATTTCGAGAACTGAAGTCTTCCCAATGTAGAAGTGCTTTCGGGAATTGTTTATTTACCGCTTGAACAAACGTATCAATAAATTCATCGTAAGCTTCACCTGTTATACGAGGGTGACGATTTCCAATATAAAATGGATTGTTTAATAATTCCTCACGATTTGTACCTACATCTAGAATTACCGGTAATACACGGCTAGGATCGATTCCAACTGCGGCCGTATATACAGCCAATTTCCCGATTGCGATGTTAATTCCACCAACACCCCAATCACCAATTCCTAATATACCTTCTCCATCCGTTACAACGACTAAATCAATGTTTTCAGCTGTTGCACCGATATTTGCAAATGCATCTTCAATACCTGATGGATCGTTAATTGATAAATAAATGCCACGTGGTTTACGGTATTCATGACTATATCTTTGAATTGCTACACCTACAGTTGGTGTATATACAATCGGTAACATTTCACGTAAATGCTCTGTTAAAATACGATAAAATAACACTTCATTTCGATCATGTAACGCTGTTAAGTATACATTCTTTAATAAATCATCCGGCTGAGAACTAAATTGTTCATATGCTCGGCGTGCTTGTTCTTCTAACGTTAAAACCGCTGGCGGTAATAACCCTTTTAAACCTAACTCTTCTCTTTCCTCTTGTGTGAAAGCTACCCCTTTATTTAAAAGTGGTGTTGATAATACTTCTGCTCCTCTTAATGTTGTTTCTAATGCACCATTAGAAGCCACTGTAAACTTACTCATAACATCCCTACCTCTATTCATATATAGCATTTCTATATTGTAAACAAAAAAGAGGGGATTGTCCCCCTCTTCTTTTAATTTTTCTTTAAAAGAGTTGCTCCTGCAATCCCTGGGTGTGTCATTTCGAATGGATCTAGAATTAACTCTAATTCTTCTTGTGACAATACACCATTTTTCACACATAGTTCTCGAACGGATTGCCCTGTCGCAATTGCTTCTTTCGCAACGCGAGCTGCTGCTTCATAGCCGATATGAGGGTTCACGGCTGTAATAATTCCTACACTCTTCTCAACGTACTCTTTTAAGCGATCTTCATTCGCTTCAATTCCTTTTAAGCAATTATCTGTAAAGGCACGGAAACCGTTATTCATAATGCTAATAGATTGAAGTAAGTTGAAAACAAGTACTGGTTCCATAACATTTAATTCTAATTGTCCTGCTTCTGAAGCAAGGCAAATTGTATGGTCGTTACCAATTACTTGGAACGCAATTTGATTAATTACTTCTGGCATAACAGGGTTTACTTTCCCTGGCATAATAGATGAACCTGGTTGACGAGCTGGTAGCATAATTTCCGCTAATCCAACGCGTGGACCTGATGCCATTAGACGAAGGTCGTTCGCAATTTTAGACATATTCATCATACATACTTTAAGTGCTGCAGATACTTCAGTGTACGCATCCGTATTTTGAGTTGCATCTACTAAATCTTCTGCACCAACAAGTGGTAGTTCACTAATTGTAGCTAAATGTTTTACAACTGCTTCAATATATTCTGGATCTGCATTTAAGCCTGTACCAACTGCAGTTGCTCCCATATTTACTTCATATAAATGTTGACGTGATTGCTTGATACGTTTCATGTCACGTTCAAGTACGCGGGAGTATGCTTTAAATTCTTGTCCAAGACGAATTGGCACAGCATCTTGTAAATGTGTACGACCCATTTTAATAACATGATCGAACTGTTCTGCTTTTAATTCAAATACATCATGCATATAACCCATTGTTTGTAATAAGCCTTCTAATGCATTTAATGTTGCAATATGAATCGCTGTTGGGAATGCATCGTTTGTTGATTGTGCCATATTTACATGACTGTTTGGACTAATATAATCATAGTCTCCCTTTTCCATTCCTAATAATTCAAGGGCACGATTGGCAATGACTTCATTTGCGTTCATATTCATTGAAGTTCCTGCACCACCTTGAATTGGATCAACGATGAAATGATCATGCCATTTCCCCTCAAGGATTTCTTGTGATGCTTCTGCAATAGCACCACCCTTTTTCAATTCCAATCTTCCTACATCTGCATTAGCAAGTGCTGCCGCTTTTTTTACAATTGCTAACGCTTTAATTAAACCTTCATGGACTTTGTACCCTGTAATCGGGAAATTCTCTACTGCACGCATTGTTTGTACACCGTAGTACGCATAATTTGGTACTTCTTTTTCACCTAAAAAATCTTTTTCAATTCTTACTCCATTTTTAACTTCAGTTAATGTTGTCATGATTACTCACTCCTTAACAATCTCTTACGCTGCTTTTGTTTGTTTGACCGTTTCTACATATTGTTTTGCTTTCTCATCATCGAATTCGCCTTCCCACTTCGACATAACAATGGCAGCTAATGCATTTCCTAATACATTGACAGCTGAGCGAATCATATCTAAAATGCGGTCAATTCCCGCAATTAATGCGATGCCTTCTAGCGGTAAGCCCATTGATCCTAACGTCGCTAATACAACAACGAATGATGCACCCGGAACTCCCGCCATACCTTTGGATGTTAACATGAGAACGAATAATAGCGTTATTTGCTCCGTCAGTGACATGTGTACACCGTACATTTGTGCAACAAACAATGCCGCTAACGCTTGATAAATAGCTGATCCAGTCAAGTTAAATGTATAACCTGTCGGAATTACGAAAGAGGCAACTGCCTTTGGACAACCGAACTCTTCCATTTTTCTCATTATATTAGGTAAAACAGCTTCTGAACTTGCTGTCGTAAATGAAAGAATAAGTTCTTCTTTTAAAATTTTCATTAATGTAAAAATATTTACTCCAACCATTCGCGCATTAATACCTAATACAATCACAACGAATAGTATAACAGTTACGTATACAGCTAGCACTAGTTTTCCTAAAGGAAGTAGTGTTGCTACACCAAATTTCGCAACCGTAACAGCAATTAATGCGAATACACCAAATGGTGCGAATTTCATCACTTGATTTGTAACCCAGAACATCGCTTCGAGCACACCTTCAAAAAAGTTAAAAACAGGCTTTCCCTTTTCACCGATTGCTGCAACTCCTAAACCGAATAGTACTGAGAAGAATATAATCGGTAATAAGTCACCTTGTGTAATAGACTCAAATATATTTTTCGGTACAATATGAACAATCGTTTCTGCAAAGCCTTTCTTCTCTGTTGCATCTGCTGTTTGTTTATAAGAAGAAATATCACTTTGTTGTAAATTACTCATATCAACGCCAGTACCTGGTTGGAATATATTTGCTGCAAGTAATCCCATTAAAATAGCAATCGTCGTAATAATTTCGAAATAAAGAATTGTCTTACCACCCAGTTTCCCAAGCTTTTTCATATCGCCTACACCAGCTACCGCAACAATTAATGCTGAAATAACAATTGGTACTACAATCATCTTAATTAAGTGAATAAATATATCCCCAATTGGTGTGATATAAGAAATCGCCGTTTTATTGCCATAAAAGACTGCCCCTACTACAATCCCTAAAACAAGCGCGACAAAAATTTGTGTTGCCAATCCGAATTTTTTCATTTATGTTCATCCCCTTCATGCGAACGCTTTCAATTTGAATTTATAAAAGCTACTCACACATCATATAAGCGAACCTACAAAATCATACAAAAACCTACAAGTTCGTCACAAAAAATTCAAATTTATTTCTTATAATATTCATTGACACTTTTTATAAAAAAGAAATAAAATAACCTTGATAAAACATCAGATTATTTCGTATAATCTAAAAGATATACGTATTCTAAATAAATGGGGATGAAAAGGAGTGGATGTTATGAAAAATCACGTGAAGAAGTTCATCATATCTATTTCTTTTCTATTTCATTTTCTTACGAAGGAACAAAGGCATTCGCCTTTGTTCCTTTTTTATTGCAATCTATATAGGGGGAATTGTTATGAAACCATATAAACGCGTCTTAATTAAACTAAGTGGCGGCGCACTTGCTGATCAATCTGGAAATAGCTTTAATTCCAAACGATTAGAACATATCGCAAACGAAATAATATCCATTATTGACCTAGATATCGAAGTATCCATTGTCATCGGCGGCGGTAACATTTTCAGAGGTCATCTAGCTGAAGAATGGGGAATTGATCGTGTAGAAGCTGATAATATCGGTACGCTAGGTACGATTATTAACAGCTTAATGCTTCGCGGCGTTTTAACAAGTAAAACAGATAGAGAAGTACGCGTTATGACTTCCATCCCTTTTAATGCAGTAGCTGAACCATATATTCGCCTACGTGCAGTACATCATTTAGATAACGGTTATGTTGTCATATTCGGTGGTGGTAACGGGCAACCATTCGTTACAACAGATTACCCAAGTGTACAAAGAGCCATTGAAATGAATAGCGACGCCATTTTAGTCGCAAAACAAGGGGTAGACGGTGTCTTTACAAGTGATCCAAAATATAATAAATCAGCGAAAATGTATCGAAAACTGAACTATAACGATGTTGTTAGGCAAAACATACAAGTAATGGATCAAGCCGCTTTATTACTTGCTCGAGATTATAATTTACCGGCACACGTCTTTAACTTTGATGAGCCTGGTGTTATGAAAAGAATTTGTTTAGGTGAACATGTTGGGACGTTGATTAATGATGATGTTTCGATGCTTGTGCATGAAAAATAGTATTTTCCATTAACAAAGGGTGCCTTTTATAGACACCCTTTGTTTGTTCGTTAATCCTCACAAATAAAAATCAACCAATCCCGCAAATTTCTCCTTACAACGCTCCCAAAAAGATAACTTCTCAAAAAACTCTTTCGTCATTTCTTTCGAGTCATGAAAATCTTGTGTTAACGCCTCATTCACTTCTGATACGATAGATCCACCATGAATATACAAATTCATCTCATCATTAATATAGAAGCTACGTGCAGTAAAGTTTGTAGTACCGATAACAGTTAATTCATTATCAATAAGCATTAACTTTCCATGAAACATACCTTTTTTATAACCGTATACAGTAATCCCATTATTAACAGCTTGACGTATGTATGGATATGCCGCCTCTTTAATAAGAGGAATATCTGGTTTATATGACCAAAGTATTTTTACTGTAACGCCACGTTTTTGCGCCGCGATTAAAGCGTTCATTAATTCTTTATTTTTCGCTATAAAATAAGGTGTTGTAATTACAATTGAATGTTTCGCTTGTTTTATTAACTTTATATATTTTTCAGCGACATGATGTCCATTGTAGCTAACCATCGTATGTAATGTATTCCCTTTACTCGCTTTATTCGTACTTCTTTTTATATGTTCTTTCGTATCTCGTTTCCAATCTAAAGCGAATTGCTCTTCTAAATCTTTTGCTCCTTCTCCTCTAAGCCGCACATGATAGTCACGCCAATATCCAAATCGCTTATCTTTCCCTAAGTACTCATCCCCCATATTAAACCCACCTGTATAACCGATTTCCCCATCAATTGTTGTAATACGGCGATGGTTCCGATGATGTAGAGAATAAAATCCAAATGGCAATTCAGGTTTTCTACTATATGTAAAATGAACACCACTTTCCCGCAATTCATTTTTCATCTTTCTTTCAAATGATAAATCATTAATTAAATCAACCGATAAATATACGTTTACTCCTTCTTTCGCCTTCTCCTTTAATAAGTTTAAAAAAGTATGGCTACTTTTATCATCCGATAAAATATAAAAATAAGTGTAAATAGATTGCTTCGCTTCACTTATATCAGTAAATAACTGTTTATAAAACGACTTCCCTTCTACATATAATTGAAAGTCACTATAATGAGGCGCATACTCTGTCGGCATATTTTTCCCGGCTTCCATTTTCCTTCCGAGCGTAACGTCAATATGCATCCAAATTAAAATAACAACGAAAATAGCAATAATAATAGAAGTGACTCGCAATATTTTTTTAATCATTTTGATTTCCTTCCACTCATATTACTTACTATTTCGTAGTGTTTCATTAAAATAAATTTTCATTCAAAATGCATTTCCTACTTTTTGGATGTTACAAAGTTAAAGGAGAGCAGACTATGAAAAGAGCAAAGACTCCTATTATTTTTATCCCAGGTCTTTTCGGTTCAATGAGTAATATTATTATTCCTGGTACCGGTAATTGGAACTTTGGGCTTTCTTCGTTTATTTATGAACCATTCATTATAATGTTAGAAAGTATCGGCTATGAACGAAATAAAAACTTGTTTATCTGTTTTTATGACTGGCGTCAGCGTATTGCTTTTTCCACTCAAAAATATTTATTAAAAACAATTGCCTATGTTAAAGAATTTACAGGGTGCGACAAACTAAATTTAGTTTGTCATAGTATGGGCGGGCTTCTTGCACGTTCTTACGTTCAAAGTGAAGAATATGAAAATGATGTGGAGCAACTTATTATACTCTGTACACCAAACGCTGGATCTCCCCCCAATTATAGTTATTGGACTGGAGGTGCTCTCCCAGTACATACATCTTCTAAAATAAATATCGTTCATTTTTATATGGAACAATACATTCACTACGTAAGCACCTTACACAAAATGAATAAAGTTGAAGCGATACACCGTTACTTTCCAGGATTACAAGATGTTATCCCTTGTAAAGATTACGGAAATTATTTATTTATAAAATCTGGCTCTGCTATTACATTTCTTCCTTATAACAAGATGAAAACGAAAAATCCATTCCTCGATACATTAAATGCAAATAGATTTATGATACAGAAAAGAAATATTGAAACTACACTCATTGCAGGAGATGGAGTAGAAACGATTCAATATTTACAAGTCGTCCCTTCACATTCAAAACTGGAATGGACAGATGGAAAAGTCGTCGGTGATATACTTACAAAACATGGTGATGGTAACGCTGTTCTACATAGTGTTTTTCTTCTAGAGGGAAATAAATATGTTGTGCATGCTTCACATAACGAAGTTCTCTACAAAAGCATTCCTATATTACAAAAGATACTTTAAATTACGAATACAAAAAAGGTGTGGCATTGCGCCACACCTTTTCATTAAATGAAGTTCCTTGCATCATTATTTCTTCCAAACTTATAAATCGCAATTAAGAAGAACGCTATCGCAAAGGCGAATAAGATTAAAATATTTAAATACAAATCTGAAAACGGAATTCCTTGCTGTAATTTCGAAATCGTGTCCATTAGCCAGCGTTGCGGTAAAAAATCAGCTATTTTTTGTACTGTTTTCGGCATAATATCATATGGAAAATAACATCCCGCTAATAAACATGTCGGCACAATAACAACATTTTGCATCGCATTTGAAGCAGTTGAACTTTTTGAAAAAGACACAATGACTAATGATAAACCAATTGCGATTAAAGCAAATATCATGAGTACACCAATCATAACTGTGAAAGGCATATTTATATTCGTATGAAAAACATTCGTCATAAATAATACTGCAATTACAATTTGTAATGTTAATATAATCATATTCACCGCGACATTAGATAATATAAATTTCTTTCCATCTATCGGTGTCGATAATAACCTAAAATACGTTCTGTTCTCTTTTTCTTTTAAGATAAATCCTGATAAGTTCATCGCTGAAAATAGCATAAACATAATAAGATAACCAATCGTTTGATTTGTCATATCCTTATTTTTCGAAGTATCTTCAAGTGTCTCAGCCTTTACTTTAAATGAACTTTTTTGATAACCAGCGTACATACTATTAAACGTACTTTGATCGGCCCCTGCCACTTTACTAATCGCAGCGATGTTATCAACATAGTTATATAAATACGATTTTATAAATCCTGTTACTTGATCGCCTTTAATCGATGAAATCTCAATATGACTCGGTTTCCCTTCTCGAACACTTTCAGAAAAACCAGACTGTAATGTAATAACACCATCAAGTTTTTTTGAAGTGAGTTTATCCTCCACTTCAGATTCCTTAATTTTACTAACATTTACATGATTGAGTCCTTCTAAAAATTTCACTGTATCATTTGCGATAGGTTGATTTTCTTTATTTATAACCCCAATATTTAACGTTCCTTGCCCTACATTCCCATATATCGAAAAGGAAATGAGCGTTCCTATTATCGGCAAGCTAATAATAATGAGTAACCCCTTTTTATTTTTCAGAAGCACAGATAACGTTTTTTGTATGAGCCATAAAATATCTTTCATACTATAGCCCCTCCCGTCTACGTAATGCAATAATCGCAATTAATAAAAAGAGTGCTGAAATTCCGAGGTTTAAAAATATTACTGGCAGTGCCGCCCCTATGTCATTTGCATAAATAATTTTCATAATGGCTGTGTTGGCCCACGTTAATGGCGATAAATTCGTAACGACATTTTCTTCCACTACGAAATACGCACCACCAAAAATAGAAGCTAATTGCACAACAACCATAATAATTGCTCTAGATGCCTCACCTGTTTTTGTAATAAATCCGATTCCTAAACCGAAGCTAATTGCTAGAAAGACTTCTGTTAGTAAAATAATAAATATGATTCCAAGATGGTCGCCCCAATTCGCTTGAAAAACAAATTTACTAAATAAAACGACGAGTAATAGACAAAGTGCATTCGCTACAAGACTACCGAGCACTTTCCCAATGAAAATTTCAGCTTTACTTATAGGTGCTGCAATTAAACGATCTCCTGTTTTACGTATTCGTTCTCCTCGAATTAAAAAACTCGCCCCCATTGCAGCGTACAGTGCAATCATCGTCGTCATTACAACCGCATAGTAATCCATAGAACCTGGTTTTTTAGCAGCTTGTAAAGATGTTTCTTTAATATAATCATTATGATTTCCGTTTGAAATAACTGCGCTAACCTTACTCGGATCTACTTTTGCAACTTCGGCCACTACGTTGTACTTATCAACAAATGTTGTAAGCATGCCTTCCACAATACTTCCCTCAATACTACTTTTGTCACTTCCGTAAAATTTTGCACCATCTTTATTTAACTCTACATAAGCAGCATATTTATTTTGCTTCACTTCTTCTTTCCCATCTATACCTTCGGAAACTTTTTTAAAATGAATACCTGATTTATCGACTTCTTTCGTAAACGCTTCAAACGATTGAGAAAACGTGCTACTCGCTTCATCTTTATATAGCACTTGTATATCCTTAATCGCTTGACTATCGCTATTAAATGCGTTACTTAACGCTGTTCCTAATACAAGCATAAGCACAATCGGAAATGCTAACATGAAAACTAAAGTTCTTACGTCCCTGAAATCTCTTTTAATGTGCATCACTGCAATGTTAAAGATGTTCAATTGATGAACCTCCCTTTACCTTTTCTTCATTTACCTTTTATTTATCTCGTAAGTTTCTCCCAGTCAACGTAAGGAATACAGTTTCTAAGTTCGGAGCCTGCTCCTCTAACGAACGAATTTCAATGTCATGATTAATGAAATGCTGAATAATTTTATTTAAATTATTTAATCCTGCATCCGAGTTTACCTTGATTACGTTCTCTTCAATTTGAACAGCTTTCACACCATTTATCTCTTTTAAATTTTCTACATCTAAATTTTCTACTGACTTTACTTCAATCCAAATATCTTTCGTATCTGTAATAATCGCTTTTAACTGTTCTTTCGTTCCTTCTGCAATTACTTTACCGTGATCGACAATTGCTATTTTCGTACAAATCTCTTCTACTTCTTCCATGTAGTGACTCGTATAAATAATCGTACTTCCCATTTCATTTAATTTTCGGACAGACTGAAGAATGTAGTTCCTTGACTGCGGATCAATTCCAACTGTCGGTTCATCCATAATAATTAACTTCGGTCTATGAGCGATTGCACAAGCTATATTCAGTCTTCGTTTCATCCCGCCAGAAAAGTTTTTCGGATAACTTTTATGTTTATCACTAAGGCCTACAAATTGAAGTGCTTCCTCTACTCTCGCTTTTAGCTCGGCTCCTCGTAATCCATACAATCCAGCAAAGAATTTCACATTTTCATAGGCAGTTAACTCTTCATAAATCGCAATATCTTGCGGAACGATACCAATATTCATTTTCGCAAATCGATTATATTTCTTTATATTTTTTCCTAGTATGCTGATTTCACCTTCATTACTTCTTAACAAACCAGCAATCATATTAATCGTTGTACTCTTACCAGCACCATTCGAACCTAAAAAGCCAAATATTTCTCCTTCTTTAATAGATAAAGACATATTATCTACCGCGATGAAATCACCAAATTTTTTCGTTAAATTTTTAATTTCCAATGTGTTCATCATTTCACCCCTATTTCGGTTTCTCTGCTTTTATCCCGCTATTTGCGGTCAGTAAGACTCCCACCTCAAAATTCAGCTGGTGCAAAGAAGTTAGGCGGGAGTCGGGCTGCCTGTAAATGCCCGATTGGTTCAACTAACAATCAGCGGTGAAAAACAAAACCCCCACTGATTGAAGTTTCACTTTATTATAAACAAAAAGAATGAACCTGCTCAGTGCAGAAGTTCACTCTTTTCACATGAGATTATTCACTTTTTTCATATGAGATGATTCATCCTCGTCTCATCCTCTTATATCGGCAATAACATCGTTACTGAAAAGCCACTTGTTCCATCTACAATAATTTTTCCGTTTACTGATGCTGTTCGCTCCTCCATCCCCATAATACCGAGGCCTTTCTTAACAAGAGCTGCACCTTTACCATTATCCTTCACTTGTACTTTCACCATCTTGTTCAGTACATGAATATCTATTGAAATGACTGTCGCATCAGCATATTTCATCGCGTTTGTTAGTGCCTCCATAACATTTTCACCAATAATCTTCCACTGAATTGGTGAAATCATATCTAAGTTCCCTTTATATACGAATGGAATATTTATATCATGCTTACCAGCAAATTCCTCTATGAATAATTTCATACGATGAATACCAATTTGCTCTGTTGGTGGCTTCATATTTTTTAATGTAATCCGAATGCTTTCAATGCCATCTTTTGAAATATGAATTGCATTTTGTAATAACTCAGCAGATTTCACTTTATCTATTTCCATTAATCTCTTCGCTGCTTCCATTTGAATAAGTGCACCCGTCATCGAGTGACCAATTTTATCATGAATTTCTTGAGATAATCGATTTCTTTCCTCTAATTTAAATGTGTATTCAGATTGCCTTATGTAATCTTTATTTTCATTTAAGCTTTTCGTAAGTCTTTGTATGTCTTTTCTCATTTTATCATTTTGCATTTCTAGTTTTAATAATCGTGCTATATAGCGGTGAGCTATCGTTAAGGAAAAAAAACAAAATGCACTAATAAGTCCATACGTCATTTGAATACCTTCACCTATAAAAATAATAGGAAGAATCATAATGAAAAAGATTAACCATTTCTTTTTTATGTAATAATTTGCAATTTCATATAAGTTCAAAGGTAAAAATAAAATAAAAAACGGATGAACCTTCCATGTAAATAACATAACTACGCCAATTGACACACAAGTTAATATGTTTTTGTACGTATCTTTTTTAAATATAGAGATCAACACGTTTACAGAAAGATATAAAAGCAAAGTAAATATAATCCACGGTAAGTTCGTAACATTTAAATGAATGTAGCTAAACACTATATATAAAAAGACAATAAGTTTACTTACAGTTAACCAAAATTCCATAACATTAATCTACTTTCCCTGTTAAGTAATAAATCGCAATTTGTGTGCGATGTTCTAGTCCAGTTTTCCCTAAAACTGATGTAATATAATTTGCAATCGTTCCTTCAGATATGAAAAGTTGCTTCGAAATTTCTTTATTTGAGAAACCTTTCGCAATTAATGCGATAATACTAAGCTCTCTTTCTGTGAAAAGGCTCTTATCAATTTTAGATTCTTCCTCTTTACTTTCCATTAAATTAGACTTAATTTTATCAAGCACTACATCTTGCATAACAGTTTGACCGTTATAAACTCCTTTTATCGCATCACGAATACGCTCCGGATCATTATTTTTTAATAAATAACCTTTCGCTCCGTTTTTTACTGCGTCCAAAATATATTCATCATCATCAAATGTCGTTAAAATGAGAGGCTTCGTTTTTGTCTCTTCACAAATTAACTTCGTCGCCTCTACCCCGTTCATGTTTGGCATACGAACATCTAAAAGCGCAATATCAACTTCATACTTTTTACAATACGCTACAGCTTCTTTTCCATCATTTACGGTATCTAATACTTCAAACTCTTCATATGTATTTAAAATAATTTTCATGCCTTCTCTTATAAAAGAATTATCATCGGCTATTAATATTTTAATTTTCATGTTTGTTAGTATGGACCTTATCCTACTAACATTCACATCCTTTCTCCATGTAGCATTTCCTCTTTGCTCATTATATACTTCTCTTTACCATTTTTTCACACCTTTTTCATATAGCCCTCCTGCTAAAAATATATTATTCTTTTTTTATAACATGTGTAGGGTGACTTATCATTTCTTACGTCTATATAATAGAATGCGTCAAAAAGGAGGGAGAGACCGATTGAGGAAAAACAATTAGTTGCAAAAGCACAGCAAGGAAGCGAACATGCTTTTCGTATCCTTGTACAAACATATCGTCATTATATTTTTCAAGTTATCTTTTCCATTTTAAGACATGAAGAAGATGCTAAAGATGTTACACAAGAAGTATTCGTAAAAATTCACGCCTCTCTCCCAAATTATCAATTTCGCGGATTAAAAACGTGGATGGCACGTATTGCCACCAATCACGCTATTGATTATAAGAGAAAAAAAGCTAGAGAAAACGAAGAACTCTCCTTATGTAAAGAAACTGTGGAAAATATAAAATCCTCTCATAATATCGAGGCATTATTATTGACGAAAGAGCAAAAATTACTCATTGCTCAAAAACTGCGAGAACTTCCCGACAATTACCGTGACGTCGTTCTCGCACATTACTTAGAAGAAAAAAGTTATCAAGAAATTGCTTTGCAAGAAAATATTGAAGTGAAAACAGTCGAAATGAAACTGTATCGGGCAAGAAAATGGATTAAAAAACATTGGAAGGAGGAAGAGTTTCTATGATGCATTATTCAAAAGAAGATTGGCGCAATTATACATTAGATGTTATATCAAACAATGAACGTGAATCTATGGAAGAACATCTTTATGAATGTGATCATTGTTTAGCACTTTATATGGAAAGTATTGATGAACAACACGAAAACCTTCCAATGATAAATGATGATTCATTTACGAACGAAGTTATGACGCAAATTAATTTTGAAACGTTACAGCCTAATGAAAATATAAAAACAAACTCACTAAAGCGCACAATTATTCACTACATAATTGCGACTGCGGCTACAATTATTTTTATGGTAAGTGGTTTATTCCAGTATATTTTCACAGCGACATCAAATTTCGAGAAATCTTCAAAACATAACGAGTCTTCTATCTCACAACAAATTGTAAACAAATCGGTAGACACATCAAAAAAGGACGGAGGTTCAAAGCATGAATAAAAATCCCTTTTTAGCACTTGTGTTAGGGCTAATTCCTGGGCTTGGACATTTATATTTAAAGAAATTCGGACGATTTATTTTATATAGCGGCGGGGCTTTATTTCTATTTATCTTTGCAGCATTTTGTACAATAGCATTAGGAGCGCGTGATATTGCTTTTCTTTCTCTATTTTTACTAGTCGTGTTATGGGCGATCAATTTATTAGATTTAGTTATCACTATTATTAATCAATCGAAAAAACAAGCAGCCGGAGAATTTACAGAGTCCTCTAAAGAAAGCGAACGATTTTATATCATTCTTCTATCAATCATTCCTGGGCTTGGTCATTTTCAATTAGGACTTATGCAACGCGGACTTACATTTTTAGTAGCTTGTACAGGAATAGGAAGTATGATTATATTCGTTGCACTCTTAACATCTCAAGAAAGTTTTCTTATCTTCCTTATTACGCTACCTGTTTTATGGATTTATAACTTCTTTGATGTTGTTCAACAACTACAGAAAAAAGAACGCGGCGAGCAACTAGATGACCGTACTATTTTCGAAGAGTTTGAAGAGCACCGAGAACAAGGAAAGAAAAATAAAACATTCGCTTCCATTTTAGCAATGTTTCCTGGAGCAGGACATATGTATTTAGGCTTACAGCGCCGTGGTCTTCAGCTTATGGCAGCCTTTTTACTATCTATTTATTTGCTCGACTTATTAAGACTTTCTGCGTTTTTATTTTTAGTACCAATCATTTGGTTCTATAGCTTTTTTGATGCGTTACAGCAAACTGCAAAATACGGAAAAGAACGTGTAAATGACGAACCTATCATTGACTATTTTATAAATCATCAAAGATGGATCGGTATTGGGTTAATTACACTCGGTGGTTATTATTTATTAGATCAAACAGTCCTTCCTATTTTGAATGACTATTTTGCAACTATATTTAATATTCATCTTAGCGAACTATATTATCGCTATTTCCAAACATCTATCGTTGCTCTCCTTTTAATTGGTGGCGGCTTTAAATTGTTACTTGGAAATAAAGAAAACAAAGGTGGTACAAACGAATGAGAACATGGCGCGTTGGAACATTCTCAATGGGGCTCTCCATTATTACATTAGGTTGCTTTTTACTATTTTCAGTCGTAAAAGGAGTTCAAGCATTAGATACATTAACAGCCTGGTGGCCTGTTTTACTTATCATACTTGGCGCTGAAATTTTACTATACCTTCTATTTTCTAAGAAGGAACATTCATTTATTAAATATGATATTTTTAGTATTTTCTTTATCGGAGTTTTAGGAAGTGTTGGAATTGCTTTTTACTGCTTATTATCAACTGGATTGCTAGAAGAAGTTCGTCATTCTATTAACACAACTAGACAAACGAGTAATATTCCAGACGGACAACTTGATATACCTGAATCTATCAAAAAAATCGTAGTGGATGCGGGGCATCACCCTCTAACGATAGAGGGTGATAATACAAATCAAATTCATCTTTTTGGAACATATGAAATGACGACAAAAACAAATGAAAAACCTAATTTAAAAAGAGATGATTTCCTTTCAGTTCAAACGGCTGGAGAAACGATGTATATAACGTTAAAACCATTACCGGTTCAGCATACGTTATTTAACTCAGCACCACAGGTGAAACAAACACTCGTTCTTCCGCAAAATAAAAATGTAGAGATCCGCGCTTCAAATAACGAACTATCTCTTTATCCAGGTCAATTACAAAATAATTGGTTTGTACAAAACAGTTCAAACGTATCTGTTCATTTAGCTAAAGAAAGTGATGTTTCTTTAACAGCCGTAACAAATCAAAAAGAAACTCACGGAAACACACCTTGGGAACAAGTAGAAGATTTAGCGAAAAAAGAAAATAATTCTTCAGAAGAAAATCCAGAATTAAATGGGCAAGAACATTGGTATAAAAACTCGATAAAAACAGGAAATGGAACGTACAAATTAAATATTGAGAAAGCTTATAATTTAAATATGAGCGTTATCGAAAAATAAAAAACCTTCCACAATTGTGGAAGGTTTTTCTCATATAATCGCTTTTATTCCTTCTAAAATTAATCCAATCATAAAACCACAAACAGCCCCGTTCACACGAATCCACTGCAAATCTTTACCGACATTATTTTCAATCATTTCGATTAATGTTTTATCATCTAACTTATCAAGGTTTTCTTGCACAAGCTTTCCAATTTTCGAATGATTCTTTTCAACAATAGTAACAACTTGTTTTTGTAACCAATCTTCTATTTTTTGAACAGTCAGTTCGTCTTCTTTTATTTTATTCATTTGTGTTTGTAAGAATGGAACAACATATTTATCAGCAAATTCTTCATTCTTCACAAAGGTAACTGCCCTACTCTGTACTTGCTCTAGCATTTCTTTTATTTTGTCTGTAGCATCCCAATTTGCAATCCATTTTTCTTTCCAATTCTCTAATTCCTGTAATAAAGATTCATTTTCTTTTACATTTATAATCTCTTGACGAATTTTCGCTAATATAAGTTGTCTTGTGCTATTATCTGCATCTTGTAAGCTGTTAATATTGCTAATGATAAACTTCTGCAAAATGCCGCCGATTTTATCCTCATCAACAATATTCATAAACGATTTCAAAGTAAACTGTAGGAATCCATCTACTTTTATGTTTTCCATCGCCTTCATGCCTAAGCTTCCGAGCTGATAACGTGCTTCATCTTGAGCTGTCCAATCTTTCACTTTTACTAATATGTAATCAAGTGTTTTTTCATCATATTCTTGCACTACTAATTGATCCACGAGAACTTGTAATATGTTACTTGTGTTAATTGTATGCAAATACGTTTTTAATTCTTTTTCAATAATAACTGCTAATTTTTCCGTATCTATTTGAAGAATCGCTTTCTCAGCAATTGTTACAATTCCTTTTTTCACAGCGTCAGACTGTAACTCTTTCTCAGCAATTTGCAGTACCATTTGTGCTAGCTGCATTTCTTTTACTTTACTTGTAATACTTTCTTTCGTCAGCCATTCATTTTCTAACGTAGAAACGAGACCCTTTGTTACCCGTTTCCGATTTTTAGGTAATAATGCTGTATGTGGAATTGGAATTCCCAACGGATGACGGAATAAAGCTGTAACCGCAAACCAATCCGCAAGTCCACCAACTAACCCAGCTTCAAATCCCCCTTGAATAATCTCCCCAGCTACCGTTCCTTGAAAAGGGATGGAAGCCGCAAAACCTACGCCCATAACCCCAAGCGAAATACCCGCTATATATTTAGTCTGTAATGACATCGTATACACATCCTCTTATTATGTAAAATAAAGCTTTTTGTTATTTTTATTCGATATTAGCAATCCTTTATATCTATACTATAAAGAACTAGTGCGAAAATAACAAAGAATTTTATGTACATGAAAAAAATGAGGCTGTAAATAGCCTCATTTTTATTTTAACTTTAATTCCAAACCTTTCTTATAATACCCATTCATCACGTCTTCCGGAACCATACTCCCACCAGTTCCCCACACAATATGAGTACCTTTCTTCACCTTCTCTGTTAACTGTTGTTTTTGTAAATACTCATTTTCAGCTTTACATACATTCAACGGCCCTATCATACCCGCTAATGCAGAAGGCTCTAAATAAATATTTTCAGTATCAGCCAGTTCTTTTAATAATCTATATAACTCCTCATCACTTACTGTGTAATTTCCACTCAAAAATGGTTCCATCGTTTTACCGACAAATCCAGATGGTCTTCCTACTGCAAGCCCATCCGCATCAGTTACATTGTCAATCCCGATATCTTGAACGGCAATTTTATCGTGAAGCCCTGTCATTAAACCGAGTAACATACACGGAGAGTGCGTAGGCTCCGCAAAGAAACAGTGCACATTGTCTTTGTACAATAACTTTAAACCAAATGCTACTCCGCCAGGCCCGCCACCTACCCCGCACGGAAGATAAACGAATAAAGGGTGCTCTTCATCTACTACAATTTCTAACTCTTCTAATTGTTTTTGTAAACGTGACGCTGCTACTGCGTATCCTAAAAATAAATCATGTGAGTTTTCATCATCAACAAAATAACAGCTAGGATCTGCATCTGCTTGCAGTCTTCCTTCTTCTACTGCTTTACTATAATCAGCTTCATATTCAATAACGTTTACACCTTTACTTCTTAATAAATCTTTTTTCCATTGTTTTGCGTCTGCTGACATATGGACTGTCACATTGAAACCTAATTTCGCACTCATAATACCGATGCTAAGCCCTAAATTTCCAGTAGAACCTACTGCAATTGAATGCTTCGCAAAAAAACCTCTAAATCTATCACTATCTAAAATTGAATAATCATCTTTCTCTGTTAACATTCCATGCTGAAGTGCCAGTCGCTCTGCATGTTTCAGCACTTCGTATATTCCGCCTCTAGCTTTTATTGATCCTGATATCGGAAGCCCGCTATCACATTTTAATAGTAATTCCCCTAAAATAGGTTGCCCATAACTTTTCTCTAAAGATTGTTTCATAGAAGGTATTTTCACTAAAGGTGATTCTATAATACCGCCTGTTTCCTTCGTTTCAGGAAATACTTTCGCAACATATGGTGCAAAACGCTTTAATCTCTCTTCCGCGTCTTTTACATGTTCTTCATTAAGTGGCGAATTTTTTATTGCTGTTTCATACTTTTCCATATTCGGGTTTATCCAAAATACTTCTTCTGTTGCGATTAAGTTATTTACTAGTGGATATTGCTCTTTTAATGCCTCTATCTCCTTCATTCCTCTTCCTCCTCATATCCTTGTAGCTAGCCATATAATAAATTATAATTAAATTAATTTTAATATAGTTTAACATAAATAATTCATTTTAGTTAATTTTAATTTAATTTATTTAAATATAATTTAATAATTATTAAGGAGCATTTATTATGGAAAATATAGATATTGGTAAAAAGATTGAAAAACAAAGAAAAGAAAAAGGATTAACTAGTAAAGAATTAGCAAAGATGGCCGAAATCACACCATCAATGCTTAGTCAAATTGAACGTGGTTCTGCTAACCCTTCTATTCAAACATTAAAGGTACTTGCAAAAGCTCTTGATGTTCCAACATTTAGTTTTTTACTTGAAGAAAATAATACAGACGATTTAATTGTACGTTCTCATAAAAGAAAAAAAATGATTATCGATAATTTATCATATGAATTGTTATCACCTGATTTCACAGGAAATTTAGCAACAGTAATTATGACTATCCCACCAAATACTGCTTCATCAGAAAATGTTCTAGAACATAAAGGTGAAGAATTAGCATTTGTATTAGACGGAAAAATCACATTGCACTTAAATGAAGAAGAATACACATTAGAAACTGGTGATAGCGTAAAAATACCAGCTTATTTAAAACATAAATGGGTAAATCAATTCGAGAAAAATGCGATTGTTTTATTTTCTGTTACTCCGCCGATTTTTTAATTCATATGATGATACAAAAATAGCCATGCTCTCCGTGCATGGCTACTTTTATTTTTTTGGTACTAGCAAAATCCCTAAACTAATAACAAAAAAACTGAGTATTTGCTGTATTGAAAGACCAAATAGAACTGAATTTTGTTCACTAATAAGTGAAATAATGATATGAGCAATTCCCTCGCAAATTAGAAAAAAGCTTATATTCTTTCCATTTCCTAATCTTTCATTTTTAATCCATAACAAGCCAATTATACCGAGTGCGAGTATAATCTCATACATGAAAATAGGATGATACAAAAATTTTGATTCATATATTTTCATCCCCCACGGCAGTGTCGTTTGTGCACCTACTTCTTGATGGAATATAAAATAAAAGATTATACTCACGCAAAATCCAAAAGGTAATGTATCAAGTAAAATCCGAAGAGAAAATTGCTCTTTTTTACTTTTCCAAACAATATATATACTCGCAATTACACACCCTACTATAATATGCTGAATACTTCCTACAGCTAATAATGCTGGCATTGGCGCCCCAATGGCCCATACCGGATTTAAAATTGCCGGTGCGAATTTCCATACTAATACAATGATAAGAAAGCCATTCGTTACTGCATCCATCATTTTTTCATATTGAATATTTTGCTTTTTCATCCTTAGTTTCATTAGAGTAAATCCAAATAAACTTCCTATTATAAGAGAAACGGGTTGTAACCTCACCATCCACTCCATCACTATGAAATCCCCTCTTAATTCTCAATTATTTTCTTAAACTTCTCTTCTAATTGATCTGGAGGTAATACACCTCGTGCATGATCTACAATAATTCCATCTTTATTAACAAAAAATGTCGTTGGTAAAGAAAATACTTTATAATCTATTCCAGCTACTCCGTCCATATCTAATAGAACAGGAAATTTAAATCCGTGACGATCTGCAAATGCGCTCGCTTCTTGTACTGGATCCCCGATTGTTGCATTTACCGCAAAGATTTCAACATCCTCCTTATATTTATCATACAAACGAACTAGATCAGGAGCCTCCATTTCACATGGACCACACCATGATGCCCAAAAATTAATAACATATGGTTTTCCCTTTGCATCATTTAACGAATAAAGCTTCCCATCTAATCCTTTTAATGTTATGTTCGGCGCTTTAAATCCCACTTGTGGTAATACTTCCTTCTCTTGTAACTCCGCTTGTTTCGCTTTTCTTTCTTTTTCTTCTTTCTTAGTATTATAAAAGTTAACTCCGGCCCAAATTAGTGCCCCAGCTAGTATAATAGCAATTAGTTTCTTCACTTTTCTTCCTCCTCATTTCTAAAATCCCGTAAATCCGCCGAATAGACGAATAAAGAACGCTGTAATTTTCGTCATTTGATTTGTATATAATAAAACCCCTGTTAAAATCATCATTCCACCGCCGATTTTCATCATGACATTGGCATAAGTAACAATCCATCTTACCTTTCCAATAAAAAATGCCATCACGAAAAACGGAACTGCAAAGCCAAGAGTATATGCCGTAATATAAAGAAGCGCACTTTCAGGATTGGTCGCCCCGAGCATAAGCACTGCAGAAAATATCGGACCAACACACGGTGTCCATCCTGCTGCATATGTCATGCCGACCAAAATTGAGCGAATATATCCTGTCGATTTACTTCTATACTGCACTTTTTTCTCTGCCATAAGCCACTTAGGCTGAAACAATCCAGTCATAAATAACCCCATCAAAACAATAAAAACCCCACCAATTTGCTGAATCAATCTTTGATTAGATGAAAAAGTAATCCCAATCCAACTCACCGATAAACCTAACGCATAAAATATAACCGAGAAACCGATCATAAAAAATACTGTATGTATAATCGCTGACTTTTGCATAATCCCACGATTTTCTTTTAAATCTTGAATAGACACACCTGTAATATATGATAAATAAGATGGATATAGCGGTAAAGAACATGGTGATATAAATGAAAGTATCCCAGCCCCTACTACTAGCCAAATTGTTAAATCCGCCGCATTCATTTTATCCCTCCTAAACACACTACAATGCGTAGTGTTAATTATTAAAAAAAGAGGCTATATGCACTCTCCGACAATAAGTACAATCGACATACAAAATAGCCCTAACGTTACATATACTGAATTTGTATGTAATGGCATATTCAGCTTAACAACTTTCTCATTCAACACTTGCTCAATTCGTAAATTAATTGCGGTTTTCGCAAACGACGCTGTAATACATTGATTTTCCATCGTCTTTATTTTAATTAACTTTAATAATGCACTACCTAGCTCAAATGAAGATTTCATTTTTTGCATCGCATATTTATCTGCTGATAGCTCTTGATATACATGATAACGCTGCAACATCCCTTTTAATATAGGAATATACATCATTCCCTCAGCTAACAATGTAAAGAAAAATAACTTTAATGGATCTCGATTTTTTTGATGATATTCCTCATGTAATACAATCGCATCAATTTCTTCCTCAGAAAATGCCTGAAACATTCCTTCTGAAATGACAATTTTCGGTCGAAATAATCCAATTGTAAATGCCGTAATCTGTAACGTTGATAATACGTACACTTGCTTTCCTTTTCTAGTAATAGACACGAGATTTCTTTTCAATCTTTTACTATAAAAAAACTGCTTCCAAATTCTTTTACTCATAATGATTACAGTAAATAACAGTAATCCGGCTATCATTATACGAAGTATTGATAGTTCCCTCATATGTTTTTGTAATTCAAATAAACAAAATTGCGAAAGGAAAAATGCTTTATTTTGAAAAAGAAATGGGTATGTAACGTAGTATACTAACATGCTTAAAAAAAGCACACTAATAGTCACTGCTAACAAAACGATTTTACGCATTTGCCACTTCATTTTATCGGTCCTCTTTTTTTAGCTGACTTAATTTCTCTTCTAATTTTTTTATTAAATATGGATCAGCTTGTTCTAACTCATCTATCATATGGTTCACAACAAGATCTCCAAATTCACCCATTAATTCCTGTGTCATTTTCTTCGTTTGATTAGATAAAAATTCTTCCTTCGTTTGTGTAGTACGATACATACCACTTCTTTTCACAATATGCTTTTCTAAATGTGCTTTCTCTACTAATCTGTTCATAACTGTCATTACAGTATTAAAATTCACCGGGGATTCTTCACTTAATTTCTGTTGCACATCTTTAATGGTAATACCCTCAGTAGCCCAAACAATCTCCATTATTTTCGCTTCAAGCGGTCCGAAAAAGTGATTTAACCCTTGCTCATTTAACTTGTAGTTTTGAGTAAACATCGTATGCCCCCTTTCACACTACAGATTGTAGTATAAAATATATAGAAGGTCAAACATAAATGATATTAACTGATACTTAAATGAATCCTAATCTCCACTAATTAGTTATCTGTACCACGTTCGATTCATTGTAAACCTAACTTCTCTCCAAATGTATCATAGAGATAATATTCTAATATTTGCACACTAAATTTCTCATTACGCCCAAGTGCAAATAATTCCCGATCTTTCGCTACGATAGTATCTAATGGAATCACCACATTATCCACTATTTTTGTAATTTCAATTACATTACTTTCTACGTTTACTTCTGTTTTAAATTCAATATTTTCTAATACTATATGTGAACGTCTTCCTGATGCAAAAAAAGTAAAGTTAGGATTTTTAAAAATTCCAATTTCACTCTCTAACGGATATAAATATTTATAAATTATATCTCTATGTCCATCTTTTATTATTTTTTCATCTTTTTCACCGTCTAAATATTCTTTCACCTTCGCTGCGAACTCAAATCGAAAATCCACTCTTTCACGCTCCCTCTTTTCAGTTTACGCTAATAAATATATCGATATAATTTTACCATATTATAGAATAAGTTCCTATAAAAAGTAAAAAACATTTTTGTAAAACTTCTGGTATTCCCCGTACTTTTTAATATAAATACTCTTTCAATATTCATTAGTACGTCGTTATATTCATTTAAACATATTGTTTCCATACTTTGAAACAATATTATCCAGTATTATATATCAATAAAGTGAAACTTTAATCAGTGGGGGTTTTGTTCATCCCCCACTGATTATTAGCCTTCACCAATCGGGCGTTTACGGGCAGCAGGGCTCCCACCTAACTGCTTTGCTCCAGTTGAATTTTGAGGCGTGAGTTTACTGCCCGCAAATAGCGGGATAAACTGCTTCTAATTCCTTTCTATCTACAGCTAACGATATCTCATGCTATTTCAGTATATTGTTTGCTTTATTTCCCCTTATTCATTAAATCACAGAAGGAATGTAACTCCCCACTATCGAATTTTTACATAACAAATATTATTAGGTGGTGCTTTACTATGAAATTAGCTGTCATTGGTGGCGGTGATTTACAAGATCCAAATCACTTGCATATTAATGAACGACTTATAGAATTAACGAATAAACAATACCCAAAAGTATTATTCATTCCTACAGCTAGTCGTGATGATGAAGGATATATAAAGTTATTTTTAGAAACATTTGAAAAGCAATTACATTGTGAGGTTCAAATTTTACGCATTTCAACCGAAACACCTACTAAATATGAAATAGATGAGATGATTCATTCTGCCGATTTAATTTACCTTGGCGGTGGAAATTACGTTCACATGCTTGAACAATGGAAAGAACATAAACTAGATGAAAAGTTACTATTTGCTTTAAAACGTGGAACACTTATTGCAGGATATAGTGCCGGTGCTATGTGCTGGTTCACATCTAGCATTCGTTCAGATTATGAAGGTTCCGGTTATATAGAAAGTAGTGGCTGGGGTATTGTTAACAAAAGATTTTGCCCCCATTACAATCAATTAAATAGAATGAATGCCTTCCATACGTTTTTACAAACTCACCAAGGTAATATAGAAGGTATTGCATTAGAAGATAATTGCGCTTTATATATTACAGAAGGTTCATTTGAAATTATCGGTGAGCCAGATACAGCTTGGGAGTTTTATATGAATAATGGAGAACTCATTAGACAACATTTTGACATAACTTTAAAAAGTTATTTATAAGCATTCATAAAAAAATGTCCCTAAGTATAATGACTTAGGGACATTTTCATCTTTTAACTCACTAATCGTGTAATTCGTTTCTTCTGCCATGAAAGCTTATAATATGCATACTGTAATATTAAGCTGACGATGAATGCAGCTGGATACCCAATCCATATCCCTTCTATTCCAAGGCTCGTATGGTAAGAAAGATAATACGCCACAGGTACTTCAACAAGCCAAATTGATACAACACTGATTACAGTTGGCCATAGTACAGTACCACTTGCTCGCATTGTCGCACTAATAATTTGTGCATGACCGAAAATTAAGTAGCTCCATAATGTAATCATGATTAGACTATGAGCAATGTCAATTGTATTTTGACTTGTTAAAAATAGTGCTAAAATATCTCTTGAGAACAAGTAAATAAGAGATATTAATACACCACCAATTATATAATTCATAATAATTCCGGCCTTAACAACTTTCTGCAATCGATCAAATTGGTTCGCACCAATTGATTGCGCTGCAAAAATTGATACCGTAATACCGAGGCTAACCGCTGGCATTTGTACATAACTTGCAACTTGGTTCACAACACCATACGCCGCTGTTGCATCTGAACCGTACCGATTTACAAATGCGATTACCGCGATCTCTGATAATGAAACTAATATCATATTAATACTCGCTGGAATACCGAGGCGTAACAATAATTTTAATAACTCCCAGTCCATACGAAGATATTTTCTTACTGTCCCGTCTAATTGTAGTGGATGATTTTTCTTCTTTAAATACACTAGCATGACAATAAACGTAATAACTGTAGATATAACTGAAGCATAGGCTGCTCCGTAAACATCTAATTTCGGAGCTCCTAACCAGCCAAAAATAAGAATTGGTAATAAAATCATATTTAGCGCTGTACTTACGATTAAAAAGTAAAATGGCGTTTTTGAATCTCCTGTACCTCTCATAAATGTTGTGTATGCAAAATATAAAAATAATACTGGCATAGATATAAATAAAATTCTTGCGTAATGCACACTTATTTCAATAATATTTTCTGGCGTTCCCATAAGACGCATAATATCCATCGCAAAAATACTACCTATTATCGCCAACACGACTCCGATAATAAAAGTAAACGTAAGCGTCGTACCAACGATAGCTTTTAAGCGCTCCTCATTTTTAGCACCAAATGCCTGACCAATTAAAATTGAACTACCAGAACCAATTCCAATTACAAATGAAACGAGTAGGAAAAATAACGGGAAAAATGCCGATATAGCTGCTAGATCATTTACGCCAAGCCATCTTCCTACTACTACCATTCCAAATAACTGTCCAACTGACTGTAATACATTACTTAAAAGTAACGGCACTAAAAACATGGACATCGATTTCCATATCGGCTTATGTTCCGTTTCTGACTTCTGTGACTCTACACCTTCTTTATTGTTATTTGTAGGTGGTTTCAAATTTCATTTCTCCTTTTACTAAAAATCTGTTTTTCAACTTCTATCTCTTTGTATAGTTGTTATAACGATGTGCTTCCATTCATTTTCTTTTCCGTATTATTATAACTTCACCCAGTATTGGCTTCCATCAGCTGTTCTATCTAAAAACCCATATTCGATTAAATATCTTCTTAAAGTTACAAAATCCGGGTATACACTTTCTATGACAGTATTTACTTCTTTTTCATTGTACTTTTTATTACTATCAAACTTCGTCACTAAATGGCGTAATATAATTAATTTACGCTTTTGCTTTTTCGGAAATTTAGAAAGCGGTCCATCTAATCCTTCTGTAAAATGTGCTTTTAATACTTCCTCATTTTCTTCTTCCGTAATATTGTAGCGATCATCCACCATCGTTGCTGTTCTATGAATGGGTACAAATTTCGTTTGTACTTTTGATTTTTTTTCTGACAGTTCCATTAACGCTAAAAACACTTTCGCTTGCTTCATTTTTTCTCGAAGTGTAAATCGATGATTACGAATGGTTGATGTACTTCCGCCATCCATCTCTTTTACAATCTCTTTATCATTTAGCCCCATATGGAAAAACTGAACCATTTTCTTTTGCAAATCCGTTAAACCCGTATACTTCTTATCAAGATTTAATAAATAATCAAACATAGACGTATGTTCATTTTGCACATGCAATTGCACAAACTTCTCTGCTTCATACAAAACTTGATTATCTTGATAAATAACCCCCTTAATAAACGCTTCTCCACAAGCTAAACAAATATATTCCTCTGCTTCCGCTTCAAACACATACCCTTTCTTCAATTCCTCAACCGATGCATCCCAAAACTTCTCTGAAATATCACTCACACTAAACACTCCTTCAAAACGTTTATTCAAAAACTAAACAAATCACAATAACGTTTATTACCACTTCACCATCTTAACATAACACAAACAAACATTTCAACGTTCCGTTTACCCATTTTATAAACTTTTATAAAAAAATCTATTAAACAAATTAAAAAAGGACTTAAAGCAACGAAAAGCGAATGTGTTTAATAAATGAATTTAGGATGTGAAACAAAACATGACTATTTTGCACGACCCTTGGTTTACTGTTAAACAAATCGCTCGAAATACATATGCGATTAGTGAATATGAACATTGGGAGAAAGTACATTCCTTCTTACTTGTAGGCGATACCACCGCACTCCTTATCGATACTGGACTAGGTATCGATAAGATGAAACGTATAACGGACCAACTAACAAACTTACCAATTACAGTTGTCACAACACACGTTCATTGGGATCATATCGGTAGTCACTCACAATATGAAGAAATCTATGTACATGCTTTAGAAGAAGATTGGCTCATTAACGGCATAAAAGGACTTCCTATTACTCAAATTAGGCACGACATCGCTCGTGACATTACTAAACCTACACCTAAAACATTTCAACCTGAAACATTCAATCCATTTCAAGGAACACCAACAAAATTACTACAGGATGGAGACATTATTGATATCGGAAATAGGAAAATTCAAATTATACATACTCCAGTTCACTCACCAGGATATATTTGTATATACGATTATGAAACTGCGTTTTTATTCACAGGGGATTTACTTTATGAAGGAACGATTTTTGCGTTTTATCCTTCGACAAATCCTGTAGACTTAGTTCAGTCTCTAAACAAAATTACAAACTTCTCTCCTATTAAACAAATTTACGGTTCACATCATACACTTGGTCTTTCTCCTACTATATTGAAAGAAGTAAAATACGCTATTCAATATTTAAGTGATAACAAACTCGTTCAACATGGAACCAACATTCACTCATTCCAAAACTTCAGTATTCAATTTTAACTACAAAAAAGGTGTTTCCACATATAGAAACACCCTTTTTACCCTTTATATATTTTATAAACAACTTCCACTAAAACTTTACTCGCTTGTACAAATACATGTTTTCGCTTTCCATCCTCAGCGAATCTATTTGAGCAGCCATTCATAATCATCATACAACTAATTATGACTAGCACTACACTTTTATTCTTGTTAGTCACTTTATGCCACTCCACTATTAAAAACTTCATTTAAATTTATCCTATCAAAAAATTTTACACGAATAATAAACCGAAAGAATATGCAATTCTGCATATTCTTTCGGTTTATTACGATGTTGTGATTTAATTTAGTTAAATAACACGTATAACGAGGTGACTAACTTGAAGTTTAAAGCGAAAAAAAATCCATTTCACGTCATTTTTATTACATTATTTATAATTATTTTTTTCATTTCGCTATTCTTCCAAAACGAAAATTCTATTTTTTTCACTCTTATGATGCTGTTAAATATCGTGAATCTCTCTTCATTCTATTTCTCTCACTACAACATAACGGAATCTTCTCTTATTGTAAAACACGGTTTCATATTACGTACTGAAATTCCATTTGAAGATATTCGTCACATTAAATACTCTGGCAAAACACTCCGTTCAGAAAAATGGACTAGGCAGCAATTAGAAATTGATTATAATTTATTTGACTCTGTGACAACTTTCGTACCACAAGAAGAAGAAAAATTCATTTCACTCTTAAAAGAGAACTGCCCACATATGAAAGTAATGAATACGTCTTCTAACAAATAATATCTTTTGGAGCTTGCAGTAGTACAAGTGGCGGAAACATAAAATAAATATCAAAAAAAGCCAAGATTCTAAACTAAGAACCTTGGCTTTTTCTATTACTCTTTCGGAGCAATCATTTTTTTCGGATCTACAATTTCATTAAATTGCTCTTCTGTTAATAGGCCCGATTGCAATGCTGCTTCTTTTAAAGTTAACCCCTCTTTATGAGCATGCTTCGCAATTTTCGCTGCATTTTCATATCCTATATGCGGGTTTAATGCAGTAACAAGCATTAATGAACGATTCACATTCTCTTTAATTACTTCTTCATCCGCTTCAATGCCAACTGCACAATTATCATTAAATGAAACAATTGCATCTGCTAATAAGTGAGCGGATTGTAAGAAGTTATATGCAATAACTGGTTTAAATACGTTTAGCTCAAAATTACCTTGGCTCGCAGCAAATCCGATTGTTGCGTCATTTCCCATCACTTGCGCTACAACCATCGTTAACGCTTCACTTTGCGTTGGATTTACTTTACCTGGCATAATAGAGCTTCCTGGCTCATTTGCCGGAATAATAATTTCTCCTAGACCACTACGTGGACCACTTGCCAGCCAGCGTACATCGTTAGCGATCTTCATTAAATCAGCTGCTAATGCCTTTAATGCACCATGCGTATATACAACTTCATCATGGCTCGTTAATGCGTGGAACTTATTTGGTGCAGAAATAAATTGCTTACCTGTAAATTGGCTAATTTCCTCTGACACCATCTCACCAAATTTAGGATGAGCATTAATACCTGTTCCAACTGCAGTACCACCAATTGCAAGCTCTTTCATATATGTATTGCTCTCTGCAATCATACGCTCTGTTTTTTCAAGCATACGGTGCCATCCGCTAATTTCTTGTCCTAACGTTAACGGTGTTGCATCTTGTAAGTGTGTACGACCAATTTTTATAATATGTTCAAATGCAGTTACTTTTTCTGCTAAAGTTTCTTTTAATTTCGTAATTGCCGGTAATACGTGATTTTCTACTGCAATTACACATGCTACATGAAGCGCTGTTGGAAATGTATCATTTGAACTTTGAGACATGTTCACGTCATCATTCGGATGAATATGTACGTCAGATCCCTTATCTTTCAAAATTTGATTCCCTCGATTTGCAATTACTTCATTCACATTCATGTTTGACTGTGTACCGCTACCCGTTTGCCATACAACAAGCGGAAAATGTTCATTCCATTTCCCTACAATTACTTCGTCAGCTGCTGCCACAATTGTTTCTGCTTTTTCTTCTGATAACTTTCCTAATTTTTGATTGCTAAGCGCTGCACTCTTCTTTAAAATGGCAAATGCTTTTACAATTTCAAGCGGCATTTGCTCTGTTCCAATCGGGAAGTTTTCTTTACTACGTTGTGTTTGTGCTGCCCATAATTTATCAGCTGGAACTTTTATTTCTCCTAATGTATCTCTTTCAATTCTGTACTCCATTTTTTCATCCCCTTGAAAATATAATACCTACATCTCTTATATTAACAGACTTTTAATCAAATGATAAGAATTCTCACTCATATATAAAAATATTCAATATTTTTTTCATAAATTCCTCTTGACCTAAACTTAGGTTTAGGCTGTATCCTTTCCATTGTAACCTACTATAACGACACTGGAGGAATTCAAAATGAAAAAATATGCTTTCATAACAGGTGCGAATAAAGGGATCGGATATGAATTGGTTCGTCAATTAGCAGAAAAAGACTATCACGTATTTTTAGGTGCTCGTAATAAACAACTTGGACAACAAGCCGTAGAATCTTTAAATGTTTCAAACGTTTCCTATATTCAAGTAGACATTTCTAGTGCTCAATCCATTCAAGAAGCAATCAAAAAAATCCATGAAACGACTGACCACTTAGATTTATTAATCAATAATGCAGGCATAGCACTCGACTTCCATACGCTACCTAGTGAATTAAATATTGAAACTTTACGCCAAGGATTTGAAGTTAACTTTTTTGGAACATTCCAAATGGTGCAAGCCTTTTTACCATTATTAAAGAAATCAAGCAACAGTAAAATTATAAATGTAACAACTGACATGGCCTCACTAACAATGTTTGCTAGCGGTGAAACACACCCAATTAATACATTAGGATACAATTCTTCAAAAACAGCTATTAATGCTTTAACATTAGCATTTAGCAAAGAATTTGGTACTAACGGTCCAGCAATTTTCGGAGTAACCCCTGGTTTTACAACTACTGACCTAAATGGAAATTCCCCAGGTGGCCATACGACCAATGAAAGTGCTAAAATTATTATTAAATATGCATTAAGTGAAACAAACTATAATGGTAAAATACTAAATAAAGACGGCATTATACCTTGGTAATAAAGGGATGAATGATATGTATTATACAATTGGGCAAGTCGCCAAAATGCACCACTTAACTATTTCTCAAATACGTTATTACGATAAACAAGGACTGTTCCCTTTTCTTAAAAGAAATGAAAAAGGAGATCGCGTTTTTGATGAAGAAGCACTGAAATATTTAGAGATGATTTTATGTTTAAAAAACACCAGTATGCCAATTCAAAAAATAAAAAAATTTATCGACTGGTCTATGGTGGGGGAATCTACCATCCTTCAACGGTTGGAATTAATGAAACAACAGGAGACCAATGTCTTACAGCTCATTCAAGACACTGAAAAAAACTTAAAAAAGATACAACAAAAAATTGCTAAATATGAGGACGAAATAACTTCTTCAACTCCTATTATAAAATAAAAAATCACCTTCTACATATTGTAGAAGGTGATTTTTTATTTTATGATGCTTGCTTTCCTTTATCCGCATCATCTACATACCAAATGAACTTGCCTGTATATCCATAAATAACTGCTAAAATGAGTGATACGAAGCTTAGCCACATAAATGGAACGTATGATAATGTTGATACACCTAAAATACCAGCCATAAAAATACCATTATCAGACCATGGAACCATACCAGAAGTCAAAGTTCCACCTACTTCTGAGTTACGTGCTAATACGCGGCGATCTATTTTTAATTTATCATAGCTTTCTTCCATAATTTTTGGTGTTAAAATAAGTGATACGTACATCGCACAACCAAATATGTTAGCTAAAAATGCAACGATTAGTGTAGACAATGTTACATTACCTGCAGAATTTAATTTCTTCTCAAATTTCGATACGATTACCTTTAGAACACCTAGCTTTTCAAGTAATCCACCAAAACCTAAGCCGAAAATAATAACGGCTACTGAACCAAGCATACCATTAATTCCACCACGGTTTAATAACTTATCGACAAACTCGACACCAGATTGAATTGAGAATCCGTTATATGCTGTTCCAATTGCCTCTCCAAAGTTCATTCCTTGGAAAAGTGTTGCCCAAATTGCACCAATTAAAGCTCCCATAGCAATTGTTGGCATAGATGGTTTCTTCATCGCCAATAGCACAATAACAATTACCGCTGGAACAAGCATCCATATTTTAATATCAAAGTGCTTTAATAAAGATTCTTTTAAAAACTCAACTCTATTTAAATCTACATTATCCCCGCCATACATCCATCCAGCAACAGTAAACATAATGCTGGTAATAATATAAGCTGGAACGTCTAATACGAGCATAGCTCGAACGTGAGCAATAACATCTACTTTCGCCATAGAAGCTGCAAGAACTGTGCTATCAGAAAGTGGTGATAATTTGTCTCCGAAATAAGCTCCTGAAAGGACTGCACCCGCAACAAGCGGAAGTGGTAATCCAAGCCCTTCACCTATCGCCATCATAGCAATACCTGCAGTTCCAACTGTTCCCCATGATGTTCCTGTCGCGATAGAAGTGATTGAACAAATAATTAAAGTTGCCAATAAGAATATGCTAGGGTGAATGAATTCTAATCCATAATAAATTAATGTAGGTACAACCCCACCAGCAATCCACGTTCCAATTAAAGCCCCAACTGCAACTAAAATAAGAATTGCTTCTAATCCATTAGAAATCCCTTTCGTAATTGCATCTTGCAATTCTTGATAACGAAATCCTAATCTTAATCCAAGCGCAATAACTAAAAACCATGAAATAAATAGCGCTAATTGAATTGGGAGATCAAAAATCGTTTGGAAGGAAAAGACGACAGCAAGAAATAGGCATAAAAGAATAATAATTTCTAGCATCGATGGTAATCTTACACTTTTCATTTTTTTCTCTCCTTACAAGTCGATAACATGATGTATGTAGTCTTACGTGTATGTAGTATACAATCAGCGAAGACAAAACAAAATTTTCATATTATTTCGATTTATTTTTTCAGTATAATATATTCACAACCCTTTCTATTGTAAAAGTAGATTGCGCTTTTCGCAATGAAAAATATAAAAAATGTTGTATTTTTATTTAGATAAAAACACCTAATGAAATAAAACTTTAATCAATGAGGGTTTTATCCATCCCCACTAATTATTAACCCATAATAACCTTTTTAATATTTGCCTCAACAAAACTTTTTACTACCGCTTTCACCTCATATGTAATAATATATTTCCACATAAAAAAAGAGCACACATCATTTAATCGATGCATGCCCCTCTTTTATTTATACATATTTTGTATCTCTTCTTTATTTTTAAGTATTTCCGAAAACTTATCGCTACAACCTTTCGGAAATAAAACTCCGAGTCCATATGAATGCCCAAACTGAAAATGAGGGTATTTCACCTTGACCTCATCCCAAAACTTATACACACCGAAATCACCGTTTTTAACTTCAATATCATGAAATAATACAATACCGTTTTTCGCAACTTTAGGTAACCATGTTTTATAATCATGAGAAACAGCTTCATACGTATGATAGCCATCAATATGCAAAAGATTTATCGTTTCATCTTGAAACTCATCCAGAGCATCATCAAAAGTAGACCGAATTAAATTCCCTATATTCAGGTAGTTATCCCTCACCACTTTTTCTACTATTTGAAAAACCCCTTCTCCATATGGACCTGTATGCCCATCTCCAGCCCAAGTATCTACAGCAAAACATTTTGTGGCTAACCCACCATCTTTTACCCCCTGGCAAAAACTAAAAAAGGAAGCACCTAAATGCGTACCTAACTCAACTAAAGTTGCTGGTTCTTCAAATCTTACTAAATCATATGCGAAATCTAAATGCCCACTCCACGCAGATTGTGACCGAATAATAGGACTAAAATTTTCAAATTCAAACGATGGTTTATGAGTAACCCAGTTCATCACGTATCTCCTTATACACATATTTTTAACAAACCAAATTACTCTTATCTTTATTTTTTTGGCGTCGCGATTATGATTATATTTCATAAAAAGATGAAGAATTACCCCATTCTTATTGGGGTAATTCTTCATCTACATATGGATTTGCTGGCTTCTTAATCTTCTCTACTTTACTTATTTTCACAAGCGGAAATAGCATTCCTTAGAACCAGAAGCATTGAAAAAATTGGATGAACGATATGGAGATCAAATAACTGAACTTGTATTTATCAGCATCGATATGAATCGTTCTATTAACAGAAAAAGAAATGAAACAAGATTGAAATACATTTGTTGATCCTATTCCCGCTTTTACTTTCACTTCATAATAAAAAGGCTTCCGTAGCATGGAGCCTTTTTCACTTTGTAGTACTCTTATTTAACATATTTGCTTTAATAAGAAACACAATTGTACCTAAAACAATTAAGATAGCATATACGATACCAACTACATCACCTATTTTTTCTAAGCCAAACGGTAATAGTATAGTAGCAACTCCGACTATATAGGAAAACACACCTGAAAGCTTCGCTAATTTATTTTTATCTCCAACAAACGTTTCTTCCTGATAGCCTGCCAACAAAAACAATCTCTTTTTCACATGTATTTGATAGCCTAAAAAAATGATAAGTAATCCAACAAATAAACAAACCAAAAATCCTGCTAGCATATAACTCTCCCCTACGATATTTTACTATACACAAAAAAGATGATCGTTCTTACTAAACAATTTTATTTTTAATTAGAAATTTCAGTTTATTAATACTCCATTTCGTGATATATTGCATATTGTATCTAATATATATTTTTTTGAAAGGAGGACTATATATTTTATGGATCCAAATCGATTAAAAGGAATTATAATGGTCATAATCGGTGCTTGTTTATGGGGCTTATCCGGAACAGCTGCGCAACAACTTTTTCAATTCGAAAACGTTTCCACTGAATGGTTAGTTACAATCCGTTTGCTTATATCCGGTGCTATTTTGCTCATTATGTCATCATTCGGAGCGAACAAAAAAGAAATATTTGGAATTTGGAAACAAAAGTCTGATGCAAATAAGATAATTTTGTTCGGTCTTTTAGGCATGCTTGCTGTACAGTACACGTACTTCGCTTCTATTAAAGAAGGAAACGCTGCTGTTGCAACTTTGTTACAATATTTAGCCCCTATATTTATCACTGTATACTTACTTTTCAAATGGAGCGTTCGTCCATCAAAAATTGATTATATTTCAATTACCCTCTCATTAGTAGGGACTTTTCTCCTATTAACAAACGGTTCTGTTCATAACTTAGCTGTATCTACACCTGCTATCATTTGGGGCATTTTATCTGGACTATCTCTTGCATTTTATAGTTTGTATTCAAAAGAATTGTTAGAAAAGTGGTCTTCATCCGTTATCGTTGGATGGGGGATGATCATTGGGGGGATTGGCGTAACGATTTTACACTTTATTTCCACAAACGAATTCATTTTATTATCAACTATGAAATATGTAAAACTAAGTACCCTCCCGCTCATTACATTTGTCGTCATTTTCGGGACACTCATCGCATTTTATTTATACTTAGATAGCATAAGATACCTTACGCCTAAAGAAACAACATTATTTGGCTGTACAGAACCACTCGCAGCTATTATTTCTTCTGTGCTTATTTTGCACGTACCGTTTCAATCTTTTCAGTTATTAGGTGCTTTTTGTGTAATTGTAATGGTGCTCATATTAAGCCAAAAACCGGATAAAGGAAAACCAAAATTAAAGCTTGTTAATACGAAAAAGAAACATATACAATGAAAGGATTGAATTCACTATGCCTGTCCCTCAAAATTATAAAAAAACAGGAAGAGTTTCAGCAAAGTCACTCGTTTTAAATCAACTGCAAGATTGGATTATAGAAGGTGTTTTACGACCTGATGAGAAAATAAATGATGGGGAATTGGCAGAAGCACTAGGAGTAAGCAGAACACCTGTTAGAGAAGCTTTACAAATTTTAGAGCTTTCTGGATTAGTTGAAATGGTACCTGGGCAAAAAACGAAAATCGCGCCTATTAAGTTAGACGACGTATCTATCATTTATGAGACGATAGCTGGTCTTCACTCAATTATAGGAAAGCAAGCACTTCAAAAAGTTACAGACGCTGATATTAAACTACTTTCCGAGATAAATGATGCTTTTCAACAATCTATACATGAAAAAGATTCAAAAAAAGCTTTAGAACTAGATATACGATTTCACAATACAATTACTTCTATTGCTAAAAACCGATATATTGAACCTTTTCTAGAAAATATGCAACTTCACATTTTACGCCTTGAATATTTATTTTTCCAAAACTTCGTGCCTGCAAGTCAATCTATTAAAGAACATCACTCTATAATTCAAGCACTACAAAAACAGGATGAAAAACGAATGGAACAAATGATGTCTCAAAACTGGCTCCGTCCAATGAAAGAAATACAAAAAATAATTTCTATGAAATAATAAAGCTGGTTACACAAAAGTGTAACCAGCTCCTTCTTTAATAATCTATGTGCTATGCCTGAATATTTGCGTAATCTTCAATATGCTCGTACTCTTTTTCCAATTCCTCTAAAGACAGCTCGTATAATTGTCGGTCGCGAATCTTAAACACCCCTGCTCCAATTAACTCATCAATTAAATGTCTCTTACGATTTTCAACAGCAAAACGGAGTTGACTACTCATCTTTTAAAAAACTCCTTTCTACGATCATTGAAAATGATAATCTTTATCAATTACCACTTTTGATTATAAAAGATGATTCTTAATAAGTAAAGTAATCTTATGAAATATTTACCTTACAAAGTATTTGTGGCCACATTATATATATGTATGCCACGCGAAAAATGTTATGACATTTTTTCATACCCTTTTTCTTTCATACTTTGCAAGTTGTCTCATTATGGTTAAATTCACCTTCTATTTCAACTTGAATGGTGACATGTTCTACATGAAATTTCCCCTTTAATACATCCGTTGCTTCTTTCAATACGCTTTGCGTTTCATTACCTTCGATAATAAGATGGCAAGTTAATACTTGAAAATCTGATGTTACAGACCATATATGTAAATCATGAACTTCTTTTACAATAGTAATATTTAATAATGTATTTTTCACCTCTTCAGCATCTATGTGCTGCGGTGCACCTTCCATTAATATATGAACTGTATCACGTGTTACACGCCATCCACTTATAATGACTAAAATAGACACAAGAATACTAGCAACCGCATCTGCAGCAGTCCATCCAAAAAATTTAATAAGTAACGCAGCAATAATCGCTCCAACTGAACCTAATAAATCGCCTAGTACATGTAAGAACGCACTTCTTAAATTTAAATTACCTTTCACATCTCCGCCTCTCATTAATATCCAAGCTGATACAATATTAATAAGCAGACCAAGCACAGCAATAATGAGCATTCCATTACTAGCGATTTCAACTGGTTCCTTAAAACGACGAATTGCTTCAATAAAAATATATACTGAAATGACAATAAGAACGACACCATTACATAATGCCGCTAACATTTCGACTCGCTTATACCCATATGTTTTCGCGGCCGTTGCCGTTTTTTCCCCAAGCTTGAACGCAAGTAAACTTAAAGCTAAGGATACTGCATCACTTAACATATGCCCTGCGTCAGACAATAGTGCTAAGCTATTTGTTACAAATCCGCCAATAACTTCAGCAATCATAAAACTTGTTGTTAATAAAAAGGCAATTAATAACGCTTTTTTATTTTTTGAATGACCGTGATCATGTGAGTATCCCATACAAATACTCCTTTAAGTGCAATATCTGTATGTTAGTATGAAACACATTCCCTATCTTTATCCCCCATTAACGCCCGATAGTGAATGCTACTAATCCGTAGAAGATGAACAATACCCCACTGATTAAAGTTTCACTTTATCCCGCTTCCTCTGTATACAAACTTCGCTACTTTTCAAACAAGTCCTTTTTCTCAACTAAAAACAAGACTACTTCTTTTTTATTTTCATATTGTTTACTAATGAAAGAATTTTTAAGGGGGCTACAAAATTGAAACGACTATTTCTCTGCATGGAGCGTGAACTTGTTGTAGTAAAAGAACAATATGGTAACTATGAAACCACATATCATTTACAAAATATGCAACCTACCTGTATTGTGGTTGATCCATTCCAAACAAATCGTGTTTATTGCGGCACATTTGGACGAGGTTTATGGCTAAGTGACGATGGCGGGGATTCGTGGAGACCAATTGGAGATTCATATCGTTACTTTGATTTCCCTAAAGAGGATGGTATTTTACATTCTTCGATTACTTCCATTACGATAAGCCCTAATGAACAAGTTAACGGATATGGTGTCGTTTATGTCGGTACAGAACCTAGTGCTTTATTCCGTTCAGAAAATGGTGGTGAAACGTGGACTGAACTTAAAAATATGAAATCATTATTATCTTCTTATACGTGGGCTTTTCCGCCTAGACCTTTCACCCATCACGTTCGCTGGATTACAGTTGATCCAAACACTCCAAATACAATCCATGTTTCAATTGAAGCTGGTGCTGTTATTCAAAGTAATGATAGAGGGCATACATGGATTGATAAAAAATTCGGTGCTCCTATTGATGCTCATCAACTGCTTATGCACCCTGAAGCCCCTAATCGCCTTTATGCATCATGCGGTGACGGATTTATGGGCGGACCTGATCGCGCATACCTTGAAAGTTATAATAGCGGAAACAGCTGGATCTCATGCAGTGAAGGACTTGAACATCATTATTTATACAGTATGGCTATCGATCCGGCTGATTGCGATACAATTCTCGTTTCTGCCGCACCAAGTGCCGACCTTGCTCATCACCGTATTCCTTATGAATCTTATATTTATCGAAAAACGAAAGATACTCCGTTCGAGCAAGTGCAGCAAGGTCTACCCTCTGCAATTGGTACAGTCATTTCAATGTTTGCGACAAACCAAGCAGAACCACATACGTTTTACACTTTAAATAACAATGGCGTATTTCAATCCAATGATAGCGGTGAAACGTGGGAACAACTAAACATTCCGTGGAAAGATGAATATAAAACGCAGCATCCACATGCATTGCTCGTTACTTGTTCTTAACGAAAAAAGACTGCCTAATGGCTTTAGGCAGTCTCTCTTTTATTTCTTTAAATCAATTACGATATCATCTAGAACAATATCTTTACTCTTCGCTTCTTTTTTCGGCACCTCAATTTCCTTCTCTTTTCCATTCACATATTCCACTCCACCATGATTTTCAGGTGTATGAACTCGCAAGTGTACACGAGGTGTAACGATAAGCTTTGTTGCATTTTCGTTCAACTTTTGGAATGTAGCACTCCATCGAATATTGTAAGGATCGTTGCCACTTCCCCCATTTCCTTCACCCGAATAATCATTCCCTAAATCATCCTTAACCGTCAATTCAACATCTACACTATCCCATTCTTTCCTCGCACCCTTAGAAACTTCTTGATTGTAATAAAGAATAAATGAAACCGGCGACATTGCGACCTTTTCCATATTTGCTTTTATACCTTCTTTTTCCGAACTTCCACCAATTGTTCTCTCTTTACTATCCATTGATTTTACAGTTAATGCGAAATTCCAATTACCTTGTATTGATTTTTTCCTATCTGGCATCTCTATTCCCTCTATATTCCATCTAAAGTTTACTTTGTCCTTTTTATTAATATCATGGTGCGTCGTTGTTACCATACCTACATACTTTTTTTCAGTAACTTTAGTCATTTCCCCACTTCCTGAACTACCATGAGCGTCCATTATATCCAATCCGCCTAATATAATAGGATCATCCCCTAAGTCTTGCTCACTTTCCAGTGAATACGTTATAGATAATGTTCTGCCATCAGAAATTACATCATTAATTGTAACCTTAACCCCATTACTCTCTCTCGTCATATTCAATTCAGTCGAAAACTCTTTATAATTTTCATATAGTCCTGTTCTACCATTATCTAAAAATCGGAATATATCACCTACAATTGGCAATCCTCCAGCATATGTAGGAAACCCGATACCAAGCGTTGCAACTGATAACCCTACTAAAATAGATGCAGCAGCGACACCTTTTTTCCAAGTTTTCATCTTTTTCTTCGTACGTATAGATCGTTTTAAATTACGTTTCACTTTTTCTTTTTCAATTTCAGAAGTCTCAAGTTCTTTTTCATCTATATCAATATCATTTAATAGTTCATAAATGTCTTTCATATTACACTACCTCCAAAACTAATATTCGTAGCATTTTGTTGTAGTTTCTTTTTTCCCCGGTACACACGATTATCGATCGCCGCCCTGGTTAATCCTAACTTGTCACCGATTTCCTCTGTCTTCATACCGAGAAGATATTTCATAACGAACACCTTTTGATCTAACGGTTCTAATTGATTAATAAGCTTCAATAACTCTTCCCTATCTTCCATAACGATTAATTCATCTTCTGCCGATTTTTCTGTACTAATATGAAACTCATCTGAAATAATTTCTACTGTTCTAGTCGCTTTCCGGTAATAATCAATCGCCTTAAACTTTGCAATCGCTGCAATCCATTTTTTAAAATCACTCGGCTCTCCATGAAACTTATTTGCGTTATTCCAAATGGAAAGAAATATATCATTTACACATTCCTCTATCAATCCATCATTTTGAACTGGAAGAAGTACTTTGTGCGTGATTCCTTTTATGAGTGGTAAGTATGTATCGACAACAAATTCTAGCGCATCTTCTTTTTGCCGCTGTAATCTTTTTATAAAATTTTTCTCATTTGATTTCATGTAGCGATTCCCCTTATTTTTTTGTAAAAGCTTTTACACCCTATATAACGTTTTGGAAATTTTTTTCTCTCATCTTTTTTTATTTTTTGTATGTAATGGAATACTTTTCCTTAGCCATTGTCTCATATAAATATAAGCTTGAAGAAAATTTTCTCAAGTCTGTAATTCAATTAGTGTAGTACACTATTTATGCAGACACTCTTTAACCTGGTGTACATTTCATTTAATTAATCTACTTTTATAATTTTAAATTAGGAGATGAGATTTGTATGTGTGGAATTACAGGTTGGGTAGATTGGAAGAAAGATCTTTCAAATGAACATGTTATTTTAGAAAAGATGGCGAATAGTATTCAGCATCGCGGTCCTGATGCTGAAGGATTTTGGTTTTCACCTCATGCGGCTTTTGCACACCGACGTTTAATTGTTATTGACCCAGAAGGCGGGACGCAGCCAAAAACATTCCGTGCCGGTGATTATACGTATGCTCTTACTTATAATGGAGAAATTTATAATTTTCGTGAGCTGAGAGAACAGCTTCAAAAATGTGGGCATGCATTTGAAACTCATTCAGATACAGAAGTGTTACTACATGCTTATTTAGAATGGAAAGAAGACTGCGTACAACATTTAAACGGAATTTTCGCTTTCGCCTTATGGGATGATCAGAAGCAACAACTGTTTTTAGCACGTGATCATTTAGGCGTAAAGCCACTCTTTTATACAGAAAGAAATGACAGTATTATTTTCGGATCTGAAATAAAAGCATTATTAGCTCATCCATCTGTTCCTGCTGAAATTGATGCGGACGGCATAAATGAAATATTTGGATTAGGCTTATTTCGAACTCCAGGATGTGGCGTCTTTAAACATATTCAAGAAGTTCGTGCTGGACATTCTATAACATTCACACGTGATAAAAAAGTAGTTAAGAAGTATTGGAATTTAGAAAGTAAGATTCATACAGATTCTACTGAAGATACATCATCACATATTTTATCTATTTTACAAGATACAGTAAAAAGACAATTAATTGCCGATGTTCCTCTCGTTTGTATGTTATCAGGCGGATTAGATTCTAGTGGTATTACTGCACTGGCAGGTAAAGAATTTAGAGAGGAACACAAAATACTTCACACATATTCAATCGACTTTTTAAATAGCGCGAAAGATTTCGAACTGACATTTGCTCGAACTGGTCTAGATGCTCCTTGGGTAAAACGTGTTTCTGAACATGTAGGGACATCGCATCATGACATTATTGTGAATGCTGAAGAGTTAGCAAATCACTTATTCGTTCCCCTTCACGCGAAAGATTTACCCAGTGCTGGTGAAATGGAAACTTCACTTTATTTACTATTTTGCGAAATGAAAAAAGATGCAACCGTAGCTTTATCTGGAGAATCTGCTGATGAAGTATTCGGGGGATATCCTTGGTTTCATCAAGAAGAACTATTATATGTAGATAAGTTTCCGTGGTTAACAAACTGGAAAAACACATCTTCTCTATTATTAAACGACGTAACAACTCAATGTAATCCTGAGCAGTACATTAATAAACGATTCCATGAGGCTGCTCTTGAAGTACCTACTCTTGAAGGTGAAAGTAAAAAATCCGCGAAACAACGTCAAATGTTTTATTTATTTTTAACACGATTCCTTCCGTTCTTACTCGACCGTAAAGACCGTATGAGTATGGCTGTAGGATTTGAAGTTCGTGTACCGTTTTGCGATTATAGATTAGTTGAATATTTATGGAACGTTCCTTTCAATATTAAAAGTATTGATAATATCGAAAAGGGAATTTTACGTAGAGCGCTGAAACCAGCTTTACCTGATGATGTGCGAAATAGAAGAAAAAGCGCTTACCCTACTTCACAGGATCCACACTATTTACAAACAATCCGCAATTTAACGCTTGATATGTGCAGCAATAAAAACAATCCTGTTTTCTCACTCATTAACCATTCCATATTACTTGCAATTGCTGATCAAAATAACAAAGAGATTACCAATTTTGAAGCAAGAAGTGCTATGGAGTATATGCTACAAGTAAATGAATGGTTAAAAACGTATCATATTCATATTGCTTAACAAAAAAGAGTTCAAGGACAAAAACCCTTGAACTCTCTTTCATTTATTAATTGGCACATTGTCTATTTTCAGTATCGATGGACCATCCAATAATAGTGGCACAATCTCTACCTTTCCACTGAAGTACATTTGTTAATACAGGCTCAATCTGTAAACAAGATCCGTCGTGTAATATTTCTACTAAAGATTGATCATCATCAAACTTTAGTTTATCACACTCTAAAATACCATCCGTTGCCATTACAATGTGATTCTGACCTTTTTCTAATCCCCTTACCCCTGATGTAAAACAAGGTGTATTCGCTGCAAAAACATTTTTTCTTCCTATATACTCATAGTTCTTACGCTTATTTAGCCTACCTTTTCCATTTTTCGTTTGCTCTGAATGGAATAAGTACGCGAAGCAATCACCAACTGATAGCCAATATAAGAACTCGCCTTTTCGTAAACAAATTAAACATGCAAGTTCCTCATCATCTTGGTCACATTTCTCGATAAAGAGCTCATCTGTAAATAACGCTAATAAATACATATGTGTATGATGAAAAGCTAAATGGATTGGGTATGAAAATAACTCTTTTAGTTTTTCTTCTCTTTCTGCAATCGCTTCTATTATATAATGTATATTTTTCGTTTTATGATGTGTATCAAAAATCATAACAAATTCAAATTCTAATTTCGGATCCCACCAAGCTAGCACTGCATCTCCTCTTTCATATGCATCACTCTCTTGATTTCCTCCATATACGCCGACTGAAAGAGGACCACATTTTTCAACATGTATTTGATCTACATACATCTTTTCATGACTAATCCATTTAAATGTATTCACAGCTATCATCCTCTCTCTTGCTAAATGTATACCTTTACACATAGATTACCTTATATTTCAATAAAAATAAACTTTTTCAACATTTTTAATGAAAATAAAAGGATTTTATTTCTTAATCAACGAATATATCTTACTATACGATATAAAAATAGGAGGATTTATCATTATGAAAGACATTAATCAACATTGGGAAAGTATTTATTATCACTTACGATATGAATATGAAGACAACCTTTCTCACCAAGCTATTCGTATTTTACAAATCGTTTCTCGTGAGAAAGATATAACAATTGGAAAAGTTGCTACTGAGCTTAGTCTCTCTCATAACACAGCATCTGAACACGTAAAGCGCCTTATTCAAAAAGGATTTATTATAAAAGAAAGAAACAAACACGATGAAAGGGTTGTAAACCTTACTTTAACGAAAGAAGGCATTGAAGTATTAGAAAAGCATACTTTACTAGATAAAGAAAAGATAAAAATATTAGAATCACAGTTATCAAAAGAAGAACAACAATTAATTGAAAAAGCCTTTTCGTTATTAGCTAAGGAGGCAAAATATGCATTTCCTCGTTAAGGTCATCGTCTCCGCCCTCATTATTGGGGCTGTAACCGAATTTGCCAAATATTTTAGTACGCTTGGTGGCTTTATCGCAGCCCTTCCTCTTATTAGTTTACTTAGTTTATTTTGGATTTCTTTCGAAGGTGGGAGTAAACAAGAATTAAGTCAATTCGCTTTAGGCGTATTATATGGATTTCCTGCATCTGCACTACTATTATTTATTGTTTATATCGGTTTAAAGAACTCCTTTTCACTTAGTACATCTATACTCTTCGGCATATGTGCCTGGTGTATCGTCTTTACTTGCCAAAAAATATTTCAAGCTTAGGGGGAATTACTATTAATAGATCCGTAGAGATATTTGGACAAACTGTAGAAGTATATATAAGAGGTAACAGTAAACAAACTGTAGTCATTCAAACAGGAATGAGTTGCTCATTTTATGATTGGCTCCCTATTATAGAAGAGCTTTCACAACACTTTACAGTTGTTTCATACCATCGCCCAGGTTACGGAAAAAGTGCGCTAGGAAATACTCCACGTACAGCAAGGCAAGTTACAAAGGAACTACATATGTTACTAAACAAACTCCATATTCACGAGCCAATCATTCTAATCGGCCATTCCTATGGAGGGTTATGTGCACAACATTTTGCAATGTTACATGAAGATAGGCTGCAAGCACTTCTTTTAGTTGATTCTACTTCCATGAACTTACACCGATTAGATGAGCTTCATTTACCAGTTTCTGATCAAACTGATTCTGATGATATGTGGCTACAAAAATATCATACTTACTCCAACATGGATGCAGACGCACTTTATAATGAACTAAAATCTATGCTCGTCAATACAACAAAACAGCATATCAAATTTTCTACCTCTCCTTCATTATATAAAGCGACAGCTTCTGAACTGTCCGAGTGGAAAAATTGTGCTCGCTTAATAAAAAAACAACATAAAACATTAGAAATACCATTAATTGTTATCGGTAGAGATCCTCAATATTCTATTGCTCAATTAATTGAGGGCGGTATGCCAAAAGAAGAAGCTACACAACTTGAAGATATGTGGCAAGAACTTATTCGTGAACAATTAAATCTCTCAATAAACAGCCAATACATTTTGGCTGAACATGCTAGTCACGGGATAGAAAACGATCGTCCAGATGCTATCATTGAAGCCATTCACTTATTGTAAATAAAAAAAGGAAGCAACTAAAGCTGCTTCCTTACTTATCTATTCATAGTCTTCTTCATCATCGACTTCTTCATAATACGAACTCCCATTGCTTACATATATAGGACCGTTCGCAACATCAATACGTAGTACCCATGCCCATGGCACAGCTAAACGTTTATGTATTGCTCTCCAAAAGTTCATTGATTTTCTTTCGTACTCCTGGAACTCCTGAAGTAACTCTTTATAGGAGGAACCGTCTAACTGAATATTTGCTTCTAATAAACGAGAATGGGCATAGTACTGTAACTCTAGTTCAGCAGCAATCTCCATTTCTTCTTCCGTTGCCATACCTATAATTGCTCCATCTGCTGGTGCGATTTCATATACGTTGTGAACTTCAATAAGCCCTTCTTTCTCTTTCTCAAACATGTAAACAGCCTCCTTTAACCAATATTTTTTATGTTACAAAGTCATACTTCTACAATACCTTCTCCCTTTCCTCTTTTTTTGATAAACTTTTACAAATTATTTATCTGATAATCTGTAGACTGTATTCTTTCAGCAGAACTGAAACAATTATTATCAAAAGTTAATTTATACACATCAGGCATATGAAGGGTTTTCCAAAACTGAAAACCATATTTCGAATCAAAATAATTCATTAGTAATACCATAATATTCCCATGAGTACCTATTACAATATTCTTACCTTTATATTTTTTTAATATACTTTGCATACATATTACAGCGCGTCTTTGCGCTACATCATTTGATTCTCCGCCTTCGTATGCAAAAGTCCAGTCTTCCCATACCTTCTGAATAGCATCGTTAAAATCTGTTACTGGCTCTTTACTTAATAACCTTTCCCGTAAATCTTCTTCCAGTTGTATTGATAAATTATATGTATTCGCAATTCCTTGCACAGTTTGAATCGCCCTTTTATACGGGCTAGAAATAACAACATCAATTTTTTTATCCTTTAACAAACTTGTTACATTACCTGCATCAATCTCTCCTTCTTCAGATAAGGGACGTTCCCTTTCTTCCTTTGTATATGTAGAGTGAGCGTGGCGAACGAAATATACTGTAGTCATTATTCAACTTCCTTTCTTAGTTTCAATCTACATTCAATGAAGCAAATAAGAAATCCTGTATTATAAAAAGAAAAAGGACGCTTTCTAAAAAACGCCCTTGTTTACATAATAAAATTATTTCATTATAATTCCCTACTAAACTCTTCATCTGTTATAGCATCTTGAATAAAATAATCTATATTATTTCTCAGCTTTTGGTATGCAACTTGATCTTCTATATCGTTAAACATAATTACAACTTCTACCTTATTTCCCTTCTTATCTGTAGTATACAAACTTTTTGTCAATACGAACGCGGTAGAGCCACCTTTTTGACCAGCGTATTCTAACTTACTATTATTAACTGTTCCTTTGAAAATATTCTCGATTTCTTCTTGCATTGATTTTGGAAAATAATTTCTACTATTTATCTTTTTCATTATACTCATATAGTCTTTAGCGTTTGCACCCACTAATCGATCTGACCAAATTCGCTGAAATTCCATATCTACTTTTAATGGGATATCCCTTTTTTTCCATTCTTCTTCATCTTTCATCCATTCATGAATTTGTAACACATGTTTATTATACTCATCCTTTGACATATTACGTATCATTTCTAACGATTGATTTTCTGACTCATTAAGCTCTTTTTCTACATACCCTCTCATATATAGTGAAGCAGTATACGAAGAGAACTTGTCATGACTAGTAAGCTCTAACTCTTTTAAACTATCATTTACTCTTTCTATTCCAAGCTTATCTAACAAATATGTTGTATTCGCATTAGAACTATAATGAATCATCCCTTTAGCCACTTCTTCTAAAGCAATCTGTCCATTTTGCACTAACTCTCTCACTCTTGCATCTTCTAACCAGTCAGGATGCGCTCCACCATCAGTGTTTTTAACATAATATTTTTCTAACTCCTGCAATGAAATTTGTTCATCACGGCTTATCTTTCCTTCTGACACTTGTTTAGCAAATTCAACTGCTATTACGATTTTTGCCATACTTGCTAATGGTAATTTTTTATTTTCATTTACAGATGTTACTACTTCACCGTTTTTTCTAATAAGTAATGAACATGTTTCATCACCTTTATGTTCTTTTATGTAGTTTAATACGTAATCAGGATCTTCTTTTGACAAATAGTACTTCATAATAACAAAGAAAGCTATAACAGCTACTACAATCACTCCTGCAACAATTCCTATAATCTTTAATATGTTCACAATATGCCCCCTTCTATATAATAATTATAACGAATCGAATTACAAAATTATACAAAATAGAGTAACTCTTCCTAAAACAGAGAGAGTTACTCTATTTCACATGATGTTATTTGTCCATTTAACGTAACGATTATATTTGAGTCGTCACTTTCTTTAACGCTATTTAGTCGATTTGAGTTAGGAGGACCAATTACAACCGACTCCTTAATTGGCGAAAGGTCCTTTCCTAATTTTTCTGCACTTACACCGTATGCAGCTTGAAATACTTCTGGCGGTGTTAATCTAAGTATGTCTGATCCTTCTGCTGTTTCAAACTGATCGTTATTGAAAAACAAATGTAATTGTACTTCTTCTGTTACCGCTGTAATCCAATGCCACCATCCCATTGGAATAAAGACCGTTTGCCCCGCTTTCACATGATAATTTTGCAATTGATTCGTTTCGGGATTTAAAATGGATATAACTGCTTCTCCTGATACAACAACATCTAATTCCCACGCATTCGGATGCCAATGTGGTTCCCGCATATGCCCTTTCGTCATAAATAAATCAACAAACGCCCCTCCTATCATCGCAGGTAACTGCGTTGAGGTAACTTCATATGCAACGTTTTTCTCATCTCTTTTAAAAAAGACATTTTTTCTGGAATCAAAGAAAAGGTTTGGAGTTCCTGAGCTTTTCTTTAAATTTTTATTACCTGGAACATAACCTGAACTACTCATTTTATCCCTCTTTTCCACTCCGAACATTTCCATCTGCACACTGTATCGTATGGAAAAAATGTATGTATGTGCCTAATCATTCACATAACAAAAAAACATGCCTTCATGATGAGAGCATGTTTTGTGATTTTTTTCACATTGTTTAGTTAAAAAATAAACTTTTTACTTACCATGATGTAACATTAAATCACTAAGTTCTTCTTCAATGTGATTTAATTTCGCAACTCCTTCTTTCCACTTATGAATATAACGCGATACCCCGACAATAAATAAAACAATAATTGTAGAAAGAATAATACCATATACGATTGTTACAGTACTCATAGTTACACTTCCTTATAATTAGTAATGTTGTTATTAGTTATATTTTTATTATAAACCTTTTTCTTTTAAAATACTTTGATTTCAACTTTTTGTAACAAAATTGATTTTTCTAACATTTCGTTCATAAAAATGGCATATTTTTCACAAATTATACAAAACTTCACCATATGTACTATTACCACATGAGTTATATTGTTAAATAGGCTAAAGTGAAATTTTAGTCAGTACGGGGTATCTATCCCACACTGATTATTAGCCCGCACCAACCAGGATTTTACGGACCGTTACTGTGGGATAAAGGGGATGAATACTATGACGACTTGGTTTATTGTAATGTTAGTTGTATTTGGAGCATTTAAAATTATTGTTTCTAGCCTTCCTAACTCTGCTATTGAATCCATTATTAGCAAGTACGAAACACATCCACAACTTGAAGAAGAGAATGTGACTGTTACAATCAATGGAAATAACTTAGAAGGCGAAAAGAAATCCAAAATTATTCATGATTTTAACGAAGGATTATTTTTAGATCGCTATTATGCACCACCACACAATGAAGGCACTCCTTTAATTATCAATGCAAAACGTGGCAAAAAAGATTTTACATTTTATATTTATAGTCATGAAGAGCATGTTGATGTAGTAAAACAACATAAAAAGAAGGTAGTTGCTTATAGTTTACGCTCTAAAAACCTTCAAAATAATGATATGTTCGTGTCAGCTGATTTAGCTTAATACTCATATATTAGAAGAAGGAATCCATGTGCCATGGATTCCTTCTTTCCTATTTACTGAAAAATAAGCTCTGTCTTCAAACTATCTTTCGGTAACAACCATCCTTTTTTCTCTATACTCGCCATTAATAATTCTCTTTGTTTTGTCGCGATACTTTCCTCATTTGTTTTAAACGACACTTCTATTACGAAATCATCTTCTATCTTCCCGGTATTACTTAATGGCCAAATTTCAATATTCGTTTTTATATTTTCAAATTCACCTGTATACCGTTTCATTAATACAGGACCGTAAATGTGAGAATCCTTGAGCATCTCTTCTCCCCAATTCGTATACAACCATTTGTTCATTTTCCCTGGTAACTTTTCTATTAACATATTTTGAGCAGCTTGTTCATTTGGTAAATCAAGTACCCCATATCCTTTAGCACTGTAACTTTTCTTATTTGAAATACTTAACGTTTTTTTCCCAAATCCCCAATCTATTTCCGCCTCATAACTATCAGTTTTACTATCAAATCCATCTTTTTTAGCTACTTCTAGTGCATCTTGAATTACACCATTTGGAATAGGATATCTTTTTTTATATGTTAGCTCAAAATCTTTACTAAATTCTTTCTTTCGGATTCTCGCAAACCAACCTTCATTACTTAAACTTTTATTCGCCGTATCTAAAAATTGCACTTGTATTCTTTCATAATTTGTACCAGCCTGGAAATGTTCTAGTACCTCTTGCTTCATCTCTTTGTTATAACCTAATACTTGTTCTGGCTTTAATAATAACTTCACTTCAAAGCTAGGTTTCATTGGACTAGCAGCAAAACCTTCCTTAACGTTATAAAGGAAACAACAAAAGAAAATACTTACGAATACAAATACTTTTTTCATATACCGATCTCCTTTACATTTTAAATTACTTCTATACGTTCCATTGCAAGTGAATATATATTTTCATATCCTGCTGTACTAAGCTTTTGCTGTAATCGATCCGTATCCTCTTTCAGTGCGTGTACTAACACCGTATGTTCTGGTAATAATGTATTTAACATCGCCTTAACGTCACTTATACTTTGATGAACCTTATATGGAACTCGCTCTACCCTACATTCTCTACTTACACATTCTTTCATCACCTTTTCTGCAAAACTCCCTTTAGCAATATGTCCAGTAAAGATAATGGAATTTCGTTCTTCATGCCGAAGCTGTTCATAATATAACTGTGCTCGTTTCGTTTGCATATTCGCATCACTCATTACAACTATTCCGTAACTATTTTGCATACAAATGTCATTATCCATAACTATTATGTTTCTTTTTAAACTCTCCACAACCCGTTCAAGTTTTTCATTATTTTTTAGCCAATCTTTATATATGAACATTTCTTCAAAACCAACCAAAATTTCTTTATCTACTATAAGCGGAAACTCTTTATATCGTTCATATAAATACAATACTATATCTTGCGCCCTACCAAGTGGAGGCAGTGGTAGTAATGCTATTCCTTTATTGTGCGCAACTCGTTCAATTTCTGCACATAATTCGTCCACTCGTTCATTTTGCGAAACATCATCAGTGTGATAAGCGGCATCTACAATTGCAATTTTTATATCGCTTCGCAAATTTTCAGGTAAATTAGCTCGTAGTATATTAGATTCTGCTGAATAATCACCAGAATAAAATACGTATGTATTACACATATCCACTAAAAACCAAACAGCTCCTAATACATGCCCACTATACCCCCATTGAAACCTCAACGTTGGTGTAATCTGTATCCATTCATTTGGATTACTAATCTCATCAATACATACATAATTTAAATCTTTAATATTTTGATCGTTATAAGGTAAATTCCACCCTTTTGAAAGATTGTAGTTTCCCCATTTTTCAAAATAAGCTGGAAGTTGCTCCTTCGTATAACGAGTTGTCCAAATTTTTTTCTTATATCCATACTTCGTCAATAAAGGTAAACCCATCGTATGATCTTCATGAATATGTGATAAAAATACTGCATCCAAAAATGGAACAACTTCTCTTTCTATTTTGGGATAACTATCCTCATATGATCGATTAATACCACAATCAAATACTATTTTTGTCTCTTTATTTTTTACAAAATAGCAGGAACGACCGTATTCTCCCGCTCCTCCCCATACTTCCATCCTCATCATGCTACCCCTTTTCGTTTTTGCTCCATATGTTGCAGAAGTAATAAGCACATTGTTGTAAGCCCAACAGAAACAACAGCCATTGCCATTCCTATAGATACTTCTCCTTGTTCAAATTGAGCAAAAATAAATGTTGCTGACGTTTCTACTGATGGAGGTAGTACGAGAAGCGATGCTACTAACTCTCGTATCGAAATCGTAAATGTCATCGCCCATCCAGCAAGAATTCCTGGAATAATAAGCGGCAATATTATTTTTCTAAAAATATAAATGTAATTCCCGGAAAAAATACTTCCTGCCTGTACAAGAGAATCATCAATTTGTCCGAGCGATGCTTTTACATACTGCACCGTATAAGGTAAAAAGAGAACAACATACGTTACGATAACCATGACTGGTGTATTGTAAATTGACATAGGCATATAGGGTGAATTCCAAAATAAAATAAGCCCTACAACCATCACTATTCCTGGTACCATATTCGGTAACATGCCGCACATATCAAGCCATTTTTCAGAGGACTTTTTCCCCTTTCGAATCATAAGCGCCAAAAATACGCCAATAATTACAGCAACAATCGCCGTTACGAGTGAAAAAAGAAAACTGTTCCATAAAGCTTCTAATCCCGGAGAACCAATTGTAAATAATGCTTCATAATGGCTTGTTGTAAAGTTATTAAAATGTAAGCCACCGCCTCTTAACTTCGACAAAGAAGCAATAAGTATAGAAAAGTATGGGATTCCAATTGCTACTATTAGTAAACCAATTACATAAACCCATGCTATAACGCGCGCAAATATAGACAAAGTATACCTTTTAGATTTCACACCTTTTCCACTAACCATTGCATATGTATACTTTCGATTCAATACATTTTGCATATACCAAATGAGCATACACGCACTAAGTAATAAAGAAGATAATGCTGTGGCACTGCCAAAATCAATCGGCCAACTAGAGATAAATTTATGAATCTCAGATGTTAACACATGGAATCCTATTCTACGTCCGAATGTAGCTGGTGTTCCAAATTCAGCAATCGTCTTTACGAAAATGAGTAAAGCACCCATTACATAACTTGATAACAATAACGGTAGTATTATTTTTCTTAAACGATAAAAAAAACTTCCACCATGAACTGCTGCAGCTTCTTCTTTACTACTCCCAATCTGAAGTAACGTGTTTTTCAACATGAAGTAAAGGAATGGGAATAAATGCAGACTCATAATTAAAACCATACCGCCTAAACTAAAAAACGATGATGAAATCGGCTTTAAAGCCGGAAAAAATTGTTCAAAATAACCGTTAGGTTGCATGAACAAAATCCAGCCCATCGATCCGATATAGGGCGGGGTCATAAATGGGATCATAAAAACAATATCTAACTTACTATACTTTCCTACATCTGTTTTGCTCATAATGAACGCCAATGGAAACGCAAATATTGTAGCTCCTATTACAACGAGTACACCTAGAAGCATCGAATTTAGAAAAATCCCAGCTAATCCACCACTCTGCATGACTTCAAAAGGCTTTAAAAAATTCCAACTGCTATTTTCATATACACTAGAAAATAAAATGAGAAAAAGTGGAATGACGATTAACATCGCCACAAGTAACAACGCTACTGTCATTCCAACTTGTCTTACTGATACGAATCGATTTACCATGTAATCACCATCTTATTGAAATACTTTCTTAAATTGTTTTGCTATTTCATCTTGTTCTTTCTCAACTGTTTTCCAATCAATATTTAATACTGGAATCTCTTCTACATTCGGTCTATTTTCAGCTTTTATATCTTTTCTACCTGGCAACAAATACGCTTTAGAAACTTGTTTTTGCACATCATCTGATAATAAATAATCAATAAACTCTTTTGCACCTTCTACATTTTTACTATCCTTCATAATGCCTGCTGCACGTGGACTAATGACTGTTCCGCTTTTTGGATATACGATATCGACCGGTTCACCCTTTGCTTTTGCACTGTACGTCATATAGTCAACACCTGCGATTACCATATCTTTCGCACCTGTTACAACTGGGTCTAACGCTTCTTGGTTTGCCCCAGCTACTGTAACTTCATTTTTCTTAAGCTGTTCAAATAAATTCCATCCATCTTGTCCATTCTTTTTCACATATCCTGTTACAAAGTCTAAAGCTGAACCTGAAAGTGCTGGATCTGGAAGATTCACTTTCCCTTTCCATTCTCCTTTCGTTATATCGCTCCAATCTTCAGGTGCTGTCTTCACATTTTTTGTGTTATACACAATTCCTAATGCTGAAGCACTATATCCAAAATAATGTCCTTTATCATCCGACCATTCAGAACGAAGCTTATCAGCTTGTTTTGCTTCTTTATAAGCTAACGTTTGCCCATCTTTTTTTAATCCTTCCATCGCTGGTAAAGAAGCAAGTACGACAACGTCAACGACTGGATTTTTCTTTTCAGCCTCCATTCTCGCTAAAATCTTACCTGTTGTTCCTTGAAACATTTCTACTTTTATCCCTGTTTTCTTTTCAAAGTCCTTTTGAATTTTTTCTGCTAATCCTTTTGGTCCTGCACTATATACAACGATTTTCTTTTCATTAGCGTTTTTATTTTTTGCATCTACACTGCCTGTCTTTGAGCTACAACCTGTTACTACAGCAGAAAATAGTAAAGTACATACAAATAAAGACTTAAGCGAACTGAATTTCTTCATACGATTCTCCCCCTATATGATGAATACATTTTTTTGGTACATATAACGATACCGGTTTGCCAACGCTTAGCTTACTATTGTGATAAGCTGTCCATACACCGAGTGTCCCCATATTTACTTTCACTTCATAACGTTCTCCTACATATGTAACGTGCTGAACTTCACCTGTATACATTTCGCACAAGTCATTTTTTGTCCAGCTCACATGCTCTGGACGAATCATTTTTTTCCCCTCTACAAGCCAATTTGCCTTACCAACAAATTTTGCAACAAATTCATGAGACGGTTTCACATAAATGTCTTCTGGTGTTCCTTTTTGTAATACTTCACCCTGCTTCATGACAATAATTTGGTCTGACATTGACATAGCTTCTGTTTGATCATGTGTTACATACAATGCCGTTAAACCAATTGAATGAACGATGTCCATAAGTTCTAATCGCATTTCTTCTCGCAAAATTGCATCGAGTGCACTTAACGGTTCATCGAACAAAATAAAATGAGGTTTCGTTACAATTGCTCTAGCAAATGCGACACGTTGCTGCTGTCCACCTGAGAGTTCATGCGGATATCTTTTCTCCATACCTTGCAAACGAACTCGCTTTATCGCATCTTCTACCTTTTCTCTTAATTGATTCGTTTGCTTTGTAGCCCTTAAACCAAATGCAACATTTTCAAATACAGTCATATGTGGCCATAAAGCAAAATCTTGAAATACCATACCGATATTCCGTTCATGAGGAGATGTTTTTATCTTTTTAGCAGAAGAATACATGCACTTATCTCCAAAATATATTTCACCTTTATCCGGTTCTTCAAGCCCTGCAATCATTCTAAGTAAAGTCGTTTTCCCGCATCCTGAAGGTCCTAAAAGTGTGGTGAATTCCCCTTTTTTCATTACAATCTGTAACGGCTTTAACGCCTGTGTTTTTCCAAATGCCTTTTCTAATCCATGAATTTTAATATCCATCGTTTCACCTCTCTCCCCTCATTCTTAACCTGCTTTCATTCTATCTGGAAGATTTATACTGAATGTTAATGTACTGTAAAGATTAAATTAAAAAATCTCTAATAAACTATTTATTTCTATAGATTTTTTCTATAGTTAGAAGAAAAAGGGGCCAACTTATAATGAATCTCTTAAAATTAGAAATTGTAGTGCTTATTAAGAAATATAAAAAGCTTACTATCGTTGCAGAAAAACTTGGCGTTAAACAACCTACTATTACGTTTCATATAAAAAGCTTAGAAGAAGAACTCGGTGTGTCTTTATTTGAATTACGTTCCGGAAGATATTTTTTAACAGCGGCTGGCGAGGCATTGCATCATTATGCTTGCAAAATAGATGCACTTATGAAAGAAGCTAGACGGGTCACACAAGAGTTTAAAGATTTTAATAAAGGCGCTATAACAATTGGTGCTAGTTATGTACCAGCGACTTATCTTTTACCAGAAGTTGTTCACCAATTTCAATGCGAATTTCCAAATATAAAAATAACACTCATAGTAAAAACAGCTCCTGAAATTCGAACGATGCTACAAAATCATGAAATTGATCTCGGGATAATTTCTGCGGCACCGTTTGACGAACCACTTCTAAAACAAATGAATGTAATGCCTGATACACTTGTTCTTGCCTTTTCCAAAGAACATCATCTTTCTAAAAGAACAAATGTATCATTACAAGATATCGAAAAAGAACGTATATTATTGCATCGTAACCCATCTACAACGAGAGATTTACTTACACAATGGACGTTAGCACATAACATTACATTCCAATCAGAAATTGAACTAGATTCATTAGAAACGATGAAACAAATTTTAAAATATGGTAATGGGGTTGCCTTTATTTCAAAACTTGCTATTGAGCAAGAAGTACAACGAAATGAGCTATGCTATATACCGATCCCTGATTTTGAATTTCAGCGTAATATTTATACCATTCATCATGAGGACAGATGGAATTCTAAAATAATTTCTTTTTTACTACATAGCATTACTTCTTTTGCAGAAAAAAATTAAAAGGCTGTCGTTATACACGACAGCCTTTTAAACTATAACTCTATTTGTTTTTCTTATCCTCAATTTTTGCTTGTGCCTCTTCAGCCTTATCTAATGCTTCTGAAACTTTTTTCTCTTTTTCTTTTACATCATCTATACTATCAACAGCTTTAATTAATTTATCGATTCCTTCTTCATTTACTTTTTTTCGTTTCGCTACTCTTTCATTTACTTTCTCTTCCACATCTTTTGCTTTTTGAAGCATATTCTCTGCATTTGATGTCACAGCTTTTTCAAGTGCATCATCTTTTTTCTTTTGTAACACTTCATTTGCAATATCTTTCGTTTCTGAATACTTACCATCTTTTAATGCTGTCGCACCGCGCTCCAATAACTGAGCGACTTCTTTATATGCCTTCGCTTCATTTCCTGATTTCTCTTTTTCCGCTTTTTCAAACCACATAATCGCATCACTATATTTTTCATTTTTCAATGATTGCATACCTGTTTCAATATACGTGTCATAATTACTACATCCAGCCATTACGACTAACAGAAAAAGCATAACAAAACTTAATTTTTTCATGATGTTTTCTCCTTTTCTTTGCCTGCTCACTATACTGTAACATACATGAAAAGGAGTTTCAAAAACTAAAATACTAATTTGGTCATTTTTATATTGTTAAAATTTATTTTTAAGCCGACACATCTACTTGTTTTTTCGCCATATGTTGCTTTACTCCAACTAATACAACTAACAATAAACCTCCGCCTATCGTCATCATAACAATGCTAGTTGGCAACATATCTAATAATAATCCATATACAATCATACCGAGTGGTGCGATTGCAGTAGCAATTGTTTCAAGTAGGCCAAACACACGCCCTAAATAGCTCGGATCTGTCGTTTTTTGCATATGTACTTGCATCGGAATATTTACAATCATAATTGAAATACCCGTTAACATCATAAAAGCAATATAGTAAATAAAACTTGCCACTTTGGGAATGGTAACTAACAACGGGAAGACTGTACATAAACTTAAACCCGCAAATAAAAACAATCCAGTATAAATAGAACGAAACGGATTATTCACTTCTTTACGCACTGATAAAGCAATCGCACCCATTAGCATCCCGACTGCTAACATTCCCTCTACAGTACCGAGTTGCTTTGAAGATAGATGCAATGTATGGACGATAATATATGGAAGTGCTACTGTTAGCCCACACGCAAAAAAGTTTACCCACAATGCTATTTTCATTAAACCATATATTTCATGCTGTCGTTTTACATATGAAAATCCTTCTTTTATACTCGTCAAGAAACGCTCTTTACTCTCAGCCACTTCTTTTTTGTACAAATCAAATACGATAAATAATTGCAAAATAACCGCTAAAAAGAACGTAACACTATTTAACAAAAAAAACGACTTAATTGAAAAGAAACCAAATACAACGCCACCAATAATCGGCCCTAAAATATTTGATAAAGAAGCTGCCGTTTGATTTAAAGCACTCGCTTTTTGAATACGCCCCGCATCTACTAAATTAGGAATAGACGAAGTTAATGCAACAGAATAAAAACTTGCACAAATTGATAATAATGCCGCTGAAATATAGATAACAAGAAGTGACGGTCCAAATATAGTAGCAAGAATAAACATAATAAGCATCGTTAAACTACTTAATAAATCCGTGCCAATGACAAGCCATTTTCGATTCACACGATCAGCTACAGCACCTGCAATCGGACCACAGATCATCCTTGGTAGTGATCCGCAAACGAGCGTAATAGCAAACCCCATCCCTGAACCAGTTGTCTTTAATACGTATAACCCCATTGCGAATGTATAAATACCTGCCCCTAATAAAGACGTCATCTTTCCAATCATCATCAAAATAATATTTCTCGTTGCAACTTTCATCCTTGTATCATGTTGTCCTATACTTATATCTCCCATAATGACTCTCTCCCCTTAAAAGTTAAATTGTGTTAAACTTATTATATAATCAACTTTCCAATTTTCACAACAAAAAGTTTAATTGTATTTAACTTTTTGATTATAAAGGAGCATATGATGGCTACTCTCGGCGAGAAAATTAAAACGTTACGAAAAGAAAAAAAGCTTACTCAAACTGAATTAGCAGGTTCAGAACTGACAAAAAGTATGCTAAGTCAAATTGAAAATGGAAAAGCTACACCTTCCATGAAAGCATTACAATATATCGCTAATAAACTTGGATGTGAAATTAGTTTTTTACTAGAAGAAGATGATGGAGAAATTGTAGAACTCATTCAAAAAATGGAGGAACTAATAAAGACAAATAAATGCGATGAAGTATATGATACTTTACTACCTATCGTTCAAAAAGAGCTACCTTCTACTTTAAATACGGCTCGTATATATAAACAGTTCATAACTGGAGCAGCTATTATGAACGATTATAATATTGAATATTACGTCGAAACCGCTATTTCTATATTTGAAAAATATACTTTATATCGAGAAAGCACTGAAACGAAACTACTGTTTTACTATATGCTCTTCAAACGTAAAAAATATAAAGAATGTTTACAGATGATTACCATTATTCGTGATGAATATAAAACGAAGAATTTAGAAATGGATCTTATTACGCATATACAGTTATACTTAAAAGAAGCAATTATTTTACTCGCATATGGCAATTATGAAAAATGTGAAAGAGTCATCTTAGATGCACTTGCCTTTTCCAAAAAACATCAAGTGTATTATAAAACAGATGATTTTTATCGTATTTTATCTTATCAAAAAATCATTACGGCGGATAAAGAAAGATATTTATATTACATAAAAAAATCTGAGCAATTTGCCATTTTTACAGAAGATACTTTATCCGCTGCAAATATAGATATATTAAAAGCTTATTACTACAATACAATTACGAATGAATATACAATCGCATTAGAACATTTAGAACAATTTCGAGAAAAACTAAAAGATGAACCAATTTTTCAAGACGATGGATTGTATTATCTTGAAAAAGGAAAATATTTGTATGGTTTAAAACGTTACGAGGAAGCTTTAGAAGTATTAGAGCGTGCTATCATACCGGATTATATGAGTCATCCACTTGATCAATCGTGGTTATTAACAGCTGGATCTTATCGTGCTCTTTGCTATATAGAACTTCAAGATAAAAAATCTGCTCTGAAAGAAGCAAAAGAAGCAGTTCAAGCGATAGATGACTATCCTGATTCCATCTTCTCTTCATTTATTAAAGAAACATTACAAATAATACAAAAACTTTAAAAATGTCTCGAAATGGTATATTATTCCTCCTTTTTTGCAAAGATAATAATGATGGGAGGAATATAAATGAATATACAACGCGCAAAAGAGCTTTCCGAGTCATCTGAAGAAGCCAATGTCAGTTTTCAAGGCATGCCTGTTATGATTCAACACGTTGACGAAAGCAACGAAACCGCCCGCATATATGAAGTAACAAATCCAAAACGCGAATTAACTGTTCCAGTTAATAGCTTAGAGGAAATATAAAAAATGCCACTTCTTTTTTTGAAGTGGCATTTTTCTTTTATTATATATTTCATCACTAGTTTTTCCTTTTTAGTAAACCATACAGCCCAATACAAATTACAATTAGACCTACTATGCCAAAAGCCAGTTTCTCAAATGAATCTCTTGTTTCATGACTCCTAACTTCTACTATACTTTTGTTTTGTCGTTCAATTTCATTTTGGTCTGTTTCTACTCGCTCTCCATATACTAACAATCGATATTTACTAGATGTATATGGTTCACATGTAAGTAATGTAACTCTATCTTGTCCTTTTATTACACTCAATTTATCAACTTGATTTGGATTAATTATCTCACGCCCAATTACTTTATAAACAAGTTGTTTCCCTAGTACACTGACATAAAATGTGTCGCCATCAGCTAATCGATCCAGGTGGCGAAACATCATTGCGCCGTGATATCCACGATGTCCTGCTAATACAGCGTGCGTATCTTGTCCACCGATTGGTAAAGAAGTCCCTTCAATTTGTCCGACTCCTTTACTCAAGTTATCTTGACTTGCTCCTAAGTATAATGGTAACTCTTCATCTATTTTCGGAATTGTAATTGTACCAAATACTTCATCTTTATTTATAAAATCTAACTGTTTGTTATTTACTTTTATATCATGAACAAATGGATCATTCATTTTAAAAGTAGTTCTACCTAATAAGCTATTATATGCTTCCATCCTACGAAATTTCTCATTAACATCTTCTACTTTTAAATTAGCAACCATTTTCTCATAACTTATTACTCTTGTTTTATATACATAATTGTTTATATAATTAGCAACCGTTGGGTATATAAATAATGAAAGCCCTACGAGGAACAATAATAAACTTATAAATCCCCTTCTCACACACTCACCACTCAATACATACTATTTTCGTTTTTTTAAATAAATCATTAGAAGGACGACACAAATAATAACAATAGGAAAAACGATCATCCAATCTTCTAAAATGAAAGGTTTTGTAATCATTTCTTTTGCTCCAGCATCATATGGAACCCGGTGTCCTCTCACTAGTAACCTGTGCGTGTTCACTCCATAAGGGGTACACGTAATTAATGTTGCATAATCTTCTCTTTGTACAACTAATAAATCTCCTGTTTCATTTGGTAATACAACTTTTATTTGATCTACCTGATAGGCAAGTACTTTATCTAATGAATGAATATAAAATATATCGTCCTTTTCAACTTTATCTAAATGAGTAAACATTAGTGCTGAAGGTAAACCACGATGCCCCGTTAAAACTGTATGCGTATTTTCTCCCCCTACTGGTAATGAAGATTCGTTCAGTTGTCCAACTCCGCGGGTTAGTACGTCTTCAGTCGTCCCTTGATAAATCGGAAGATTCACATCAATTTTTGGAATTTCTACATATCCCATAACATCACCGATATTTAACATATCTATATGCGAACTTTTGTTCTCATCACTATTTTCATGAAATGGGTCCGAAAATGTTTGCATCGTACTTTGAACTTTTTCATTATATTCCCGTGCTTCTTTCTCCTTACGTTCAATTTCTTCTTTTTGTAAATTACTTACTGCTTCATCGTACGTACTTACTTCCGAATAGTGCGTTCTCGTTGCAAACCAATTACTTGCAATCGGATATAAAAATATACTTAAACCTAGCAAAAATATACTTCCAAAAATAATATTTTTTTTCATAACAGCCTCTTTCGCTACGGATAAAATGTGGAAAAGAGGAAAGCAATATGCCTTTCCTCTTTTCCAAACTCAATTATTATAAAAATATTAATTAAGAATTCTTCACAGGTTTCTTTCTAAAGAAAATAAACGCCGCTGTCACCATTAATAACAAACCAACTACTGTGAATAAAACTGTTCCTATACCACCTGTTTGTGGGATAATCCAGCCGCTTTTATTGTTCTCTACTTGTAGCTCTATTTTTTGATGTTTTTCATCAATCTTAATCTCAATCGGATCTCTTAATTTTTGATATTGCTCTACTGCGCCATCTTCATCTATATACTTTGGTGCTTCTGTTTCATCAATTTGGTATTCACCGTACGGGATTTCATTCCATGTAATAATACCATCTGCATCAGTGATATCATCCATTTTCTTTTTGTTTACTACTACAATATTTCCCTTTTTATCTCGTAATTCGAATCTTGCACCTTCTAATTTCAGAGACTTATTCTTACCATCAATTTTTTCGATTTTTATATTTCCCATTGTTGGTGTAACCACTACTTCGTTTGATGGTTTTCCATCTTTTTCTGATGAAACATCATCTTTGTTTACAAAATCAAGTACTGCTTTGTTCGGAATTTCCACTCCAGATTGAACATCCCCTTTAATTTTTGCAGTAATTTGCAAGTGTAATTCTTTCCCTGTTACTTTCGAAAAATCTTCCACTGAAGCAATAACCTTTTGTCCAGCAACAATTACATTTACAATACTCTCATCAACTTTTTTACCATCAATCATTACAATTGGTGTTCCAACAACCTCTAAACGATCATCTAAAACATCGGTTACAACATAATTTTGATACGTTTGAATATCCTCAGGAAGCAATATTTTAATATCATACGTATACTCTGTTTCACGATTTATTCCCGCGTTTTTCGAATTGTCGTTAATCGTTTTTTCAATTGTAGGCTCTTTATAGTTTTTTACATCTTTTTCTAACTTAACTAGTTTACCAGTTTCTTTAATAGAAAAAGGATATTCTTCTTTACTTGTTAAATAACCTTCTGGAGCCTTCTCCTCTATAAAATAATAGTTTCCATACTCTAATGACTCCACATGAATCTTACCATCTGATCCTGATACTAGTGGATGTGGTGTTTTTACTTGCGTTTTTGTGCCATCTTCATTTTTTTTGAATAAATGGAATTCCGCACCTGGTAACACCCTGCCCTCTTCACCTTTTTTTATTAATTCTACTGAACCACGTTTCGTTTCATTCTTTGGATAAATATGAACATCGTAGTTTAAATCTTTACCATCTGCACTTGTCATTGGAATATCAACAATAAAAGTACTCTTATCTAATTCAATATGGTCTGGACCTTTAACAGCTTTTACTTCATAACGTCCTAATGGAAGATTATTAAAGACTGCCATTCCATTTGTATCTGTTATTTTTGTAATAACGCTATCCGTTACTTTATTAATATTTTCTGTTACTACTTTTCCATCAGAAGTTTGTTCAAATGATGCAATACGTTTAATTTCAAATGTTACATCCTTTAAAGGCTTTGCCCCCTCTGGAACGCTTTGTCCTTCTTTGCCATTGCCCTCTACACCAGGCTTCGCATCCTTACCTTGCTCATACTTATGAATCGTTAAAGTACCTGTATTTTTTGATTCAGCACTAACCGTCATATTCATTAATGTCGAAAAAGCTAAAATACATATTAGAAATGTGCTAAAAATCTTTTTCATCAAATTCCACTCCCCTATTGTGTATACCATTTTTGCAAACTACTAATCTATTTCATAATCTTTCTTTTTCTAAAGAAGAAGAAAGATGTAATGAACATCAATATTCCACCAATTACATAAAAAATAATTGTTCCTATACCACCCGTTTCCGGGATAATCCATTCATTTTTATGATTTTCTATCTTTATTTTCTGTGCAGTTGTTTCTTGCGTCACATTAATTTCAATTGGCTCTTTCAAAAGCATGTATCCGTTTGGTGCTTGTACTTCTTTCAGCGTATATTTCCCTACTAATAATGCATTAGAAATCGCTATACCATCTTTATTCGTTGTTAATTCAGACTCTACAGTTCCAGCTTGATTTATCACTTGAAATACTGCACCTTCTAATTTGAGATTTTCATCCTTCGCATCTACTTTCTCAATCTCAATTTTCCCAAAAGATGGTGGTATGATAAATGCTTCATTCGATACAATTTTCTTTTGATCAAATAGTAACTCCGCTTTATTTCGTATACCACCCTTTGCAGTATAAGCTTCTAAAGCTTCCACACCTTTACTTACATCCAACTTTGATTTAATGTGCATCGTATATGCTTGATCAACTAGATACTCGTAACTACCTTCTCGCTTCGGCAATTCGATTTTCACCTTTTTCGACTGCTCATCGATTTCTGGTATAACTTGTACCTCTTCACCATCTGCATTTACAAGTCTTACTTGTACTACTTTTAAAATATCTTCTAAATCATCTTGTAATATTATTTCTTCAACATTTGCTACGTCATTTCCAAAATTATAGTTTACATGCCATGTAAACTCTTCATTCTCACTTTGCAATGTTGCCTTTTCTACCTCTGTTTCATCTGCATCAGAAACTGTCTTTATAACCTTTGGTTCCTCCGCTTCCACTTTCGTTTTTACAGTTGGCTTTTCTGGTGGTAAATCTTCACCATCTGGTGTTTTCCCTTCCACAATCGCTATATTTTCTATTTCTTTTGTTTTTAGCGATTCCTTTGTAACTTTCACCTTGAAAGTTACAATTCGTTCTTCTGTATCAAGTACATCACCAAAGTTTACTTTAACTGTATTGTCCTCATATGATCCTGCATCTTCATCCACATCATCAGTCAATGAATTACCGTTCATTTTCAAACTACCTGCTATATACTCCACTCCGCTAGGAAGCTTATCAACAATGCGAACATCTTTTATGAGTCCATTTTCAACTTTATTTTGAAGTTTAATTTTATATTCAAGTTCATCATCTACGTGTACTTTTCCATCTACCCCACCAGTTACTTCTTTCTTTGATTCTAGTTGTCCATACAACCGATCAACCAATGTTTCGACTTCTGGCTTCTCTTGATCTGGTACACTAATAGATTCAACAACTGCTATATTTTTTATTTTCTTATTTGCCATTTCTTGTTTTATAACTACTTCAAACGTAATAACCTTCTCTTCTTCACCTTTAAGGTCACCGAGATGAGCAAATATCGTTCCATCTTTTATATGTGCCTGATCATCATCTTCTACATCCGTTTGTTCCTTTTCGTCTATCTTGATCGTATTCGGAACATATTCTACACCTTCAGGAAGTTTATCTGTAATTTTCACAGATTGTAAGGTAGAATTTTGCACAGTATTTTTAGCTTTAACAGTATACTCTAGTTTCTCTCCTACTTTAAGAGTTCCACCATTTATATCTCTAGCTAATTTTTCTACTGCCAATTTGCCTTTCTGCTCTATATCACGGTTTCGTTCTGGTTTGACTTTCACGATTACTTTATTAGAATCATTCGCTTCAATACGACTCCCTGTTAACTCATCAATCCCTTGAACAACAGCCGTATTAGGAATTTCACTTTCTATTTTTTCTCCCTTTAATTTCGCTTTAAATTCAACAATTGTTTCAGGCGTTTTATCAGTATAAATTCCGCCTTTTGTGGCATTAGCACCTTCACCAATTCTTATTGTTAATTTTCTTGTCTTTACATCATAATCAACTTGATCATCCATCACTAACTCTGTTTGATCCCCCACGTTCGGGCCAGAAATAATCTTCACTGATCCAGGTATAAACTGTAAACGACGGTCTAAAACATCTTCAATTTTTGTATCAATTGAAGTTGAATTCGGCTCAACATTTTTTACATGTAAACGATATATAACCTCATCATCGGATTCATACTTTTCTTTCGGATTTAATACTTCCTTATTAATGACAAGCTCTGGCGCTGTTGCATTTACTGCAAAAGCTAGTGTATTTAATACATAATCATCACCAGATGTAGCAGCTTTTAATCGTATTTCTTTTTGTTCTGGTTTAATATATCCTGCTGGTAGCCTAATTAAATCTGCATCAATTCCTAAATTATTTTTATAATCTGGAGCAAAAGTACCTGGATACTTATCTCGCATATGCTCCTCATATTCAGAAACAGTCGAATTGAATATATTACCAGTTGGATTTAATTTATCCGTAACTTCTTTCCATGCATTATCTGTATGCACAAACAGTTTATCACCTTGCCAATATCTATCTCCTTGAACAGCGAAAACAGAAACTTTCGGATCTAGATCCCCAGCTTTTGAAGCGACAAAATTTTTCACTGTGAATTCTTTTTCACCAGAACCAGTTGCTCTTTTTAATCCACCATCATACACAGTAAACGCTTTTCTTGTTTTTGACTTATCCTTTGTGATAACTAACATGTACCATCCAGCAAAAGAATAGTATCCAGAATTATATGCAAGCTTTGTATTCGGATAAGGTATATTTGCTACAGTATAGCTTCCTCCTTTTGAATTAGAAGAATTTAAAAGCTCTGTAACATCTGCATAGTTAGAAAAATAAGTACCATCAATACCGAAACCATAAAGTAAGCCACCTCCGTAATACGTATTACTTGGTGATACTTGAAAGCTCTTCCCTACAGGAGTGGTCAACTTAACTGGTGCTACATACTGCTGTTGTGTTAATTTGTAACGTGTTGAACTCCAATATAATCCAGCCCACTCAATTTCAGCATCCTCCGGAACAGGAATATATGCCTTAGATGAATTTGTAGTCGTTGGGTCATCATCCACATCAATTAGTTCCCGTGTATAACCATTCGGTGTTGTCCCATAAATATATGTTATATCCGAATACAATGCCGTTTTCTTCTGAGCTTCAGTGGCTTTAATACCTAAATTCACATTACCGGTAGAATACATATCACCTTTATGAATAGATTGATAAGTTGGCGTATCAAAACCTTCTTCCTCTGTGATTTCTGCCTTTACCTCATCAATTGGACTCAAAAACTGTAACTGCGATAATAGTAAAAATAAACTCATAACAACTGCAAATGTATTTAATATTTTTCTATTTCCTTTCATCCTATTGTGCAAAGAGTTTACCTCCTTAATTACAGTTTTTTAGTATATTATTCGAATATACCTTATATGTATTATTCTAATATAAATCCTGCTATTTGTTAACAAAATATGTGATAAATTACTAATTTATACATTTTTATATAGAGATTTTTAGATTTATTAATCGTTAAATTCCGAATATAAAATAGAAACTTCATACCTTTTCTCTCATTTATGATGTTCTATATTACGGAAAGAAGTGCCATTGTCCGATTTCAAAAAACTACTTACAATTGACCAAATTATACAAGTAATAATGAGGGAACGTAATATTCAAAAGAAGAAAGCGCAAGTATGCTGGATTAAAATTTACATCCTAAAAAGAAAAGAAGCCCCATGCTTCTTTTTATTACGTGCTAAAATAATTATTAAAGGGGGAAATTACATGGGAAATGCTCCACAAAAAACGAATCATTATTATGCAGTTATATTCACTTCAAATCTATCCAATGATACAACAGACTATAGTACCGTTGCTGAAAAAATGGAAGACCTTGCGAAACAGCAACCTGGATTTTTAGGTGTCGAAAGTGCACGTGATAATTCGGGACTCGGAATTACAATTTCTTATTGGGAGTCACTTGAAGCAATTGAAAATTGGAAAAGGAACGCCTTACATAAAGAAGCGAAAAAAAGAGGCCGTGAGCAATGGTATGAAAATTTCCACCTGCGCATCTGCCTTGTTGAGAAAGAATATAAGTTCCAGAGAGAAATCTTGTAAAGGAGTTTCATATGCCAATAACATTACTATTACTCATATTCATAATAATTCCCTTCATTTCAGCATTAGCTCTCATTTTTATGACGGTTAAAAAAGGAACTTTTCTAAACCGACCACACTTACAATCATTCATCGTATGCACTCTATTCTTTGCGAATTGGATATTATATTTAACAAATTTTTATTCATTACTACCTGAGAAAGTTAGTCAATTTATATTCCTACCCATTTGGTTTTTCCTTTGCGTTTTAGGTTTAATCGTTTTCACACGCGAATGGAAAAACAATCGTGTTTTTTCCATATCTATCGGTTTTCTTTCTTTTATCCCGCATTAACGGGCAGTAAAACTCCCACCTCAAAATTCGGCTGAAGCAAAGAAGTTAGGTGAGAGATTAACTGCCTGTAAACGCCCGATTGGTTCAGCTAATAATCAGTGGGGGATACCCCCCACTGATTAAAGTTTCACTTTATTAGTTTTCTATTTGGATTATTGTTGTTAGTTCTTTCAGGAATGTAAAAATAAAAGGAAGAAAAGCCCAACATCAACTTTTCTTCCTTCTATGTTTACCTTTAGATTTCACTGTCACTGATTCACAAGGTGTGTAATAAATTTGAGGTGTCGCCTTATCCACAAACATCATAAACGTAATAAAGCCGATAATAAAAAAAATAAACAACGTTAACAATATTGCTCCTATCGTTAAAAGTATCATAACACCACCCCTATATATTTCATGTTATTACACCTTTCGCTATTATATGAGCTGAATCCTTTTTAGAAAAATAAACGTAACAAAATAATTACAATGACTCCTGTTAATACTGTTCCTAATAAACTACGAGTATATATCGCTACGAAGAATGTTGGGATTGCCGCAATGATATAATCCCACTGCACTGTCTCATGCATAAATAATACTTGTGCTAAAAGTGCTGCTAATATCGCAATTGGTATGTAATTTAACCATTTTAAACCCCAGTCTGGAATTTGTAGTTTACTAAATACGAGAAGAGGTAAAATACGTGGTACGAGTGTGACAGCTCCTGCTGCTAGTAAAAGGAATAATACGTCCAATCTTACTTCCATTTTTCAATCACCACCCCGATTGTCGCAGCTAAAAGTGTTGCGATAATAACTGCTATACTATCTGGCATAAATAAGTGTGAAACGTATGCGATAATAATCGCTACAATTGCAACACTTAGATGAATGGCTAGTTTCGGTTTACTACTTATTAGCTGAAGTACAAATAATCCGATAAACATCGCTGGTAACGCATAATCCATTCCGTACGTATGAGGATCTGGTATCCACTCTCCAAAAAGCCCTCCAAGAACTGTAGCTAAAATCCAATTTAAATATGCTGTTACATTAAGTCCCATCATCCATTTCTCGCCTAAATGGCCTTTTTGTGCTGCTTGTTGCACTGCAACGCCGAAAGTTTCATCTGTAATTTGCGAACCAATTATTAAATTTTTAAAAAGAGGTATCTTGGTGAAGTAAGGTGCGAGTGCAGCACTCATTAATAAGTGACGTAAATTAACAAAGAACACAGTAAAAATAATTGCCGAGGCTGGGGCACCCGCTGCATACATACCCGCTAATATAAACTGAGCAGAACCTGCGTAAATTAATGTGGACATAAAAGCAATTTCTATGATCGAGAAACCTGCTGTTTTCGCAATAACACCAGCCGCTATACCGATGCTCAAATATCCAAATACAGTTGGTAAACAATCCTTTACACCTTGCTGAAATGAATCATCGCTCTGCAGTGTCATATGTGCTTGAGCTTTATTCACCATTATCTCCCTCCATTTCTTCTATAGTACGTTTTCCTGTTACGACATGAACTAAATCTATGTTTTCACGCCATAATGTATCTAATTTATCAGCTCCAAACTCCTTCGTAATCTCTTCCACCATAATGTCGTGCCGAACATATTCTGTAGCGACGAGAACTAAAGCTGGATCGTACGTTGTAACGGCCCATGAAGTGCTATCATTTGAAAAGTTAGCAATTAATACTTCTTCCCCATCACGCGCGATAACAGTTAAATGACCACCCATTCTCTTTTCAACGACGTGAGGTGTCATATAATTATGGTGAAATGTCGCTCCTATTTTTGTTTCTGGAGCATCAAATAAAATTGAAAAAATATGTACGCCTTCCGCTTCCTTTTGATGAATGAATGGCTCAATCTCTTGCACTTGATCTTCCCATACAGAAATCCATAACTCTTCTTTTGCTCTATTAATTATATTGCATATTTCTTTCAAAACACGATCATTTGAGCGAATATGCGAAATTACATCAATTTGTCGCTCTTGTTCTAAACAATTTAATTTTCGGTTTAGAAATTCAAAGGACTTTTCAAAATCTTTTCGCATTCGATCCATTAATTCTGTAGCTGGCACTGGTACATATTTCACTGGTTCAGAAGGAACGATATGCACCGCTCCTTTATCCATCAACTTGCCAAGTACTTCATAAATCATCGAACGAGGTACGCCTGTTTGTTTACTAACTTCATAACCTGTTACTGGATAATGTTTTAATAGTCCAATATACGCTTTACATTCGTACTGGGAAAAACCTAACTTTTGTAACTCCTTTATTATTTCATCCATCGGTAACCCCTCACAATTTATATAGCTCTAATTTCAAAACTACGATTTCACTTTCCATTAGTAGTTATTGCTATACCTACTAATATAAAAAAGAAACCTCTACAAGTCAACTGATAATTCCGAATTTTTATTCGAAATAAAAAGCCTTCTTTTGAAAGGCTTTTTGTGCATAATGAATTATTTCAACTGTAGAGCATTTGATATATTACCCTCCAAATGCTCACGTAAGGTTGAACCTGTATACTCTTCTCTAAATACACCTGCTCTCACGAATAAAGGAATGACTTCACTAAAGAATAAATCCAATGATTTTGGAGGACCGCCTGGAATTGCAATAAATCCATCTAGTGCTCCTGCTTCAAACCTTTCCATAATTTGTTTGAAAACGTCTTGTGGTGTGCCAATAGCGACCCAATGAGCAGAACCAACAACTTCTGGTCGTTCTAGTATTTGCTCAACAGTTGGTTCATTTTTTATGATGAAATTCCGTAATAATTCGGCATGTGTTTTACTACGTACAGCTTGATTTCTACTTGGTAGCATATGTTCAGTAACCTTACTTTCTAATGGAAGCCCTCTAACGTCTAATCCGAGAACCATTTCGAGTAAAGCGTACCTCTTCTCTTTTGTAAGGTGTTGATGAGCTTGCCTGTGCATTTCTAGTGCTTCTTCATATGAATCACCAATAAAGAAATATAAACCTGGCAATACACGTATATCATCTTGCTTTCGGCCATGCTTTTCTGCTCTTCTTCTTAAATCTTGACGAAGTTCGATTCCTGATTCTACATCTGGCATTGCGGCAAAAATCGCATCCGCAACAGAAGCAGCGAAATTCCGGCCAGACTCTGAAGCACCAGCTTGAAATAAAGGCATTTCCCCAGAAATATGTTGCGGGATATTAAGTGGACCTTTCACCTCAAAATGCTCACTACGATGCTCAATTGGCTGTACCATTTCTCTAATTACATCTGCGTTGTCTTCTTTCAAAACTTCATAAGGATGACTCCTCCAAAGTTTTCTTACTAACTCTGTACATTCTGCCGCTTTCGCGTATCGTTCCTCAGATGGTGGCATCCCTGTCTCACCAAAGTTTTCAGCACCATCAATTGATGTGACAATGTTCCAACCTACTCGGCCGTTACTAATCCAATTTAAAGATTGTAGTTGCCTCGCTAGTATATATGGTGGATAAAATGATGTTGAAGCGGTCGTAACGACTCCAATCTTTTCTGTTGCATAAGCAATAGCAGTAAACAATAGTGTCGGATCTAAAATTACATTCCCCTTATTACGAGCAATTAAATCAGGATGTGCCACTAAATAATCCGCTTTAAAAACAAAATCTAACTTCGATTTTTCTGCTCGTTTCGCTAACTCTACTTGTTCATCAATTCCCGAATCAAATATACAATCTTCTTTCTTTCTAGAAATTAAACATAATCCAATGCAAAGTTGTTTCTTTGTAGACATACACACCATCCCCTTATTTTTAATTTACCTAGTTAAGCAATGTTGCTATCATTTTGAAATTCCATTCTTATGAAAAAGGATAAAATGATATTGATAATCATTATCATTTTATGATGTAACTGTAATAAAAGCAATAATAAAAAAGACTTCCGCTATGGGAAGTCTCTTATCTCAATATTTCATTCGCTTCTTTTTCATAAATTTTATCAAACGAAGTCATGATGCGCTGCGATGCTTGAATCATTTTTTGATTCGTCATAAGGTCAGCCATTTCTTTCGTCATATCCACATTTGAATTTTCTAGCATATGATTACGTACTGCCCCTGTTCCATTCGGTAAATCAGCAACGTTTCCTTCTGCTAGTGTAAAACTTTTATTTTCACGTTGTACGAGGCGAGCGTTCGTTTCTACGTCTACTGTTTTCGTTTGCAGACGGGCAATATTATTTTGTGTTGCTTCATCGTATAATGTACCGTCTGCTTGTACAGCTACCTTTGCTCCATCTGGAATACGAATACGTTCATTATTCTCACCCATTACGAAAGCACCAGATGCTGTTTGTAAATAACGATCACTATTTAATGTAAAACTACCGTCTCTCGTTAAAAATGTTTCATCATTTTTAGATGTAACGAAAAATGATGATGTGCCAGCCGCACCGTCGTCTAAAAAGAAATCTGTAGCACTATTTGTCATTTGTACATTTCCTTGTACTAAGTTCACATGCGTCGCAGCTGGTACGACAGCGTAATCGACCGAGCCGATATTTGTCGCCGATCCGTCTCCGCGGCGATAGGTGTCTTGCACATCAAATACTTTAGACGTCATGTTTTCTGCTTTAAATCCTGTCGTTTGGGCATTTGCGACGTTATTCGAATGAACATTAATATGCTGCATGTAATTCATCATACCCATAGAACCTATATAAAGACCGTTCATACTCGTTTGAATAAGGCAAGTGCCTTATTCTTCACCTCTTTTCTTACGATGTTTGTAACATTTGTTTTGCTAAATGTTCAGCTGTAGCGATATGTATATGTTGCTTCACGTCTTGTCCATCTGTCATTAATACAATTGGAGCTGATGATACAGCTGGAATTTTCAACAATTCACCGCTGCTCGCTGTTTCATCAAATTTCGTAAACACGATACCATCTATATGAATATCTTTAAAGTTCGTAATAATTTCAATCATGTCTTTACTTTTCATGGAAGCTGATAACGTTAAACAAATATAGTCTGGCTCTACTTGTCCCATCGTCTCAATCATCTCTTCAACTGTCTCTGACGTACGATAATTTTTACCGGCTGTATCTATTAATATATAATCGACGCGCGCTTCTTCTTTAAAATAACTGAGTGCCCTTGTCATAGCTGCTTCATCTCGCACAGCGATTACTTCTGACCCAATTGTTTTTACGTAATCTTGTAATTGCTGCACTGTTCCAATGCGAGAGTGGTCCGTCGTAATAAAACCAACTGTTTTTCTCTTAGCGTGAAACTGCCATGCCATTTTCGCAAGTGTCGTCGTTTTTCCAACGCCAGTTGGACCTATTAATGCAATCGTTTGTACTTCTTTTTCAAATACGTTTTCAGTATTGAAATGAGATCTCATATCTTCCAATATGTATCCGATGACTTCCTCTTCTGTAATCATCGTTGCATTCTCAAACTTCACTTTTAATTTTTCAGCATATGCATGAATGAAATATTGTTCCACATCGTTTTGTTCTAACATCCGAATTACTTTTTGAATAATAAATGGCACAGATTCCTGCTTTTCTTTTTTAACAACTACTTCTTCTTTCTTTACAGGAACAGCTTGTTTCACAGCAGGCTGTTTTTTCGTTACTTTCGTCGCCTCCGTATGTTTCACAACGACAATCCCTTTTTCAAACAGTTGTAATAGTTTCTCTTTTTTTCTTGCCCATTCTTCACTATTTCCTGTTTGCATCGCTGCGTACGGCATAGAAGTCGTTACGTTTTCTAAATTGTGCAGTACCCATTGAATTCCATTTGCCTTCACAACTTCTTCTGAAGGTTCATTTACAACATCCATTAATTGTTCATGAAATTGAGTTACGCCTTCGTTACTTTCTTCCTGTTTATCTTCAGGAAAAGCGACTAACATTTCATAATTCTTCTTCCAAAAAAACGGGATGTTTCGTTTTACACTTTCATCGACAACGTAATAATAATCTGTACCATATTGGTCAAATAACTTTCGATACAATTCATTTTTCGAAGCTGCTTTTATTCGCATTAACGCTTCTTTTTTTTCTGTACTTTCCATTACTTCACCCCCTACTATTCAATATAAGCAATTTGATCTACAACAATTTCTGGTGCTAATTCACTAATACATAATACTTTAGCTTCTATTTGATAACGTTCAAGAAGTCTCACAATCGCAAACCTGAAATCTTTTCTGCGTGTTAATAATACTGGCTCTCTTCCCATTAAACGAGCTTGTTTGAAAACGCGCTGTACTTGCTCTACTACTCGCGTTTCTAAATCTAAATCCCAGTTTAATAAATAACCTTGGTATGAATTATTAACAACATCCGCATCTAACTCGATTGAATCAGCGAAAAGCGCTGCATAAATTTTCCCATCAGGATTTTTCGCACTCTCACAAATAACTTTTGAAATACATTCACGAACAAATGCAGTGACACCATCAACATGGTTTTGATAAATTTCTTTCCCGTCAATAATACCTTCAATAATTGTTGGTAAATCACGAATTGAAATTCCTTCTTTCAGAAGTTGTTTAATAACATTTTGCACGAGTGATAAATCGATTTCTTTCTTCTTAATTTCTTCTAATAAAACGCCATTATCAGTTTCAAGTGAGTTAATCAAGTCTTTCACATGTTGACGCTGAATTAACTCATGAAGATTACGTCTAACGACAACATCTAAATGCGTAATTAATATGCTGAGCGGCTCTAACACTTGATAGCCTTTCATTTGTGCATCTTGTACCATATGCTCCAAAATCCAATATCCATCTTCACCAAAAATTGGATCTTTCGCCGGCTCTGCATCTAAATCAGCCATTACATTCGGTGTTTTCAGTGCTAATAAATAACCTGATTTTAAAACACCTTCAGCCGCCTTCGCACCTTTAATACGAATAATGTAACGTCCGCGTGGTCTAAAGCTCGTATTATCTTTAAAGTTAATTCCAGGAACGTTAATACCAAGGTCAGTAATAATCGACTTCCTCATAAGAACAACTTTATCACGAGCTGTTTCCCCGTTAATCTTCTGCTTTACAAGTGCCGCTAAATCTAAACCGAGCTCTACGATAATTGGATATTTATCTGTAAAGACGCCGAATGAATCTTCCACTTGTTGCAGTTGCTCTTCATCGCCTTGAATCATTTCTAATTCTTTTTGAAGCTCGTCTTCTTTTTCTTTCTTTATTCGCTTTTTATTACGAACTCCTAAGAAAACAATCGTGCCTCCAACGAGAGCAAAGGGTAGAAATGGTAACGGTGTAAAAACACCCATTGCGATAAATAAACCACCGAGTGCATATACAACAACTTCATGCGCTAATAACTCTTTAAAGATTCCTTCAGTTACTGTATCAGATGAACCGTCAAATACTCGCGTTACGATAATACCTGTTGAAATCGCAAGCATTAACGAACCGATTTGGTTTACAATTCCGTCACCGACAGTTAACTGTGTATAGTGAATAGCCGCATCTGCAAAGCTCATTCCTTGCTGCATCATACCGACAATTAAACCGAAAATAATGTTTACGAATAAAATGACAATCCCGAAAATAACGTCCCCTTTAATGAACTTTCCGGCACCATCCATCGCTCCGTAAAACTCTGTTTCCATATTTAATTTTTTTCGTTTTGCCTGTGCATCTTTTTCTGTAATAAGACGCTGATTCAAGTCAGCATCGATAGACATTTGTTTCCCTGGTAAAGAATCAAGTGTAAAACGAGCTGCTACTTCAGCTGTACGAGACGCACCGTTTGCAACGATAAACTGGAATATGATTAATACTATAAAAATAACGATACCAATTAATAAGTTCCCGCCAATTACGAACTGGCCAAACTCTTCAATAACATGACCCGCATTTCCGTCTGTTAAAATCGCTCGCGTCGTCGAAACGTTAATCGATACGCGGAAAATCCCGATTAATAACAACATCGTCGGAAATGACTTTAATTCATCCCACTCGTTAATACTTGTAGCTCGCATATAAATAAGCACTGACATACTTAGTAGAAAAACGATAACGATATCAAGTATAAATGGCGGAAGTGGAATTAAGAGCGCCACAACGAATGACGCTGCTAAAAAGATAGAAAAATAGGTTCTTGCAGAATCCATCTTAAACAAAGAGATCCCCTCCAAACGCGCTATTATACTTCAAGTTCTTTCGTTTGAATTAAATAGCGCATAACTTCAATTACAGCTACGTATAAATCTTCTGGAATCGCCATGTCTTCCTCGACTTGATAATATAAAGAACGAGCAAGCGGACGATTTTCCACCATTGGTATTTCTTGTTCACGGGCAAGCGTTCGTATATATAACGCGAGTTCATCCTCCCCTTTTGCAACGACAATAGGCGCTGCATCAACTTGTTTATTGTAACGAAGTACAACCGAAATATGCGTTGGGTTATTCACAATAAACGTTGCACCATCCATCTTCTTCGCAATTGTCCCTTGCAAGATGGCATGCATAAAGTTTTTTCGTTTCCCCTTTACTTGCGGGTCCCCTTCATTATCTTTATGCTCTTGTTTCACTTCTTCTTTTTTCATTTTAATATCTTGTTCGTACTCCCATTTTTGATAAATGAAATCAATAATAGAAAGAACGATTAAAATAATTAAAATGGCTAGAAAGATAAATTTAATTTGGCTAATAATTTCAGTAAGTGACGCTGTCCAGTTAAATCCAATCATACTAACAATCTTCTCTAAATTCTTTTTAAAGAGAACGTACGAAACGTAACCGATTAATCCCATATAAAACAGTGATTTCAAAATATCTACTAAACTTTTACGACTAAACAATCTCGTAAAATAGTTTTTCGGATTAATACGTGATGCTTTCGGCTTAAGTACTTTAGAAGAAAATAAGAAACCAACTTGAATCATATAATTGAACAAATGAAAAGCATATACAAGTATTAATATAGGAGCCGATACTTTCAGAAGTAATATGCCCATTAAATAAAAATACTCGGTCGAATCTGTATTTTTTCCAATTTGATCAAACAGTACCGCTACGGAATGTGCGATCTCATAACCGAGCCAATCTCCGAAAAAGTAAACGACAACTGCTAATACAAGAATGGAAAATAAATTATTTAAATCTTTACTCCGGGCAATATTCCCTTCTTCACGCGATTTTTTACGCTTCTGCGGGGTGGCCTTTTCTGTTTTATTATCCTTTGCCATGCGCGTCCCCCTACTTCGTTAAGAAAAAGTTAAATAGTTTCGTATACTCTTCCAGTAATACGTCTGTCATATTTTTAAACACATAACCGAGCATCGGTACACTCATCGCAATAAACAAAATACCACACGTTATTTTAATTACGTACGCATTCATAAAAACGTTTAATTGCGGTGCATTTTTTGCAATTAAAATAAGGACGAAATTAATAATGAATAGACTGCCCATAAGTGGCAAAGCAATTTCAACCGCTGATGTAATTGCAAATAATAACGTTGCAAGTAGACTATCTAAAAAACTAGTCGTCAACAATTTTGAAATCGCCTCTGTATATTGAAACGACTTTAAAATCGTGGCAACGAAATAGTTAATGCCGCCAAGTGAAATAAAAATAATAAGAAAAAATATATCAAAAATTGTTGATAGCAAAGTGGACTGTGACCCTGCATTTACATCAAATAAACTCGCCTGTGATAAACCGATATCAAAGTCTAAAATATGCCCTGCCATTTTCGGAATGTTCCACAGCATCTCTACAATTTTTGAAAGTGATAACCCAATTACAATTTGCGTTCCTGCATAAGCTGCTACATCCCAAACTGTCTTTATGTGAGAGACATCCACTTGATCAGCCACTGTAATCGAAAGAGCGAGTCCAAATGTAACCTTTGCCATCGCCGGAATTGATCGGCCTGAGAAAAACGGTAGAAAATATAAAAATGAAGTAATGCGACAAAACGCAAAAAACGTCGCCGCCCATAATTCCATATTCATTTCAGTTCACCTATCTTAGTACGAACGCAATAGCGATGGGATTTTATCAAATAAATCTAAAATAAGCATCGTTAACTCTTGAAACATCCACGGACCTAAAATGATAATAACGAGCACAATACTCGCCATTTTCGGTAAAAACGTCAGCGTTTGCTCTTGAATTTGCATCATCGCCATAATAACCGCGATAATAATAACGACAATCATACTTACAACGGCAATCGGCATTAAAATCATAACCCCTTTATAAAAAAAGGTTTGGAAAATATCTATAATTGGTGACGTATTCATTTATATGACTCCTATCACATAGCATCAAATGCTTCAGGCGACCGTCTTAAACATAATATCGACGATTTTTGTATATCCACCTAAATATACGAAAACGAGTATTTTAAATGGTAAACTTAAAATCATCGGCGGTACCATCATCATCCCAAGGTACATTAAAAGTGTACTAATAATTAAATCAATAAAGACAAACGCTAAATAAATGAACATCCCTGTAAGTAAACCTTTTTGAATTTGCGTTAACGTAAAGGATGGCACAAGCGTAAACAGTGAAAGATCCTTTAAATCTTTCGGCAACTCTTCTCCGCGCACTTTCAGCATCATTTTCAAATCATGCTTATACGTATGCTTCGACATATAATCTTTCATAATCGGAGCTGTCGTCTCCGCAGCTTGACTTACTGTTATTTTTTCTTTCGTCATCGGGTCCCACACATCACTTTTTAACTGTCCAAGTACTGGCTGCATCGTAAACAGTGATAAAAATAATGCGAGTCCAACAAGCACTTGGTTTGGTGGTAAATTCATTACCCCAAGTCCTTGACGAGTAATCCCAAGAACAATCATAAAATACGTAAAGTGCGTAAATAAAAGAACGATAGAAGAAGATAATGATAGAAGGGTAACGAGTGCGAATAGTTGTACACTTGAATTACTCGTAAACTCTTTTCCATTTTCGAAATTAATAAAGCCGTTCGGGGCTGCATACGCTGGATTTACAAAAACAAATGAAAAAATAATAGAAAATACGAAAATAACGGCAAATAACGATAACTGTTTCTTTATTCTCATGATGGATCCTCTACTTTTTTCGTTTCACTCTTCACCGCGTCTTCTAGCGCTTGTTGAAACTGATTTCCTGTTCCTGTTAACTGCACAGATTGTACACCGTTATTACTAATAACAGTGAACACTTGCTTTCCGTCCACTTCAAACAAAAAGGCGCTCGTTTGATGATTTAAATATACGCCGTCTTTCACTTGAATATGGCCGTTTTCACCTTGCTTAAAAAACTGCTGTTTGCGCGTCTTTTTCGTCATATAATATGCACCATAGCCGAGCGCACCAAACAGTAAAACGACTTGAAATAAGGTCGTCATATACGACATATGACTCCTCCTCTACTCTTTATCCTGCATTTGATTTTGCGCCTTCATAAGCGCTGCATGTTTCTTATCAGCTTCAATTTCAGAAATAATAATGCCGAATTTCTCATCCATTACTATCGCTTCACCAATACCGACCTTCATATCACTTAAATATACATCTACTTTATGTCCTAAATTTTTCTCTACTTCAAGAACATCGCCAACTTTTAATTGCTTCACATCACCAAGCTTAATAGATGACTTCCCAAGCTTTACTCCAAGTTCAATCGAAATATCCGAAACGGTATCAATATGTGCCTTCCCCGCTTCATTTCGCTTCCCTGCAAATTCTTCTAATCCCATTAATGACACAGGAGATACTTCATGCTTCATATAGATCCTCCTACTCTATAAAACTTTTAAATAGGAGCGCCTTACGCGTTCCATCTTTCCCGATAAAACAATTAAATTTATGTTTTCCATCTACATAACCACGTAGTTGGTCTGTTACTTTCGTATGAAGCGGAATAATATCGCCTTCTTCAATTTGCTCAATCTCGCCCATTGTCATTTTCTGCTCACCAATCGCAACGTGAACAGGCTTGTACACTTGATTTACTTTCACTTCTACTTCAGACGTATACTTTCTACGCTTATCTGAAGAATGTTCGACAATATTTTCAGACGTTAACTTATCCATAATTTCTTCAACAGATAAGAACGGAATACCGATACGAACTGTCGTATTCCAAAAATCCGTTTTCATATTTACGTTTAATAGTGAAATAATATCGCTCGCTGTCGTAATCTTCAGCGCATTCGGATCTGTCTCCGTCGTTACAAATTTCGGTTCAATCGCAACAACGCTTTCAAATGATTGTTGTAAATTTTTACAAAGAAGAGCAAATATATTATCAAGCGTTAAAAACTCAAACGCCGTTAACGGTCTACGCATTAAAAAGTTACGCTTACTATCTCCGCCAAGCCAGCATTCATGAATATAAATAACGAACGCTAAATCAATTTCAATTACAATTTCTCCAAGCTCTGGAAGGCCGAGGTCAATAACACAATATAAATAGTAATCTTTCGGCATTTTCTCCACATACTCACTCGTGAACGGAACTTGCTCAACGGTCGAAGGCTCTAGTTCAATTGGAATACGCATACGCGCTGACAACGTCTGTGACGTCTGTTTGCCAAAAGTAGACGCAATCGCTTGCAAACTACGTAAATGCTCAACACCGAACTTCTCCGGTCTATTAAAATCATACTCTTGAAATTTATCTTGCTTCCCTGCTTCTTGTGCGAAAGCTGGCATTTCCTCGCCTTCATTTACCGCCTTCAGTAGGGCATCAATTTGCTCTTGACTTAATTTATCGCCACTCATGAAAATCCCCTTCCCTACCTTTTCAATTCAACAATTTCAACGTACATTTTTCCATTCTTCGTCAAAATCTTTCCGGTTCCAATCTCTTCATTCTCAAGCATAATAAGCACCGTATTTTTCGTTGAATTTTCAAGACGATACAATGTACCTTTCGTAATATGAAGCAGATCTTCAATTTTCTTTTTTGTATTTCCGATTTCAAAATAAATTGTTAACGGAATATCATCTTGTAATTTCAAATCTAGCCAACTCCCATATCATGTTAACGAAAATTTCATATTCTCTATTTATCCCGCTATTTGCGGGCAGTAAGACCCCTACCTCAAAATTCAGCGAAAGCAAAGAAGTTAGGCGGAGGGGCAACTGCCCGTAAAAGCCCGATTGGTTCAGCTAATAATCAGTGGGGGATGAACAAAACCCCCACTGATTAAAGTTTCACTTTATATATAAATGAAATTTCTTATTTCGAAACGTCTATATTCAATATTTTCTTTATATATCCTTGCGTTTCTTTAAATGGCGGTACGCCTCCGTACTTTCTCACATTACCAGGACCAGCATTATAAGAAGCAAGCGCTAATACGAGATCACCGTTATTTTTCTTTAAATAACCGCTTAACTCTTTCACACCACCTTCAATACTTTCAGCTGGTGAAAATGGATTTTTTATACCCATCTCTTTCACATTTGCTGGCATAAGCTGCATAAGCCCCATCGCCCCTGCATGTGACACCGTTTTCGGATTAAAATTAGACTCTACTTCAATCATTTTTTGAATTAAAGTTTTCGGAATTCCATATGTATTACTTACGCGATCAATAATATCCTCATACTTACCTTCATTTGAAGAACGTATTTTCTGAATATTATATTTATTCGTTAATCCCCACGTATCAGCAGGCTCATTTTTCGTTTCTGGGAAACGTCGCTCAAACTCTTTTTGTGCAACTTGCACTTCATCTACTTTCTTCGTTTCAGCTTTCTCCGTCTCCTCAAGCTTACTCGTTTCCTCTACTCTAATAGGCTCTACTGGTTTATTAACAACCGTTTCTATTTTCGTAGATTGTACCGGCTGACTCATATCTTCTACTTTTGCCGTTTGCGGAGTAACCTTCGTCTCCTTCGCAGATTCACTCTGCAATTGATCTTGAAAACGACTACTAACGAACGCCTGCGGACTACTTAACTTTTGCTGAATTTGTCCTTTTTTATATGCAAGAACTTCTTTTACTATATTTCCAACTACCATAATATCACCTTTTCGGTAAACAAAGATAATCTAATATTAGAGTTTTTTTTTAAAGTTTGCAATAATCCTTTGCAATAAAAAAACAACTAAATTGTTAAACTGTTATTTTTTTATATTTATTAATTCAAATTTTCAGTTGACACTTGATATAGCAGGACTTACAATAAATTCGAAATCGATTTTTTCGCATATTACCGTTTTTCAATTTGCAGAAAAGTCAATATAAAAAAATGGGGGTTCTTAACATGAGAATCAATACAAACATTAATAGCATGCGTACGCAAGAATACATGCGTCAAAACCAAGCTAAAATGAGTAACGCTATGGACCGTTTATCAAGCGGTAAACGTATCAACAACGCTTCTGACGATGCAGCAGGTCTTGCTATCGCAACTCGTATGCGTGCACGTGAAAGCGGATTAGGAGTTGCAGCTGACAACACGCAAAACGGTATGTCTTTAATCCGTACAGCTGATTCAGCAATGAACTCAGTATCTAACATCTTACTTCGTATGCGTGACCTTGCGAACCAATCTGCAAACGGTACAAATACAGATAAAAACCAAGTTGCGCTACAAAAAGAATTTGCTGCATTAACAGAACAAATTAGCTATATTGCTGATAATACACAATTCAATGATAAAAACTTATTAAAATCAGATAACATTATTAACATCCAAACGCTTGATTCAAGCAACGAGCAACAACAAATTGGTATCAATTTAAAAGGTATTACACTGGACAAATTAGGAATTAAAGATATCGCAATTGGTGCTACAGAAGTTAAAAAAGCTGACGTTACAACTTTTACAGATAATGTTGGAAAGTTAACTAAAGATTCTGATGCTGATGCAATCAAAGGGATCCGAGCTGATTTTGATAAAATTAAAGGTGGCATGAATTTTGCTGATGTAAAAAAAGTAGAAGATGCTATTTCAGCATTTGATCCTTCAGCTGCTGACGGTGATAAAACTACAGCTATGACAAATCTACAAAATCTTGTTGATTCTACAAAAACTGGTGCGGTTTCTTTACCTAAAGGTACAGTTGAAATAAAACAAGAAGATATTGATTCTGTTAAATCTAAAATTACTAACTTGAAAAAAGACGCAACTGATGTAACAGCTATCACAGATGCGCTTGCAAAAATTAAGGATGGTATGAAGGAATCTGATTATACTAAATTAGAAACTGCACTTAAAGGTTTTAAAACAGGTGATGATTCAACAGTAACTGCAATCCAAAATGCTTTTAAAGACGATGTTATTCCAAAAGCAGGTACTATTAACCTTGATGATAATAAAGCAAACTCACTAGCTGCGATTGCGGCAATTGATAACGCTCTAACAACAGTTGCTGACAATCGTGCAACTCTAGGTGCTACATTAAACCGTCTAGACTTTAACGTAAACAACCTTAAGAGCCAAGCATCAAGCATGGCTTCAGCTGCTTCTCAAATCGAAGACGCTGACATGGCGAAAGAAATGTCTGAAATGACTAAGTTCAAAATCTTGAACGAAGCTGGTATCAGCATGCTTTCTCAAGCAAACCAAACTCCACAAATGGTTTCAAAATTATTACAATAAGCCATTTGAGTTAGTTTCATGAACAAACCTCTCTGCTTGCGGAGAGGTTTGTTTTTTCTATATAAATAGATTAAAAACTTTCTTTTTAGCCTGGAGAGAAGCTCCAGCCATATTTAGAAGCGGTCAGGGCTTATTTTAGCCTCGTCCTGTGTATGAAAACCAAAAGATAAAGCGAGCATAAGCCCTATTTTCTCTTCATAGCCGTTTATTAGCTCTAGAACACCGGATATATAGATCTATAAAAAGTGTCTATTCTGCGTATTGTCAGGAATGTTTTAAGTATGGATGCTAGGCAGTCGTTGTATGAGAATAAGAGACGTATGAATGTTGCACTTAGTATGGTTTCACAGGCCAGTCAAATTCCGCAATGGTTTCGAAGTTATTGCAGTTTTAAATATAACCTTTAAAACTATTGAAATAACTCCATAAAAAATAAAAAGGAGATACATATATGCTATGTATCCCACTTTTAATATCAACCTATCCGTTATAAATAATATCCTCCGCTAAAGAAGTAAAAATCTCCCCAACAAGTGAATCTTCATCATATACACATGAACCATTATTCTCTTCACGCTTCGCAAACGGTATTTGAGCTATCACTTCTGTTTGCAGTTGTTCTGCTAACATTTCGCCGCCGTCTTTTCCAAAGAGATAGTTTCTTGATCCATCTTGTTCTTCGTAATATGCCATGTTTTCAACGATACCTAAAATATCGTGTTTCGTATGTTTTGCCATGACTCCTACTCTTGAAGCGACAAATGAAGCTACGTTATGAGGCGTTGTAACGATAATTTCCTTCGCTTGTGGAATCATTGCAGCGACATCTATCGCAACGTCTCCTGTTCCAGGTGGTAAATCTAGAAGAAGATAGTCTAGTTCTCCCCAGTGCGTGTTCGCAAGGAAGTTTTGAATCCATTTGTTTAACATCGGTCCGCGCCACATGACTGGGTTATTTCCTTCTGTGAAGAATCCCATCGACATAATTTTAACACCGTGACTAACGACTGGAATTGCCGTTTGATCAATCATTGTTGGCTTTTCATTCGTTTCCATCATTGCCGGGATGCTAAATCCATATATATCTGCATCTAAAATCCCAACCTTTTTGCCCATACGTGCTAAAGCAGTAGCAAGGTTAATCGTCACAGTTGATTTACCGACTCCCCCTTTTCCACTCGTTACAGTAATAAAACGTACTCCTGAATCAGGTCGAAGCATACTAGGCATGCCTGTTTCTGTTCTAGCTTCTTTCTTTAAAGATGCTGTTAATGCCGCGCGTTCTTCTGGTGTCATAGAACCGAATGTTAAAGTAACTTTCGACGCTCCAATGTTTCGAAGTGAGTCTTCAATATCTTGTTGAATTTTTGCTTTCAACGGACAACCTTGTATCGTTAAAACTACTTCTAGCCCAACTTCTGTACCATCTATTTTTATATTTCTAACCATATTTAGTTCCACAATACTTTTGTGTAACTCTGGATCTTCGACATGGCTTAACGCGTTCATAATCTGTTCGTGAGTAATCATCATACACATTCCTTCCATTGTAATTATTTTACCTAGTGAAAAAAGTCTCCGCTTTTCCCACCCGTTTTTTGTACTAAATACGTTTCTTTCATAACCATCGTTTTATCAACCGCTTTGCACATATCGTAAAAAGTAAGGGCGGCAATCGATACGGCAGTTAATGCTTCCATTTCTACACCTGTTTTCCCACTGCATTTTACTGTCGCTCGTATGATCAACTCATACCCATCAGTTTTCTTTTCATAACGGAACGTAAAGTCTGTTCCTTGGATTAATATCGGATGACACATAGGGATTATATCCGCTGTTTTTTTAGCACCGATTATTCCAGCAACTTGTGCTACTTGGAGCGGGTCTCCTTTTTTCAATCCACCACTTTGAATTGCCTCAAATAGTTCATTTGATAAAGAAATCGTACTTTGCGCAACAGCTGTGCGTGTTGAAATATCCTTTTGAGAAATATCAACCATTTTGGCTCTGCCCTCTTCATTCCAGTGCGAAAATTCACTCATAATGATCCTCCTTAACGTATGAAAGATTTAATACTCGAATAAAAAAATTACCCTCCGCTTACAGCTGGGATAAAAGCGACAGTATCTCCGGCTTTTGCAATATCTTCGTCCGTTACAAATTCTTCATTGATTGCTACCATAACTTTTTCTAGCGTCTGTAAGTGATAGTTTTCTTTCAACCATTTTTTCAATTGATGAACGTTCATCTCTCGTTTTTCTATTATTACTAATCTCTCTGAGCCGACTTCTTCTCGTAAATTTGCGAACAGTAAAATTGTTATCATTCTCTCATTCTTCTTTCTCTGGCTTTCCTTCTGGATACGGAGTATTTTCAAGTTGATCTCCTATCCACTCCGTTCCATCTTCCCAAAATTCTTTTTTCCAGATTGGGACAATTCTCTTTATACGTTCAATTGCGTATTCATTCGCTTCGTACGCTACTTTACGATGTGGTGACGATACTGCAATAACAACTGCGATATCCATTATTTCTAATCGTCCTACTCGGTGTGTGATTGCTATTTTCGCATCCGGCCACTTTTTCTTAATTTCTTCTCCAATTGCAGTAAGCTTTTTTACCGCCATCGGTTTATATGCTTCATACTCAAGATGTAACGTCCGTTTTCCTTTCGTTAATTCCCTTACTGTTCCAATAAAAGTTGTAATTGCTCCTGCTTCTCGTCTTGCTACTTTATTCGTTACTTCTTCAACTACAATCGGATTATCGACAATTTCAAATCGTGCTTGTCCCATCAAAACCTCTCCCTACTTTACGGAATGTCCAAAGCCATTCACTACCTTCGTTATCTTCTAATAAAAGAATGTCTACAAACATCCCTTTCTTATATCCTCTCGTTCCGCCCTGTAGGACGATAAAAATGTTTGATTCTGCTAATGAAGAAACGGAACTAGATTTATCAAATCCTGATGGATAAGCGATTAGTTGTCCTTCGTTATACTGAAGCTTACCTCGTACAAATCTTGTAAATGGATTCGGTTTTAGAAAATCTTCTCCGAGCATTGCTTTTTCTCGTTTTACATGTGGTTTTTCGCTAAACATATATGCACGAATGCTAGGTTTTACGAATAATTCAAAACCTACATAGCAAGCAGATGGATTACCTGATAATCCAAATAATAATTTTCCGTTTAATTGCGCTACAGTCGTGACGCTACCCGGCCGCATGGCTACTTTATTAAAAAGAACTGATGCGCCTAACCTTTCGTATATAGCTGGCAAATAGTCATAGTCGCCTACCGAAACACCACCAGTTGTAATTAACATATCCACTTCGCTTAACGCTTTTTTCACTGCTTCGTAGCACGTATTCAAATCGTCGCTAAACTTCCCAAAGTATTTTACTCTTCCACCTGCTCTTCGAATTTGAGACGATATCATATGCGTATTACTATTTCGAATTTTCCCAGGTTGTAGTTCTGCATTTACATCGAGAAGTTCACTCCCAGTCGCTAATAGTCCAATAACAGGCTTTTTCGCTACTGGCACTTCACTATAACCGAATGTAGCAAGAAGAGCTGAAATACCTGGATTAATGTAACCACCTCTTTTTGCGAGAACGGTTCCTTTACGTGCGTCTTCACCTTGAAAGGATATATTGTCCCCTTCTTTAAATGAGCGTCTCACTTCCATATAGCTTTTTCCGATATTCTCATATTGACGATGACGAGTCAGTTCTAGCATGACGACTACATTACATCCTTTCGGAATTTGTGCCCCTGTCATAATTCGAACTGCTTGAAACGCTCCTACTTCTGTAGGAAATACGGAACCTGCTCCAATTTCACCAATTACTTCAAATACGATCGGATTCTCACGACTTGCTCGCGAAGTATCTTCTGCCCTAATAGCAAATCCATCATATGGCGAGCGATTGAAAGAAGGCACATCGTGATCCGCCACTAAATCTTCTGCTAACGTACGCCCATATGCTAATTCCAGTGGTACTAGTTCTTTTAAACCACAATTAGCAAATGCCATCACTTTACGAACAGCCTCTTCAACTGTAATCGGTACCCTTCTTTCCATCATTACCAATCCCTTTCTATTAGCCTAATAACCGATAGTATAGTTGTTTTGCTTTTTGAATTTCATTCGTGCCATGAATAAATACACGACCATCATGAAAAATGACGATGCGATACTCTTCTAATTGGCAAGAGAGCAAATACGGATTCCGATCAACTTTCCCGTGATTCTTTAATACTTTTTCTAACTCATCAAAGTTGTAATGTCTATTATGCGCTGGTCTAATTTGAACTGTATTTCTTCCACATAACACAGCTGTCTTCGTTTGATTTTCGTATGATAAATAAGGATAAGTTCTATTTGTTCCGCACGAAGGACAGTCTTCCGTTTTGATTTTTCCTAGTTTGATAGAATGATATTGATTACTCCATATATCAAACATTAAAAAAGTTTTCCGAACTGCTTCATAGTCTTCTACTAAAATTTTGAATGCTTCTGCCACTTGGTACGCTGCAACGATTTGAACAGCTGGACTAATAATTCCAACTGTGTCACACGTCGCCCCTGTGACAGGAACACTTTTCAGTACACAATGTAAGCACGATGTTTTCTTCGGAATAATTGTATAGCTCATGCCATAACTTCCGACACAAGAACCGTAAATCCAAGGGATATTATGTTTTTGTGATATATCATTGATTACAAACCGAATATCGAAATTATCTGTGGCATCAATAATGACATCGACACCACCTAATAAAGCTTCCATATTATCTACTCTTGCATCCATTACTAGCGCCTGAATTTGCACGTCTGAATTAATTTGTTTGAGACGATTCTGCGCTGCGATTGCTTTTGGCAACTTTTCTATCGCATCTTGTTCAGCGTAAAGTTGTTGCCGCTGTAAATTACTCCATTCTACGTAATCGCGATCAATAATCGTTAATTTCCCGATACCTGCACGTACAAAGCTTTCTGCACTTGCACTTCCTAATGCACCTGCCCCTATTATTAATACATGCTTATTTCTAATTTTCTCTTGCCCTTCTTTTCCAATAGGAGTGAACAACTGTTGTCGTGAATACCGCTCTATCATGAGGTGCCTTCCTTTCAAATACTGTTATTTTTTCAATACATCTTCTTCGGTAGCACTTTGTTTCTGATAACAAGAAAAATAAGCGAATCCAACAAATCCAGCTCCGCCAATTACATTTCCGATAAAGACTGGCACAAAGTTTTTCGCAAGATCCATCCACGTAAGGTGACCCGCAAAAATAACTGCTGAAATGACAAACATATTTGCTACTACTTGCTGAAACCCAATTACGACAAATGCCATAATCGGAATCCAAATTCCAACAATCTTCCCAATTAAATCGTTCGTTCCGTACGCTAACCAAATCGCAAGGCAAACGAGCCAGTTACAGCCAATCGCTAAAATTAACGTTCTTCCGAAAGATTCATGTAACTTATCTTGAGCTATCGCTATCGTCTTATTTAAATACGCACCTTCAGTTAACCCGCCAAGGTGACCGAAACAATACGCTACGAAAAGTGCACCTGCGAAGTTCGTTAAAGTGATCCACGCCCAATTGTTTAACACATGTTTCAATGAAATTTTCCGTGCATACAGTGCCATGGCCATCGACATCATATTTCCCGTAATTAATTCTCCTCCCGCTAAAACAACGAGCATAAGTCCAATAGGAAAAACCGCTCCTCCTATAAAATTGACTAAACTTCCCCACTGCTCCGGTACATTACCTAGAACACGAATATTAAGTAAAAATCCTAATGAAATGAATGCTCCTCCTAAAAAACCAAGAATAAGCATCGCTGATAGCGGTTGCCCCACCTTTTGAACACCGGATTCAATCACAAGCGCAGCAATTTGTTCCGGTTTATGAAATGCCATAACCAATTCCTCCATTTTTCTCATCTAAAAAAAGCAGCACCAAAAACCCTTAACATCGTAAGGATTTTTGAATGCTGCTTAATCTCTCTGCATATCTCTTACAGAAATATCAATCATCATTTTTACTATACTCATAGAAAGTGTACAAAACTTGCACATTTCCCACTATTTACGTTAACAAAGAGAATCTACATTCTTAGTAACTTCTCAGCCACCGATATGCGACATTTCAATTTTCGGCATTGCTTTTTTATTCGTATTGCTTAACCGTTCGTCTGAATAACGGTCTGAACGATTATTCCAAATGTCACGAATAACATTAGTAATCTCCTCATCCGTATATCCAAAGCGAAGTAATTCTTTAAGATCGTTTCCTTTAGAAGCAAACAAACATGTATACAATTTTCCTTCTGCAGAAATACGCGCTCTTGTACATGATGAGCAGAACGAATCCGTTACAGATGAAATAATTCCTATTTCTTCTTCGCTACCAACATAACGATAACGTGTTGCAACTTCACCAGGATAGTTCGCTTCAATATGTTCAAGCGGCATCACTTTATGAATCATCTCTACTATTTCCTGCTTAGAAACTACTTCACCTAATTCCCAGCCGTTAAAATTTCCGACATCCATATATTCAATGAACCGAAGGATATGCTTATTCTCTTTAAAGTACTCTGCCATCTGAACGATGTCTTCTTCATTTTCCCCTTTTTGGACAACCATGTTCATTTTAATTTTCATTCCGGCTTCCGCTGCAGCCTGTATTCCCGCAAGAACCGTTTTTACTTTACTTCTATTCCCATTTAAATAAGAGAATCGTTCTTCATTTAACGAGTCTAAACTAACTGTTACACGAGATAAACCCGCCTTATATAAATCTGGAGCAAACTTTTTAAGTAATGATCCATTTGTCGTTAAACCAATATCCTCTACTCCATCAATTTCGTTTAACCGCTGTATGAGTTCAGGTAAGTCTTTTCGAAGTAAAGGCTCTCCTCCTGTAATACGTAACTTTCTTACACCTAAAGAAACGAAAATACGTGTAATCCTTTCAATTTCATCAAAAGATAAAATTTTATCATTAGACAAAAAAGAATAATCACGACCAAATATTTCTTCTGGCATACAATATCGACAGCGAAAATTACAGCGATCAGTAACAGAAATACGTAAATCCTTTAAAGGACGATCTAATTTGTCTAATGTAACAGATTTCATGATTATTGCCTCGTTTCTACTTATTTTATATTTATAATCCGCTCTGGATGCGTATATACATTTAAAGATTTATTACGAATGAAGCCTATTGTAGTAATCCCTAACTGCTCCGCTAGTTCTAATGCTAACTCAGTTGGAGCTGATTTTGACAATATTACTTCACAGCCAATTTTCGCAACTTTTAATAGAATTTCAGAAGAGATACGTCCACTAAAAACAATAATTTTATCACCAATCGAAATGTTATTTTTTAAACAATAGCCGTAAATTTTGTCTAAAGCGTTATGTCTTCCTATATCCATGCGGCTTAAAACAATTCCACTCACATTACATAAAGCTGCATTATGAACGCCGCCTGTATGTTGAAACGTAGACGCAGATTGCTGCATATCATTCATTAACCGAAAACAATCCTCGGCAGAGATCTTTACGCGAATATCATTCATTTCTTTCGCAGTCAGCGCATCGTTCGCAAAAACAAACCCTTGCCTACTCATTCCACAGCACGAAGTAATATAACGTTTGTTTTGTATGTCACGATAATAAGGATTGATTTTCGTCGTTTTTACATGTACATAGCCTTCTTTTTCTTGCATCCATATTTCATCAATATCTTCATACTTTCGGATAATGCCTTCAGAGGCTAAAAAGCCAATTACCATATCTTCAATATACTCTGGAGTACTAACCATTGTAACAAATTCCTGGCCGTTAATTTTAACCGTAACAGGAAACTCTGTTACAATGCTGTCCTCTATATGTTTAAATTCCCCTTGCTCATATTTAAAAATTTTCCGTTCCACCTGAATCGATTTCACGATGAGCATCCTTCTCTCACGTTATATTTTTATCAAAAACAAACACGGAAACTGCAATATCCTCATCTACTTTCATATCAGAAAACAGATGAACTAACTTCGCACCAACAAGTTCTTCTAAATGTTCATGAGGATTAGCCACATACACTTCTTGAATCATTTTCGTTCGAGCCATATGAACCATTTCCGCCCCATCCGTAGTTCCCGAAATAAATTTCTCAGTAGGTGTTAAATTCCCATAAAGTGTTGCAATCGCCATGTTCTCGGTAAATACAGTATGAATTCTTTCCGGCCCTTTCCCGAACAACTCTTTTCGAAGCTTTCGGATCATATCATTAAATTCATGTACCATTTTTGACATACTCTCATTCCTTCCTAGTTATTCCATCACAACTATTTTAACAAAATGACCATTTCGCCTAAACTATTTAATAATGAGACGAAATGGATCACCTTTTACAATTATCTCAAGTACGCAAACAACATATGAAATACTATTATTGTTGCTTATCTATTCTTCTTTTAACCCTTTACCCATACCTTTTAAGAAATGAAGACCAAATCCAATAGCACGATTAATATCTGGATCCTTCAGTACTTTCATAAGGTCTAATATTCCTACTTTTTTATTGCTTTGCAAATGCTGGTTTCCTTCATCCATACCTGTCAATACGCTACCTATAAGCTTTTTCGTAAGTTCCGGATCAAGTTCTGTTAAAGCTCCTGCAGCGCCCATCATATTATTAATTAAATTTGTAACTGGTTCACGAGTGACTTGGCCTAGAACGATTTTTGCGATTGGTTCTTTCGCTTTCAGCATAGAATTTGCTGCTTCCAGCATCCCAATGTCATTTAATTCACCTACTATATTAAACATTTGATTTAAAGCATCTTCATTATCAGCTAGCAGTTCTTTTAAAGCTTCGAGTTTTTGTTGTTTAAGTTCTTCCTCAGTTAGCTCCTGCTTCTGGATCGCTTGAATAGGTGCTGCCATATTCTTTTCTCCCCCTTAGTTATCCGTTAAATGTACGTATCCTGGGCGAGCCCACTTACGATTTACCTCAATACCGTTTTGAGGATGACGCTTTTTATTACGCGGGTTCGTTTTTGGCATCGGATTTTCGCCATCAACTTCTAACACTTCCATACGTACTTTCGTTTGCTTATATGCCGGCGTGTTTGTACGTAAGTCAACGGCAGGACCTGTTAAGAAATTAATTGCCGATTCTTTATCCGTCGAGTTCATCGGTAAATACAGTTCATTCGCTTTTACACGATCCGTTACAAGTGCACGTAATTTTAGTGCTCCGAATGGAGAAACAAGGCGTACTAACGAACCAGTTTTCACTCCACGTTCCCTTGCAAGTTCTGGAGAAACTTCGACGAAAACACCTGGTACTTTCGATTGAATACCAGTTGATTTATTTGTCATGTTCCCTTCATGGAAATGTTCAAGCATACGGCCGTTATTAATGTGAAGATCGTATTCTGCTGGGAATTCAGCAGGACGTACCCAATCAGCTATCGCAAAACGAGCCTTTTTGTCCGGGAAGTTAAATCCATCTTTAAATAGAAGCGGCGTATTCGTACCATCAAAACTTCCCCAGTGGAAACTGTTCCACCCTTCAAGCACTTCATAGTTTGCGTGTGCAAATAGTGGTGATAAGCTTGCCATTTCCGCAAAGATTTCACTTGGGTGATTATAGCTCCAGTTTGCGCCTAACTTATTAGCAATTGCCTGTACGATCCACCAGTCTGGTTTCGCATCTCCTAGCGTTGGAAGCACTTGATATAATCTTTGTACACGACGCTCTGTATTTGTAAAAGTACCTTCTTTCTCAAGAGATGGCGCTGCTGGTAATACTACATCAGCGTATTGAGCTGTTTTAGAAAGGAACACATCTTGAACGACAAAGAATTCAAGGCTTGATAACACTTCATGTACGTGATTTGCGTTAGAGTCTACAAGAGCCATATCTTCTCCAACAAGATACATAGCTTTCATTTTTCCTTCATCAATTGCGTGAAGCATTTCAATGTTATTAAGACCTGGTTTGTTATCAATTTTTACTCCGTAAGCTATTTCAAATTTCGCACGTTCTACATCGTCAGTAACGTGCTGATATCCTGGAAGCCAACCTGGAAGTGTTCCCATATCACAAGCACCTTGTACGTTATTATGACCTCGAAGCGGATATGCACCAGCACCTGGACGGCGATAGTTTCCTGTTGCAAGAAGTAAGTTTGAAATTGCAGCGGAAGTATCTGAACCACCAGTATTTTGCGTTACGCCCATTCCCCAAAGAATACACGTACCGTCTGCATCACGAATCATTTCTGCCATTTTAACGAGCGTTTCTTTTGAAATGCCTGTAATCTCTTCTGCATATTCAAGCGTATATTCCGCGAGACTATCTTTGAAATCATCAAAGAAGTTTACATTCTCGTCGATGAACTGCTGATCGTGCCAACCTTGATCAATCATATATTTCGTAACAGCCATTAACCATACTTGGTCCGTTCCTTGCTTTGGACTAATAAAGATATCTGAACGCTCTGCCATTTCAGTTTTACGAAGATCTGCGACAATTAATTTTTGACCGTGAAGTTTATGCGCACGTTTCACACGAGTCGCTAACACAGGATGACCTTCTGTTGGATTACAACCGACGATAATAACAAGGCCTGATTGTGCGATATCTTTAATCGTCCCTGCATCTCCGCCCATACCAATTGTACGGAACAATCCATCCGTCGCTGGTGATTGACAATAACGTGAGCAGTTATCAACGTTATTCGTTTCGAACACTTGACGCGCTAATTTTTGAATAACATAATTATCTTCATTCGTAATTTTAGAAGAAGAAATAAAGCCGATAGAACCTTTACCGTACTCTTCTTTAATAGAGCCCAATTTATTCGCTACTACATGAAGCGCTTCTTCCCAACTTGATTCAACGAACACTCCATCTTTTCGAATTAAAGGTTTCGTAAGTCGTTTTTCAGAATTAACGAAATCCCAACCGAATTTTCCTTTTACACAAGTCGAAATCGCATTAACAGGTGCCTCAGAAGTTGGTTGTACTTTAAGAATTTCACGGCCCTTCGTCCATACTTCAAATGAACAGCCTACACCACAAAACGTACATACTGTTTTCGTCTTTTTCGTACGAGTGTCGCGCATTGCAGCTTCTACTTCTGACACAGCAAAAATACCACTATATCCAGGTTCAACCTCTTTAATAAGATCGACCATAGGCTCAAGAATATCAGGTTTTAACCCTGTCATAAATCCAGCTTCACCAAGCATCGATTTCTCCATTAAAGCATTACAAGGACAAATTGTTACACATTGACCGCAGCTTACACATGAAGAATCGTTAATATCTACTCCTTCATCCCAAATAACACGAGGACGCTCTGCCTCCCAATCAATAGATAACGTTTCATTTACTTGTAAGTTTTGACACACCTCTACACATTGACCGCATGCGATACATTGATTCGGGTCATAACGGTAAAATGGATGGGACATATCAACTTCGCCTGTATCAACTTTTGGTTCATAAGGATATTTTTGATGCTCAATTTCCATTAATTCTGCCGTATTATGCAGTTTACAATTCCCGTTATTGTTGTCACAAACCGTACAGTAAAGTAAATGATTTTCTAGTAAACGGTCCATCGCCTCATGTTGTGCTGCCTTCGCACTAGTAGAGGACAACTCAATATTCATACCGTCCGTCACTACTGTAGAACATGATCGCACTAGCTTTCCATTCACTTCTACAATACAAGTATCACACGTTTGAATAGGATCCACTTCTGGCACGTAACAAATTTGTGGATGTTCAATTTCGTTCTCATTAATAATGCCCAGTATAGTTGAACTAGGCTCAGCATTATACTCTTTGCCGTCAATTGTAATATGAACCATGCTGTCGTTCATGGTGACTCCCCCTTTTTGAGAATAAAAAAACTCCACCACGAAAATATACGCACCACATTTTTGGCACGTTATCATCATGGTGGAGTAGTTTATTAGCACATCTTGCTAAAATACCAGTCCATTTATTCATAAATAAAATGATAGATTCATAACAGGTCATATCACGATTCCATCTTTAACACTATAATTATAGCGTTAAATCCAAAAATACACAATATCAAAATGATAAAAAGGTCACAGCACATAATGCCCTGACCTTTTTACTACCTTTCAGGATTATTCTGAGATGACTTACTTCCCGGTGCAAACCAACCAATAAGTGCAATAGCAACTAATACTCCGTAGAAGATTAAAGTCCAAGTTGTACTGTGCGGGAAATCATGGTCTAAAATACCGATATCCTCATGGGCAAGTGTAATTACAGCAAGTTTGACGCCGACCCAGGCAACAATTGCATACGCTGTTGTTTCCAGTGCTGGGCGTTTCTCCAGTAATTGTACAAACCAAGTTGCCGCAAATTTAATTAAAATAAGTCCAGCTATCCCTCCGAGAAGTACAACTATGAACTGTCCTCCATCCATACCACCGAAATCTTCTAGCGGTGAATCCGGAAGACCGAGGGCAAGAGCGACTGCCGCTAATATTGAATCAATCGCAAAGGCAAGGTCAGCTAATGCAATCTTTCCTACTGTGAACCAGTAGCTTTTTCCTGCTGCTTCCTTTTCATCTTCCTTGTGAATATTTTGATTATTTTTTCCGAATTGCGCCTGAATGACATGCTTTAATCCTAAGTAAAGAAGATAAGCTGCTCCTATCGCCTGTATTTGCCAAACATTTGCAATAAATGATATAGCAAAAAGGGCTGCGAATCGAAAAACAAAGGCCATAATAATTCCGTAATTTATAGCTCTTTTTTTCTCTTCTTCGGGTAAATGCTTGGCTATAACTGCTAGTACAAGGGCATTGTCAGCCGATAACAATCCTTCTAATCCGATTAAAATTAACAATGCCCAAGCATACTCTAGCCATATTGAATCCATCCGCTTCTCTCCTTTCTAAAACTAAAATCAGATAAGGTCTTTGCTCATTAGAATTTCCGATTAAGCCAAATTAAATGCTAAAACATTTTGACAGTTACTTTGCTGTCCTCTATTTGTTATAATTTCAACAAAAAACAAATCTAGATTGTGGTTCCCTTAGAAAAGGTGACGCGACATTGTGCTTAAAAACTTGATGAATTCATCTTCACTTACAGGTTTACTGTAGTAATAGCCCTGAATTAGATAACATGCATTACGTTGTAACACTGTTAATTGTTCCTTCGTTTCCACCCCTTCTGCGATCACTTTCATGTTTAAAGTATGCGCTAGTGAAATAATGGTATGAATAATTTCATTTCCATCAGTAGAATTTCCGATCCTATTAACAAATTCTCTTGGAATTTTCAAGGTATCAATTGGATACAAAGGGAGATATGCTAATGAAGAATACCCTGTACCAAAATCGTCAATTGATAAATGTACACCATATGATTTTAATGCTTTTAACTTCGATAAGGTTTCTTTTTCATCTACCATTGCTATTCTCTCTGTTAATTCTAAATCAATCGAACTAGCAGGTACCCCTACTTCTTCTATGGTAGATATGATTGCTTGAACAAAATCTTTCTGTTCAAACTCTATAGCTGATAAATTTATCCCCATTTTTAGATTTGCATAGCCTGCAGAATGCCACTTTTTCAGTTGTCGACACGCTTCCTGTAACGTCCATTTCCCAATTGGAATAATTTCCGACGTTTCTTCCGCGATAGGTATAAATTCAAAAGGAGAAATAAGTCCCAGTTTTGGATGTTGCCAACGAATTAAAGCCTCTGCACCAATAACCATACCAGTCTTACTGTCAACTTGTGGTTGATATAATAAAAACAACTCATTATTTTCTAATGCCTTCGGTAAATCCTGTTCTAATCGTAATCGTCTTGTTATTTTTTTTGATAATGTCTCGTCATACATGCAAACAGCATTATTACCTTTTTCCTTTGCACTATACATAGCAATATCAGCATGTTGTAAAAGTGTAGTAGTATTTATTCCTCCAAACGGATACACCGCTATTCCTATACTAAGAGATAAATAAAAACTATGTTGATTAACTACAAATGCTTCTTCAGTTATACGAAATAGAGTTTCACACAAATCCAATAGCTGTTGCTCTGTGTGGTTATGGACTATGATCGCAAACTCATCTCCCCCTATTCTCGCTAGAGGAATAGCCGGTGACAGACATGTCCTAAAACGTTTAGCAACTTCTTTTAAAACACTGTCACCAATTGAATGTCCCAGTGTATCGTTAATGGTTTTAAAACGATTTAAATCTATATACAAGAGTCCAAATTCACCCTGCGTTTTTCGTGCACGCTCAATGGATTTTTCTAATTCTTTTTGGAAGAATATTCGATTTCCAATCTCCGTCACTGTATCATGGAATGCTAGATAGTTTATCTCATCTTGTTGTTTCTTCATTCTCGTAATGTCTTTTACCATTACATAACTCCCAAAAGTTTGTCCTTCTATCATAATAGGAACAATGGTGACGTACCAAAAATGAATGTCCTTCTCATTATTATTTTTCACACGTAATTGTAACGAAGCCGAACTGCATCGTTTCCCTTCCTGTAGAGCTGCTTCCAATTCAGATCTATCTTCGTCTAAAAAAATCGAGAAGCACTCTTTACCTATTAATTCATCACTGTTTTTTCCTAATAACATACTTCCAGCCTGGTTTATATTTAACACAGTACCATTTGAATTAATCGTTAAAATAGGATCTGGATGATACTCATATAATGACTTAAATCTCTCTTGATTTTTGACCAAGTCATTGGATTTGTTTATTAAATCTTCTGTTCTTTGAGATACTTTTTGTTCTAATTGATTATTAAACACTTTTAACATTTCGGTTAAATCTCTGTTTTGCATTCGTACGATAGTATGACGAATCAGCACAAATACAAATGCAATACAATTCCCAGTAATAAGTGTAGCCGAGGAAGTTTGCTCTTTTAAAGTAAAGCCAATTAATACCGCAACTGCAAGATAAGGAAATATAACAAGAAGTTTCTTCCCAAATGTGGGATCGATAATGAAATAATTCCTTCTAGAAGATGCATTCTTTGAGATCGAAGCAGCAATAGCGATAAATAATAGGAAAACTCTATACAAACACCTTAATAATATAAGTGAACGATCTGACAAATCATCTTGTAAGTAAAAATACAAGTAGTCCGTAATAGCCAATCCAGTTAATACGAGAATAAAAATAAATAATTTACTTTTCGCATTAAAAATAGCTGGTCGAAAGATTAGACTAACTCCTAATAAAAGAAGTAATAAATCTATAATCGGAAAAATAAATGAGAGAAAAACATCTCCAATTGATAAGAATAAGATATTTGCAGAAGGTTTATTAAACAGGTACCACTCTAATGTAAAAATGGCAGTAACAACAATACATAAATCACAAATTAAATACGCTTTTTCCCACTTGTTACATTCCATAATGATTTTATAAAAGAATGCAAAGAGAAAGAAGAATAAGAAAAACAACAAAAACACATCAGAGATATTAAAATTTTGTATCGGCAATTCTACATTAAGTACTTGAAAAGCGGATATAAAATTCCCAATCAAGAAACACCCTATTGCAATAGTAATGCAAACCCAGAATACTCCTAACTTAATTTTTCCGGATAATATAGAATAAAGTAATGAGATAAATACAGTAGTTTCAACAACTAAGGATGATAGTCGGATATTAAAATCTGATACAAAATAATGATTCGGAAAAACAAATAAAAATATAAAACAAAAGCTTATATAGAATATTAGAGCTATTGTTAATAAGATAAATTGCAAATGTGAATGTTTAAGCAATATATTCACCTTCTTAAGTCTTTCATCATTTTTTCAAAAATTTGTTTCTAATTATTATTCATATTATGGCCATTTCAAAAGATTTCTTTCAAAATAAAGCAGCCTTACATTAAACCTATAAATATTTAACAATTCCATAACAGGAATTACAAAAAAATATGAACAGCTATGTCCTTAACACTATCAATTATTGTTATACGAACTATTTATGTAACAAGTTTATTTAATAGCTAATGAGTTCAAAGAATGTTTTCTTTGAACTCATTGTATACTGCCCATCTGAATCATATAACTTAACTATTTTTAAATTAAAATTTCACGTAAAAATAATGAATGTAGGTGTATGCCCCTATCTATTTATCTTTTTTTCTTCATAACTTCTATAGTATTCATTAAGTACGCTAACTTAAACACCGACTTATTTATAATCCTTAATAAGTCGGCGCCAGTATACACTATAAAACTAAAACACATTACAAATAACAAAATTATACTTTAGCAATTTATAAATTACTTATTCCTAGAATTACTAAATTCCCTTTTACTTATTTCAACCTATATTCAGATACATTATTTCCTTTCCATTCATAATAATCTAAAATCCCTTCATAAATGGCTTCTGCTGCAATCTGTCTACCGTTTGCCGTAGATAGTTTACTGTAATCGATACCATTATCTATAAAAGCCAGTTCCGTTAACACAGCTGGCATGCCGTTTTCTCTTATAACATGAAGATCTCCATGTTTAACGCCTCTATCACGTGTTTGAAGGGCCTCTACTAAACGTGCTTGGATTTTTTCCGCTAACACATGACTTTCTTCCACATGAGGATTTGTTTTTTCGGATTCAGAAGATTTATAATAGTATGTTTCCGTTCCTTTTGCATTACCATTATAAGCATTTGCATGAATACTTATAAAGATATCCCCCTGATTTTGCTTAGCAAATTTAACACGTTCCTGTAAAGAGCTTTTTTGATCATGTCCAGGTCTAGTATCAGATTCACGAGTTAATAAAACTGTAAATGGTGTATGTTTTTCAAGCAATTGTTGTAGGCGTAAGGAAGTGTCTAATACAATTTTACTTTCAGGCAATCCCTTTGTGGCTTTTCCAGGATCTTCGCCACCATGTCCAGGATCAATAATGATTGTTTTATTTTCTAAAGGATTTTTCGGACTGGATTGAAGGTTATCTGTTTTGGCAGTAAGTTGTGCGGCTTCTGCACGTGTTATGAATTTATTTGGTTGCCAGCCGTTATCTGTACCAACTGAAATTTTTAAATCAATTAAAATATTGGCGAATTTTTCACCCCAATGCCCTTTTAAATCTTCAAATTTACTTTGTCCATTGCTAGTGCTTATATTTTGTAATTTATATGCATTCACTAGCATGGTAGCCATAGCAGCACGAGTAACTTTTCCAGAAGGATTAAATATTCCATTTCCTTCACCTTTAATTATTCCTGCTTTTTCAGCTGCGGCAATGTATGGCGTTCCCCAGTGGTTTTGTGAATCTGTAAAAGATGGTTTTGCATTTAAGTCAATATGTATACCAAGGGCCTTTGTCATAATTGTTGCCGCAGAAGCCCTATCTAATGTATCGCTTGAACCAAAAGTTCCATCTGGATAACCACTCAATACTTTTTTATCAACTAAATAATTAACGGATTTGTCAGCCCATGCAGGAACATCTGGGAATTTATGAGTATTTGCAAATGTACTAGATGAATAGGATAGTAGACTTCCAGCAAGAATTCCTGTAGCAATTAATTTGTATTTCAAAATGTAACACCTCTAAAAAATTATTACAACTTGGTAAATATATCATTTATAGTTAATCTTTAAATAATACGACCTAGAATAAAGAATAGATTAAATACGTATTATCACTATATTAAAGATAATAAATACAAATCGAACTATTATTCCGAAAAGAATCCTGAGACATACACTTATAGATAGAGACTATTAAATATATTAACCAACATCGTGTAACCAGTATAGTTACTTATATGTACGAGTGTCAATTAAAAAAACCTTACATTTTTGTAAGATAACCATGTTAATTATATAGTAAGTAATTATTATATAATATGAATAATTACTCGGTATAATAAAATAATAATCTTATATTTTAAACAAATATTGATTATTTTGGTAGGCAAATAACTTATAACAGCCACCTTTTTGGCTATGCTTTGGAATCCTACTTTACTCTTCAATTCTCCGTATTAAAAGTTTGTTGATGAAATGTAATAACAACTGTACGATTATACAGCTTATTCACCTCAATTAAATCAGTTAAATATTGAGGAAGGGTCGGTTTATCTTTAAAATCATTATGTATTAAGCCCATTCACAGTGACAATACGCATATTCCCAGTATTTTTCGGATCACAATACTACAAAGTAAGACCTAGTTCCTTCCTTTTGTACAAATTTTTGATTTACTAAAATTAATTATAACTTTTCCTCTGCCCGAAATGATTCCATACAAAACAAAAGGGAAATACATAGTGTATATGTATTTCCCTTTTGTTTTGTACCCATTTTTATTGTGGTACGGTCATAACTTGACCGCTACTATCAACCATAATTTTCATTTTTCCGTCTTGAGCGTTATATAATCCTAGCTTATGTAAATCTTGTTTGCACTCTTTTACGAAGAAAGGTAACGTACGAATTTGATCGATATCAGAGCTCGTAATGAAATGAATTAAATGATGCGTCATTTCTTTAATATCATGTACAAGGTCTTCCTTCTCTCGCTTTAACCTATCATTTTCAGTTCGTAATGAATGTACTTCACCTTCAAGACCTCGAGCATTCTTTTCTTCTTTCGAACGCTCTGCAGCCATGCTAGAAAGCTTATAGATCCCCTCCATAAACTGATGTAATTCATGCTCTTTCTTTTCACGGGATTGACTAATTGTTTCAAAATTTTCAACGATACCTGATATAACTGTTACGAGATTTTTTTCGTCCTCTTCACTTCGGAAATCTTCTTTTACTTCCTGTTTTCTTTCTTGTTTCGCCTCAACAACTATACCCTTGACTGGTGTATATTTGCGTTTTCGACCCGGCTTTTGTTTTTCAATATTTTCAAACGGAATTTCTTGTTTTTTTAATTTATAATACGTGTTCTGTAATTGACTTTCCGTTTTTGGAAATAAATTCAGTTCATTTTTACTAACATATTTTGAAATATTTGCGATATTTAAGCCTTGACGCTGACAAAATTGATATACTTCATATAGTAGTTCTAGTTCAGACTTCAACCATGTAATTCCTGATTTTTCATATACTCGCATACCGCCATTTTTTTCTATATCTATTTGAAATAATACCATTCTATTATATAAATCGATAAGCTCTTCATACTTTATTCGGAATTGTTTCTCTATTTTTTTAAATTCCGCCTCTAATTTCATATCGTTCGTTTTATTATTTGACATGTTTTGTAAAAGACTTAATACGTTGATTGCTGTGTGGTGATACATACTCTGTGTCACTGCCCCTCATCCTTTCACAATTCTCATCTGACTCCCATGTCTTTTAAGAAAATAGAAATTTCCACATATCCATATTATAACATTTCGAAATTATCTGTCAAATATTTAACATACAAAAAGGTATAAAAAGTATGTAAATAATAGAAAATATTTTTAAAGAAAACATTAAAAAAATCTAACGAGATACTATATCAATAAAATGTATTTAATTATATTATATGGTATTTTCAATATAATTTCACCGAAAAATTTTGTGCTATCACGAAATATTACTAACACAATCCAAAGATACATTCTCTTATATTTTTAAATGAAAAAAGCCTACTACTTATTAAGTAAACCAAACAATAACCCTTAAATAAAAACAGCTAAATTCACGAAAGAGACTATTAATACATGCAGTCATAAACACTCCAGAAGCGTTTGATTTTTCTGCCTGTACAAAGCATAGAATACTAAAAAGGAACTAACCAGTACTATACATGGCTAGTTCCTCTATTCCAACTAAAAAAATGTGTTTTAAACCGGTTCTTCACACCCTCACTCGGAGGCTCACTTCTTTCACTTACCTAAAACCACTCCATATCTCTAGTCTTACATCGCATGGAGAACTAATAGGCACTGACCGCTTCCTCACTTGGCTCGTTCCTCTATTCCAACTAAAAAGCGTGTTTTAAACCGGTTCTTCACACCCTCACTCGAAAGCCTACTTCTTCGACTTACCTAAAAACACTCCATATCTCTGGTCTTTCACATCGCATGGACCTCTATTAGGCACTGACCGCTCCCATACTTGGCTCGTTCCTCTCTTCCAGCTAAATAAAAGCTTTTAAAGCACTAACTTATCAACTAAACCAATTAACTCTTGAATATCAGGCTTACTCACTTGAGCATTCGCTCCAACCGCCTCACCTTTATGGAACAACTCATTCGTAATTAATGAAGAGAAAATAATAACTGGTAATTGCTTCATTACTTCACTATCTTTAATTACTTTCGTTAAATGGTGTCCATCCATTTTCGGCATTTCAATATCTGTAATAAGTAGATGAATATGTTCATACATTTTTTCACCTTGCTCTTTTGCTAATTTTTCAATTTGAGCTAATGCTTCTGCACCATTGCTGAAGAAGTTCATTTTCGTATATCCAGCTGATGATAATGTTTCTTCTAGTATTTGACGAAGCATCGCTGAATCTTCTGCAATATAAATAACTTTTTCAGCTCGATCAGTTTTTTGTTCTAACCCTGAAAGTGATTTATTGTCATAACCACTGTTACTAATTTCGCAAACAATTTTTTCATAATCTAACAATAAGATAATTTTCCCATCTAGTTTTACAATTCCAGACGTCGTTTCTTCTAGTCCCATAGATAATGAAGCTGGCTCATCAATTTGTTCCCAAGAAATGCGTTGAATACGATGTACTTCATCAACACGGAAGATAACTTTCATTTGGTTTAATTCCGAGATAATAAATTTCGTTTGATCAAGTGGCTTTATCGATTTTAAATTAAGAGCTGTCGCTAAATTAATAACAGGTAAAATTTCACCACGCACTTGAACAACACCTTCAACTGCATGATGAGATTCCGGCACAGTTGTAACAGGGAATGGATTAATAATTTCACGCACTTTCATTACATTGATACTAAATAAATTTTCACCCACAGTATAAGTTACGATTTCTAATTCGTTTGTTCCACTTTCTAATAAAATACTTTGTGCTTGTGACATAAAGGTGTCGCTCCCCTTTCATTAATTCCGTATATTTAACTATTAAGCTTTAATAACATCCAAAAGTCAACTACCTATATGAAAAATATAGATAGTTGCGTGAGCCTTGCCGTTTTAAAATAATAAAAACACTGGTAAAGCTTAATCTTGTATAAACAAAGCAAGTGCTTCTAGTAACACTTCTTGCGCTCCTACAATTTCTGTCGGCATCGCTTCCCATTTTTTCGAAAGCTCTGTTTCCACTCTCACCCTAAGCTCTGGATTCATTTCTCCTAGCACATATTCCTTTGTCGCTATATCGACATCAAGAAGTGCAAGTGCATATAATTCCGGATCGTTTATTTTTTCAAATAATTGTTTCAATACCGCCGGTGCTATATGTTTTAACTTTTCAATGTGAATTTCCTTATCCGAAAATAGTAACTCATATTGAATAAACGTAACATTTTCTTTAATCACTTTAAAATAGCAATTATTCTTTTTATCATTTACAAAATAACCGTTCAGATCTGCAATAATACTCTCTACTTGACGTATTAAATTAGGCAAACTACTCGCCATCATTACAGTACGTTGCTCAACCTCACTTGGCGAAATGAATGTAACGCGATACTTATTCTGCGCCATCCTCCTCACCTCTCCTTTTATATAAACTTAGTCTAATTGTACAATATAGCACAACTATCTTAAATTAATCTATATCTATTTCAAATCACTGCTCATAGGCCCTATATCTTCAAAGAGCGAAGAGGTACCACCTAAACACTTGGATTCCAGCCTCTCCAACTACCTTAGAACCACTACATATCTCTGGTCTCACAACATACAAACCACTCATAGACACTGACCGCTACTACTCATCGCTGGGCCCTCTCTCAAAACCTAAAAGAAAGCTTTTACGAACCTTTAAGCCCCTTTCAACAACTCAATGTTATTGAACCAAAAAGCAAGCTGCTGATCCGTAATATCCGGCAACATAACGAAAAACTCACGGCACTTCATCTCATCTTTAAACAGTTGATACTTCCAAACACCACTACTACCAATACTTACGAAGTAAAACTCGTGTATACGGCCAATGATTGCTTGTTTTTCACCAAACGAATATGGAGGCACTTGTTTGATTTCAAATTGATCTGGTAAATATACATGCTCTTCTCGTTCTATTTTTAACATTTGCTCAGCAAGCTCACGTTTATTTTCGAAAAAAGGCAATTGTAAAATTCGCTCTTGTCTTGTCATACGAATATAAAACCCTTTCTACTACGTTACAATTTTTCTTTACGATTTATTATCGAATTAAGTTTACAACTTCATTTAATACTTCATCTGAAATTTTGATTACTTTCGCATTTCCTTGGAAGCCACGTTGGTATAGCATTAAATCAACAAATTCTACAGATAAATCTACGTTTGCACCTTCTTGTGCACTACCACGTACTTTTCCTGCACCATTTTGGCCAGATACACCCATTGCTAAAATACCCGTTGTATTTGTCGCTGTATAGTTACCGTTACCAGTTTTCATCAAACCGCCTTCATTCGGGAACATTGCAACAGCTAATTGACCAGCAGCTTTCATACTTCCATCAGAATATTTTACCATCAAATATCCACCGTCAGCAATAAAGCAATCTTTAACAGTCGCCGCCGCTCTACCATCTACGTTTGTTACTGCTAATGTTTTATCTGTCGGATGGTTTGTTAATTTACTAAAATCTAAATTTACTGTTCCGCCATTAAATGGAATAGATGCTCCAGGATTTTGCTGATTTGGCTTTCCTACTACATCAAACGTCATATCACCACCTGCGCCTTGAACCTCATTAAACGTTGTTTCTTTCTTCGAGTCGTTACGCATCTTTACTGTATATTTATAATTATGTTCACTAGTTTGTGTAAACTCCACGCGCATTGTCCATGTATTACCAGCATCATCGTATACAGGCAATTCTTGCGTAATTTGTTTTGCATCGGCTGGAATATTCCCTCCAACAACTCCTTTTGATGTTCGAATACCACCGATTGCTGATCCCATTGGAATTTGCAATGGCCCCGGGATACCAGATAAGTCAACATTACCAGTTGATGGATCTGCTGGATAAGCGAATACATATTGACCTTCTGTATTCGTAACATAGTAATCTGAAGATATTGCAAATGTCCCTTTACGTGTAAATTCCATATTTCCAGCTTTTGAATCACCTACAACGAAGAAACCGTTACCTTCCATTGCTGCTTGTGTTTTACCACCTGTTAACGTAATTGTACCATCGCTATAATCCGTAACCGTTCCGCTCATTTTTACACCGTTACCGATACTTTTAGGGTTCGTCCCTGCGTATCTATCATCACCTTTTGCACCAATTGAATTGTTGTATAATAAATCATCAAACATTGCTTTTTGTTTTTTATACCCAACTGTTTGTGCATTGGCAATATTATTTGAAGTTACACTTAATGCATTTTGTGTTGCATTCATTCCTGTAATACTTGTATATAACGCTTTAATCATAATGTATGGACACTTCCTTATGAATTTGTTGTTTTTACTTCTTCAACTACTTTTTGATCGGCTTCCTTTACATCTTCTGGATTCGTGTCTCCAATCTGTTTATCAGACACTCTTTCAACGAAACGAAGAGATACTACTTTATTATTAATAACGAGCTGTACATCGTTATTTTCTGCAAGGCGAACTGTCTCTACTTGACCAGTTACTTTGTTCCCTTCACCGTCAATACCTCTTACATACTTTCCTAAAAACTTCATTCCACCATCAAGCGCTGTCGAATACATCGTCGTTCTTAAAGAGTCAACTGCTTTGGTCATATTTTGCACTTGTTCCATAAGAGATAACTGCGCTGTTTGGTTCATCATTTGATTCATATCCATCGCATTAAATGGATCTTGGTGCTGGAAACTCGATAAAAACAATTTTAGGAAATCATCTTTCCCCATTACCCCAGGAGTCTTTTGCTCTCCTACTGAAACTCCATTCGCTTGTTGAACTGGCGATTGTACACCGTTAACAGGTACATTACTTTTTTGCGCTCCTGCTTGTAACGGAATATGATTTGTACTCGTTGTATTTAATCCAACTGTTGGCACGCTTTATTCCTCCAATAATCCCGCAAATTCTTTTGATTGTTGTTTCTCATGTTTCGTATTTGCTAATTTTTGTTTTTGCCTTTGCTCTTGTTCTCGCTGTTCTTTACGATTTTCATCTTTATCTGAATAGCTAATTTGAATATTGATTTCTTTTTCTTTTAACTTTAGTTTCAATTCATCAAAAATGATTTCAACACGTTTTTTCGCATCGTGTTTTTCCATTTCTACATGAACATCAATTTGGTCTCCATGTTTTTTCATAAACACAGTTAATGTACCAAGTTTTTCTGGATTTAGCTGGAATAAAACGCGTTCTTGTTTCACTACAAATTTTTGCAGCGCTTCTACTTGCGCTTCCATTTTCTTTCCTAAGTCAGGCAATGAAACCTTCACAGCACCACCATTTGATTTTCCTATTTGATCGGTACTGGTCGCTTTATTTAATAACTCCACACCCGCAGAACTCGAATCGTTTAATGTATCAACTTCTGGCAACTCTATCTTTACATCATCACTCTCTGATTTCGGAAGATCTACATCTAAGTCTTTAAATTCTTCTTGTTTCTTTGCAATATTACAAGTTTCTGATTCTACGACTTTTAATACTTGCAACATCTGCTCTGGCATCGTCACCTTGTCTAACGTCATTTGCATTGTATCTTCTAAACATATGGCATTTTTAATATTCATGTTTGAAAGAAGCTCTTGTAATTGCTGTAATTCAGCTGCGGGCAATTCGTTCAGTTTAATATTTCCGTATTCTTTATATAACTCTTGTATTTTTTGTATGTATTGATATAACAATTCTGGTTGCACACGTAATTGCTCAATTGCAACCATTTGCTCAGATACAGATAATAATAACTGTTCTGTCTCTTTTTTTTCTTCTTTCTTAACAATAGGCTCTTCTTTCGTTACCGATTTTTTAGAAAGAATATAATCTTTTTTCTCTTCTATTGGTGCTTCTTCTCGTTTCGTTTTCTCCGTTTTCGGCTGCTTTTTATTTTCAATTCTCATTGTATTATCAAATGAAGAATTTTCATTTTTCGATTTTATTTCTAGCCCTTTTTCTTTTTGCGGAGGTAAACTTTGTTGCACCGGTAATACAAATTGTATCACTACATCCACCTCATCCGTTCATACACATTTTTAAATCAAGAAGCATTTTTTCTTCTAACTTTTCTTTTACTTTCACAAGCTTCTTACAATCTTCTTGATACATTTCATCAATGACACGTTCTTTTTCTTTTATTTGCTCTAAAAGGCTTTCATTTTTTTGAATAAAACCTTCTGTTTTTTTTATTTTCCGATTCCATTCTTCTATTCTTTCAGGTGAAAATGTATGTGAAGACAGCATACCAGCCATAATACGTTGCCCAGTTTGTACGACTTTACTACGTGATTTCACAACATACAGATCATATTCTTTTTTTTGTTCTATTTTTCTTTTTTCAGCTGTTAGTTCGTACACTTCTTTCAAGATTTGTTCTTTCTCTTGATTAATCTGCAATTTTATCGTGTCGTACTGCTGCTTATCCACACGTTTTCATAGCCCCTTCCTATTATAACGTTCCCTTTTTCTATTATATAGTTTTTTCACAAAAAAATCTGTGAAATATTAAAAACAAAAAAATAAGACCTCAAAGGACGAGGTCTTATACAATATGGTGCATCGCTTGGACAACATCTTCAAAATGAAAACTATCCGTTCGACCTTGTTTTAAAAACATATTTATAGCTTCCACTTTATTTTTACATTCAAAAATATAAGCATTTTCTTCATTTTCTTGAATTGTTCCTAGTTTAAAATACAATTCATTTTCTTTATAAATAGATAAAATTTTTCTCATTTCATTTGCAAGTTGCCAATGATTCGGCGATACGATTTCTTCCATAATCCTACTAACCGAATCTAGTACAGAAATGGCAGGGTAATGACTAAGAGTTGCGAGCTCACGTTTTAATACAATATGTCCATCTAAAATACCACGAGCTAAATCTGGTACAGGACCATTTAAATCGTCACCATCAACTAGCACTGTATAAATACCTGTTATTGCCCCTTTTTGTGTTTTTCCGGATCGCTCTAATAACTTTTTCATATAACTTTCCATTAATAGTGTTTTACCACCAATTGGTAATTCCTTGACTGCAATGTCAACACTTCGGCGAGCATCAGCAAAACGAGTAACTGAATCCATCATAAGTAATACATTATTTCCTTGATCACGGAAATATTCAGCAATAGATGTAGCAAGCTTTGCCGCACGAAGTTGCATAAGGTGACTTTCATCTGATGTCGCTACAACAACGACGCTTTTTTTCATGCCTTCTTCGCCTAATTCTTTTCGAATAAAGTCTTTTACTTCCCGGCCACGCTCACCTACTAAACTAATAACATTAATATCAGCTTTTGCGTTTTTCGCAATCATTCCAAGTAATGTAGATTTCCCAACACCTGATCCAGCGAAAATACCAATCTTTTGACCGATTCCAATCGTTAACATAGAATCAATCGATTTAATTCCCGTTTCAAATACATCTGTAATTTCTTCACGCTCAAATGCATGAATCGGCGGTGCATCTAATTTTATTTTTTGTACTGGAATATTTTCAGCATCTTCATTTAACACTTCTCCATTTGCACTTAACACTTTGCCAAGCAAATGATTACCATGGGGCACAACGACATCTTCTGCAATTAATGTAACTGAATCTCCATAACACACTTTTTCTGTCTGTTCAAATGGGAGTAACATATTGTTTTCTTTTTCAATTGCAATAACTTCACATAAGACGCTATGTTCTCCAACGAGACAAACATCTCCAATCTTCGCTTTCGGACCTTTCGCTACAAAAAACTGCTCTTGTACACTATGAACTTTGCCAAATTTCGTATAAAACGGCGTTTCAATAAACGTATTCCATTTATTATGTTCGTTCATGAGCTTATTGTTCATACATTTTGCTCCTCAAACAACTTTTCTTCTTCCCATTTATGACGAAGTTTCGCAAATATCGGTGCAAATTTAAATTCAAAGAACTCCTTCTCTTCTTCCAAAACAAATTCGCCAAACTGTAAAGAAAAATCATACTTCCATTCTACTAATTGTAGCAACCAATACTCTTTCGTATTTTCCTTCTCTTCTTGTATACGCTCAAATGTTTCTGGATGAACCGTTATAATTAACTTTTCAAATGAAGTAGGCAATGTTTGAACGATACCTGTTAATATTGGCAGAACATCTAATACTCGTGAATCTACCGCTTGATTCACAATTTTTTCTGCTAATTGAAAAGATTGATTCCATAATAACTCAGTCCATTCGTATGCCGTTTCTTGTTGCTCCTTTTGAAACTGCATACGTGCTGCTTCCATCTGTTCCATTTGTTCATGAATATGCATTTGAAACTCTTCTTTAGCCTGCAACAACTGCTGATACTCTCGTTCTAACGTTTGTTGATGCTGCCTTAGCTGATTCATTTCAATATGCAATGCATCTTGCTGCGCAAGAAGTTCTGCATGATCTACTTGTATTTCCCCTTCAGTGTGAACTGGTATTGGCTTTGGAAACTGTAATTCATACGTTTCCTCAGAAAAAGAAACAGAATTCTTCGGAATTCTGTTTTTAAATAAGGACATCATCTTCACCTCTTTGAATGATAACTCTTCCTTCTTTCTCTAGCTTTTTCACTGTACCTGTAATCGTTTGCTGCGCTTTTTCAGCATCCGTCATCTTAAGCGGTCCTAAGCCATCTAACTCTTCTAAAATCATCTCTTTACGGTTTGAAGACATACATGTAAATAATTTCTCTTTAATTTCTTCTTTTGCAATTTTAATTGCTTTCGCAATAACACCGTTGTCTGTAATTTCCTCTAATACACGGCGAAGTGCAAGATCTTCAAGACCAAGTAAGTCTTCAAAGACAAACATATTTTCTTTAATTTTCTCAGATAACTCATAATCAACTTCATCGAGCTTTTGAAAGACTGTTTTTTCAACGCCTCGTGAAACATTATTTAAAATGTTCACAATCGTTTTCAATCCATCTGTTTTATTAATAGCACTAAATGCCATATTATTTAATTTTGCTTTTAATAACTCACCAATTTGATTAATTAATTCACCATCTACTTGCTCTAGCTTCGCAATGCCCATTACCGTTTCTACACGCTTATGATCTGGTAATCTCTCAATTAATTGAGATGCTAATTGAGGTTTAATATAAGAAGCAATAATTGCTATCGTTTGTGGCGATTCATCATTAAGCACTGTAAGAAGTGGTTCTAAATCTGTAAGTGAATTTAAGAATTCAAATGGATTATCTTTGTTGTACCAAAGGTCTTCTAATAATTTTTCCAACTCGTCTTCTGGCATATTTTTAAATATACGACGAATGTATTCCTTATCTGGAGTCACTAAATTCAATTCTTTTACATTTAGTTCATACAGGAACTCCCCTAGTACATTTTCTAACGTTTCTGGTGTATATATACGAAACTTCGCAATTTCACGAAGTAACACTTCTTTTTCCTCAGCCGTCATATATTCAATGACTTTTGCTGCCACCTCTTCGTCTAATGTACGAATGAGGATGGCAGCTTTTTCTTTGGAGGAGATTTCATCTAACATTGTTTTTCCTCCCTTACTATCCGTTTAGCCATTTTTTAATAACTTTTGCAGTACCTTCTACATGCTCTCTCGTAGCTTCCTGCACTTGGTCATCTAATGTAGGTTCTGTCGGTTCTACTGGTTCTGGTTCTTTTCTTGGCTCTGGTACTATTTTCTCTTCAGGAATTTCCATAATGCTTTCACTACTAGCAGCAACTTCCTCTTCTGCTAAGTATTCATCATATTCCTCTTCTTCTTTCTTTTTCTTACGTCTTGCTAAGAAGAACCATAATAATAGGCCACCAAGCGCTAACAATCCACCTGTAATTCCACCGAATAACCACCAATTAATACCACTTTCTTCTGGTTCTTTCTCTTTCTCTACTTTCGGTTGATCAAACTGAACAGTTACAACGTTAACTTGACCATTTATAAAGTTTCCGTTCGGATCAGCTTGAAGTCCAGCTGCTGTACCAATTGCTTCTTTAAACGTTGTCATATCAATTCTTCGTTTTACTAACGTATCATTATCTACCCATACAACAACATTTGTTTTCGTTAATTCTGGATGTTTCTTAATCGTTTCAACTGTTTTATCTATTTCATAATTTTCAACTTTGTTACCATTTTTATTATCGTAGACGATTTTACCATTTTGATTATTGTTCGTACCGTAGTTTGGCACTTCACCATTCGCTGTAATACCAGCACTTGGCTTCGTATCCGCCCCTTCTTGCGCAGTAGAGCTTTCCTCTTGCTCTTGTTTACTGCGAAGTACACCTTTATCGCCATATTTTTCTGACTGACGTGTAACTTCATCATAATTTACAGAGACTTTCGTATTCACTTTATATTCATTTGGCTTAAACATCGTCATTAACGTCGCATCAATATCTTGCTTTAATTTGCCTTCAATTTGTTGTTGCATCTCAACTTCTTTTTCATAAGAAGAGGAACTAGTAGATTGCGCTGCATCTGCTCCTTTTGAGATAACACCTTTTTTACTATCAATAACACTTACTTCTTCTGCTTTCACACCTGGAACGGCTGCACTAATCATTTGCTGTATACCCGCAACTTGATCAGCTGTTAATAGTTGTCCACGTTTCACACCAATAGTAATTGCTGCTGTTCCCTTTGCCTTTTCTTCATCGAAAATGGTTTCTTTTTCAGGTAATGTAATTTGAACATTTGCCGTTTCAATTGTCGCAAAGTTTCGTACAATATCTTGCTCCAATTGCTTTTTCGTACCGACAATCTGCTTCATTTTCTTATCTTGCTCACTTGAACCGAGCGAGCTTTCTAATAAAATTTCCTCACCGCTTTTTGAATTAAACGGTAAGCCCATTCCATTCATTTCTTTTCGAACCCATGGAGCATCGTTCTTTTGCACTCGAATCGAACCATCGGCTGCTAATTGGTAATCAACACCTAGCTTCGATAATTCTGCTGTAATCTCTTGCTTATCTGTATCGTTTAAATTTTGATATACAACAACATATTTATCTGGCAAGGTGAAGTATAAAAGTGCTCCTGTTACAATCGCTAAGAGCGCAGCACCAATTACTAACTTATGCCACGTTTTCAACGATTGGAAAACATTTTTTATCTTTTCCATTTAAACACACCCGTCCATTTTCCTAAATTTGCATATTAATTAGTGACTTATAATTCTCAATAAGATTATCTCGTACAAGAGCAGCCGTTTTCATTTGTGATTCAGCTTTCTTCTGCTGAATTAAAACATCATGCGTTTCTCCTACCCCTTTTGTCAGTAAATCATATACTGCTGTTTGTGCATTATTTTGCGTTTGATTCATATCTTCCAATAAATCAATAAACTTTTTGCCTTCAACTACAGATGTTTGTGAAGTTTTCGGTGCACCAATTGGCTGAATCGCTCCAAATGGCTGGGCATTTAACATTGGTTGGATTTTCATATTTCCCCTCTTCCCTCTTATCCTCGGCCGATTTCTAAATCTTTATCGAGCATTTTTTTGTTCGCATTTAATACACTTGTATTTGCTTCATACATTTTTTGAGCAACCATTACATTCGTCATCTCAGCTGTCACATCAATGTTCGGATAACGTACATAGCCTTCTTCATTTGCATGTGGATGTGTTGGATCATATACTAGATTTTCATTTCGATCTGTTTCAATACTTTTTATTTTCACTCCGTTAGCAGGAGCTCCCTCTAGCATATTTGCAAAATTATTATTTGATTCTAGCACCACACTTCGGCGGTGATACGGCTCTGCATCTGGCGCTCCCGTCGTATTCACATTTACGATATTGTTAGAAGTAACTTCCATCCATTTTCTCGCTGTAGTTAGCGCTGAGCCACTTGCATTAATTGCTTGGAACATCGTTGTCTCCCCTTCTACTCTTAACGTCCACGTGCTGCTTGGTTAATTGCGTATTGCGTATTAATCGCATTAATTGAGATACCATATAATTGGTTTGTTTTCATTAAATCTAGCATTTCTGTCGTTACATCCACACTATTTCCATCTTTATTCGTCTGCATTGATTTCGTTTGAATCTTTGCATATGTATTTTTCGTATTCGCTGTCGGCAAGTGCATTTCATTCGTTTGATATAAGTCTGAATTACTCTTTAAATCCGCAGCATTTTTTTTGAATAGTGGATTATTCATATTCATTTGTTCAGCAAATGTTACATCTTGTGCTTTAAACCCCGGTGTATTCGCATTTGCAATATTACTAGAAACAGTATTTCGCTTCGTTACTAAATAATTCATATAATGACTAACATCACTAACTAAGTCCGGCATATTCCACACCCTTCTTTACTCCATCATGCTCGCTTACGGCATGATCATCCACTGATGGAAGTTTCACTTTATTATTCATTTCCTTATATGTATTTATTAAAATATTATCTCTTATGTACCCTTTCATATTTTATTCCATTTTCCCATTGTTGTCTTTAGAAAAATACAAAAATATATAAAAGAATACAAAAAACTGTATTCACTTAGTAATCTATATAACATTTCAATATAAGAACAATAAAATAAAGTTCATTTTTTTATTATTTAGATTATTTCTGTTTTTTCATTACAGTCATAAAGTGAAACCTCAATCAGCGGAACGCCTTTATTCAAACAATGGAATGGATCCCCCTTGTAATAAAGAGAACCCGTTTCCATACTTTACAATTAATATTTACCGTAAAACGAATTAGCTTTCATTCGTCCATCATTTGTCATAATCATTTCTTCCAAGATTTTTTGCTTATCTCGAATATGTTGAGCTGCCTTTATTATTAATGGACTCACTTCCGCTGCAACATCTGCTCTCGTCTTTTCATCCAAGGTCATCATCCAGCGATTTAACATAGCACTTTTCTCAGCAAATTCTTCATCTGACACTTGCAATTCACCGATTTCATTAAAACAGCCGACAAACGCTCGATAAATATCATTGTTCATTTTCAAGTGCTCCGCGGTAACCGTCTATTAAATCTTGTAACACTTGCACAATCGCATCAATGTCTTTTGCTTCACGAGTTACTTTCATCGTCTGAATTTGAATGCTAATCCAATCATATAAACCGAATAGACTATCATATAAATCTTTAGTAATCTCAGGATTTAATTGAAGCTTTAACTCTTCAAAAATACGTTCTAATTTTTCAAGAAGTGCATCTCCTTCTTGTAGTTTAAAAGTATTTAAAAGCTCTTCTAAATTACGAAACTCAACGATACATCTTTCATAAATAAAAATTGTATTTTTAATTGGATTACTCGTCATAATATCATTTTGCATATAACGTTGCCATGCTTGCATACGATCACTTCCTCAACTTTCATTAATCATCACTTTTTTGTTTTGTCATTGCTTTAATTGTTTTTAGTTGGCTATCTAGCGCCGCTAATGTACTTTCTAGCTTTTGATACTTCTTCACAATCTCATCTTGTTTTTGCAGATTTTGTGTTTCAATATCTTTAATCTTTTTATCTAAATCACTTACACGTGAATCGATGTTTTTTACACGCTCTCCGACTACACCTTTATCACCAAATAGTTTATCAAGTGGTTCTTCCATCATCTTCCCTAAACCGTTAGAACCAAAGAAAAATTGCTTCGCTGCATCCGGCTTGTCTTTTAACGCTTTTGTTAATTGTTCATCATTAACTTCCATCGTCCCGTCTTGCTTTAATTGGATACCAAATGAGAATAAATAATTACCGTCTTGAGAAAATGTCACGACATTATTCATAGCTTGACGTACACTTTGCATAATAGCTTGACCTTGGAAAGCTCCACCTTTCCCAGCAAAGATATCTACTGTAGAAACAGCTTTATTATAATCCGCCACCATCTTTTTAATAACATTCGATGCATCTGTTACGTTTGAGTCACTTACTGTAAACTTCAGATCTATACCTTTTGCTTTTGGATCTGTTGTTGTACCTGCATCTGGTGTTCCTTCTGCTTTCGGCTCAGTTACTTTTAACAATTCAATTTTCACGCCCGGAAGAGCTTCAATTGTATTGGTAAAACTTTCAGTTTCAATACCATTAATACTATATTTGGCATTTTGCGCTTCATTAATTGTATTGACTGCTGTCCCATCCGCCTTAGCTAAACCAATATCTTGAAACAGTGTAGATGTGTTCCCCTTAAAATTAATTTCTCCATCTGTTCCTTCTTTTTTCGAGGACATAAAGATTTTATCTCCAAGTGTATAAGCCGATACACCATAATCTCCGTCATTAATTTTGTTAATTAAATCTTTATATGTCATATCAGTTGTTACTTTTAGTTCTTTACCGCCTAGTTGTAATGTTTCATCTTTAGGAAGCTTCGCATTTATATCAGCAATCTTATTAGAAGCTATTTGATGACGCTGTGCGAGCTGTGTAATCGTCATATTAAAAGTTCCTGCAATCGCACCGCCATCAGCTTTTACGTTAATATAACCATCTTGTGATGTCGTTACTTTTTTCTCATTCCCTTTAAAAGCCGCTAAGTTTTTAAAAGTTTGTGTGAAAGAACTAAATTCTGATTTTAAACTTGTATATAATAGTTTATCTTGTGAAAGTTGGTTCTTTTCATTAGTATATGGTGTTTTCCTCATGTCTAACGCTTGCATTTCTAATTCTACAAAGTTAGATGTATCGATCATATTATTTCCGAGGTTCCAGATCTGTTGTCTACCGCCAATACCTGTTAATGTCCCTGCCATGTCGTCTCACTCCTTATTGTTTACATGTAGTCTAAAATACTCGTTTTACTCATCGTACTAACCGCTTTAAGCGTCGCTTCATACGTTGCATTGATATATGCTAGGTCAGAAATTGCTACCGCCAAATCGACATCTTCAATTTCTTTACGGTTTTCTTGAAGCGCTAAATTTTGCTCGCTTAAAATCGTTTTAAACGTCTCCATTGTATTCATAGTTGAACCAACTTCAGTTGTACGGTTAATGATGCTATCTAAGTTTTTCTTATTTTCTCCTAATAATGGTTGCAAAGCTTTTTGATCACCGTTATTAAGCGCTTCACTCATCTGTTTTAACGTTTTTATAACCGGTGATAATAATTCTTCTCCGTTACGAAATGCTTTTAATTCATAGCCATCATTTAGTTGCCAGTTCACATCATTTTTTCCACCTTGATACGTACCATCTTCTGTGAATGGAACTTGCTCAGCACTATCACCACCGAAAATATAACGGCCTTGCTCTTTCGTATTCGCTAAATATACAACTTGTTTTAAAATTTGATCAATCTCTGCACCGATTGCCTTCAATTCTTTTTCGCTATTCGTTCCATTTAACGCTTGCACTGTTAATTGATCCGCTCTTGTTAAAGATTTAAAAACACCTTGTAAAGTATTTTCAGTTTGTGTTAATACATTTTTCGAGTCCGCTAAATCTTTTTGCATCTGTTCAATATTCGCTAATGAATGCTGAATCGCAAATGATTTACTTGCTGCAAGTGGATCTTCACTCATAAGAAGGTTTTTCTTCCCAGAAGTTACTTGATTTCGGTGGTATTGCTGTTGCACATTCAAATCCATCATCTGATTCTTTGCCCAGTTTGCATTTTGAAATGTAGATACTCTCATCCCTATCTTCTCCTTTATCTATATTTGACTGGGCTAGAGAAGCTACTGCAACTATGTACTGTTAGTTTCTTCCCTAGCCTTCAACCATTTCATATCTCTGATCTAACACGGCTTGGCCCACTAAAAGGCTCTATCCGCTTCCACACTATGCCGGATCCTCTCTACACATAAAAGAAAGAGGCGTTTCATTTCTATTTGACATGGTTGTTCTCTAACCTAACGTATCCCACAACCACTTCATATCTCTGGTCTCATATCGCTCTGTCCGCTTCCACACTATGCTAGACTCTCTCTTCCAGCATAAAAAAAGCTTTTTCTTTTTTATTACGTTTTATCTAATAATCGAAAACAAACTATCAAACACTTCATTCATCGTCGTAATAGCTTTAGAGTTTGCGACAAAATATTTCTGGAAGGCCATTAAATTAACCATTTCCTCTTCCATATTGACGCCTTCTATACTCATCTTTTCTTGCTGAATACCTTCTAATAAGTCTTTATGAATATTTTGATAAGCATTCACTGCACTTTTATCAGAAGCTACACCAACGATGAATTGGTCTAACGCTTGTTTATAAGAAAGACCTTCTTTATAATCTCCATCTGTAATTCCTGCCAGTTTATTTGCTGTTTCAGCAGAAATTTTCATTTTTGAAACATCTTTTGCGAATTCAGGATTTAACTGAATATCTTTCGCATGATCTCCAACGAAGAAATCTTTTCCCATCACTGTATTCACTTGATTTTTCACAGAACTCATTAAGTCTTCAATATTTTTCTTATAACTAGCAATCTTCCCTTTCGTATCTATTGCTGATTGAATGGCTCCATCTGTTAAAGGAATATCCGATCCATAAATCGCAACAGTCATCGGTTCGCTCCCCTTATTTAATTGAAGTGGATATGTGTCTTGTCCATTTACTGTTAAAACACCATTCATTCTAACACTCGCAATATTAGGATTCATAGATTCATAAGACACTTCTATATTGGCATACTTAGACATCTCTGTAATAATGCGATCACGTTCGTCTAATAGTTGATTAGGTACTTGTGTCCCCGCTTGTCCAATTTTTTTATTCGCCTCTGCTAAACTAGCACCAAGACGATTAAATTCATTGACATGCGCTTCAATATCTTCTTTCGTCTGTACTTCCGCTGTATCTAGGTTTTTCGCAAGACGATTTATTTGACTTGTGAACTTTCCAGTTTCAGCAACTAATGTATCGTAGTAGTTTGATTGTTCTGGATTTTTCGCAACTTCACGAAAAGCATTAAAAAAACCATCCATTAAACTAGATAATGAATTCTTTCCTGTAGTTCCTACCATAGACTCTACTCGTGATAAAGTAGAATTCATATATGCGTAGTAAGAGAACTGTGACAACTGATCATTAAATTGCTTCGTTTTCACTTCATCAGTAATTCGGTCAACACCTAATGTTTGTACACCCGAACCAATTCTCTGTCCTGGCGTATGACCGTTACTTGCTCCTACAGAACCTAAATTCACGGCTTGACGCACATACCCAGGTGTATGAATATTAGATAAGTTTTGTTTCGTCGTTTGTAATCCCATTTGGGCCGCTAGCATACCAGATAGCGGTGTATTATAATCGGATAACCTCATAATGCTTCACTTCTCCTTTACAATAGTTCATTCATAAAGATTTGCGAATTATTGTTTTTCTCCAAATTGTATTCAGAAACGGAATCCACAATGCTCTCTGTAGTTTTTAATAGTACGTTTAAGTAATATTGATTTTTCAAAAGAATCATTTTTACATTTTCTTCTAATCCATTTAAACTTTTTTGTAATTCTTCCATTTTTTCAATTTCTTCCGGTGAAAAATACGAAAATAGCGAACGCATACGCAATTGTTCGACTTTCTTTTCTTCACAAAACTGAACAACCATCTCCTCAAAAGAGCGAGATAATCCTTTTACACCTTCTATGTACTGCAATTGTTCCACTTGCAGCTTTTGAACTGCATTTACATTTTTATGTTTTAAATTCTCATATATTTGTTCTCCAAGCGTTTGAATATTTTCATATGCTTTTTGAATGATAACAAGCTTTTCATATAATTGTATGTACATATAGCTTCCTTCCCTTTTACAAGACTAAATTTACAATTAAACCATGAATTTCTCCAATTTGATTTAACATTTCTAAATGCCCTGTTTTCGTATTAATTAAATTCATAACATCTTCCATTTCATTTAATCCCACTTCAGCTTGTTTTACAATTGTCATTTTCTGCGAATATCCATAACGTGGATGACGAGACATAACATCTTTATATTGCAGTAAGTTATCAACGTAAAAATTCAAAAATGATTTCACAGTATTTTTGTATTCCATAACATTATCGAGCGTTAACTCTAATTCAATTTTCTCTTTAATTTCCCCAATATTATCAACTAGCGCTTCCATTTGTTCTAACAATTTATCTTTTTTCGGATCTGCATGCAAATTATCCGAAAATGCAAGTCCTGTCCTGACATTTGCTTCTTTCGGCATTTGAGTAGCAGGCGGTATATGCGATAAAATTGGATTATGCGCGATAGAACGTAGCATATATATCACCTATTTATTTTTTTATTTCTTTCAAAACTTAATCGTAAAATCCAGTTATTTATAATTATACTCTGAACACTCATATTTTGCAGTTATTTTTTATAGAAGATATGTTACAATTTAGCATGAGGTGGCACGAATCTATGAATATTTTTCTTTGTGGTTCAAATCAATTAACAGCATTAGATCAAGAAGAAATAAAAAAATTTTTAATTGACTATGCTCACAAACATAAAATTTACATATTATGTTATAAATCTATTGAAAATGAAGTTCTTCGTTTTTTCATTGAAAATGAAAGACTCGCTCAAAATTTATGCTTTTACACGCTACAACCGTTACATGTATTAACAGACGAATTTCAAGAAGTCGTTGATTATTTAAAAAAACACGGAGCTGAATATATTGCTTTTGATCATCCTTCCGACTCCATTTATCGATCAGATTATATGTTTTTTGTAAAACAAATTGTCGAAGATACTGATTTAGTTCTCTGTTTTTATAATAGGGATAAACATACGTCTGTCATTCCTGTTGACATTGCAAAAGAAGCAGGAATTGACGCCGTTATTTATGATTTACCTGGCTTACATGAAAAGCAGATGAAAAAAAGCTTTGAACAAAAAATTCGTATGATGTAAAGGGGGAGGCACAATATCGTTATTGTGCCTATTGTAAATATGAAAACTGAACAAGATTATAATCATTTTATTACGAGTTTTAAACAGCTATTTAATATGGATATCGCTTCCTATAAGCAAGATAGAATGCACAGAAGAATCGATGCGTTCATTTCAAGAAAAGGTTTTGACAATTATACAAGCTTTTTAAACAATTTACGCACTGATCAAACATTATTTTTAAGTTTTATTGACTACATTACGATTAACGTTTCAGAGTTTTTCAGAAATAAAGAACGCTGGCAAACATTAGAGACAAAAGCTCTACCAAAGCTACTTGAACAAAATAACGGTAAATTAAAAATTTGGAGTGCTGCTTGCGCTGCCGGTGAAGAACCATATACACTTTCTTTAATATTATCGAAGCATCTAGCTCCGTTTCGTTATGACATTCAAGCAACGGATCTTGATTTTCATGTTTTAGAAACTGCGAAACGTGGTCAATATACGGAACGCTCTTTGAAAGAATTACCTAATGATTTAAAACAACGTCATTTCACAAAAGAAGATGATACATATATATTGCATCAAAATATTAAACAACAAGTTACATTCAAACAACACGATTTATTAATGCAGACATTTGATACGAACTACGATTTAATCATTTGTCGAAATGTAATGATTTACTTTACAGAAGAAGCAAGAATAAAGCTCTATGAAAAGTTTAGTCGTTCTTTACGAAAAGGTGGCGTACTATTCGTTGGTAGCACAGAACAAATTTTAACACCCGAACGCTACAACCTTCAGCGTTTTGATACATTCTTCTACGAAAAAATATAAAAAAAGGTCGTCATAATTGAAATGACGACCTTTTTTTATTATATAATACGAATCAATATGATACCTATAACCCATATAAAGAGAAATAGAGCGGTAACAGACCATTTGTGCTCTTGAATCGTATGTTTCAACGCATGCGATAATTGCGTCATATTCATTTCTGCAAGTGCTTTCCACACACTTGCATCACGTTCTTTAGAAATACGATCCGTACCGCTAATTAAAATTGTTTCGTTAGACAATTTTGTCATGTAAGCTGTAATAACTGTTATCATTAAGTTCGTATTTCCTTCTGATGGATCTTGTTCCACTCTAGAAATGAGCGCACTTACATCAAGTAACGGAATATGTACTTTTCTTCCAAACGCAAGCTGCACTTCAGCGAAATCATACGTTCCATCTAATAACGGAACTCCCTTTATATGCGCTTGTTTAATAAGCCCCTGCAAACTTCTAACAATTTGTTCATATATTTTGTCCGATTGCTTCCCTTCCTCAGACAACATATGTAGCTTTGAAAACAACTGCAACACGGTATCCATTTCCTTAGAAAGCATTTCTTTTACAATCTTTCCATCACCTAAACTCGCAAGTAGAATCCCTATTTCATTATTTTTCGAAATGATTTGGGACTGCCCCGTAAACACAAGGTTACTCCGTTTTCGTTCTTTCTGAATTTCATGTTCTGAAATAGCAGCAGGCTGTTTTAATGGGTGTAGCGTCTTATTTTCAATTGTAGTACGTTTAATTTCCATTTAAGCGCCTCCACTACTATCAAATTATTAGCCCCACTCTTTATTACTCTTTAAAACTAAAAACAGTACAAATAATCCTGACATAATAGCAAACACATTAGAGGCTTGTACTCCCTGTTCACTTTCTTCTTCTTTTTTCTCTTGCTGTTCTTCTATTTTTTCTTTCTTTTTAGAAACGACTTGATCGTCATTTTTACCTCTTTTCTCTTTATGAGCCTTCACATTATTTACTTCCCTATTGTCTGCCCCTGGCTCTTTTATAACGTAATTGTTTTCCTCTTTCTCTTTCAACGGCTCTTTTATAAAATAGTTTACTTTCTCTTCTTGTTTTGGGATTTGAACAACTGGAAGCTTTTCTTCCGGAAGCGGAGTCGCTATTTTCGAATCTTCCTGCTTCTCAGCTTCTTTCTTATCTTCTAGTTTATTTTGATTCTCATGTTCTTCTATCTTTTCATTATCTTCCACTTTTTGTTCGATAATAGAAATGATATATTCACTCTCTGTCACAAGTTTGTTACCTGCCACATCTGTTACTTTCACAATAAGTTGGTGCGGGCCAATAGGCAGCGCTTCTGTTATTTCAATTATTTTCTGCCAATCCATGTCGTGTTTATTATAGTCTAATAAAAAAGTAATATCGTTACCTTCTTCTTTTCCCTTTAATATAACTCGCACTTCTTTAACAGCAGATTCTATATCTACCGTCTTTACTCGTATATGAACGGATTCTCCCTTTTTCCGTTCAATGAAGTTCTCTTTCGCATCATCAATAGTAACCTTCTCTAACTTCGGCAATTCTTTATCTATAGTCGGTGTTTCGTTATTTATTCGAATGAGCGGTACATTTAATTCATTCTCTATTACTTCTTCCTTCTCATCTTCTTTATAACTTTCAACGAGCTGAAGGTTCCAATCACCTTGCAAATCATATATTCCGACTTTGTAATTGGCGATCCATCGTTTCGTTCCTTCTTCATACTCGAAAGATATGACTCTTTCCTGCCTGTACTGCACACCATTTTTTTGTAATTGCAGTATACCTTTTACACTTTGAATATTTTTTTCATTTGGCGCTACAGCAATTCGCAATTCTTCGCCAACCTTTAATTCCTGCTTATTAACTGTAATAATTCCTCGGTCTGTTTCTATCTTTCTTTCTTCTCGTTGTTCTTTCTCTTCCTCATTCTCTACTGCTTTTTTTTCATCTTCAACTAGGGGCATTTCCGTTCGTTTCGGCTGTTCCCGATTCTCTATATTTTGCTCTTCTTGCTCATTCACTTCACTTACATTTTGCTCTTGTACAATTATTTCTTCTGCTTGCCCTTGCAACGGGAAGAAAGTACATATATATACAAATATCAAACTCACTAGAAAAAACTTTACATCTTTCATCTATTTGTTCAAACTCCTATTTCGACGCCCTAGAGCGATTTCGTCACTTTCACTCCGAAAAACCCATCTACATTTACAAGCTCTCCATACGCAACTAATACATCGTTCACATAAATTTGAATGGGTTCATCAATATCTTCATCAAGTACGACTGCTTCGTTTTCTTGTAAACTTAAAATATCTTGAATTGTCTTCACTGTACTTCCAAATACAAATTTAACATTCATTTCTACATTTTGTATAATAGATGCATCCATATACACTGGCTCAACTTGCTTGACTTCTTTATATTCAATCGGCTGTACGACTGGTGCAGGAATTTCTTCCTCTTCAATAACTTCCTCAACTATTTCTTCTTGCTCTTCCATCATCGGATAAAGAAGTCTTCTAACCATTTCTTTCGCTTCTGATATTGGTAGTATTTGATACATCTTTGACTGAAGGAGATCACCAATTTCAAGATTAAAAGTAATTTGAACGAGTTCGTCAACTGCCATCGACTCTCCCAAATACTCCATTTCTTCTTTTAACGAAATAAATTTAACATCTGGTGGTGTCATATCCATTTTTTCTTTAAATATTTCTGACATTGCTGTTGCAGCATGCCCCATCATTTGGTTCATAATTTCTTTAATGCCACTTAACTCTAATTCACTTAGCTCTTTCTCCGGATCAATTTCACCCGTTCCCATCATCATTAAATCTACCATTGTTAAAGCAACATCTTTCGTAAATACGAATACATTCTCATTCTTTAATCCTTCAACAAAATCGACATTTAATATAACAAATGGAACTGGCACTCCGTCATAATGGCGAACATTAATAGCCTCTACACTTGGTGTACTAATAGTGACAGGCTGATTTAAAAGCGTCGATAGTACTGTTGACGCCGAACCGATTGAAATATTCGCAATTTCACCAAGCACATCTTTCTCTTCTTGTGTTAATTGCTCTTTTTCTACATGTTCTTCTACAATTTCAGTTACTACCTCTTCAACTGGAGTCTCTGTTTTTTCTACTTCACCAGATAATTGCAGTAATTTATTTATCATCCGTTTCGCATGTTCAACTGAAACAATTTGCACAAGTTTAGAGTTTACAAGGTTATCTATTTTTAAATCAAACGATACTTTAACAATTGTGTTATTTCCAGTTATTTCAGTGATTTTCTCCATCTCTTCTGATAGCTTTACGACTTTAATTGTCGGCGGAGACATATCTACTGTATCTTGGAAGAATTCCGACATAGATGTAGCTGCGAATCCCATCATTTGATTCATCGCTTCTTGTACAGCACTTAGCTCTAATTCACCAAGTTCTTTTCCTTCTTCCACTTCACCTGTCCCCATCATCATTAAATCAGCAATTGATAATGCAACATCTTGCTTAAGGACAAGAAGATTTTCCATATCTAATCCTTTTGTAAAATGAATATTTAACACAACATGTGGAACTTCAACATCGCTTGTATTATATAAATCTACCAATTCTATACGAGGAGCAGTAATGTTTACTTGCCTATTTAAGATTGTTGATAATACAGTCGAAGCTGAACCAAATGATATATTTGCAATCTCACCAAGAATATCGCATTCTTGAGGCGTTAAATGCTCATTTTCTTTTTCGAGCACAATCGTGCTCGCATTCCCTTTTGTGTGTTGCTCAGGCATTTTCCTTGCCTCCCCATTTCTGTTTTTCTTTCAACGATATAAAGTGAAACTTTAATCAGTGGGGTTTTGTTCCTCCCCCACTGATTATCAGCCCTCACCAATTGGGCGTTTACGGGCAGCAGAGCTCCCACCTAACTTCTTTGTTCCAATCGAATTTTGAGGTGGGAGTTTTACTGCCCACAAATAGTGGGATAAACTGTCTATTACACTCGTTATATTTATCAAACGTATTATTCCCACAATATTTGCAAACGACAGTTGTCACACACTTAATGAATATTTCTAACCCAAAAGCTCCCCAATTGTATACAAGTGGGGAGCTTCCTTCATTCCTATTATAAACCTTCCGGGTTTAAAATGAGGACCACTCGTCCATCACCGAGAATTGTCGCACCAGAGAAACAGTTAGAGCTCTCTGCAAAGAAGTCGCCTAATGACTTTAAGACTATTTCTCTTTGACCGATAATTGTGTTGACAATAAGTCCATAGCTACGACGTGAATTACGAACAATTAATACAGGAACCATTTGACTATCATATGATGCAAACGCATCCTCTACTGTTTTTTCACCAAATACAGTGTTTAAATGTTTTACTTCAATAATTTGATTGCGATAATTTAAAACGTCTTTTCCTTGTAATGATTGAACGTCTTCCTTTTGAATTCGAATCGCTTCGACTATATTACCGAGAGGCAACGCATAACGCGTATCATTTGTTTGAACAAGCATTGATTGAATAATAGACAATGTTAACGGAAGTTCAATTCTGAATGTACTTCCCTTTCCTTCTTCAGAATCAATAATTAAATGCCCACCTAAACTATGAATCGTATGTTTAACAACATCTAATCCAACCCCACGTCCAGAAAGGTCAGATACAACTTCCGCTGTACTAAATCCCGGTTGGAAGATAAGATCAAACACTTCACGATCCGTTAATTTATTTGCCTCTGATTCCGTTACAACACCATTTTTTATCGCTTTTTCTAATACTTTTCCTTTATGAATACCATTTCCATCATCAGTAATTTGGATTACGACATGATTTCCACTATGAAACGCCTCTAATTTAATAGTACCTGTCTCATTTTTCCCGGCATCACGTCGGTTTTCGACAGTTTCAATACCATGATCAATTGCATTGCGAATTAAATGAACGAGTGGATCACCAATTTCATCAATAACTATTTTATCAACTTCAGTATCTTCACCTGTAATTTGTAAATCGATTTTTTTCCCTAAATCTTTCGCTAACATGCGCACCATACGCGGGAAACGATTGAAAACTGTTTCAATTGGTACCATACGCATATTTAATAGTACATTTTGAATATCTTTTGAAATATCCCCTAATCGATTTAAATGCTCGATTAACTCCTTATTTTGAATCGTTTCTGCTAATTCATCAATTCGTCCACGCTCAATTACACTTTCTTCAAACATATTCATTAATGTTTCGATTTTTTCTAACTGAACACGAATAGAACGATTCTCCACTTTAGCATTTTTCGTTTTTGTAGTACTTTTAGTTGACGTATTGCTCACCGGTTGAATTGCCAGTTCTAAAGGTGACTTCAGCTGTCTGGTTTCAACCTGTGGAATCGTTTCTTCCACCTGTACGACTTCTTGTACTTTATGACTACCTTGCTTCACTTCTACTTTCTCAATTTCAGAAACATGAAGCACTACTCGTTTCAATTCTTCAACACTATGATCAGTATTCATATGTACTGTAAACTCAAATCCAAAAGCATCCGCTTCAATTTCTTCAATGCTTGGAACCGTTTTTTGTATATTACCTAAATTTTGTAACGCTTCAATACACATAATGGCACGTACCGCTTTTAAAATAGCTTGTTGTTCAACAGTTATATACACTTCATGAGAAACTGTATCATCATTATTTATACTACTTTGCTCTACATTTTCCATAGAAGCTTCTACATTGCCATTCAATAATGCTTCTAATTTAAGTTTCGTTGATACAACATCTATATTACCCATTCCGCCTTGCTGCACATCTGCAACCATCTTTTCTAAATTATCAATACATTCAAAAATAACATCAATAATATTAGCATTCACCATCATATTTCCGTGACGGATTTCGTCTAAAACACTTTCCATCTTATGCGTTAAATCCGCCATTTCTGTAAATTCCATACTCGCAGACATACCTTTAAATGTATGAGCTGAGCGGAATATTTCTCCTACAACACCCATATCGGCAGGATTGCGTTCTAAATTTAGCACATTTTCATTTAGCGACTGTAAATGTTCTTCTGCTTCTTCAAAAAATATATTTAATAGATCTGTTTGCATTTTAATCCCCTACCTGTCTAACAAACATTTCATTTATGTATAACAATTTAGTGTTTTAAAACAAGAAAAAAGGGGGGCCACATATCTATCTACTATCATTGTTTTGATTCCTTGTGGCACCCCTTATATTAGCTGTTTGCTACTTTTGTTAAAGCTTCAATAACACGATCCGCTTGGAATGGCTTTACAATAAAGTCTTTTGCCCCGCCCTTAATCGCATCTAACACCATACCTTGTTGTCCCATTGCGGAACAAATGACAACCTTTGCACTCGAATCAATTTTCATAATTTCTTTTAATGCTTCAAGTCCGTCCATTTCAGGCATCGTAATATCTAGTGTTACAATATCAGGTTGAAGCTCTTTATACTTTTGAATCGCTTCTACGCCATTCTCTGCTTCACCGATAACTTCAAATTCAGAATTACTTTTTAACAAGTTTTTAATCATTGTTCGCATGAACATCGCATCATCTACAACTAAAATTTTATGTGCCATTCTTTTCGGTTCTCTCCTTACTATGTATAAAAATATCTTAATATTTCACCTTATCATTCTCACTCATTATACAAAATAAAACGATAAAATTTAATATTTTTTTAAAAGAATTTCTGTATTTTTATTATTTTATTACTAAAATAGAAATATATTATTCCTTAATATATATTACAACGCGACGGTTCTTCTCCCAATTTTGCGGTGAATCATTTGGTGCTACTGGTTTTGTGTCTGCATATCCTACCGCTGCTAACCTTTTATCATCCACATTATACACTTCAATTAAATGATGAATCATATTAGCTGCACGCGCTGAAGATAATTCCCAGTTGGAAGGGAATTTTTCATTATGAATCGGTCTGCTATCCGTATGTCCTTCTACAACAATTGGATTTGGTACCGATTGGAAGAACCCTACTAATTGACTAATTACTTCTTTCGCTTCCACCTTAACATTCGCATCACCCGTATCGAATATTAAATTGTCTACTATAACGATGCTAACACCTGTATCTTCTCGATATACATTCACTTGACTAACACCATTATTATCCACATATGCTTTTAACTTTTTATACAATTCATCCATGCGCTTTTTTGAAACTGCTTTTTCATCATTTTTTTCATGTGAAATATCTGGTATTGTATTTTCCATTGCTTTTGCATTTACTTGCTCCGCGTCACTAAACTTTTCAAGCATCTTTGATAATTTTACTGTATCTTGCTCTGAAGTCGCAACTAGTAATACAAAGAAAGTTAGCAATAACATTATTAAATCAGTAAAAGTCGTCATCCAACGAGGCGCTCCTTTTTCCGGTCGCTTACTCATCTTACCACTCCTCAAACTACTAGGCTGCTCGTTTTTCTTTTTTTATCTTCGTTTCATATACGTATGTATCAAGTTTTAACTTTAATTTGGAAGGAATTTGTCCTCGGTACAGCTCTGAAATTGCTTCTATTACAAACTTCTTCTCTGTATACAAATCTTCAATACCACGATACACTTTTTCAGATAGCGGTATTGCAATCATATTTGCAATAATAGATCCATATAATGTCGTCAACATTGCAACGGCCATCCCTGTACCAATTTGTGAAGTATCTTGTAAGTTTTGCAACATAATAATAAGACCAATTAACGTTCCTATCATGCCCCATGCTGGAGCGAAATCACCAATCTTATCTAATAATGTCGCTCCTTTTCTTAACTCATACACTTCAGTTTCAACATCTTTCATTAACACTTCTTTTAATTCCGCTTCATCATAGCCGCTTAACATTAAACGAATTCCCTTTTGAATAAAAGGATTGTCTACTTGCTCTCCATCAACTTCTAATGAAAGCAATCCATGTTTTTTCGATTTTTTCGAAAAATCAACGAACAAATCCGTTAACTGTTCTAAATCTTCTTCTCTTCTATGTAAAACAGTAAAAATACTTTTCATATATTTTTTTATTTCTCCAAATCTATATGCCACAACGATTGTCGCTGTTGTTCCCCCTACGACAATTAAAATAGATGAAACATCTAAGAAATTTTTAAACCCTTTTATTCCACCACCGCCAAACATGATTGCCGCTATTACAATGGCAAAACCTACTATAATGCCAATTGGGCTAGAAATTTCAAACTTCCTTTTTTTTCTTTGTGGTCTAGCTAATACTTGATTTTCGTCTCCCATATTCCTTCCCTTCCTTGTCATTTTTATAAAACATTTTTTTATTTTAATAATGCGTTTTCACATATAACATTCATTATACGCTTATCATCTATTTATCGCAATATACTCATAAAATTGACACATTTCATTTCCACATTAGAATTATAGTATGGAAATATGAGGAGGATCTCGATGGAACATAACATTTTGCAAGTCATTGCATTAGCAGAAAAACTAAAATATGAAATGCGACATAGTTGGCTTTCTAACGGACGTCAAGAAAGTGTTGCTGAACATACGTGGCGTATGTCCCTAATGGCTATCTTAGTTGAGCCTTATTTGGATCAAAAAGTAAATATAGAAAAATTACTTAAAATGGTTATTATTCACGACCTTGTTGAAGCAGAAGCTGGTGACATCCCCGCCTTCGATACGATGAATAGCCGTGAATTACAATTACAAAAACAAAAAAATGAGCAAAAGGCTATTTTAAATATTAAACGTACACTAGAAGGTTCTCTTGGCGTGGAATTATACGATTTATGGATGGAGTTCGAAGCGAAAGAAACGTATGAAGCAAAAGTTGCTAATGCACTTGATAAACTTGAAGTGAAAATTCAGCATAACGAAGCTGATATTGATACTTGGCTACCAATTGAGCATAAAATGACTTTCCAAGTTGGTAAACATACAGATTTTGACTCTTTCTTATCTAAATTACAAAAAATCATTGAACAAGACGGAGAAAAAAAATTACTCGCTGCCGGCATTGACGTTGAAGCATGCAAACAGTAATCATTTAATTATGAAATAAGACACTCAAAATGAGTGTCTTATTTCATAATTGTTGATATTGCCTGCTTATAAATAAGTTGTTGTTTTCCATCTACTAATATTAATACTGTAAATCTATCTACTCCAACTACTTCCCCTACTATTCTTACTCCGCTCTTTAAAAATATAGTAACTGTACCTTTTTCTTCTTTTATTTGTTTATACAACTCTTCTTGTAAATGTTCCAATAACTGTTCTCTCCTTTATCAGTAAATAATCCTAATATAAAAAATTAAAGATTAATCACTTACATACTTTGTCTTTTATATTCATAAACTTATTAATTAGTATATCTAAATCCCGACTAAATAACAAAACTTTATCATGATCTAATCCATGCCTAGCAACAAGTTGAATTAACTCTTTCTTTTTGTGTTCTATTTTATTGTGTAATTGTCCCATCTCCATCTCTATACTAAAACTCCCTTTTCCCATAATATTACTTGTAAAATTATAGTACATTTCCACTCATAAAAAAATAAAAAAATGGCTTTTTTTACAAATTTTATATTTATGAAAAGAAACTTTAATGTAATTGTAAGTTACATACCCCTTTCATTTGCAATACATTCACCTAGTATACACTTCCATATTGTTTTACCATTTTTAAAAAAGCGCTATGAAACAAAGTAAATATCACATTTAAATCCGATCACAGGCTCTTGTCTAATTAGAAGTAAGACTTGCTCCTTTTCTAAATAAAAACATATCTTATAAAGTAATCCATTAGTTATATAGATTAATTTCCTAAAAAGGAGGAAAAAACATGAGCTTTGGTGGTAGTTGCGCTGGTTTCGGCGGTGGATTTGCTTTACTCATCGTGCTATTCATCCTTCTAATCATTATCGGATGTAGCTGTTGGGGTGGCGGCGGAGGGTTTTAAATATAATACGTATCCTTTTCGCTAAACTCTAAATGAATGAAATAGGTTAACTAAAAACTATACGAAAACAGCTCATATTTGAGCTGTTTTTTCATACTTTCGTATGAATTTATGTCCATCTTTTTTGTGATTTCAACTAACAAGAAATCGTTTACTATGGAATAAGAAACATTTTTATTAAGGAGGATTATAATGATTAAAGGTCTTTATGAAGCACATTTACCTGTCTGTAATTTAGAAATTTCGATACCTTTTTATGAATCCTGGGGTTAAAATTATATAAAAGAGACAACGATATCGCCTTCTTTTGGATTGTAGAAAATGAAAGTTTGATTGGTCTTTGGGAAGGAAAAGAATACAAAGTCAATTATCATCCATCCTTACGACATATCGCTTTCCAAGTAAGCTTACACGATTTAGAAAACGCAATACACTGGCTCAAACAGAAAGGAATTCCAGCGCGAAAAAACTTTGGAATGGAGCCAATTGAGCCAATCGTTTTTCCAGAATTAGCACACGCCTCCGTATATTTTAACGATCCTGATGGAAATAGTTTAGAATTCATTGCACAATTACCTGTTGGACTACCTAAAGCAGAGAAAATGTATTTAAGTGAATGGAAAAAGCATGTACAAACATCGCCAATAGATAGGGATTAATTTTTATGTCAGTGCAATCAGTTTCTTATTCCACACTTCTTAGAACAAATAAAAACTTTAAAAAACTATTTTATGGTCAAACATTAAGTGTACTTGGGGATTGGTTTCATACTGTCGCTTTATTAACACTCGTCTATAGCATAACAGAATCTTCATTTATGTTAGCACTCACCTTTATGAGCAAAGGGTTACCTCAACTTCTTCTGAGCCCATTCATAGGCGGAATTGTAGACCGTTTTTCAAAAAAGAAAATTATGATTTTTACCGATAGTTTACGAGGAATTATCGTCCTCACTTATTTATTAGCATTCTACAAAATTGAAATTATTTTCGTTTCTAACATATGCTTATCAGTACTCTCTTGCTTATTCGAGCCTGCTAAGCAATCAACTCTAAAAAATATCGTACATCAAAAGCATTTCGTAACCGCTAACTCTCTTTCTAGTACAATCAATGGTTTTATGTCTATTATGGGAGCTTCTTTAGGTGGGCTCATTGCACAATCTTTAAGTATCGAGATTGCCTTTTTTATTAATAGCCTATCATACTTTATTTCAGCCTATATTATTTATAAAATAAAGATCCCTTCTCGTGACACTTTTAGCAAGAAAAAAGCGTTTTTCACTGATATAAAAGATGGTTATACATACATATTACAAAGCAAAATTATTTTAACATTAATTCTTGTCGGCATTTCATGGGGCATTATTGGAGGTGGCTATCAGTTACTTCTAACAATCTATGCCGAAAGAATCTTCCACACTAACATTGGCATTTTATATATGGTTCAAGGGGCTGGACTTATGATTGGCAGTCTCCTCGTTAATCTTTATATGTCTAAAAATGAAGACAACATGAAAAGATCATTTGGCTTGGCCTATTTACTACAAGGAATTTTCTTTCTCGGATTCATTCTATCCGATCAACTTATTATCGGTATCATTACTCTATTTTGTATGCGCATAGCAGGAGGAATCATCGTTCCACTTGATACGACATTGCTTCAAACTTACACGAAGGAAAATATGATGGGTAAAGTCTTTTCATTCCATTATTCCATTTACGGATCTCTTATTCAGTTATCTATGTTTATTACAGGATGGCTTTTAGAAATCCTTTCTCCTCAAGTAATTGGTAGCTTGTTAGCTATATGCTGTATTTTTGTTAGTTTTATATGGCTTTTCTTGTTTTATGGCGGGGAACTTAGTGAAGAATCTACTATCACTTAATGGCATGTATATGTACATGCCATTTTTATTTTTGTCGAAATTCACAAGAAAAAGGCGATTTATTTCTCTTACGTTCTATTTTTTTAGAATGTACAATAAATTTAGATTATAAGAAAGGGGCTAAAATAATGTTTGAGGATCGACTTACCATTTCAGCAGAACAACAAAAGCTAATTTCCAATGCAACTCGCATTCAAATTCTTCACCTTTTAAAAGACGAAACACTCACTGCAAAACAAGTATCTACTAAACTAAATAAATCTGCTGGTAGCGTTCACTATCACATCCAAATTTTATTTGACGGAGGCTTACTTGAATTAGTAGATACAAAGGAAAAACGAGGGATTATTGAAAAGTACTATAAAGCAAAATCTGCTCACTTCTATATTGAAGAAGCAGGAACGGAAGGAACAAATACAGGGAGCCATATTGTATCTCATTTATTTTTAACTCCAGAGGAATTACAACAACTCACTTGGGAGCTCTCACAAGTTTTATTACGCTGGGAAAGCAAAACCGCTCGTCAATCAGCCTCAGAAGAAGAATACGCTATTTCCTGCCGGATTAAAAAACAATGAAAGAAAGGTCCAATTGTTTATGAAAAATAAATTATTATTATTGTCGGGAACAGGAATTTCTCGTTTAGGTGATTTTATGTATCTCATCGCTCTAAACTTAATGGTGTTAAATAGCACAAACTCCCCTGCTGCTGTAGCAGGATTATGGATTGTAGGTCCAATTGCCACCGTTGTTACAAAAATATGGTCTGGTAGTATTGTAGATCGATTAAATAAACGGTCAATTATGCTCATCGCAGATATTATTCGAGCAGTTCTCATCGGCTGTATTCCACTATTTGATTCTATTTGGGCCATTTATATTTTTATCTTTTTGACTCGCATTGCTACATCATTTTTCGATCCAGCTTCATTCACTTATAAAACAATGCTCATACGAGCTGAAGAGCGCGCTCAATTCAACGCTTGGAATAGCTTATGTACAAACGGGGCTTTTATTATCGGTCCAGCTCTTTCTGGAATACTTCTCACTACTTACTCGGCAGACTTTGTTATTTACTGCAATTCACTTTCATTTCTACTTTCTACAATTCTCATTTACTTCTTGCCAAACATTACATTACAAACAAAGCAAAACGAAGAGGTTGCAAATACTTTCGTACAAACATTACGAAGTGATTGGAAACAAGTTTTTTCATTCGCTCGAACGGAAACTTACATTATTCTCATATTCGTTTTATTTCAATCCACTATGCTTGTTTCTATGGCACTCGATTCACAAGAAGTTGTTTTCACAAATCAAGTACTGTTTTTATCCGATATAGAATATAGCATGCTTGTTAGTATAACTGGTGCTGCTTACGTTTGCGGTTCATTTCTCGTCTCTCTCTTTGCCAAACGATTAGCAATTCAACATTGTATCGGATTAGGTATGATTTTCACAGCAATAGGTTATGTGATTTTTGCCTTTTCAAATTCATTTATAGTCGCAGCGAGCGGTTTCATTTTACTTGGTATTTCTTCATCATTTGCTGGTACTGGCTTTATAACATTTTATCAAAATAACATCCCTGTACATATGATAGGACGTATCGATAGCGTGTTTGATTCAATAAAAAATTTCATCCAAATCTTTTTCATTTTAGCAATTGGAGCATCCGCACAATTTCTTTCCGTTCAAATTACTGTAATCAGTAGTTCATTACTCATTCTTTTCCTTTCCTGTTTATTAGCAATCCGGGTAATGACGCCTTCACGAGAAAAATATTTTAAAGCTACAGGATCATCTTTGGAATATTAACCGCAACATAAAAAGCCGCTATTTGCCGGGCAGTAAGATCCCAATTGGTGTGGGCTAATAATCAGTGGGGGATGAACAAAACCCCCACTGATTAAAATTTCACTTTATGTTAAAATATTTATTGGATCTGATTATGTAGGGGGGCTATTTTGGAGATTATATTCATTTTCATATGTATTATATTAGTAGCTTCTATTTTACAAACAAGTACAGGTTTTGGCTTTTCTATTATGGCAACACCTTTCTTACTCATGCTATTTCTACCACAAGAAGCTATACAAATAAATATCATTTTATCATTAATTATTTCCATATCACTCATTTGGAAAATAAGAATGGACATTGATTTTATTCTACTGAAAAGATTAATTTTCGGAAGTATAGTTGGTGTTCCTTTTGGTATTTTAATTTTCATTTCCATTAACATCAACACATTTAAATTAGCAATTAGCATCCTGCTCTTACTATTAACGTTGATGCTAATATGCAACTTTAAGATTAAATCAACAAAATCTAGAGATTTCTTAGTGGGTGGATTATCCGGTCTTTTAACGACAAGTATCGGTATGCCAGGACCACCCCTGTTACTTTACTTTACAGGAACTGATACGAAAAAAGAGAAGTTGAGAGCAACTACTTTGGCTTTTTATCTGTTTATATATTTCATTAGTCTAGTAACTCAAATACTCTTTACTGGCACAAACAAAACAATTTGGGAATCAAGTTTTTATGCTATTCCAATCGTATTTCTAGGTTTGTATATAGGTCAAATTATTTTCAAATGGCTTAATCAACGGATTTTTAAATTTTTTACATATACCCTTTTGAGTTGTACAGGCATTTATCTTCTCATTGAAAGTTTGAATTTGTTATAAATAAGTTTTTTAAATTAGAAGGTGCTTTAGAGTGTGCAATAACACATAGATCTAAACGAATTTATTGGTTTGGTGTATTTTTAAGTGCAGTGGAGTATTTCACATCAAAAATTAAACAAATTTATTTTAACCCCGTCTTAAAATCGGAACGGGGTTATACGTGTTTTAAGTTTTTAAATTAAATAACTTTATTGTCAGTTTACAATTAGTAGTCCCACTGATGATTCTTTCATGAGAAGAATATTTTAAAGCTACAAGATCATCAATAGAATACTAACTAAACCATAAAAAGCGGCTATTATGCCGCTTTTTACATTAAATATTTTAAAAATAAAAGACCGGATGTTACTATGACAAGAACATTGAAATAAATCATCCAGCCTTTCTCAAAATCTTTATATTTCTCTTCTTTTACTCCATGCTGTTTTAATTTCATAATAATCATAGCTAGTTCTTGTTCGTGCTCTATACTTCCAAATTGTATATATTTTTTATTATATTTAATCCCGTATACGTTTTTCATTTTTTTATGTTGTGAAATTGCTTGAATATCTTCTATTAACATACTGTATTCATTTACCTTTTTAAAATAACAATCTAATCCTTTCATCAGCAACCTTTTATTTGTTAAAACGATATAATAGTAAAAAGTTGCACCTACAGTATAAATATTCGGTATTACTTTTGTATTTACCATGCATCCCTCTTCTACTAACAGTTCATCCTCAATTTCTTCATTTTTTTGTAACTCTTCGCGAATTGATTCTTCTAACATTTGTAAAGTTAATTTTTTTAGCAGTTCACCATTTCTCACATAATACTTATCTATATTTATAGAATCATTCGCTTCTTTCTCTAAACGTGTAATTTCTTCTTCTGAATATTGGAGCTCATTTAACATCGATAATAATCTTTTATCCATATTACACACTCCCTTTCCACAGTTTTTGAAGTTTTTTCTTTCCACGAGAAATTCGATTGTATATATAGTCAGCCGTTACTTTTAATTCTTTCGCAATATCGTCAATGGAATACCTATCAATATACCTCTTTAAAAAGATATACCGATCCTTTGTATTTAAATCTTGTACGAGTTCCATAATCTCTTCTTCTTGTTCTATTTCATACCTATCATGGATACTTGTATCTATTTCTACGTCTTTATCGATTTTATTCTCTTTATATACTTTCTTTTTATATTCCAATGCCTTTAATTTAGTAATACCAATCATCCAAGATTTTAAGTTTCCCTTTTCTATATCAAATTGTTCGATATTAAACCAAATGACAGTAAATACATCATTATAACAATCATCTACATATTGTTTTTCAATAGGGGTACTTAATGATTTATGAATAATGTACAAAATTAATTTTCCATATTGATCAATTACTTCTTTCAAAGCATCTTGATCGCGTTTTTTCATAGCTATAATTAAATCCTCTTCAGAATCGAAAATCATAAACATCTTCCTTCCTCAGTTCCCCTTTAGCAGCTGCTTTTACTTACTATTGGCATTTCATTCTCATTTTCTATCACTTTTGTAAAAATTTATTAATTTTTATTTCTATGTATATGATAACAAATAAAATACCTAAGTTCAGAAAGTAGTATCTACATTCTGAACTTAGGTATTAACAATCAAACTATTCACTTAAACTAACGTTTTATCACAAAGCTCTGTTACATTTTTAAAGTATTGCAAGTTCTCCTTCGCTTCAGCTTCGTTAAATAAATTGAGCTGCTTCATTATTTCAGCGGCAAATTCAACGTACGCAGACCCTACCGCTGTTATGATTTTTCCATCAACGGTTACATCTTTATTTTGTTTATATTCCCATTCATGTAAATGCGCTAATTGTTTTTCATCTGATGTTAATGATGTTGAGAATTTCTTCTTATTAAGCACTCCTGCTGCATGTAGTAAAGATGTCCCTGCACAAATACCCGCTATCCATTTATTTTCCTTATGTAATTCGTTCACGATAGATAACAACTTTTCATTTTCTAAATGCTCAAAAATATGTCCTCCCGGTACGATAAAAACTTCATAGTCCGCTACTTCAATATGCTCGATAGAGACATGTGGTTGACACAAAAAACCACCCTCTCCTGTAACTGTTTTTCCGTCTACTGTTGCCGTTATTATTTCGAATTCCTTACTTATCAAAAATAAACTCGCTACATTCACTTCAAATTCTGCAAATCCATCAAATAAAAAGATTAAAGCTTTCTTCATGTTATCGCCTCCTCTATACCTATTCGAAAACAATCACATTTCTCCTCCAAAAAAGACAAACCCGCATTACAGGTTTGCCTTTTTACTTATTTCTTATTTAATCCTTTTTCATTTAAAAACTCTTTCATATGCATTCTTTTCTCTTTGGACATAAATGAACTCATTGATTCTGTCCATGTTACGTTTTTTTGATTTGACGATCTTTCCTTGTAATACGCACTCATCGTTTCATCATATTCGTTTAATAATTCATCATATTTCTTTTCATCGTATCCATTTTCATGAAGAATTGCTGCTACCGGTAATCGTGGTTTTACTCCATGCTCTTCATCTGGTACTCCGACTGTCATTCCGAATACCGGATATACTTTATCCGGTAAATGAAGCAATTCACTCACTTCTTTCGGGTTATTACGAATTCCGCCAATATAACAAATACCGTATCCTAAAGATTCAACTGCAAGTGCTAAGTTTTGTGCAAATAATGAGGCATCTACTGTTGCTACAATAAAGTCCTCTACTCCCTCATGTTTAATCTCTGTTCCATGTTTTTCACATGCCATTTCAAGTCGCTTTAAGTCTGCACAACAAACAAAGAATGCTGCGCAGTCTTTCACGTGACGATTCCCGGATAACTCAGCTAGTTTACCCTTGAGTTCTTGATCTGTTACATATATAAGAGAATACGCCTGTACAAAATGTGAGGAAGCCGCATGTTGTGCAGCTTGCACCATTCTTTCTACTATCTCTTTTGAAATTGGTTCTTCTTTATATTTACGAACTGAAACGTGTTTCTCCATTTTATGTATCATCTCATTCATGAAAATCACTCCTTTTTTCTCTTCATAATGAAAAATTACCATATCTTTTTCATTATTCACAACTTATAAGCACAAAAAGAGCAATTCTTTTCGAATTGCTCTTTTTTAATGTTTATTAATACGGTATATGAAATTATTTCGACGTTTTGGCAAATAACGACGAATTTATATGCTGTTATGCAATGCTTGTTAAGCTGCTTTCAACACTTTAATACCTTTTACGATATTCCAAATGAAGTAATAAATCCCTACAAGAATGAACACTGCATATGTAATCATCATTCCAATTCCAGCACCATCAGATTGATTGAAGCTTAAACCGTATACGCCCGACACTGCTAATCCTCCAAATAAAATTGCGTATGGGAAAACATGTGACCAAAATGCTTTTTTTGCGTGGTATTTCACTTCATCTTCCGCAACGAAGTACACGATAATTGGTAGTAAAAATGGTGCAAAAAAGATACTAAAGTAACATAACGAAGATAAAATATTATTTCCTTTCATCCGATTCACCTCTAAAGTTTTTTGTTACCTTCATTATGTCAGGAAACCTTTCCAGAAACTATCGCTTTACCTTTCATGAACATGACATTTTTGTAAGATTTCCCTCGAAATAAATCCCGCCTCAAATTTCGGGCGGGATTACTTTCACTATATTCGATTCATAAACCAATATTGCGTAATCGCTAAATATTCTCGTACATTCGATGGAATGATAATTGGCTTCGGTGTTTTGGCCGGAAGCCCTTCTAATTGCAAACCTTGTTTTGCAGCTATTTTTTTCGCTCTAAACATATGGAAATCGTTTGTTACGATCATACCTTTTTTCATATTGGCTGGAATTAAAGGTTTTGAGAATTTAATATTTTCATCTGTGCTCGTCGACTTATCTTCCATTATAATGCGGTCTTCTGCAATATTTTGTTTCATTAATCCTTGTTTCATCGCTAATGCTTCTGTAATATCTTCACCTTTTCCTTGGCCTCCAGATACAATAGCAATTGTTTTATCATGTAATTTTAAATACTCAGCTGCTTTATCAATACGATATTGCAATGAATAAGAAGGTTTTGTTCCATTTACTTTCGATCCTAGTACAATTATATAATCCGCATCATCAATTGCATTCATATGCCCATGCTTATAAATGTTATATTGTAAAAAACCCGCATATACGGCGCAAATCATTATAACAACTAAAATATACTTGATTATTTTCTTCTTTCTCATATCCATATACCCCTATTTCCTTTACTTCCTTCATCATAATATCCATTTATTCGTTTGTATACAGACAAATTCCAATTAACCCTAATTTATCCTCCAAAAGGTAATATTTCTATTAATTTCGGGAATAGTAAGTACAACTTCGCACGAAGGAGTGTCCCTATTGCTTCTCTTTTTATGTAACGTATCATTCTTTTTTATCTTATTTTTACTATCACTTAAGCTACTTGGTAAATCTGCATTAGCACAACTAACTCCTCATGATTTTGGGGCTATTATCTTTTTATCCTATTTAGCTTTTCAAGCCATACCAGTCGCTGGTGCTTTACAAGCATTTCTCGGTATGGTCGTTATTACATGTTTGCATTTGCTTCTTACAAAATTAAGCCTACTCAACAAACTAAATCGTTTTATTCTCGGACACCCCATTATTTTAATTAAACATGGTGATATTATTTTTGAGAACTTACAAAAAAGTAGATATCCGATCCCTGAATTGCTTTCTAACCTTCGCGTCGCAGGATATCCAAGTGTTCATGAAATTGAGTATGCGATATTAGAAGCGAATGGAGCTATTAGTATTTTACCAAAAAGAGAACTTGTGCCTCTGACTCCAAAAGATATGAATATAGATGTTAAGTATGCAGGCTTACCAATTGCTCTTATCGTTGATTCACAAATTCAATACGATAACTTAAAATTAATCCATAAAAATGAAAAGTGGTTACATGCAGAGTTAATGGAGAAAGGCGTTACAAATATTAAAAATGTGGCTTTCGCTTCTGTTCAGGAGACAGATGGATCTTTTGCGATTAGTTTAAAAGAATAAAAAAATCCCCTTAACTTGTTCAAGGGGATTTTCTTCACTATATTGCTTCCTTCTCTCTCGCCATGTTTAACGGAACAGGATGTTTCATGCGATTCATCGTAAATACGATAATTGCTGTCAATACTTCCGCTACTGGCATAACGAGCCAAATTCCAGTTATACCAAATACTTTTGGCATAATCCATAACAATGGGATAACAAATAGTAAACCTCGGCTCATTATTATAAGTACTGATTTTTTCGTTTGTCGCACTGATTGGAAGTATTCTCCGTATACAATGTTATAGCCTAAAAATACATATTGAATAAAGAATAAACTAATACCTGTTAACGTTAACTCCAGTAGTTCTGGCGATTGAACATCAAATAAACCAATAATATATTTCCCGAAGAATAAACCGATGACAATTGCAATACCTCCGAGTACTACCGCAATTTTTACAGCGAACTGCAATCCTTCACGTAATCTTTCTGATAAATTTGCACCGTAATGGAAACTAGCGATTGGTTGTAACGCTGCACCAACACCGAAGAATAATAGCAATGTCATTGCATGAATACTATTCACCATCGCATAAGAAGCTACACCTAGTTCTCCTGCATATTGAACGAACGCAATATTAAAACCGATCGTTACGATTGCAACTGTACTTTCTGCTGTAAAGCTTGGGAAACCGATCACCATAATTTGTTTAACCGTATCCCATTCAAAATGGAATTTCGTCCACTTTAAAACACTATTTTTTCTAAAGAAGTGAGTTAATAATACAAGGAAACCAATTGCTGCCGAAAGAATAGTCGCTGAAGCAGCACCAGTTACACCCCATCCAAAGATGAAAATAAAAATATAGTCGAACACTATATTTAATACAGCCGTTACAACAAGACCTGCCATTGCTAAATTAGGATTTCCGTCATTTCGTATAAATGTACTTAAAATATTTTCTAAAACGTATATCATTCCAAATGTTAATAACACCTGTAAATAGTCTAATGCGTATGGTAAAATCACTTCATTCGCACCAAATAAATATGCTAAATCTTCTATTCTCCATAAGCAAATAGCCGCTAAAACGCCAACGATAACAACTGCTACTGTCATAGATTGAGTAAAGATAGACCTTGCTCTTTCCAGTTTATTTTCACCTAGTGCAATGGAATATAGCGTTGCTCCGCCCATTCCAATCCATAATGAAATAGAGAAGAAAATTGAAAATGCTGGAATAGCTACGTTTACTCCGGCTAAACCGTTCGCTCCAACTCCTCTACTAATCATGACTGCATCAATCACAATATTAACCGACATTAATACCATCCCAAGAACAGCTGGTATTAAATACGTAATAAATAAACTTTTAATTGGTTTTTCTCTTAATTTTTCTGTTGTTTCCATCATATAAATGCTCCTTTTTCAATGCTCTGTTCACAGTTTAAACCTTCAAGTTACTTGAAGGTCAATAGAGAATCGAAAAATATATAAGCCTATTTTTTAACAACAGGTATTTGAATTTCCGTTACTTGCTCCTTCGGATTTTCTGTTACGGACCAATCAATTAATGCAAGTTCCAGTGCATCTCCGCACACTTCATATCCTTCGTTATCAATGTGCTTTAATAATTCCGTATACGTTGCGTCTGTTTCTTCATATGGTCCATGGTGATAAGAACAGGCAAATATCCCTTCTTTTATTTCATCTGAAGTATGCGCTTCAAAAGGCATGTAATCCAATAAAATAAACACACTGTTATATGCTTGAAATTCATTTTGCATTAATGCTTTTTTTGAAACTGTTACACCGATATCACCTGAAAATAAACTATTATCAATTTGCTTCATATTTTTTTGCAACGAATGGATATAATATTCAAACATATCATCCGTTGTATTTGGTGCAACTGCAATTGCTGTAATTTTTCGTTTCGGTATCTTTTTATAAATAATTTGATTTGCTTCAGATTTCGTCGCTTTCTTCATTAAATGGATTTTATGTTCCATTTTTGCCAAAGCATACTCGATTTCTCTTTGTTTTTTCAGCATCATTTCTTGTTGTTTTTCAAGTAAATTCAGCGCATAAGATGGATTTCGTTCATCAATATATTTCTTTATTTCCTTTAATGGGATGTTCAATTGGCGTAAAAATTTAATCGTATCTAATAGTGAAAACTGATCAATTGTGTAATAACGATAATTGGTTTGAGGGTCAACAATTGACGGATGAAAAATCCCTTTTTCATCATAATAACGTAATGTAGATTCCGCTATATTATGCATTTTCGCCATTTCCCCAATTGTAAAACGTTGATTTAATAACATTTTTCTTTCTCCATTCATTATATGTAAACTTTATTACTTCCTATTATATATCTATATCCCCCGTTTCTAAAACGAATCCTCTCATGAAAATCTGCTATTTTTTCATTGATTTTTAATAAATTTTATTATATATTAATTACAGGTTCAAATTACAAGTTCAAAAGAACTCGTAAATAGACCCTTTGTTTAATGGATCTTTACATATTATCATTAGGCAAATTCCGAGAAATCGTATGATAAAAATAAAAAATGATGAGGAGAGGATCAAATGGAATTCGAATTTTTCTTTCAAATTGCACTTATCTTATTAAGTACAAAGCTTGCTGGTGACCTTAGTGTTAGATTAGGTCAACCTTCTGTACTCGGTAAATTAATTGTTGGTATCGTTATCGGTCCAGCTATATTCGGATGGATTGAAAATTCAGATCTTCTAACACAATTAAGTAATGTCGGAGTTATTCTTTTAATGTTTATGGCAGGACTTGAAACAGACTTAGAAGAATTAAACGCAAATCGTAATTCTTCTTTAGCTGTTGCACTTGGAGGTATCGTTCTTCCATTCGTAGGTGGTTACGTTGCCGGCCTTGTTGTCGGTATGGAACAAGGGAATGCTGTCTTTTTAGGATTACTTCTATGTGCAACAAGTGTTAGTATTTCCGTTCAAACACTTCGTGATTTAGGTAAAATGAAAACACGTGAAAGTACGACGATGCTTGGAGCCGCTGTATTTGATGACATTCTTGTTGTTATTTTATTAGCATTTGCAATGAGCTTCTTAGGCACAGATGACGTTAACTTAACAATGATTATCTTGAAGAAAGTAGTATTCTTTGCTTCTATCATTTTAATTGGCTGGAAAGGTGTTCCAGCAATCATGCGTTGGTTATCACCACTTCGCGTATCTGAGTCTATCGTTAGTGCTGCGCTTATCATCTGTTTCTCATTCGCATACTTCGGCGAACTATTAGGAATTGCTGGTATTATCGGTGCTTTCGCAGCTGGTATCGCTATTTCTCAAACGAACTACAAACATGAAGTAGAAAAGAAAGTAGAACCAATTGCTTACGCTATGTTCGTTCCAGTATTCTTTGTTAGTATCGGTATGAATATTACATTTGACGGTATTGGCGATCAAATTTGGTTCATCTTAGCATTAACAGTTATCGCTGTATTCACAAAACTAATCGGTTGTGGATTCGGTGCACGAATCACTGGATTTGATGCAAAGTCTTCTGCAATTATCGGTGCTGGTATGGTTTCTCGTGGTGAAGTTGCACTTATCATCGCAGGAACAGGACTTTCTTCTGGCCTATTAGCACAAGATTACTTTACAGCAATCGTTATCGTAGTTATTTTAACAACGATGATTACACCACCAATGTTAAAATACACTTTTGGTGCAAAAGATAAAGCAATGAAAGCAAGTAAATAAGTTTACTATAATAAAAGGAGATTGCTATCTTAAAAGATAGCAATCTCCTTTTTCATTTTCTCTTTAAACAATTCCATTCATTTTTAACCATTTTTCAAAAATGGAGCGTGCTTCTTCATCATCGATATCATCACGAAATGAATAGACTTTAATGCCGTAATCATCTATATATTCACCTAGCTTCATTTCACTTACTTTCTCATAAAGACTCCCTGCTTCATATTCTGGAATATATGCATCCCAAACTGCCTCATTTATTCTTTTGTACGCTGTCACTTCTAAATCATAACCATCTTCATAATATCCGATGTGATAATGTTTGTTAGGATCATATTTCTCCATTAAAAGCTCCTCCTAATAAACAAAAGCGAGCCTTATATTACAGCTCGCTCCTCTCGTTCTATTTATTAAATACGTTCCATCGCTGTCTTCAACGTTCCGACAATAAAAGCAATTTCTTCACCTGAAATAACGAGCGGCGGTGCTAATGTTAATACGTTATTATACCCTGCTGTTGTCATACCGTTGCGTCCGATAATGAGCCCTTTTTCTTTACAAGCATTTACAACACTTGCAATTTTGTCATTATCAATTGGTTCTTTCGTCGCTTTATCATTTACTAGTTCGATTCCAACTAATAGCCCTTTCCCTCTAATATTTCCAACAAGCGGATGTGCCCCAATTTCTTCTTTTAATTGATTTAATAAAAGTGAACCCATTTGTGCAGAGCGCTCAATTAAATTTTCATTTTCCATAATCTCTAAGTTTTTAAGTGCTAATGCACAAGCCGCTGGATTTCCACCAAATGTATTAATATGACGGAAGAATTCATATTCTCCTGTTCCTTTAAATGCCTCATAAATTTCTTTTTTTACAGCTGTTGCTGATAATGGTAAATATGCGCTCGTAATACCTTTTGCCATCGTAACGATATCAGGCTTAACGTCATAGTTCATAAACCCAAATGCTTTTCCTGTACGCCCGAAACCACAAATAACTTCATCACTTATAAGTAGTGCTCCGTGTTTTTGACATGTTTCGTGAATTGCTTTCATATAGTCTTGTGGTGGCATTAAAATACCTCCGCCTGTAATAATTGGCTCCATAATAAATGCTGCTATCGTTTCACTTAATTCCCATGTCATAACACGATCTACTTCTTTTACGCATTCTACATCATAAATATTTTGTGATTCCATTTCTGGCATGCGGTAACAATCTGGAGGCGTTACATGTAAAAAACCTGAAGCGAATGGCTCATATTGGTATCTACGCTGTGCTTGTCCAGTCGCTGCCATCGTCGCCATTGTGTTTCCGTGATAACCACGATAACGTGACATAAATTTGTAACGATGAGGTTCACCTTTTTGAGCATAATATTGTCTTGCTATTTTAAAAGCGGTTTCATTCGCTTCTGATCCACTATTAGAGAAGAAAATAACATACTCTCCACCAAGCCACTCGTTTAACTTTTCAGCGAGCTTAATTGCTGGTTCATGTGATTGTGACATCGGAAAATATGATAATGTTTGCAATTGCTTATAAGCTGCCTCTGCGAGCTCTTTTCTTCCATACCCACTATTTACACACCAAAGGCCACTCATACCGTCTAAGTATCTTTTCCCCTGTATATCTTCAACCCAGCACCCTTCTGCTTTCGCCCCTACCATTGTACTACTCGGGCTAAAGGGACGCATTCCGTGCCACACATATTGCTCATCTTTTGCTAATAATTCATCGGTTTGTTTTGTCTTCATCATTTCTTCCACCTTCCATAACAACTTATTTTTCACAAAGCTGCGCTGGTACCATGATGAGTTAAATTTCTCCCTGCCTATTTTCATTCCACAAAATTAAGACAAATCCTACTTACAAAGCAGTATTATTTACAATAAAATGACAAAAGAAAAAGGAGCTTTTCTTATATATCGAAAAGCCCCTCTTTTTTAATGTGAAGACGCATCGCTAATACCATGACCAGTATTAGATTTCACAAGAATTTCATCAAATTTCGCTGCATCTTCTTTCTTACTAGATAAAACTGTCCCTAAATATGCTGCAAGGAATCCAAGCGGAATTGAAATAATTCCAGGTGTCGTATATGGGAAAATCGCTTCCCCAACAAATATAGCTTTTCCAGCTACTGGGTTCCAAACGTTTGGACTTAACGCTACGAGAACAATCGCTGATACAAGACCAACAATCATACCAGAAATTGCTCCTGTTGTATTAAAACGCTTCCAATAGATTGTAAATAATATAACCGGTAAGTTTGCACTCGCTGCAACTGCAAATGCTAGTGATACTAAAAATGCTACGTTTAATGTTTGAGCAAATAAAGCAAGTATAATAGATACTATCGCCACCCCAATAGACGCATAACGCGCCATTGACACTTGCTCTTTTTCCGTTGATTTTCCTTTACGAATAATCTCATTATAAAAATCATGCGCGAATGCTGATGCTGCTGTTAACACAAGCCCTGCTACTACAGCTAAAATAGTTGCAAAAGCAATTGCTGATACGAAAGCAAATAAGAAATCTCCGCCTAATGCTTTTGCTAATAAAGGTGCTGCCATATTACCAGCAGGGTTTGCTTTAATAATCGCCTCATTTCCTACAAACGCTGCTGCTCCAAACCCTAAGAAAATTGTCATAATATAAAACGCGCCAATTAACCACGTCGCATATACAACAGATTGACGTGCAGTTTTTGCATCACGTACTGTAAAAAAGCGGACAAGAATATGTGGTAATCCCGCTGTACCAAGGACTAGTCCTAAATTTAAAGAAAGTGTATCAAGACCATCCTTATACTTTACTCCTGGATTTAAAAACGAATCTTTTAATGGAGTAGCTGTTTTCATGTGAGCGAACATTTCAGTCACACTGAAATTAAATTTGGAGAAAACGATAACAGAAATAATAAATGTCCCTGCCATAAGTAGTACAGCCTTTACAATTTGAACCCAGCTCGTAGCTGTCATTCCTCCAAAAATAACATACACAGTCATAAGTGTACCTACGATTAATACAGATGTTGTATATTCAATACCTAATAATAGTTTAATAAGTGCACCCGCACCAACTAATTGTGCAATCATATAAAAAATTGAAATCGTCATCGTATTAAGCGCTGCTATACCACGAACTTTTTTCGCATCAAAACGTGCCGCAATCATATCCGCTAACGTGTACTTCCCTAAATTTCTAAGCGGTTCTGCGACAAGATATAGAACAACTAAATAAGCAACTAAAAAGCCGATACTATAAAAGAACCCATCAAACCCAGTTAACGCTATCGCTCCGGCTATACCAAGAAATGACGCAGCAGACATGTAATCCCCAGCAATAGCCAGACCATTTTGCCAGCCAGTTAATCCCCCTCCAGCCGTATAAAATTCACTCGCATTTTTCGTTTTTTTCGATGCGAAATACGTGATAACGAGCGTACCAAGGACAATAATTAAAAATAGTGCAAACGCAGTAGTATTCAAATTCAGCCCCTCCCTTTTTGCATATCTTGCAGAATTTTTTGCGAAATTTGATCAAAGGATTCGGCTTTCTTGCTGTAAATCATACATAATGACCATGTCATAATAAATTGCGCAAAAGCAAATACCCATGCCCATGTCACATCACCAAACGCCGGTGTATTAAGCACCTTTGAATAGGATGTTAAAATAGGTAGTGCTATAAAAAAACTTAAAAAGAAAATACTCATCGGAATGATAAACTTCTTTTTCGTATTTAATAACAATTGAAACTCTTCAGACTGAACAACTTCTGTATAATCCACCTCATTTTTTAACTTACGTGCTGACGTATCATCTCGTTTCATTCTCTGGTCCCCTCTCTTACTTGAAATGCACTTCCCCCTTGCATACCTAAAAACTAAATTTTATAAATATTCAGAAACTTATTTTCATTTTAGACAATCCGTACATTCCTGCAAAGATTTTTCGATAGACATTTTTCGGCATTTTTCCCTAAGTTTTTAATATACTTTTTCACCATAAAATTCGAGTACTTCAATCCACACCAATCGGGATAAAAAAAGTAGTGCTTATCGCACCACTTCTGTCTTTTTCTCTTTTTCTAAATTACGGGCTGTTTCGCTTAATTCAACTTCTTTTCCATCTTTAAGCGTTCCAAATATAAAATCGAATACTGGATTTGAAACACCAAACCAAAACTTTTCATTTTTATAATGGTGTAATATATGCTGTTTTTTTAGCCATCTTCCAAACTTAGTGAAGGGACGAATCGGTTTATGTGCAATATAATGTTTCCATTCATAAACGAGGAGCATGATAATCATTCCGATTCCGAATGAAAGTGTAACAGTAACACTTTTTGTAATACCATACGTTATAAGTAAATATATAGTAAAGCTAGGTATACTAAACCATACAGGCAAAAATAAAAGCTTTAAATCATCTGGATATACGTGATGATCATAATGTAATCTTCTTAACATTTTTAATAAAAATGCGTTTTTAGGCGGCTTTAGATGGAATAAAAAACGGTGTGTCATATATTCGTTAAACGTATAAAAAACAATCCCAAACATACACGCTAACATACCAATCCATGTGAAAAATTGCATTTTTAAAATAATGATAAAAATTAATAAAATACTATACATAATAACAATATCATGTTGCAAAAAGAACTCTTTTACCACTCTCTTCATCGTTCTTCCCCCTTTTCCAAAAAAACAGCCGTAACATATCGTTACGACTATTTTTTTCTATTTTATTCTATTCACTTTACAAATTTGCCTGCTGTTCTATTGCCGAGAAAAAAGTGTTCGGACCAAATATATTTTGCTTCGGAATAATGTGTTCTACTGCAAACACTGTTACTTCTCCTCTTTGTACTTCTCCAATAATGAGACCAAATACTTCATGATTTACCGCAAACGTTGGTTGTTTCGTTTGCAGTAACCTTGCTGCATTTTTAAATACCGCTTCATATAATGGGTTCCTGTCAGTAATTTCTTTTCGGATTTTTGGTGCTAACGTGATGATAATTTCTTTTCCGTCAATAGTGGTTCGATACATAAAAATCTCCCCTTCAATCTTATGTGAACAACTGTAAAGCTTTGTATGCAAAATGGATGGAATATCCTACTAAAATAATACCTGCTCCGGCTGTAATATAGCCAAGTGCTTTTGGTTTTAATAAAGTTCTTCCAAAATGTACAGAAAAAGCAATATTTAAGTTCCACAAAATAATACCAACAATAATGCAAAGACTGTACAAAAAAGCTTCTTGTTTCGTTACCTTTGTAAGCAATGAGCTAAGTGTACTTCCGTATATACCAAACCAAAAAACGAGATTTAATGGGTTGGATATCGCAATTAAAAATCCCGCCATAAAAGATTGTTTAAGTCCACCTACCTCTTCTTTGTTATATTCCATATTCGAGTGGGAGATTCCTTGTTTTACACTTTGAAATCCTAAATAAAATAACAGGAAAAACCCAGTGCAGTACATAAAAGCTTGTACATATGTATACATAAACACAGAAGATAAACCAAAATAAATAAGAAGCATAAACAAAATATCAGCAGTCATTCCTCCGATTCCAACAATCCACGCATGCCAAAATCCACGTTCAATTCCACGTTTTAACATTTCAATATTAATTGGACCTACCGGCGCAGCTAATGAAATACCCAATACTATTTGTTGTATAATTGCTCCAAACATCGCTCTATCCTTTCTACTTCTTTTACTATTAAGTAATGATGCAAATATAGAAAATAGACTAGCTTTCATAAAAATTATTCACTAATACAATACCCTTTTTTATCCAAAATATACAAAAGAGCCATCAGTTGATGGCTCTTATTTCTCTACTCTATGATGAAAAGGACATTTACCTTTAACCGGCTCAATATCATCCCCTATGAAATATTGTTTCCATTCACGATGATTAGGATCGCCGTAGTGACTAATGTTAGGGTGCTTCGGCAACTGATCCCACTTTTCAACTCGTTCACGGACCATTTGTCTTGAATACGACCCTTTAGGACGATCTCCTTCTAATCCCTCGAAAATAGTTCGTGGCTGGAATCCAATAACGAGAGAATTTCCTAAATGCCTAGTCTTTCGCTGTTTATAAGCCGGCGCATTTCCAAACGCAAATATCGGTTCACCACCAAATGAAAATTCCCATAAATAATGATCTGGATCTTCAGGAATTTGCTTCGGCCATGTTTGATCATCGTTTTCATGTAAATATTGTAGTACTTTCCAAAAATAATCTCGATAATATTCGATTGATTTCTCTTCACATTCCGGCTCTACAAAAAGAAAAAAGCCTCTTCTTACAATTGGCCGTTCTTTCATTAACTCCAAAAAAGATAACATTGTATTGGGTAAATGCCCCCAATCATTATGAGAGAGAAATGAATAACGAAGTTCATTCTTTTTCAAAGCTGTTAAACCGAAATAACACGGAAAAGTTGGTTCTAGCACGACATTCGAAAAATCATGAAATTCTTTTGCAACCCAATTCGGTATGTCGGCTCTATTTTTCATCCCTTCATTATCTAATAAATAAGACTCATCCATTCTTTCACCTCATTATGTACAGCATTCACTTAAGAATATTACATACTCGGCTTGTCCTATACCTTTTTAAAAATTCGAGAAAAAATTAATTCAAAATACAAAATTTTAAAAACGCTTACTTGACTAAATTCTACCAATTCATGTATATTTAAATTAATCATTTGGCAGAATATTCGAGAATATAGCATTTTTTATTTATATTATTTTTTAATGAATTTCACTAAATGAAAAAAGGAATCGTTTTTAGGAGGAATTGTGACATGCAAGGAAAAGTAAAATGGTTTAACAATGAAAAAGGTTTTGGATTTATCGAAATGGAAGGCTCTGAAGATGTATTCGTACATTTCTCTGCTATTCAAAGCGACGGCTACAAAGCTTTAGAGGAAGGTCAAGAGGTATCTTTCGACATTACTGAAGGAAACCGTGGACCTCAAGCTGCTAACGTAGCAAAACTTTAATCCCACATATGACAGGAGGTTACCTTACTTGGTAACCTCCTTTGTTATTCCTTTGTATATTTCCGTTTTCCAGAGCAAAAACTATGTGAAATGCGCAAAATACAAAGGAGGCAATAACAATGGGGTCACATGTAAATGATTTTGAAGAAGTAAAATTCCGTGTAGAAACTGCACAAAAAATGGTAGGTTCTGCAACAATTTCAATGGATCCAGACACATTAGAGCATGCCACTACTGCAGTAGAATCGGCTCGTTCTCAGCTTGAAATCATGAAATCCGTTGCAACGGATTTAGATGAGCCATTTCTAATGAATGAAGAAAAAAAATTAAGTAAATGCGAGCATCAATTACACGAAGCAAAGCACTAAAAAACATCCAGAGAAAATTCTCTGGATGTTTTTTTATGACAATTGCTCCCCATACTTTTTCAACTTCTCTCCAACCGTACATTGCCGTATACAAAAAGAATGGGCATAGTATTTACTATGATTTTTCCGATTATGTTCCTGCAGGAAACATCCTCCGCAATACGTTTCTAATAAGTCATTTACCTCTGTAATGAGTTGCTTCTTCTTCACGTGTGCACCTCTCTATTCGGTTATTTCTTTATGACTATCAATTGTCGTCCCTTCTAATGCTTGCGCTGCTAATTGATGTGCCTCTTTATTTTGTTTTCTAGATATCGGTTCACAAATAAGCTTTAATTTCAGTTGCTTCGCTTTTTGTTCAATTTGGTCTAAGTAATGATTTAAATGTTCATCATAGCAAGGCCATTCACCAGCTAATTGCTGCAGTACAACTTGAGAATCTCCACGAAGTGTAACTGCTTCATATTTAATTCCTAATTCCTCGAGTGTATTCATCCCGTATAATAATGCTGCATACTCCGCTTCATTATTATCATATATGCCTTCTATGTATGCATTGCGACGAATTCGGTAATTTGTATTTCCTTTTTTATAGTATACACATATACCAACCCCAGCTTCTTTCGTCTGCACATCATAACCACCATCAAAATAAACTTGAATTTCTTGCGGATCTTCCTCCACTTGCTTACTCAGTTTTTTCATTTCTTTTAATGACCATTCCGCGTCCATTTCATCGAAAAATAAAAGTTCTTTCACCCTACCTGTTTTCTCAAAATCCTCTGCAAATTGCAGTACATCTTCTATGTTCATATAATCTGTCGTTAATTCCGTCTGCAAACCGCGCTTCGTTTTATACAACCAATGAATTTTATATTTCATACTAGATTCCCCTTTTATAAGACTTCTTATATGTAGCCAGCTAATGAAAGCCTCACTTTATTTTATTATATTGTATCAAGAGTCACAGCATTATATTCAATGTGATTACATACAAAAAGAGCTATCCCTATAGGAATAGCTCTTTCATCTATTGCATAAATCTTTCAAATTGCACTCGCTTATTAATCCAGTACATTACAGGCATACCAATTGCCATTACAACAAATTCACCAACTGCACAAGTTAGCCATGTCAATAAAAATGGCAGATCAAACGCAAGATGAAGTTCAATTGCAATCATAAACATTGTGAATGTAAAAATAACTGTATTAAAAATCATACGAGCCCAAACACCTTTAATGAAGCGCATAGAAATAATAGTTGCAAGTAATGCAAGAATTGATTGCCCTACTCCAAATACTAAATCATAAGCGATCATAGGTGAGAAAAAGAGATTCGTTAAAAATACACCTAATACAATCCCGTAAATTGCTTTCTTATTGAATACAACGAGATGATTAAACATCTCTGAAATACGAAACTGTACACTCGTAAAGCCAAATGGCTGAATAAGCATAGAAACAGCAATATATAATGCCGCTAAAATACCATTACCGACTAATGTTCTTATATTCATGACAAAATCTCCTTAGTTTTTTTACGTGGGATGGTTTCGAACCACGTTATTCGTTTTTAAGCAACAAGATTATATTTTACGCAATAGGCACTCTTTCGTCAATAGATTCCTATCATTTACTACCTTTTTTCTTTTGGACAACGTATAATAAAACATATGAAAGATTTAGGAGGTTTCACTTCATGACAGCAACAATTCAAAATGAAAAAGTGATCGTTTCCATTTCTGACAAAGGTGCAGAATTACAAAGCGTTCGCTTAAAAGAAGATAACACTGAATACTTATGGCAAGGCGATTCTACTTATTGGGGGCGCCGCGCACCAATTTTATTCCCAATTGTCGGCCGATTAGTAGATAATACATACTACGTAGATGGTAAACCATATTCTTTAACACAACACGGCTTTGCTCGTGATCTTACATTCTCTGTAAAAGAACAAAGTGAAACGAATATTACTTATATTGTTACTAGTAATGAAGAAACATTAAAAAAATACCCATACGAATTCGAATTACTCGTTTCTTATGAGCTAGATGGACAAATCGTTCATGTAACATATGAAGTAAATAACCCTACTTCAAAAGAGATGTTCTTCTCAATCGGAGCACATCCTGGTTTCAACTTCCCCTTATTAGAGGGCGAATCATTTACAGATTATCATTTATCATTTAATGGTTCTGAACGCTTAGAAACAAGCGTATTAGAAGGACCTTATCTTTCAAGTAAAAAGCAATTAATCGCTGAAAATACGAATGAATTACCACTTACATACGATTTATTCAAAAATGATGCACTTATTTTTGAAAATATGAATACGGATGAAATCTCTATTCGTTCTCATAAACATAATAAATTTGTAAAAGTAGAATTTGACGGATTCCCATTTGTCGGTGTATGGACACCAGGCAAGAACGCACCTTTCTTATGTATTGAACCTTGGTACGGGATTGCTGATGAAGTAAATCCGGCAAAAGATTTCAAGGAAAAAAAAGGAATTCAATCTTTACAAACGAATGAAACATTTACATGTCGTTATAGTATTACAATCGGCTAAGTCACTCTATCCCCTACTTCAAAGAAACATATAAGTAGGGGATCATCTTATAATTTGGAGGTTTCTCATTTTGATTGAAGTATATATTGATGGTGCATCAAAAGGAAATCCTGGTCCTTCTGGTGCAGGAGTGTTTATTAAAGGGGTGCAACCAGCTGTACAGTTATCATTGCCCCTTGGGACAATGTCCAATCATGAAGCAGAATACCACGCTTTACTTGCGGCATTAAAATATTGCACGGAGCATAATTATAACATTGTCTCTTTTCGTACCGATTCGCAGCTTGTCGAGCGAGCTGTCGAAAAAGAATACGCAAAAAATAAAATATTTGCACCACTATTAGAGGAAGCACTGCAGTACATAAAAAGTTTCGATCTCTTTTTTATTAAGTGGATTCCAAGTAGTCAAAATAAAGTTGCTGATGAATTAGCTAGAAAAGCTATCTTACAAAATTAACGGGGGTATGAGTGTGAAAAAAGATTGGGTTGCTCCTCTTGCTTTATTATTTGTCTCTTTTATTTGGGGAGCTACGTTTGTTGTCGTTCAAAATGCTATGTCTTTCGTTGGTCCATTTACTTTTAATGGTATTCGCTTTTTATTCGCTGGAATTATTTTATTATTCGTTCAAATGATTTTCTCAAAAAGAGCTTCAAAACAAGATATAAAACAGTGTAGCTTCGCTGGATTAATTGTTGGATTCTTTTTATGTATTGGCTATGTATTACAAACATTCGGCTTACTTTATACAACTTCTTCAAAAGCTGGTTTCTTAACAGGGCTTAGTATCGTTATGGTACCAATTTTGTCTTTTATCTTTTTAAAACAAAAAGCTACCATTTTTATCGTAATGGGCATTGCTGTAGCAACAGCAGGTTTATACTTATTAACGGCTGGTGATTCTTTTCAATTAAACATTGGAGATATACTCGTTCTCGGTTGTGCAGTTGCTTTTGCTGCCCATATTCTTGTTAACGGTTTCTTTTCTAAGAAAATATCACCTTTATTACTAAGCACCTCTCAAGTATTAGCTGTCGGTATATTTTCTTCTATTTGCGCTTTTTTGTTTGAAGATTGGGAAAAATTATTTTCAGTTTCACTATGGACGAATCAATCCTTTTTATTCGCTCTATTTCTAACTTCCCTATTTGCGACATCCATTGCTTTTTTCATTCAAACATCGGCACAAAAACACACTTCTCCAACGAGAGTAGCAATAATCTTCGCAATGGAGCCTGTTTTTGCAGCATTAACAGGCGTTCTAGTTGCAAACGAACAACTTTCTATTTCTGCCATTATCGGTTGTTTATGTATTTTCCTAGGCATGGTTTTTGTTGAGCTACCTTCCAAAACAAAAAAAGAAGCGCAGGCTGCGTGAAGTTATGCTTGTAACTTCCGCATAAAAGCCTTAGCGCTTTTTTTATCTGTAATTTCTTCCTCTTTCAATCGTTCTAATAACGCAACAAAATAACTGCCATCAAACTGTAATTGATGTTTAATCGTCGCTTCTATTGCTACGTTCACAATCCCATCAGATGCACCAGTATATCCTTGTCCGAACATAATAAATCCTTGTGCTTCCTCTGATAATTTAAATCCTTTCGTATGTAAGAATGAAAGATAATCTTCTACTGTTTGCATGATATTCCCACCTACTCAAAAATTCTCCACTTCCTATCATACATGTTTTTATACTCTATGAGAATGAAATTTATTTGACAACTTTGTAAATCTATCGTCTACTTCTTAGAAAAAAGAGGAGTTCCTTACAATATAAAAGAATATGTAAAGTGGAATTTATTTTATATTAAAGGGGATATCGAATGAAACAAGCACTATTAATTATCGATGCTCAGCAAGAATTAATGGATGGAAATGAACAAGAAAATGAAGTTTTTCGTAAAACCGAGCTATTATCTACACTAAATACAGCCGTACAGAAAGCAATAGATTCAAATGCCCTTATTGTTTTCGTAAGAGATATCGATGTTGCTTCTGGTAGCGGAGAAGGATTTGAAGTACATAATCAAATTAAAGTACCTCAGTCTGCAATCCTTATTAATAAAGCAGCAACAAACGCATTCTATGGCACTTCTTTACTTGAACTTTTAAAAGAAGAGAAGATTAGCCATATCGTTATCGGTGGATGTAAAACAGAACATTGCATCGATACCGCCGTTAGAACAGCAACTGTACAAGGATTTGACGTTACATTAATTAAAAATGGTCATTCCACAACTGATTCTAACGTGTTATCTGCAGAGCAAATTATTGGTCATCATAATAAAACTCTACATGGACATTATAACGTTGATCATTTTTCAATGGTTAGAGATGTCGAGGAAGACCTTTTTCAACCTATTCATGATCAATATCGCGATTAATATGGCTATAAAAAAGAATCCTTTTCACAAAAGGATTCTTTTTTATCCAAAAATTTGCGCTGCAATACTGTATAGTTCTCCATTTCTTTTCAAAATTTGATCACTATTTTTTATCATAATTGGTGGGGTATTAACCTTTTGAAAACCAGTAATCTCTAATTCTTTCATGAAACCTTTCTTTCCTTCTGGTACATCAATTCTTAATTTACCATGATGCTCTCTTGCTAAATAATGTACCATTCTCATTGCCATCGCATCATTTTTAGCAACGACCGGCCCTATTATTTTATTTTCTGGCGTTTGTATACTTAAACCGTAACCTAATACATTTTGTTGTGCATCCTTTGTAACAATACATTGTTCACTTTGAATAATTCGATACTTTAAAAACTCTTCTCTATTTGTTCCAAATGCATCTTTATCTATTTGTATTATTTCTTCTAAATCACGTTCCTCATAATTCACAATATACTCTTCATTTCCTACACAATGGTAATTCGCATTGTACGAGTTACATATGTATTTAGAAACATAACTAACAGCCCTGAATCCTAGTTTTTCATATAAAATTTCCCCCTCATCCGTGGCAATAAGCATAATGGGGGTTTGAGTTAATACGCTTTTAACACATAAATCCGTTATTATCTTTCCAATCCCTCTTCCTTTATAATCTGGATGTACAATTACCATTCCAATTGAGGCTAATGTCTCCCCGTATAGTATAATTGCTGCGCTAGCAATAAGCTCTTCTCTCTCATTTACTACACCATATACTATACCCGTATTCAAAATCATCTCAATTTCCTCTCTGTTGTAATCCCAGCCAATATGAGAAGATAATGCTACAATATCCTCTATTTTCCCTTTCCTAAGACGCTCCACCCTAATCTCCACTTCAATCATTCCCCATCTCCTTCTTTAGACGTTTGAACCATTCTGCATGAATCAACTTGTACATGTTTCCCTTTATCACTCACACACATATCCTATTTTGACCAAGACTATATTGTAAATGAGGTGACAACATGCCCATTACGAATCGATTTTCTACCACCACTAACGGCGCACTCGCTATTACAGGAAACACACTAGGTTTAAGTAAAATTAGCAATCTAAACCGTGCTGGTACAATCGGTGCAATTGGTGCATTCGTAACTACGAATACCGCTTTACAAGTAACTACTTTTCCTGCAGGTACAACGTTAAACTATACACAAAATAGTTCTACCGCTATTTTGAATATCCCTGCTGGTAGTACTATTCTTTACGCAGAACTCGTTTGGGGTGGAAACTATTTATCTCGGGATCAAAACATTACGAGTGTATTAGGAAACCCCGTTTCTTTTACAACACCTGTGTCAACATACTCAATTACCCCTTCGGCTGTTACAGCTTCAAATCAAACATTCGTTTCTGGATCTGTCACATTTGGATTTTACACACGATCAGCGGATGTAACGTCACTCGTTCAAGCTGCTGGATCTGGATCTTATACAACAGGTTCTGTTCCTGGACTTGTAGATCCTTTAGACGCTTCTAATGGAGCCATTAATTCTGCAGGATGGACGCTTATTGTCGCTTATCAAAACGGTTCCTTACCCGCAAGAAATTTAACAATTTACGTAGCTGGTAACCGCGTTTCTGTAGAAACCGGTAGTGCAGATGTATCTGTCTCAGGGTTTTTAACACCTGCCGGGGGACCTGTAAGCGGGAGATTATTTTTAAGTTCTACTGAAGGGGATGCTGATTTAACTGGGGATCAAGCTTTATTTGGACCAAATTTCAGTTCATTAAATGCATTATCTGGGCCAAATAATGCTGTTAATAATTTCTTCGGTTCTCAAATTAATAATGCTGCAGGGAACTTAGATACAACTGGTACATTTGGAACGCGAAACCAGAGTGCCTCTACAAGTACAAATATCTCCGCTGGAAGACAAGGATGGGACATTACTTCCATTGATATTTCTCCTTATTTAACAAATTCCCAAGTATCTGCCTCAATTCGTTTAACTACTAACGGGGATGCATATATGTTAAATACAGTCGGTTTACAAATCAATATAAACTCACCTAATATACAAGCAACTAAAAGCGTGAATAAAAGTGTCGCTACAATTGGAGATATTCTAACCTATACAGTTACTGTTCCTAACACCGGGCTTCTTCCTGCAAATAACGTTACTTTTACAGATGTTCTCCCTAACGGTACTTCCTTTATACCTGGAAGCGTAACGATAGATAACGTACCACAAACAAACGCAAATCCGGTCGCCGGTATATCTCTGGGGACAATTAATAATGGCTCTTCTCGTACAGTAGCTTTCCAAGCGACTGTCGTTTCTCTTCCAAGTCAAAATCCTATCTCTAACACTGCGAATATTACATTTCAATATACACCGATTGCCGGAGGAACGACTTTTAACGGTCTTGCAACAAGTAACTCTGCAGGAACACAAATTAACCTCGCAGATATTAATGGCACAAAATCAGTTAACAAACTTTTTACCGATATTGGTGAAACATTAACTTACAGTATTGCCTTAGCTAATATAGGAAATATCGCTGCAACTAATGTTATATATACAGATCCGATTCCTAGCGGGACTACTTTCATTCCAGGGAGTGTAACTGTTAACGGAGTTACTCAAGCTGGAGCAAATCCCGCTAATGGTATATCAATTGGATCTATTGCTGCAAATTCTACTACTACTATTTCCTTTCAAGTATTCGTTCCTTCTATCCCCCAAACAAATCCAATATTAAATAGTGGTACAACAACATATCAATACATTCCTGTACCAAATCAGCCGGCAGTAAGTGGAACTGATACGACAAATATTGTCTCCACTCAAGTGAATAATGCTACTGTAACAATGACGAAAGCAGTAGATAAAAACTATGCAGATATTGGCGATACCCTGACTTACACTGTTGCCTTTACAGGTACAGGTAATACGAATGCGAACAATGTTATTTTTACAGATGTCATTCCTACAGGAACAACTTTTGTCCTAAACAGTTTAACAATAGATGGCTCGACACAAGTTGGCGCTAATCCCGCTAATGGTGTGAACATAGGATCCATCCCAACTGGCACAACCAAAAGTGTTTCATTTCAAGTAGTAGTAAACACAATACCCGCGTCAAATGCCATATCTAACGGATCAAGCGCTTCTTATCAGTACACCGTTAACCCTAGCCAATCACCCATTATGAAAAACATTTCTTCTAACGTCGTTACTACTCAAATTAACAATGCGAATTTAACATTAACAAAGTCTACAAATAAACAATTTGCCACAATTGGCGAAACGATAAGTTATACAATCCTTATTACAAACAATGGAAATACGGCCGCCAATAACGTTCAACTAACAGATCCACTTCCAAATGGAACGATATTAACATTAGGTTCTGTAACGCTCAACGGAGTTTTGCAAAATGTAGATTCTCTCGTTGCTTTACCTATCGGCACAATTCCTGGTGGAGCTACTTTCACCTTATCCTTCCAAGTAACAGTCATTAACATTACTGCACAAAACCCTATCATTAATAACGCTTTCTCCTCTTATATTTACACTGTAAATCCAAGCCTGCCACCAACTTCAAAAACAGCAAATTCTAATTCTGTTACATCAACAATTAGACTAGCAAATCTTCATGCTAATAAATCTGTAAGTCAAACGTTTGCGGAAGTTGGAGATGTATTAACTTACACCTTTGCTCTTACAAACGATGGAAATGTTACAGCGAACAATGTATTACTATCCGATTCCATTGCGAATGGCACTTCCTTTGTACCGAACAGTGTTATAGTTAACGGTGTTACTCAGCCGGGCGCAACACCGGCTAGCATCAATATTGGTAGCATCAATGCTAATACTACAATTACAGCTTCATTCCAAATATTAATAACTAGTATTCCAAATCCTAATCCTATTTTGAATAGCGCTTCCATCTCCTATAACTTTATCGTTGATCCAAACGCTTCTCCTGTAAGTACAAACACAACTACAAACACTACATTTATCCAAGTTAATGATGCAAATGTAATTTCGGCAAAATCAGTGGATCGAGAGTTCGCTACTGTTGGAGATATATTAACTTATACCGTTATTTTAACGAATGCAGGAAGCGTTTCTGCTGATAATCCTACTTTCATAGATATAAATCCAGATGGTACTACCTTTATTCCAAATACTTTTCTTATTAATGGCGTTTTGCAAAACAATGCAGATCCAAATATCGGTGTCCTGTTACCTTCTATTCCTGCTAGCGGATTAATTACCGTTTCTTATCAAGTAACTGTCACTGCTTTACCAGCCCAAAATCCAACAACTAATTCATCGAGTACACAGTATAGTTTCGTTCTAAATCCAGGTGATCCACCAATTATAGAAACATCTTTAAGTAATACTGTAAGTACACAAATTAATTTAGCAAATGTAGTTATTGTCAAAGAGGTAGATTTAACTATTGCCGATGTCGGGCAACCAATCACATATACAATTTCCTTAGCTAACCTTGGCAATACTACAGCAAACAATGTTGTTGTTACCGATATAATCCCTCTCGGCACCACTATCGTACCAAATAGTATTTTTATAGGTGGCGCTTTACAGCTAGGTGCAGACCCAAGTACCGGCCTTCAAGTCGGCTCCATTCCTGCAGGTGGTTTTACAACGATTGTTTTTCAAATAAGTGCAAATGGGCTACCTTCACCAAATCCAATTCAAAATAGCGCTTCACTTCAATATAACTTTATCGCTGATCCAAATTTACCTGTTGTTGTGAAAAACGCTACTAGTAATATAGTAACTACACAAATTAATACTGCTAATATTGTTGCTACAAAACTAACGAGCACAAATTTCGCTGATGTTGGTGATGTCATATTATATGCGACTATTTTAACAAATAACGGGAATATCCCTGCTTCTAATGTAACGTTTACAGATATCATTCCAGCGGGTACCCTGTTCATTCCTAATACTGTAACGATTAACAATGTCCCTATAGCAAATGCAAATCCTGCTAACGGTATTTTTATCGGTACGATAGGAACGAATTCATCACGAACCGTTGCATTCCAGGTTCTTGTACCAACTATCCCTGCTGTAAATCCGATTACAAATCAATCAGGCACAACATTCCAATATACGTACGATCCATCCAAGCCAGCTGTAATGCAGATGGTGGCTTCTAACACGGTACAGACAACTATTAATAACGCCTCAATTGCCGCTACAAAATCTGCAGATAAACAGTTTGCTAACGTAAATGATATTATTACGTACACGACTACTTTAACAAATAACGGGAATACACTTGCATCAAATATAGTATTTACAGATGCCATTCCAAGTGGGACTTCATTTATTCCAAATAGTGTAACAGTAAATGGTACTACACTCCCTAATATAAATCCAGCAAATGGCGTAGCAATTGATCCAATAAACCCCAATACAAATACAACAATCTCATTTCAAGTAATAGTAAATTCCATCCCTAGTCCAAATCCAATCCCGAACCAAAGTAATACAACGTACCAATATGTCGTAAATCCTAACTTACCTCCAGCATCCGCCAATGCGTTAAGTAACGTAATAACAACTCAAATTAATAACGCTACGATCGTCGCTACTAAATCAGTGAATACACCGACAGCTGCAATTGGAGATATCGTTACCTATACGATTGCAGTTACAAACACAGGTAATATCCCTGCTAGTGCAAATGTTTTAACGGATGGGCTTGGCGCAGGAGCTTCATTTATCCAAAACTCCGTAACTATCAATAATGTTCCACAACCAGGATTAGATCCATCACTTGGTATTCACTTAGCAGATATTCCACCAGGTAATACTGTATTTATTGCTTTTCAAGCACAAATTTTAGCGATACCGCCTAGTGGCACATTAACAAATAATGCCCTTGTAAATTATGAATATACAGTGAACCCAAACCAATCACCTGCTGTTGGTAGTACAATTACAAACACAACGGTTACTCCAATTATTGATGCTACTCTATCTATAAATAAAACTGTCAATTCAACATTCGCTACTATTGGAGATACACTTACTTTCACTTCTACCATTACTAATTCCGGTAACACTACCGCAAACAATGTTATTTTTACAGATTTAATTCCAGATGGTACAACGTTTATTCCAAATAGTTTTACAGTAAATGGAACAACTATTCCTAATGCAAATCCACAAAATGGTATCAATATCGGTAACATAAATTCAAATGCATCAGTTATACTCAGCTTTCAAGTAAACATTACAACGATTCCAAATCCTAATCCAATCCCTAATAAATCATCGCTTCAATATAGTTTTATTGTAGATATTAATGAACCACCTGTTTCACGAACAGTTAAATCCAATAAAACTTTTACACAAGTAAATACTGCTTCCGTTATCGCAACAAAAACTGCGAGCAGTGCATTTGCTGCTGTTGGCGATACAATTACGTATACAACTACTCTCACTAATAACGGAAATACAACTGCAAACACACCTGTTTTTATCGATATATTACCACCTGAACTTTCATTCGTTCCTGATAGCATACAAATTAATACCACCCCACAACTCGGATTTAGGCCAGATAACGGGGTTCCTTTAGACCCCATTCCAGTTGGAGGAACGACAACCATCAGCTTCCAAGCTATTGTCGGTTCAATACCAGATTCAAACCCTACGATGAACCAATCTAGTACAACATACTCTATCATTATTGACCCTACCGAGCCGCCTGTTACAGAAACGGCTACTAGTAATCCGGTCTTAGTTCAAATAAATGAAGCAATCATTCAAGCAACGAAAAGCGTGGATCGTATCTTTTCTGACGTAGCACCTGGAAATTCATTTTTAACGTATACTGTTTTATTAGAAAATATAGGGAACACGACTGCTATTAATATCATTTTTACAGATCCGATTCCAAATAATACAGTATTTATAGAAGATAGCGTTCGAGTAGGTGGGGTTTTATTACCTGGAGTAAATCCAGCGAATGGGATACCAATTGGAGATATTATTGCAGGAGATTTTATAAACGTCACCTTCCGCGTGCAAGTAGTTAGTATTCCAAATCCAATTTTCACAATTGGGCCTGGGGGACCAAACTCACCGGTTGTAAACGGTGCTTCTATTAATTATCAATTTATGACAGGACCTAATTTACCACTCGTTTCACGAAGTACAACATCCAATTCTGTTTCGACACAAATAAATTCCGGGGAAATTGTAGCGGTTAAATCCGCGGATAAAAATTTCGCAACGATCGGCGATACAATTTCTTATACAATTACATTAAATAACCCTGGAAATGTCACTTCACAAAATATAATTTTCACGGATATTTTGCCTGATGGAACGACATTTATTTCCGGGACTCTTACAAGCGATTCTGGTACACAGCAAATTGGAAATCCAGCGAGTGGAATTCAGATTGGAAATATAAATCCCGGTAGCACGGCTACTATTACGATAAACGTACTTGTAACAAACATTCCAAGTATAAATCCAATCTCTAATTCTAGTTCTATACAATTTCAGCATATTGTTGATCCAAGTCAACCCGCTATAACACAAACCGTTTCATCTAATACCGTTACTACGACAATAAATAGTGCAATATTAACTACAACAAAAAGTGCTGATAAATCTATAGTGTCTGTTGGAGATACGATTACGTATACCACTACTATTACAAATACAGGGAATACAGCAGCAACGAATATAACATTCACAAGCGCTATTCCAGCTAGCACTACATTCATACCAAATTCAGTTACAGTAAATGGAGTTCAGCAACCTGGTGCGCAACCAGCACTTGGAGTAAATTTACCAAATATCGCACCCGGTGAAACAGTAACTGTTACTTTCCAAGTAAATGTTATTTCTATTCCCCCTTCAAGCTCGATTATGGATAATGACACAATTTTATATTCTTATACTGTTGATCCAAGCGGAGCTCCTATTACAACTTCTACTTCAACGAATATCGTTACAAATCCTGTACTAGATGCCATGATAACGATGGTAAAATCAGTCGATCAAACGCTTGTAACACTAGGTGATACCATTACCTATACGACCATTTTAAAGAATAGTGGTAATACAAATGCAACTAACATTACTTTCACTGACCTTATTCCAGATGGTACAACGTTTATTACTGATAGCATTACAATAGATGGCATCACACAAATTGGTCTTAATCCTAATACAGGTATAACGATTGGATCAATTGCTCCTAACAGCTCAATATCTATAGCATTTCAAGTTACCGCTACTTCCACCCCTGTTCAAAATCCCATTGCCAACTCCGCTACTGCTTCTTACACATTTATCGCTGATCCAAATGCACCAATTGTTTCAAGAAATGTTACTTCAAACACAACGTTTACTACAATTAATACAGCTACCATTCTTTCATTAAAACAAGTCGATAAATCCTTTAGTCGTATTGGAGACACACTCACCTATACTGTTACTTTAACAAACAATGGAAACTCATCCGCACAAAATGTTATTTTCTCAGATACAATGCCGAGCGGAACTACTTTTATTGCAAACTCATTTTCTATTAACGGGGTTTCTCAAAGTGGTGCGGACCCAACGAGCGGTGTAAATATTGGGCCTATAACAGCTGGGTCTACAGTAAATGTTTCCTTCCAAGTAAACGTGACCTCATTACCAACTGAAAATCCAATTGTAAATTTCTCATCGACATCGTACCAATTAGTCTCACCGCCTGATGCAGAAACTTCAATTAGTAATCCTGTTTCAACACAAATTAGAGAAGCTATATTATCTATGACGAAAAATGAAAGTCTATCCTTTGCAGATGTCGGGCAAACTGCTTTTTACACTACTTCTATTGCCAATGTAGGCAATACGGATGCAACTAATATTGTATTCACAGATGTATTACCAAGTGGACTCACATTTGTTCCTAGCACGTTAACTGTCGATGGCGTTTTACAACCTAATGCGAATCCAAATACAGGTGTATTACTCGCAGCACTTCCACCAAATGAAATATATAGTATCGTCTTTCAAGTTACAGTGAACAGCATCCCACCGAGTAATCCAGCACCAAATACAGCATCAACGACGTATGAGTTTACTGTTGATCCAGGTAATCCGCCGGTATCGAATACAGCTAGCTCCAACACTACACTTCTTCAAATAAACAACGCAAATATTATTAGTACAAAAACAGCAAATCTTACTTTTGCGGATGTTGGTAATACAATAACATTTACACTTAGCCTTCCTAATACAGGGAATGTGGCTGCAACTGATGTAACTATTATCGATATTCTTGATAGCAATTTAAGTTTCATTCCAAACAGTTTCACAGTTAATGGGCAAACCATTCCAAACGCTGATTTGTCTACTGGTGTAAACATAGGTTCAATTAATGGGGGTAATACGGCAATCGTTACATTCCAAGCAACTGTTACTACACTTCCAACACTTAATCCAATTTCTAATTTTACTTCTACCACATATCATTATGTCGTTGATCCTAGCCAGTCACCTATTACAACTTCCAATCAATCGAATACAACGACAACCCAAATTAATAGCGCTATCCTTACTGCACAAAAAAATTCAAATGCGGAAACGGTAGATATCGGGCAGGATATCGTCTACTCGGTTACAATTACAAATAGCGGAAATGTTAGTGCAACGAATGTTATTTTTACCGACCTTATTCCAGCCGGAACTTCCTTTGAACCGAATAGTTTTACACTTAACGGAATTAGCATCCCAAATGCAAATATAATTACAGGTGTTCCAATTGGTGATATCGCGCCAAACCAATCTGTCATCGTAGCATTTCATATTAATGCCAATGAAATTCCGCCTATAAATCCAATTTCCAACCAAGCTAGTGTGAGCTTCCAACATATCGTTAATCCAGCAAATCCTCCAGTTTCAAAAAATATTACTTCTAACAACGTTACAACAAAAATTGAAAGTGCTATTTTAAACACTATTAAAATAGGAGATAAAGCTTTTGCAACTATCGGTGATACGATTACGTATACAACTACTATTACGAACACAGGAAATATTCCTGCTAACAACGTTATTTTTTCAGATCCTTTACCAACATGGACACAATTTGTTGCAGGATCAGTTGTTGTTGATGGCACTCCATTACCATCCGCTTCTATTATTAGCGGTGTTGGCATAAATACAATAACTCCAAATCAAATCGTAACAATTATGTTCCAAGTCCAAATAATAAGTAATCCAACAACGTTCACAGCTGAACTCCAAAACTTAGGATTTGTTAACTTCCAATATAACGTAGGCAATTCATTACAAGCCCAGCCTGGCAATGTGGAAACGAACGTCTTCGTTACTTCTATTAATTCAGCGATACTTTCAGCTGTAAAAACTACTAATACAGCCTTTGCAAATATCGGAGACACAATCACTTATACAGTTTTGATTCAAAACAGCGGCAATACAAACGCTACCAATTTAAATTTCTCAGATCTTATTCCAGCTGGAACGACCTTTGTTGAAAATAGTTTTTCTGTAAATGGAAGTATCATTCCAGGGGCAGATCCAAATAACGGGGTTAATATCGGAACCGTTAGTACGAACAGTTCCTTAACTGTTACTTTCCAAGTCATGGTTGCATCTACTCCACCTTCAAACCCAATTACAAACGTTGCATCTATTCAATTCACATTCATTGTTGACCCGGCAGCTCCTCCTGTTACAAGCACAATAAATTCTAATGGCGCTTCAACACAAATTAATAACGCTACCGTTACTACTGTTTTAGAAGCAAATCGATCAATCGTATCCATCGGAGATATAATTACGTATACAGCAACATTAACAAATACCGGAAACTTCCCTGCAAATTCTGTATTGCTCATAAACGGAGTTCCTGTAGGTGCAGTATTCGTTCCAAATAGCGTTACGTTAAATGGAATGTCACTTCCAAATGCAAGTCCAACTCTCGGTATTCCAGTTGGTATTATCGCACCAGGTGATTTTGCTACTATTACGTTCCAATTTCTTGCAAGTTCTATTCCACCGCAAGGGGCGATTATAAATCAAGCCATTACAAGTTACACGTATATTGTCGATCCAAGTCAACCTCCAGTTACAGCAACATCCTCATCTAATACGGTTAATACAGCTGTCGTTGATGCATCGTTATCCGTAATTAAAAATACAGATTCTCTCGTACAATCTACTAACGGTACAATCACTTACACAGTAGTCGTTCAAAATAACGGAAATACAACTGCAAATACAGTTAATTTAACAGATTTGGTCCCAGAAGGAACTGCATTTATTCCTAATAGCGTGACCATTAATAGCGTTTCCGTTCCAGGTTCCGATCCAAACGTAGGGATACCATTAAACGCCATCGCGCCGTCAGAAATCGTCACCGTCACATTCCAAGTTATCGTTCAATCCATTCCAAGCGTGAATCCAATTTCTAATACAGCCCGTATTGACTATACTTTTATCGCCGATCCAACCTCTCCTATCATCTCTCGTACAATTACTTCTAATCCAGCATCCACACAAATTTCAGATGCGACTATCATTTCTTTAAAAGCAGTCAATGCACAACAAGCAACAACTAGCGATATTTTGACCTACACGATAACATTAGAAAATAACGGAAATATCTCAGCAACTAATCTCTCATTTTTAGATTCTACTCCAAATGGGACTACATTCGTAGAAAATAGTTTTACACTTAACGGAACAGCTATACCTGGTGCCAATCCAAACGTAGGTGTTACTTTGCCTAACCTTGCAGCAAACGCTACTCACCTTATTTCGTTTCAAATTCTTATTAATAATTCATTCTCGCAAGATTCTATTACAAATCAATCCAATACAACATATACAATTCAACCAGATCCAAGCCAGCCGCCTATTACTGAAACATCTACAAGTAATATTGTCATTACAAATTTTGTGCAAGCACAATTGACAATTACAAAAACGTCCAATCCAATAACTGTAGATATTGGCGGAACTATACTTTATATTTCTGAAGTGAAAAATATCGGCAATGTTGACGCAATAAATATTATTTTTACAGATTCTATTCCAGCTGGGACTACATTCGTTCCCGATAGTGTCACAATTAACGGTGTCCTGCAGCCAGGTGTAAATCCAGAAAACGGAATACCGATTGGAACGATTCCAGCAAATAGTTCAAAAACGATACTATTTCAAGTGCAAACAAACAATCCACCTACTGAAACCGAAATTGTAAATCAATCTTCTGCAAATTACCAATATGTAAGTATTCCTACAGCTCCACCGGTGAATCGCTCTGCAAACTCTAACATTGTTACAACATCACTTCAAAATGCAAATATTATTTCTGTTAAAAGCGCTGATGTAACTTTCGTATCAATTGGGCAAATTATTACCTACACAAATACACTACAAAATATAGGAACCATTCCAGCTAACAATACCGTGTTTATTGATAACATTCCAGAAGGTACTATATTCATTGAAGATAGCTTATCAATAAATAATGTGATTCAGCCTGGCGCGAATCCTGAAAACGGAGTAACTCTCGGCACGATACAACCAAATGAAACAGTCACTATTTCATTCCAAGTACAACTTACAAATATACCGTCCGGCAATACAGTCATTAATATTTCAGACACTTCGTACGAATACCAAATTGACCCTAGCTCTCCGATTATTCAGCGTAGATCGTTATCAAATGCAGTAAACACGGTAGTGCGGACGGCAAATGTTAGTGCAATTAAATCCGCCAATAGATCCATTACACGCATCGGTCAAATCATCACATATACAGTCGCAGTTACAAACGCTGGTACAGTACCTATTACAAATACTCTCCTAATTGACGCAATTGCAGCTGGCACCACATTCGTTCCAAATAGCATCCTTGTAGATGGCATACCAAGACCTAACGAAAATCCAATTACCGGAATCACCCTTGATATTATCCTTCCAAATAATACGATTATTGTTACGTTCCAAGTAAATGTAGTCTCTATACCTTCTCAAAATAACATTAATAATATCGCTGTCATTCACTATGAATATCAACCGGATCCAAGCTCACCACCAATTTCAGAAACGACCTCTTCCAATAGTACAAATATACAATTTATTGACGCTATTCTTATCGCTACAAAATCCGCTAATAAAGTATTAGCTAATATTGATGAAATCATTGAATATACAGTATTAATCCAAAATAACGGATCCACTACAGCTAACTCCATCTTTTTTACAGATACTATAGAAGATGGAACAGTATTTATTCCGGGAAGTGTAATAGTTAACAATACTGTACTTCCTGCAGCAGATCCGAATATCGGCTTTCCCATTGCTAATATCGCGTCAGGTCAATCGACAACAATAACATTCCAAGTTTCCGTTACGAATTTACCTGCTGTAAATCCAGCACCTAATACTGCAAACATCGTCTACGACTTTATTTTCAATCCTGACTTTGCACCAATTCAAAAATCTACTACTTCCAATACTACTTTCGTTCAAATTAATGACGCTGATATCGTTTCACTGAAAACTGTTGATTTAACTTCTGTAACGATTGGTGACATTTTAACTTATACAACAACTTTAACGAATACAGGGAATACGGATGCTACTGCTGTTGTATTTACAGACAATATTCCTGATGGAACAACCTTTATAGACGGTAGCGTTTTAGTAAATAACATTCCGCAGCTTAACGCCAATCCAAGTACCGGTATACTTGTAGGAACGATTGCTCCTGACATTTCTATCCCAGTCACATTTTCTGTTACCGTCGTAGCTCTTCCAGCTAGCGGCCATGTTCAAAATCAATCAGCTTCCCGCTATACAATAAACGGGGAAGAACAAATATCGACTAGTAATATTACCTTCACTGAAGTTATTTCTGCTAATGTAATTGCGACAAAAACAACGCCAATCCAATACGCTGACCTACAAACTATTATCCCTTATACAATTTCCATCATAAATAACGGAAATATACAAGTGGAAAACATTATCGTTACAGATATCATCCCAGCAAATACGAGCTTTATAGAGAATAGCGTTATTGTAAATGGCAACGCTCGGCAAAATGACAATCCACTTAGCGGTATACCAATTGATAACATTCCGCCTAATACGACAGCAACTATTCTATTCCAAGTCCGGGTTATTTCGATTCCGCAAACAAATCCAATCTCTAACACGAGTGCAATTGAATATGAATACACGGTACCAGACCAACCACCTATTACCGAAACTATTATTTCATCAGCTGCTGTAACAGAAATTAATCATGCGAATTTGAATATTAATAAAGCTGTTGACCTTGCATTTGCAACGGTTGGTGATACGTTAACGTATACGATTACATTAAATGAAACTGGTAATGTTGCAGCAAATGATGTAATCATTCAAGATATTATTCCTCAAGGTACTACGTTTATAGAAAATAGCGTCATTGTCAACGGAGAAACTCTTCCGGGAGTTAATCCAGTAAGCGGCATACCAATTGGCACTATAATTGTAGGTGGAAATACTATCGCTTCATTCCAAGTAACTGTAACTTCTATTCCAACACCAAATGAGCTCAACAACAAAGCAATTACTACATTTAACTATATAGTCAATCCAAATAACTTACCTGTTACAAATACGACTACAACAAATACTGTGACAACAACTGTCCAAAATGATAATGTCGTTGCCATAAAATCTGTTAATGCCACGAATGCATTACCTAGTCAAACTTTAACGTATACAATTACTATTACTAATAGTGGCAATGTGACTATTGACGATTTTCTTATTGTAGACACTGTACCAGTAGATACAACCTTCGTTACTGGTAGTGTTACGATTAACGGAATCAATCAACCTAATGCGAATCCCGAAAACGGTATTACATTAGGAAACCTTGCTCCTAATGAATCTGTTGTCGTTACGTTCCAAGTAACAATATCTTCTTTGACTCTTCAATCTGCTATCAATAACGATGCTACTATCTCCTATACGTTTATCGTCGATCCAACCGAACCACCTATTACAATTACAAAGCAAACAAATACCGTTACAACAACGATCGTTGATCCAATGGTGCGCATTGAGAAAAACGCTGACAAATCTTCTGTCGTTATAGGAGATATTATTACATTCACATTAGAGATATTTAATCATTCCCCAATTCCTACAGTAAGTACTTCCGTTTTAGATATGATTCCAGCTGGTACAACATTTATAGAAAACAGTGTAACAATTAACGGTACTTCGGTTCCAAATATTCGACCAGACACTGGTATTAACATTGGTTCCTTATCGGCAGATGGAGTAGCAACTATAACATTTAAAGTTCTCGTAACTTCTATCCCTTCAAACAGTACAATTATCAATTCCGCAACAGTTACAGCTGCTTTCCAATTGACACCACAGGATCCAATTATTATTTTCATTGTTAATTCGAATATTGTTCGTATACCAGTTCAATTTATAACGGCAGCAGTGATAAAAAATGCTTCCGTCAGCTCTGCTTATTTAAACCAATATTTTGATTATACAGTGCGTATTACGAATACTTCCGAGATTTCACTTTCAAATATTTCATTACAAGACACCATTCCAGCAGGTTTACAATTTATGAACGGTACGGTCTTCATTAATGGGGAACGCTCTCCACTAGCGAATCCGAATATCGGTTTCCTAGTCGCTACTAATTTGGAACCGAACGAAACAATTATCGTGTTATTCACAGTACAAGTGATAAGTCCACCTATTAATAATGAATTTAAAAACACGGCAAACGTTTCTTTACAACTTCAAGTCTCTCCTACCGATCCACCAATCACAGTAACCATTACAAGTAACGAAAACATCGTCACCTTTATTCCAGAAAATCCAGATGAAACACTTCCAAATTTAAATTGTTTCTTTGACGGTGAACGTTTCATACGCATTACTCCTCGAAATATACGAAATTACTTTTGGACTTGGATTTGGTGGCGTTAATCAAAAAAGAAAAAGCTTGTAGTTCGGATAATATCCAAACTACAAGCTTTTTTCATAAACAAAATTATCAATTGCTAGCAGCACTATATGCTACATGTCGTTTCTCAATCCGTTCTTCAATTTCTTTCATATTCTCTTTATTAGTTAGTAGGGATTGTTTATTTTCTATTAATAATTGTTTAAAGGATTTTCTCACTTTTTTTCGCATGTTTATTTTCCTCCTTGGGGGATGGTTTATATAAAAGATAACTTGAAACTTTAATCAATGAGAGGATTTACCCTCACTAATTATTAGCCTACATCAATCGGGCTTTTACAGGGAGTTACTCTTCCATCATCACTCTTTATTCAGCTATAATACTGAGATAGAAGTCCTATCTCCCGTTAATGCGGGATAAGGATTTATCTGTGTGTCCTTATAATAGTTGATTGTTGTGAATTCCATTTGAACTTCATATGAAAATTCCGTTTATTTTCTGACAACTTTGTGAACAAAAAAAGAAAGGTTAATCAAAAATATATTTGATCAACCTTTCCATGCTCTTTAAAGCATATTAATTAATATTTCAGGTCTTCCCCAATTCATTTCGTTACAAACAAAGCGTAGTTTTTCTTCGTCCATTGTGTGTAACCCTTCTTCTAACGAGCATGAAATTGGAACTTCACAATGAATTTGCGCTAATTGTAAAGAGATATTTAAATTCTCTAAATCACTTTCAATTTTTGTGCGCTGCGCTTTCGTTAATGATGCTATATTTTCTAGCACTGCCGATACTGTCCCGTATTCTTGAATAAGCTTATACGCTGTTTTTTCACCAATACCTTTTACACCCGGATAATTATCACTTGTATCTCCCATGAAAGCTTTCGCATGAACAATTTGCCAAGGTTCTACACCTTTATCTTCCATGATTTTTTCCGGTGTGTAATACTCGTAATTTCCAATTCCTTTACGAAGAAGCATAACTGTAACATTCGTATCAACAAGTTGAAGTAAATCTGTATCACCTGTCAAAATATAAACTTCCGCTTCATTGCAATATTGTTTTGCAAGCGTACCGATACAATCATCCGCTTCATAACCTTTCATACCGATTACAGGCATAGATAATTTCGCAGTCATTTCTTGCACTAAATCAAATTGCGGAATTAATTCTTCCGGCGGTGCTGCACGATTTGCTTTATAATTCGAGAAAGATTCCGTTCTAAATGTCGTACTTCCCATATCCCAGCACGTTACAATGTGCGTTGGTTCGATTGCTTGTGTTGCTGTTAATAAATGCTTCATATAACCATGAATCCCATTCGTCGGGGTACCATCTTGTCGTTTCATAAATTGTCCATATACACTTGTTGCGTAAAAAGCACGAAATAATAGTGCCATACCATCAACTAATAATACTTTTTTCATAATTCCTCTCCTACTAACAAAAAATAATAACCTCACGTTATCACGTAAGGTTATATATAGATTACCATTCTACGTTTTTGTTCAACTTTGTCTATTATACATTGTTTTTGTATATTTAGCATCATTAACACATTAAGACATTCTACCACAGCAAGTATGAAGTATTCCTGAATACGTATTTTTACCTGTCGAAACAACTACAGCCTTTGCATTTCCGTCAACAATATACGTACCTTTGAAACATACATTTTCAAGTTCAAGTGGATTATAGTCTTTCATCCGTTTTAATGGAATAAATCGTTTACGTTCAAGATGATAGCAACTTTCAAATTTCTCAATACTAGCATCATTTCCTGTCAGCATAGATTCATTTACTAATAAATCATTTGCATAAATAATACGTACATCTGCCGGCACTGTATCGCCCTCTGAAAGAAAAATCATATCTCCAGGTACAAGCTCTTGTATTGGTAATTTCATCATTTTCAGTTCACTGTTTAGCCCTGTTACGCTAGAGGCTTCTACTCTAGAAACAGTAACTGTTTCACATTGTAATTCATCACCCATATTTTGTTTTGAAAGACCTGGGATCATTCCACTTAGCTTCATCATTACTTCCGCAATACGCGCTCTTTTTGAAGTTAATTCATTTCGACCGTATACTTGAATACGCTTTTGTGCCTCTTTCATAGATAGTCCGTCTCTTGTTGTTTTAAAATACGCAAATACAGATTTTACATCTCTTGTTGCGATTTCAATTAATAAATCTTTATTTTTTTGAAGCATTGTTTGTTCTTTCATTGCTTTTTTACTTAATTTATACGAAGTGTTACCCACACTTTTATTTACATATAACATATTATCGTCTCCTCCTTTACAACATAGGAAGAAACACTTTGTTTCTCAATTTATCCACTTTACCGTGAAAGTGTCTAACGCTTAAATACTCGAATAAACGCTACATTACGATAAATATAGAGGGAGGAACAAGTCGTTTCCTGCCTACATCATATATTTTTGATTTGAAGTATATGGGTAACGGAACCGAGTCAGAATTTGACATGCTCCTCACCTCCTCTTTAATTTTTTAGTTATAATCTATACTATGAAATTACTCATAGCTTGCTAACAAAAAAGACCCTTACTCATAAGAGAGCAAAGGTCATTGCATACACAAATAAGCGATTCCTAATATAATACAATTAGAAATCTACGGACCTCTCCCTCGCCGAGTTTTAGCACTGTATAGCATAGGTTCATTACCAGCTACGTTAAGAAAAACCTTAATTCGATCATTCCTGTTGACCCATTGGCGTCTCTCGACATTTTTGGGCAGTAGCATTTCTCTATACAGGAGCCTCACCTAACAGAGACTTATTATAATTACATAGAAAATGTTACTCTTATTTAAAATAGATGTCAACACTTTGTATGGAAACTTTTCCTTTTATTACAACAACTATCTCGAGTTTAGTACACTAATACGTATTCTGCTCAGCGTTCGGCTACATAAATTAATTGAACACATATTGCAAGAAATTAGCACATGAAAAATAAAACCCTTACGTTAAAATGAAGTGAACCCGAATAGTGGTACATGAAAAAAACACCTCCTGAATTCGCATACTAAGTATGCAAATTCAATGGAGGTGTTTTTCGTTTGAAGAC
>NZ_JBIYCT010000003.1:0-670310 GCF_044907945.1 Bacillus sp. RC240 | reverse complement strand
GTAACAGAGAAACCGGAAATTTTGGTAACACCGATTGAAGAAGAAAATAAAGAAGAAACAACAGAAGAAATGGAAGAGCCAGTAAAACCGGAAACACCAAAGGTGACAGAAGAACCAAATGTGTTAGAGAAACCAGAGGTAACAGAGAAACCAGAAATTTTGGTAACACCGATTGAAGAAGAAAATAAAGAAGAAACAACAGAAGAAATGGAAGAGCCAGTAAAGCCGGAAGAACCAAAGGTGACAGAAGAACCGAATGTGTTAGAGAAACCAGAGGTAACAGAGAAACCGGAAATCTTGGTAACACCGATTGAAGAAGAAAATAAAGAAGAAACAACAGAAGAAATGGAAGAGCCAGTAAAACCGGAAGAACCAAAGGTGACAGAAGAACCAAATGTGTTAGAGAAACCAGAGGTAACAGAAAAGCCGGAGATTTTGGTAACATCAGAAGAAGAGCAAAATAAAGAAGAAACAACAGAAGAGATGGAAGAACCAGTAAAACCGGAAGAACCAAAGGTGACAGAAGAACCGAATGTTCTTGAGAAACCAGAAGTAACAGAGAAACCGGAGATCTTGGTAACACCGATTGAAGAAGAAAATAAAGAAGAAACAACAGAAGAAATGGAAGAAACATTAAAACCGGAATCGCCAAAGGTAACAGAAGAGCCGAATGTGCTTGAGAAACCAGAAGTAACAGAAAAACCGCAAGTAGAGGTAACACCAATTGAAGAAGAAACAATAGAAGAAATGGAAGAGCCATCGAAACCGGAAGAACCAAAGGTGACAGAAGAACCAAATGTGTTAGAGAAGCCAGAGGTAACAGAGAAACCGGAAATCTTGGTAACACCGATTGAAGAAGAAAATAAAGAAGAAACAACAGAAGAAATGGAAGAGCCAGTAAAACCGGAAGAACCAAAGGTGACAGAAGAACCAAATGTGTTAGAGAAACCAGAGGTAACAGAAAAGCCGGAGATTTTGGTAACACCAGAAGAAGAGCAAAATAAAGAAGAAACAACAGAAGAGATGGAAGAACCAGTAAAACCGGAAGAACCAAAGGTGACAGAAGAACCGAATGTTCTTGAGAAACCAGAGGTAACAGAGAAACCGGAAATCTTGGTAACACCGATTGAAGAAGAAAATAAAGAAGAAACAACAGAAGAAATGGAAGAGCCATTAAAACCGGAAGAACCAAAGGTAACAGAAGAACCGAATGTGTTAGAAAAACCAGAAGTAAAAGAGAAACCGGAAGTACAAAATAAACAAGATGTACAAAATAAATCTGAGGTACCATCTAGTAAAGAAAATAATAAGCGATCAAAAGTACTTCCTCAAACAGGAGGAGCATCAACTGAATCTACTTCTATTATTGCAGGTATGTTTGCATTAATTTTAGGATCGAGATTGTTTAGACGCAAAAAAAATTAATGGTGAGAGTTAGTTTGGAAACAAAATGTATGTGGAAAAGCGGAGACTATGTGTCTCCGCTTTTTATTATTTTTGTACGCAGCTAATTTGGATAAAACGTATTGCTGAAAGGTTTTAATAACATGCTGCGCGTTTAATTTAGATTTTTTATAAACACATGCTTTATTTTTTTGCGAAATCGAGTGATTAGCGTAATGATAATAATACCGAAGATAATTTTCCAAATGTGTTGTTCAAGTACGATGAATATATCTTCTAAGTTTTCCCCTAACCAGTAACCACCGATTAAGAAGAAGGATACCCAAAATAGGGCACCTGAATAAATTGTCATCGCAAAGCGGCGAAACGGTAAGTTGATAATTCCTGCAAAGTATCCAGTAAAGTGGCGGACGCCTGGAATGAAAAAGGCGATAAAGATTAGAAAATATCCGTATTTATCAAACCACATTTTCGTTAAATTAATTTTTCGTTCTGTTAAAAATACATATTTCCCGTATTTCTGAATGAAAGGCATGCCAAGTTTATTTCCTAAAAAGTATTGGAATGTCATACCTACACTTGTCCCAATAAAGGATAAAATAATTAAAATTGGTAAACTTAAATCACCTTGATGTGATAAAAATCCTGCATAGGCTAATGTTGGCTCTCCTGGAAACGGAAGAGCAATATATTCTAAAAGTAATCCAATAAGTACTACATAATACCCATATTGCTGAAATAATTCGTGAATCCATTCCATGTTGTGCGCTCCTTTTTAAATTGAAGTTGTTACACATCTTCCTCTTTTTCACGCTAATCGAACTGAAACAATAGTAGTAGAAGAGTTTGGCTGGAGGATTTAAGCTAGTATGATTTTTTGACAACCACTCGCGAGTGATATCATACTTAATATAGCTCTTTGCTAATTAGCAAAGAGCATTGAAGTGTAAATGTTACTATTAGTTAAAGTTATAGCGGTACAAAAATACGTTGAAATCTTCTTCTTTTGGTCCAAAATTAACTGCTTTTTCTTGTATACGTTGGAAGTTTTGTCTGTCATAAAATTCATAGTTGCATTCATTATCTGTATATAAATATAAAGATGTCACTTCTTCTTTTGTCATGTATTGGAATAAGTGATTTAATAAAGATTTCCCAACTCCAAGACCTCTAGATTCCTCGGATACGATGAATAATTGTATACAGCCTTGAAAATGATCTTCTTTTCCTTGAATTAGTTCTTTATATGTTTTTTGAACTTTTATAAATGCTTTTAAAAACTCTCTATTCTCTTTATTCGTCATGAATAGTTTCAGCGTGTTAAAGGCAAAGCTAACATTATTATGGAATCTCTTTAAACGGTTTTTATCTTTTTCGGAATCGCCTAAAATGACACCGATAATTTTATTATCTTTTTCAGCTACCTTACTAAAGGAGCTTCCTAAAATGCAACTGTGTAGGTAGAAGTTTAATATTGAATTTAAAAATTTTTTATCTGTAATGAATTCATTAAATCCAAATGCCTCACCAATTAAATGTTTTATAGGCTCATAGTCTTCTTTGACAAGATTTCTATATTTTACTGTGTTCATAATTGTATACTCCCTTTATTAATGTAAATGACTTATTATAAATAGTAAGGTCTCCTCTAAGGGGAGAGTCAATAGTTACATGCGAAAAAATAAAAAGGAAGAGATTCAGGTGAAAACATTATTTTCTATTGGAGAAGTTGCAAAAATAAAGGATATTACGATAAAAGCGTTAAGGTACTATCATAAGATGGGGATTCTTATTCCAAAACATGTTGATGAATCAACAGGATATAGATATTATTCTATAGATCAATTCATTCACATTGATATTATAAAAAGCTGTAGAGAGTTGAATACCAGTATAGTAGAACTTCAAGAGATTTTTAAGGAATGTGATATGAATAAATTGCTGCAATTTTTACAATTGAAGAGAGAAGAAGCGGAAGAGCATATAAAGAAAATGAAAGAGGTAATTGAAACGATTGATGGATTAAATGAGAAAGTAGGGAGTTCACAGGAAATATTAAAAAGTGATGAAGTGTGTATTCAGTTCTTTGAACAGCGTTATGTCATTGTGGCGCCTTGTAAAGAAGTAGGGAGTTTACAGGAATTACTGTATTATTCCGATTTAGAGAAAATCGTGCAAGATTATGAAGAGAAAATGGCAATGGAGATGGGAATTCTCTACAATGTAAATGGAAATTGGGATGTAGAACCGAAGTATGTTTTTAATAAAGTACGAGATGATGTACATATGGAAGAGATGCAAAATATAAAAGTATTACGGGGCGGGAAACATATAACATTAGCGTATAGTAAAGAAAATGAGGAAGAACGTCGAAATACCATAATTAAATACATAAAAGAAAATAATATAGAAGTAGAGAGTTTTATTGAAGTGGAGTTAGTTAGTGATATTTTTAATGCGGATACGTATAGTTGTCAAATTCAGATTTTTATAGGGGATAGTGAGAATAAGAAGTTTTGATGCCATAAATTTAGGGATGGGACGATCCCTAAAGCCTAACCCTAAATACATCGACTTAACTGCAAAATAAGATAACGATAGCCTACTTATTAATAAGAGAGACCATCCCAAAAAATTGGGACGGCCTCATTGGATCGTATTATTTACGTGAAAATCCTTCTTCATCAAGGTATTCCGCAGCTTCTGGATAAGAGTTGAATGTACCGTCTAAGTTTACGCCAGCGTAAACATTCCACATGTCATCCTCTTGAATAAGAGTTAGGATATGACCGTCTTCGTTACGCCATTCCTCTTCGGCAGCAGGTTCCATTGGTGCTATAATTTCCTCTGGCTCCTGTGATAGACGTTCAATTACTTTTTCAATTAATGAACGCAGTTCTTCTTCTGAAAACTCACGGATGTTAATCATACCTTTAGCATCTGTTTTATAACCTTTAATGAAGTATGCATATACAAATCCGTTTCCGTTTGGGTGTAAATGATATACAACGTTCTTTTTATCTAAACGACTTTCTTCAAAGTGAAAGTTTACGCGTTTTAATGATACGTTCTTTCTTTCTAATTCCGGGAAAGATTCAATAATTGATAATTTTTCTTCAAAAGTTAGCATAGTGCCTCCAAGTATATAGTAAAAGATTTAATTTGTTCATTATAGCATAGTCAAGTTTGTTTCCAAAGGTAGATTCGTCATATTGCTGTTTTTTAGTTTGACTTTGGAAGGCTATTTGTAAATGTAGACGTTTACTTCACGAGACTGTAAAGAGTTTTTTAGAAATACGCTAACGAATGATTTGTTTTAGATGTACAATGGAACATGGACTTTATAAGAAGGTGGTTATTTATATGTTTCAAAAAATAGCAAAGGAATGTTTAGCAGGGTTTACTGTTGCGATTGTTGCCTTGCCGCTAGCGATTGCATTTGGTATTGCTGCAACGGGAACGTCTGAGGGAGCACTGGTCGGATTGTATGGTGCAATTTTTGCAGGTTTGTTTGCGGCGTTATTTGGCGGTACACCGGGGCAAGTAACGGGTCCTACTGGGCCGATTACAGTTATTGCAACAGGCGTTATTGCAACTCACGGATTAGAAGCAAGTTTTATTGCATTTATGATGGCGGGGTTATTTCAAATTTTATTTGGTGTATGTAAGCTCGGCTCTTACGTTCGTTACATTCCGTATCCTGTTGTTTCAGGGTTTATGAATGGGATTGCACTGATTATTATTTTAGGTGAAATGAAGCACGTACAAAATAGCTTTCTGCTTGTGTTATTAACGATCATTGTAATGATTGTTTCTGGAAAATGGATTAAGGCCATTCCATCAAGTTTAGTAGCATTAGTAGGTGTTACAGTAACGTTGCCGTTATTTTCTTCTATGCTACAAGGAATTACGGTCAACTTACCAGTTGTAGGAACTCTTTCTTTAAATAAGATGATTGAAAAAATAGGTGCAATTCCAGAGGCGATGCCATCTCTTCACGTACCGAATTTAGACGCAAATGGCATGTTAGCACTTGTATTACCAGCACTTAGTATTGCTTTACTAGGATCAATTGACTCGTTATTAACGTCTGTCGTAATGGATAATGTGACGGGGACACGTCATAAAAGTAATAAAGAGTTAATCGGACAAGGTATTGGCAATATTGCGAGTGGTTTGTTCGGTGGATTAGCAGGAGCAGGTGCAACTGTTAGATCTATCGTCAATATAAGAAGCGGGGGGAAGACGGCACTGTCGGCTTGTATGCATAGTGTCATATTATTTATTTTCATTATGGGACTCGGTTCAGTGGTACAATATATTCCGCTTGCTGTATTATCAGGTATTTTAATTTTAACTGGCATAGGGATGTTTGATTGGGAAAGCATGAAGAAAGCACATGTAGCACCAAGAGGTGATGTGATTGTTATGTTCGTGACGATGGTTGTGACAGTGAAATTCGATTTAATGGTTGCTGTTGCGTTTGGCATTATTCTTTCCTTCATTATATACATGGTGAAGTGTAAAGAACGTAAAGCTTCTATTATAAAAGAAAAAGAAGCGACGTATACGATTCAGGGACCACTTTCATTTCTATCAGTAGATCGTATTTTTGCTTCTTTACAAGATGTGAAGTCACCAGTTAGTTTGCGTATGAAAGATGTACGTTATATGGATGTATCAGGAGCTATGGCGTTATTAAACTTTGTTGAGCAATCGGATAAAGCAGGAGTGCGTGTGACACTTGAACATGTACATCCGCATGTTGAAAAGACGATAGTAATGATGGCGAATGATGAGCAAAAAGAGAAACTGCAGTTTTTGAAAGCTGAGACAATATAGGAATAGGAACCTTCACATGAACTGTATTGTAAAATGTGAGGGCTCTTTTTATTTGGATATGTGTTGTTTATGTGAGAAACTCTTATATCTGGATGTTGTAAATCCGTTGAGCATCAATTACACCATCTAACTTCAAATTATATTCACGCGTTGAGAAATGGCTACCTTCACAAATTAATTGTGTACGGTTAACGAAATCATAAACTTAAGATGGTTGAATAAGCCCTATTTCGTCTGATTTTTCGACTTTCTCAACTTCTTCGTATGCAAAGCGCTTTAGTATCTCGTTTTCTAAAGAAAGGAAAATTTGATAATTTTTTACTAAATTTAGCATGTTGTAAACCCTCCTCTTACTGACAAGAGCTACATTATATTACAGGTTTATCTTGAATAAGTAAAAGTAGTAAATTAAAGGGAAAACAGGATGGAAATAATCTTATTTTGTACATATTATATTTGGAACGAGAGTATTCAATATATAAGAAATTTGGTATGATAACTAAATGAAATAGAGTGAAGTTTCTCTAGATTAAGCAAGAATACTGACTTGATATTTATTTAGATCATATTTGAAAGAAAAGAGATAGAAGATGAATAAAAAGTTTGTAAAAGGCGCTGCAATTTTAACCATTACAACGTTCCTATCGAAAGTGGTGGGGAGTTTTTTTCAAATTCCATTGCAAAATATAGCGGGAGATGAAGTGCTTGGGATTTTTCGTCTCGTTTTTCCTGTATATATGATAGCCTTAACTTTATCAGTAGCGGGGGTTCCGCTAGCAATATCCCAGTTAATAGCTGATCTTCATGAAAAGAATGATCGTGACGGAATAGCTAAATTGTTTACGTCAGCATCTATTATCGGTGTTATATTTGGGGTGCTCGGATTTTTAATTATTATCATTGGATCGAGTAGCATTGCAAATATGCTTGGTGGGCAAGAGACGAGGCTAGCATTAATTGTTACTTCGTTTGCTTTATTAATTGCACCATATATGGCAGTGTATCGTGGATATTTCCAAGGGTTTGGAGATATGATACCTACTGGTGTATCGCAAGTAATTGAACAGTTGATTCGCGTATTCTTTATGCTAACAATTGCTTATATATTTGTATATTGGAATAAAGGTAGTGATATCATAACAGGCGGAGCGATGATCGGTTCTTGTTTTGGTGTTATTACGTCACTCATATATTTGCGAATGAAATATGTAAAAAGCACGTATCGCTATAAGAGCGAAACATATTCATTACAAGATTTTAAGACAAACGCAAAAAACATACTCCGCGTTTCAATTCCAATTGCAATTGGAGCGTTATCGATGCCTGTTTTAAATTTAGTTGATTCTGTAACAATTCCACATGTATTACATGAATCTTCTACAACGATTCAGGAACAATTTGGTATATATAGCCGTGGTTTTGCATTTACGCAATTAATTGTTGTATTTGCAAGTGCGATAGTATTTCCGCTAATTCCATTATTAACAGCTGCTTTAACAAAAAAAGATATAGCTTTAGCTAAACTGACGGTAAAACGTACAAATGAATTTGCGCACGTTTTAACAATGCCGATAACGATATGGCTTATGGCGCTTGCAGTACCGCTTAATGTTGCATTATTTACAGATACAAAAGGAAGTGGCATGTTAGCTATTTTAATTGGTAGCTCGTATTTCACATCACTTATGGTATTATCAATAGGAATCTTGCAAGGGATTAATCGTTCGATGCGAGCAGCATGGATTGTCATCGGTGCAAGTTTCGTGAAAATTATATTAAATATAGCGCTAGTAAACCAATTCGGTATAAATGGAGCAGCGTATAGTACTCTAATTATTTATATAATGATTTGTATCGCAAATCATATTTATATTAGAAAAGATCTTTCCTATTCAATAGCTATAGGGAAATTTTTAGCTGTGATTGGAGTATCTAGTATTTTAGGTATAGTATTATACTTTGTGTCCACATTAATCAATGTGACAGATTCCAGGATTTTAGCAATGATATATAGTGCTGTAGCGCTAAGTGTAGCTTCAGTGTTATATGGCATATGTGCACTTAAACTAAACTGGATATCGAAAGAACAAATTCCATTTTTACGTAAATAAAATCGTTTATTATAGAAAATGAACAATATTATAAATAGGTATGACTTGTTAGATGTTTGTGAAAGAAATCAATTTGAAGTTATCAAGCCTTTCTCGGAAAGGAATGGATAACAATTTGTTTAATTACAAAAAGAGTTGATTGCGAAATGTTGGAGGAGATTAAGAGTGCGGTTAGTTTTATCAGGATATTATGGTTTTTATAATGTTGGGGACGAAGCAATTTTGCAATCAATTATTAAAGCGCTACATGAAGAGGATCCTACTCTTGAGCTTGTTGTACTTTCAAATGACCCCAACTATACAAGGAAAATGTACGGTGTAGAAGCAGTAAACCGCTGGGATATAAGAGCGATTTACCGAGAAATAAAGAGAAGTAATGGTTTAATTAGCGGAGGCGGAAGTCTCTTACAAGATAAGACGAGTATTAAGAGTATTCTATATTATACAGGTATTATGCGGCTTGCTCGTTTTTTGAAAAAGCCGTATTATATTTACGCCCAAGGAATCGGACCTATTACGAAGAAGCAAAATCGTTTATTAGTGAAATGGCATGTATCAAAGGCTGAATATATATCAGTACGTGATGAAGACTCTTTTTTGTACTTAAAAGAAATTGGTATTAAGAAAGACATTGAACTTGTTCCAGATCCAGTATTAGCTTGTCAGCCAGAAGAAAAGAAATCCGATTGGCTTCAAAAACATTCGCTGCAAGGAAAAGTCGTTGCGGTTAGTGTAAGGTACTGGGATGCAAAAGAAGATTATATGAAGAAGTTAGCAGATACGCTTAAAAAGCTTAAGCAAGAGGGATACCATATTTTATTTGTACCGATGCATGGACCATTTGATCAAAATGCATCAAGGGATATCATTAATTTGATGGGAGAAGAAGCGCACATGCTCCCTTATAAAATGGATATTCACGAGAAAATCTCTATTTTATCAGAGTGCTCTCTTTTAATAGGGATGAGACTACATGCTCTTATATTATCGGCAGTTGCAAACACGCCTATGATTGGAATTTCATATGATCCGAAGATTGATTCGTTTTTACAACAAGTAAATCAGCCGATTATTGGGAATGTGGATGGAGGCTGGACGACAGAAACATTACACAGTATGGCGATTAAGCAATTAGAGCAGACAGAATATGTACAGGAAACGTTAGGACAAAGAGTAGAGGAATTGCGAGAGCAAATTTCCATAGCGTCCAAATATATTATTAATGACTTACATGCAAAAGAGTCTATAAAAAGAGGAATGGAATCTTAGGATTAGAGGCCATTCCTCTTTTTATTTAGTACGTTGTCATTAAATAAAAAGAGATAGAGGGAAATTTCCTATCTCTTTCTCCTTTTTGTATTTGAAGGTAGTGATTAAAAAAGAGAAGGGACAAGTGAAATAATAACAATGTCGTAATCTATAATGGTTTAAGTTGTTACTGACGGCAAATAGCGGAAATAATATAAAGAAGCCTCTTGTAAAAAATTACAAGAGGCTTTTTTTATTGTTTAAACTTAAACATCTCACCGCTCAAGTTCGAATCACTATACACAAACAATACCATGTTAATATTGTTGTCTTTAATGTATTGATATACATCCTTTTCGTGATAGTGACGAAGGTCGAGGATAGATGTGTGTTTGAAGCTTTGTGCTAAGTGAGGCACGATTGCGTTTGCGAATGAGTCTTTTAGGACTAAAGCTCGTACATCATTTGGTGCATTGTTGTTTTCGATAACGATTTCTGGATAGTCGTTTGTGTAATAGCCTGCGTATGATATGGTGTCTTTTTGTTTTTCTACGCCGTATAGTTCATCTAATGTGCGATATACTGTGTCATTTACATCTTTTGCAGCTACGCTCGTAAAGTTGAAACCGTCTTTCGGTGTGTAGTAGCATAGTTTTTCTCCAGTCGCATCGATCAGTTGGTAAAGCTGGTTGTTAAAGCTTCCGACTAGATGTTTATTTGGATCACACGTACGAGTGTAATCTTCTTTTTTTATTTCTTTTCCTTTATATATAGAAGATTGTTGCGCGATTGTGTTCATTATATATTGATAGCCTAAGAAGGCACCATCCATATTCCAGTGATGGTCTGTTTTAAAGTACATACTTTGTATTTCTTCATTTGTATAGTTTTTCTTAAAATAATCCATGAGTTTAATTGGCTTTACGTCTGCAGGAAGTTTATTTAGAAAGTAATTTAAATTTTCCTGTGCATATGTGTGAATATGAGAAGGTAATTTAAATGATAAAGCATTCGTTTTGGACGGTGGTAAAGCAAAGTAAAACTCAATATTTTGTTCTTTTAAAAACTGAGATAAGTCGTTTACAGCTGGCATAGCTTGGTCAATCTCATTATATTTTGTAGCCCAAGCAGGGTTTTTTAGAAGCCATTTATCATCTGTTAGAATAATATCGTTAATGAGAGACTTGCCCATTTTAATTTGGGTAAGTGTATAATTTTTTATGAGATCATCTCTTCCGATTAATTGATCGTTTGTATATGTCTCAAAGTCTTTAAAGAAACTACCATTTAAGGCAGCTTCTTTTGTAAGAGCTGGTTTTTGAGCGAGCGGACGATTTTCAACGGGCGAAACTGCTCGGTCAGTTTTGAGAAGCGATAATATGCCAAATGAAAAGATAATGGTGAGAAAACCGATAAATAGGACGATGTTCCCCAATTTTTTCATAATAACTTTTCCTTCCTACATAAAGTGAAACTTTAATTAGTGGGGGGGTTTTTGTTCATCCCCGCTGATTATCAGCCTTAACCAATCGGGCTTTTACAGGCAGCCCGCCCCCCACCTAACTTCTTTGCTTTCGCTGAATTTTGAGGTGGGGGTCTTACTGCCCGGAAAATAGCGGGATAAGTTAAAACCTGAAGTAAATAAATGGATTATACGTCGAATTAATTAAATACATAATCGAAACCATAAATAATGTTAGTAATAATATAGGACGTACAACTTGCATCGTGAATATATACGTTTTGGGTGCAAGTTCTAATATGTTTTTAACACGTTTCAAAATTGGTGTCGCTGCGATAAAGGCAATGATAAATATGATAATGTATTCATGTATATATAGCATGGTGTTGTCATCGATGAAAGATTGTCTCTCTATGCCAAACATCGCTTTTAAATATTGGAACGAGTATGCGAAGTTATCAGCTCGGAAGAAGACCCAACCGATCATAACGATGATTAGTACATATGCATGTTGCAGCGGCTTCCATAGCTTATTTAATATTTTCTCGAATCCAGCTTTTTCAATCGAGATAATAAAGCCGTAATATAATCCCCAGGCGATAAATGTCCAGCTTGCTCCGTGCCATAAACCGGTTAATCCCCATACGATGAAGAGGTTACGGTAGTTTGCTAGTTTGGAAACACGATTTCCGCCGAGCGGAATGTATATATAGTCGCGGAACCAAGAGCCTAGTGTAATGTGCCATCTTCTCCAAAATTCTGAAATGGATTTTGAGATGTACGGATAATTGAAGTTTTTCGGGAAATCAAATCCGAACATTTTTCCAAGTCCAATTGCCATATCAGAGTATCCTGAGAAATCGAAATAGATTTGAAGTGTATAGGCAATAATACCAATCCAAGCCGTTCCAGCGCTCATTTCAGACGGTGGTAAGGCAAAGATTTTATCTGCGACAAATCCAACTTGATTGGCGATTAACATTTTTTTCGCTAGTCCTAGAATGAAAATTTGGAGACCTTCTGTAAATCGTTCAAAAGAATGGATGCGCGTTTTAATTTGATCAGCAACGATATTGTAACGAACGATTGGTCCGGCAATAAGCTGCGGGAAAATTGATATATATAGTGCTAAGTTAAGTGGATTCTTTTGAACTTCGCCATCTTTACGGTATATATCGATGACGTATGACATCGCTTGGAACGTATAGAATGAAATTCCAATTGGTAGTGGAATAGGTTCCACATGAATAGATAAATGTAAAGTTTGATTCAAAATATCTGTGAAAAAGGAAATATATTTAAAATAAGAAAGTAATAAAATATTTCCGACCACAGCCATAATTAAAAATGTGACTTTCATATTTTTTCGTTTATCATAATGATGCACGAGTAGGCCGAAGCAGTAGTTTAAAAGAATAGAAAAGAGCATTAAGAGGACGAATCGTGGTTCTCCCCATGCATAGAAAATTAAACTAAATGCAAGTAATACGAAATTACGTAGCTCGGCACGCACTATAAAATAGAAAAATAATACGAGAGGTAAAAAGATAAATAAGAAAACAGAACTACTAAATACCAAAGGACTCTCCTCACTTTTTTCAAAATACATTTCGTGCAAAAAACCGACATTTTTATTATATATTCTTTTAAATAAAAGTGCCTTTAATATTTTATCATGTTAATAATTCGATTGAAATGATTATCCTATATAATAGAAGAAAGGGGGAGCGGAATCCTTTTGACACTCACTATTTGGATAAGATAAGATGAATAAGTTGTGATTTGTTTAGAAGGGAAGAGATGGTGTGTTATTTAACTCATTTGAGTTTATTTTTTTATTTTTACCGATAGCATTTCTTTTATATTTTCTATTAAATAAATTTGGACATGCTACATTAGCGAAAGCTTGGCTCGTTGCGGCCTCTTTATTTTTCTATAGTTATTGGAATGTGAAATATTTACCGCTTATGTTAGTGTCGCTCATTGTGAACTACTTTATCGGAATGAGGCTCGTAAAACATAAGAGTAAACTTCTTTTAACGGTAGGGTTAATATTTAATATAGGAATGCTTAGTTATTTCAAGTATTATGATTTTTTCTTGCAAAATGTTAATGCATTAATTGGAACTCATTTTACATTATTATCATTAACGTTACCGCTCGCGATTAGTTTCTATACGTTTCAAAAGATTGCATTTTTAGTAGATACGTATCGCGGGGAAACGAAGGCATGTCATTTTCTTGATTACGCATTGTTTGTAACGTTTTTCCCGCAGCTTATTGCAGGGCCGATTGTACATCATGCACAAATTATGCCGCAGTTTGCGGATAGTAGCAAAAAGCGCTGGCAATCGAAGTATATTGTTCTTGGTATATTTGTATTTGCAGTTGGTATTTTCAAAAAGGTAGGTATTGCAGATGTATTATCACCCCTTGTACATGAAGGGTTTGATGTGCAGCAATCATTAACATTTGTCGAAGCATGGCTTTCGTCGTTAGCTTTTACGTTCCAATTGTATTTTGATTTTAGTGGATATAGTGATATGGCAATTGGAATCGCTTTAATGTTTAATATTAAATTACCTCAAAATTTTAATTCACCGTATAAAGCAGTGAATATACAAGATTTTTGGCATCGTTGGCATATGACGCTTAGCCAGTTTTTAACGAAGTACGTATACATTTCTCTAGGAGGAAATCGAAAAGGAATTACGCGTACATACGTAAATATTATGATTGTATTTTTAATAAGTGGACTTTGGCATGGAGCTGGTTGGACATTTGTTTTTTGGGGATTCTTGCACGGTTTGGCTTCTGTTATTCATCGCTTATGGAGTAAAGCAGGAGGGCGCATGCCAGCCTTTGCTGGTTGGTTCGTTACGTTTTTCTTCATTAATATAACGTGGGTATTCTTTAGGGCAACATCGATGCATGATGCGGTGAAAGTGTTAAAAGGAATGTTCGGACTAAATGGAATCGAATTAGCAAATAGCGTATTCCCGGCATTTATAATAGAGAAGCTGCAATTTTTAAAAGAGTACGGTGTTTCATTTAGTGAAGGGTACCATGTCTCTTTATTAGATCCAAAAATGGTAGCGTATATTTTCGGAGCGTTATGTATTAGTTTCTTCTTAAAAAATTCAATTCAGTTAAAGGATTCATTCCGTCCGAATGTATGGACTGCTTTATTTACTGCAGTATTGCTCGTATATAGCGTGTTACATTTAACGAGTATTAGTGAGTTTTTATACTTTAATTTCTAGGTGGAGAATATGAAAAACAAACATTGGCTTATTTTCGTTTTTGTATGTGTTTTTGTTCCTCTGGCAGGTGTCGGGATATTTAATAGCTATATAGATTCACTTTGGTTATTCCCGCATAAAAATAAGTGGAATGATGTTCAGTACGGGTTTAACGAGAGACAACAGAAAACAAATTATATAACGTACCGTCCGTTTACATATGATGGAGTTATACTTGGAAGTAGTAGAACGACTTTTATTAACGAGAATGACTTCACCGGGTTAAACGCATTTAATTATGCGGTAAGCAGTACAGATCCGCGTGAGTATGATGCATATATTGAATATGCAAAAGAACAAAAAGGTAGTGGACTCGAGTCTATTGTACTTGGTTTAGATTTCCTTGGAACGAACAAAAATAGGGAAATTGGTTTTGATAAACCAGAAGCGTATATTAATCAGGCGCAAAGTTTATTGTATCCGATTAAATCGTATATAAGTATGGACGGGATTACTTATTCAAAGAATACAATTGCAAATTCCACCCATCATATTACGAATCTTGACCGGTACAATCGAGAGAATATAAAATCGATGCGCGATTATACGAAAGAAGAACGTGATGCGCAAATAGCGGCGCAAGTAGATAAGTTTAGTAAAGAGATTTACGGCGGGAATTATGAGTATCAAAATATGAAAGAAATATTAGGAACAGTAAAGGCTCATAATCCGAACACGAAGTTTTATATTTTTACAACGCCTGTTTCAGAGCCTCTGTTCCGTACGATGATTCAATCAGGGCGATGGGAAGATTATAAAAAATGGCTTCATGACGCTGTAGATGTATTTGGAGAAGTGCACCATTTCATGTATCTTAATTCCGTTACAACGAATTTAGATAACTATATGGATGGGCATCATTTCAGACCGGAAGTTGGAAAGTTGATTGCGCATAAAGTTGTAAATGAGGAAGATAGCAACGTCCCGAAAGACTTCGGCATTGTTATTACGAAGGATAATATTGATGAGGTGTTGGAGGGGATTCAGGCGTCTTTTCAATAAAAAATAGATCATAAATGTGGTCTATTCTTTGCCGAGTAGACTGTATACCAAAATGAAGCAGCCACCGAGATCTGATGGCTGCTTCACTTTATTCTACCTCTAAATCAACAATTAAGTAAGCGAGTATAACAACGAAGAAAATACTAACGGCCGGCGCTGTTAGTACGTGACCGGACATAAAGGCAATTCCAAGTGATAGTATAACGGCACTAGCTAGTAGCATATATTTCACAGTTAATATTTTCTTAAAGTTTGTTATGATGCTGAGTAATAATTTAATACCGAAGTAAAGGAATGGTATGAAGTAAATAAGAGAACCGATGATTCCGAATGCAAAGAATATGTCATGGAAGTCCATTTCGATTAATTTAATTTTAACCGTATAGTTACCAGCATAGCCCATTCCGAATAATTTTTGTGATAGTGGTGCGTCTTTATAGTATTGTTTGTATACTTTTAAAAACTTATCGCGATCACTGTAAATTAAACTTTTGACCTCAGAGTCTGTTAGTTCACCTTTTGCATGTTTTTTCTCTGCGTCAGGATCTTCTTTAATTATTTTTCCTTCTTTTCTATCCTTTTCTTCTTGTACTGATTTTTTGTATTCGTATATTTGCATGTGGATGCCCATATTTTTTGCGATAGGAGTATGCGGTGTAAGGGCAATTAAACCTCCTAGTATAATAGCGGCAACAACTGTATTTACGAGATATGTGAATCCTTTTCCTTCTTTTTTGCGATGAACCATATATTCAATGAATGAGAATAAAAGTGCCACGCCAAGCGTTAGAACAATTGCACCATATCCTACTTTAGTTCCGACCATAATACTTGCATACATCGCGAGTATTGTTGGAATCCAGTAATAGATTTTCGAGAAAGAAGTTGTTTTATGAATCGAATATAACACTACGATTGGGAACATAATTGCAAAAATAGAACTTAAATCATTCCCAGCAAAGAACCAACCTCTTGAACCAATCTTTGAGTGAGGGTAGCTTGGGAAATCTGTACTAGTTTGCATCGCAACAATCAGTGTGATGCTTAAAATTAAAGTTGTATATAAGAAATATGTAATGATTTTATGAAATGCATATTCTTTATTTTTTAACTCTTTAAAGGCGATAATATATCCAAACAGTAGCACAATTGGATATATGCTCTTTAAAATAAATTTCACTTCTTCGCCAAATGAAACTGGAGATTTAATCATCATATTATTTACAAGACCAATTGCTAGTACGATCCCGAGTAGGCATAAATAGAGAATGTACTTTTTCGCCCCATGTTGTTTTCTATGAAGAAGTAGATAACCTAATGCAAGAAGCATAAAGGCGAAACGGACTACGATTCCAACTGTTGCGCTCATGTGTAATACATAGATTGAAAAAGACGTTAATAAATCTAAAATTGGTTGAAACACAATGAATAGCAATAGGAAATGCGGGAAGTAGTTATCCGTTTGTTTCAACTTATTAACCATATATTCCTCCATTTCTTCATTCCTTTAGTTCAATACCCAAGAGATGGGGATAAAAGCCTTATTTACATAATAAGGCGAATGAATTTCAATATTTGTTTTTTTGAATCAAACTTAAGAATACACCATTTCATTGTAATGGTAAATAGATGAAAAGCATGGATAAACCGACTTTAATTTCTATATTTTTTAACGAAATTGTATGTTTTATACGGATATATATACAAATTATGAGGATATTAGACAGAAAATTAAGAAAAAAGAAGGATTTTTAACATACTTTCTATAATTATATAAGTATAATCTTTATGTTGAAAAGAGGGGTATATATAATGGAAGTAACAAGTAAAACAGAATCTGTTGTTGTGAAATATGAAGGGCGCGTAGCAACGGTTATGGTTAATCGTCCAGAGGTTTTAAATGCATTAGATGAACCAACGTTAAAAGAGTTATTACAAAAGTTGAAAGAAGTGGCGGAAAGTTCTGTTCACGTTGTTGTGTTGTGTGGAAGTGGCCGTGGTTTTTCTGCGGGTGGAGATATTAAATCAATGCTTTCAAGTAATGATGAAAGTAAGTTTGAAGGCATCATGAATACAATTTCTGAAATCGTTGTGACGTTATATACGATGCCGAAGCTTGTTATTAGTGCAATTCATGGGCCGACTGCTGGACTTGGATTAAGTATCGCATTAACGGCTGATTATGTCATGGCAGATATATCATCAGTTATTGCGATGAACTTTATTGGAATCGCTTTAATTCCAGATGGTGGTGGCCATTTCTTCCTTCAAAAGCGCGTCGGTGAAAATATGACGAAGAAAATCATTTGGGAAGGGAAGAAATTATCAGCGACAGAAGCGCTAGATATCGGTTTAATTGACGAAGTAATCGGTGAGGATTTCCAAACGGCTGTGAAGCAAAAAATTAATGAATGGTTACAAAAACCAATCAAGGCAATGATTCAAACGAAACAAATTTTATGTGAAGTAAATCGTTCTAATTTAGAACAAACGCTTCAGCTCGAAAAGCGTGGTCAATATGCGATGAGACAAACAGCGGACCATAAAGAAGGTATTGCTGCTTTTCTAGAAAAACGTTTACCAGCATTTAAAGGGGAATAAAGTGAAACTTTAATCCGTGGGGATCTGTTTATCCCCCGCGGATTATTAGTCTTACTGCCCGTTAATTCGAGATAAAGGGAAGAAAGTGCTAACACATTTTAGTATAATTGTGTTAGCACTTTTTTAGGAGTAATAAATGAAGAAAATTATCGGTGTTATCGTTATTATTTTACTTATATATTATGCTTTGCATAGTACACCATCTCTTGCGGTACGGACTGCATTATTCTTTGAGGGACATCCAGCTGTTGCTTTCTCTGGTGAAGTGAAGAAAGAACGGGATGTGAAAAAAGAGGCGATTCCTGATGAGTACGGGACCTTATACGGCGATAAGAAAGAAGAACCAGAGCATTACTTCTTTCCGGTAGTAAAGGCGCACGGATCAGGAATTGATATGTTAAGTGCTTGTGTGGAAAAAGAGTGGTTTTTCTATAAGGCAGAGCTTGGGTGTTATTAAAAATAGGAGGAACAGTGATGTCAACTTATAACAAATTAGTAAGAGACCGTGTCCCGGAGAAAATTTTAATGTCTGGAAAAACATATACAGCACAAAAATTAACAGGACAAGCTTACATACAAGCATTAGCGAAAATTGGTACAGAAGAAATTCGTGAATTTGCTTCAATGAAAGAGCGTGAACATGCGCTAGATTCACTTGCAGATGCACTTGAAGTTATTATTTCATTAGCTCGCGCAGAAGGTGCAACAATTGAAGATATAGAGCGTCTTCGTAAGAAAAAAGAAGAAGAGCGCGGCGGATTTACAAGAGGGATTTATTTGATGGACGTTTCGGAAGAGTAGTTTTATAGAAAAAGCACAGCTTACTCAGTAGCACTGTGCTTTTTTCCTGCAATTAGGCTAACGATTAAGAAGATAGCTGTTAATGTCCAGCCGATTGCAATAGAAGTAGTAGTGTGAAAGACATAAGAAACTTGTAAACATAGTAATGATGATAAAAACCAAATAAGTGCAATATGTACATGTTTTTTCGTTACATTCATTTTTGTTATCTCCTTTTTACTTACTAAACTAAATTTTACTATAATTTAGAAAATTAAACTATATGAGTAGAGGTTTTATCGTAATTTCGCTATACTAAATAGTAGAGAGAATGAGGAGGAAACGACAATGGCACATCATACGAAAGAAACGATGGAACTTATTAAGGAGCTTGTCTCTATTCCAAGTCCATCTGGAAACACGGCGAAAATTATTAATTTTATTGAAAACTATGTAAGTGAGTGGAATGTAGAGACGAAGCGTAATAATAAAGGTGCTCTTATTTTAACGGTTAAAGGAAAGAATGATGAGCAGCATCGTTTATTAACTGCACACGTTGATACGTTAGGGGCAATGGTGAAAGAAATTAAGCCTGACGGTCGTCTTCGTCTATCTATGATTGGTGGATTTCGCTGGAACTCTGTAGAAGGAGAATATTGCGAAATTGAAACGTCAAGCGGTAAGAAATATACAGGCACAATTTTAATGCATCAAACTTCTGTCCATGTGTACAAAGATGCAGGGGAAGCGAAGCGCGATGAGAAAAATATTGAAGTGCGTATTGATGAGCGTGTCTTTTCAGCAGATGCAGTACGTGAGTTAGGAATTGAAGTAGGAGACTTCGTTTCATTTGATCCACGCGTTCAAATTACAGAGAGTGGATACATAAAATCACGTCATTTAGACGATAAAGTAAGTGTAGCAATTCTATTAAAATTAATTAAAAGATTGCAAGATGAAAAGGTAACATTGCCATATACAACACATTTCTTAATTTCTAATAATGAAGAAATTGGATACGGTGGAAACTCAAATATTCCAGAAGAAACGGTAGAATATTTAGCAGTTGATATGGGAGCGTTAGGTGATGGACAAACATCTGATGAATATACAGTATCCATTTGTGCGAAAGACTCTAGCGGTCCATACCATTACGCTTTACGTAAGCATTTAGTTGAATTGGCGAAAGCGAATGCTATTGAATATAAAGTGGATATTTATCCCCACTACGGATCAGACGCATCAGCTGCGATTCACGCTGGATTTGATGTGAAACATGCATTAATTGGAGCTGGTATTGATTCTTCTCACGCATTTGAGCGTACGCATGAAAGCTCGATTGCACATACAGAAGCACTTGTTTATGCATATGCGTTATCAGAAATGATAGTAGAATAGTGAGAGGGTGGTTGATTCTATGAATCAGCCACTTTTTTGTGCATAAAAAATACTTTAATTGTATTTTATTGTACAATATTAAGAAAGTAGGTTTACTACAGAATTCTAGTATTATAGAATGATAGAGGAGCACTAATTTTTTTTTGCTCGCATTTGTTATAATTTGTATATTAAGATTACGTGTTATTGTAAATGATTTTTGAGAGGAGTATTATTTTTTATGAAGTATCGTGCAGTCGCGGCTGGTATTTTAGCCGCAAGTTTATTATCGTCTCCAGTTAGTAGTTTCGCAGCAGGGAAGAAGTTTTCGGATGTTCCTACATGGGCGCAGGAATCGGTTGACTATTTAGTAGGGAAAAAAGCGCTTGATGGAAAACCAGACGGAACGTTTTCTCCATCTGAAGCAGTAGATAAAGGATCAGCTGCAAAAATATTAGCAGCAGTTCTTGGCTTACCAATTGATCCAAAAGCGAAACCATCTTTTAAAGATTCGCAAAACCATTGGGCAGCACCATATATTGCCGCGGTAGAAAAAGCGGGTGTAATTAATGGAGATGGTACTGGGAAATTCAATCCATCAAGCCAAATTAACCGTGCATCAATGGCATCTATGCTTGTACAAGCATATTCATTAGATAAGAAAATTATTGGAGAACTTCCAACGCAGTTTAAAGATTTGGAACCTCATTGGGGTAAGAAACAAGCTAATATTTTAGTAGCTTTAGAGATTTCAATGGGTACAGGAAATGGCTGGAATCCTGACGGTACTGTAAGTCGTGCTGAAGCAGCTCAGTTCATCGCGATGGCAGATAAAAATAAAACAAATACATCGAAAAGAATGTATATGAATAGAAACTTTATTACATATCATCAAGCATCGTTATCATCTGGTATTACTGACACTCAACATAAGCCACAAATGCTTGAAGTGAAAGAGCAAAGAGCGGACGGTTGGTTGAAGGTTGTAACAAGTAAAGGTGAGAAGTGGACACCATTACAAGAAAAAACAGAGTCTATTAATCAAGAATTCACTACATATCAAGAAGCTTCACATACGTCTACAGTGGCAGGCACACATAAAGCACAACAAGTAACTGTTATTGAAGAGAAAGATAGCTGGATTCGTATCCGTATGGGAGCTGGCTTCCAATGGGTGGATAAAAATCAATTAAACCCAGTGAAGCAAGGTAACTTCCTAGAAGGTAAAGCGATTATTATTGATCCAGGTCATGGGGGAATTGACTCAGGGAATCCTGGTTATTATGAGAAAGAAAGTCAAACCGTATTAGATGTATCCTTACGATTACAGAAAATATTTGAGAAAAAGACACCGTTTACTGTGTTATTCACTCGTACAGATGATACACGTCCAGGAACAAGTGCTTCTGATTCTTTAAAGAAACGTGTAGAATTTGCTCAAAAAAATAATGGGGATATCTTTGTAAGTATCCATGGTAATGGTACGGAAAGTAAAAATGGACAAGGTACAGAAACATTCTACTATGAATCAGCGACAGCAAGAGGGACAAACCCGAATGTATCAGAAAGTCGTTTATTAGCAGAGAAAATTCAAGAGCGTCTTGTAGATGCACTTGGAACAAAAGATCGCGGTGTGAAGAAAGGCGATTTATATGTAATTAGAGAAAACACGATGCCAGCTGTATTAGCAGAATTAGCATTTGTAGATAATAAAAACGATGCAGATAAAATTGCTACACCAGAACAGAGACAAAGTGCAGCAGAAGCTATTTATCAAGGTATTTTAGATTACTACGAAGCAATGGGTAATGACGTATCTTCGTACCGTTAATAAATAGAGAGAATGATAGAAGAGATTGCTGAGATGCAGTCTCTTTTATTTATTAAATGAATTATAAAGGTTTCTCTTTATTTCGAGCATATGATATCATTTAATTTTACGTAAAAAAGGTATTCGAGTAATTGTGATCATAACAATTTTAAACGATAAAGGATGATAATAGATTGAGTAATCATAGTAAAACACCTGCATGTATATATACGTATGCATTTCGCGAAGAGGAGCGTGCTTTATGTTACTTGGAAATGCGCTCGTTCTTTGGAATGGAGTCTCACGTTAATATTTTGAAAAGTGATGTCAAAATTGACCCGAGTAGAAGTGCTTTTATTAAAGAGCGCGTTGAGGTTATGTACGAAGGAGACGACTTAGAAAGCATTCTAAAACAAGTGGAACAAATTGATTTGGCGGGGGCGACATTTAAAGTTATCTTCGTTAAAATCAATGATCTTGGCAAAGAAAATAAAATTGAATATGGGGAAAGACGTCTCATTGAACGAGACCTCGGCATGCATATTGAAGGAGAAGCGGATGTTCGTAATCCAGAGCGTGTATTCGGGATTGTTCCTCTTGGAGGACGCTGGTACTTCGGACACTATGTAGAAAGTGAGCCAGTTTGGTATCATCACATAAAAAAACCGCATAGTTATTCGACATCTCTTAGCACACGTGTTGCGAGATCAGTTGCAAATATTGCTGTGCCAAATCCAGATGGAGTACGAGCAATTGACCCGTGCTGTGGCATTGGAACAGTAGTAGTAGAAGCACTTTCTATGGGAATTAACATCGTTGGTAGAGATATTAATCCACTTGTAGTTCTTGGAACGAGAAAAAACATCGCACATTTCGGGTTTGAAGGAACAGTAACAAAAGGTCCAATTGAAGAAATTACTGAGAACTACGACGTTGCAATTATCGATATGCCCTACGACTTATTTACACATGCAACACCAGAAGACCAGTTCTCCATTCTTTCAAGTGCGCGCCGCATTGCAAAAAAGGTAGTCGTTGTCACGATGGAAACAATGGACGACATGATCCATGAAGCAGGATTTGAAATTACAGATCGCTGTATTACAAGAAAAGGATCATTTTCTAGACAAATTCTTGTTTGTGAATAAGAAAGAAAGGTCACCCGTTTGGGTGACCTTTTTTTGGTTTGTATTGATGTGTGATTGGTTGGTGGAATGGAGGGATGATTTGGCGGGATTTGTTGATAAGTCGATATTTTATGTCGAATCGCTGATATATTCAGAGAATCAACCGATATCAAATTACTCTTCTTTCGTTATCTCTTGTTGTGCGATTAATAAATTGCGTAATACGTGTGCGCGGTAACTTTCTAGTTTTCGTCCTTCATGATAGCGAACACCTAATTTTTTTAGCTCAGCTACGTACCAGCCTTTTGTTCCGTAATACATGAGACCACTTCCTTTTTTCTTTTGAACAGTATATGTGCCGGGGCGAGAGAATTTTCTTTTTTTATTCATGAAATTTGCGGAATTTGATATTGAATATTCAGTTTATTTTTAATATGATTAACTTATTATCGGATGACAGTGATTAGCCTCGCTGTAAGCCCGGATTTATGTTTGAAAATGAAAAGAGTAACTTCTTTCCACTTGAGCTTCTTTAGCAGAAGTACGAGCTATAAGGATAAGGGTAGTAAAATTCAATGCAAATGTGTACATTGTTTTTCTGGCTCTTAACATAGTAACGGAGGATGAAATATGCGTAAAGGGACATTTTTTATGGCAGGACATTCGAGACTTCCGAAAGGGATGGCTGTTCGCAGTATGTATGAAACATTAACGATTACAATTGAGGCAGATCATAAATATCACGTTATTATTGAAGCGTCATGTACGCTTGCGACAGAGCACGGTAGAGACTTCGTCGCTCAAATGTTGAGAGGGCATAGTTTGCAAGATGGTATTGAAGAAATCGTTCAAGATATTACGGACCATTATCAAGGAAAAGCGCAAAATGCTATCGTCAGTGCGGTGAAAGATTTACATCGCCAATATGTAAGTTATTTAAATGATGAACAGCCCAGGGGAGAGTGCGAGGAAACAACACCATAAAAACTTTCTAGTTTACAACCATAAACGAGAGCTAGTTGTGTTTCTTTTAAAGAGATACGACTGGCTTATTTTATTGAGGAGGCAAGAACTATGAAAAAGTTAAATGAAGTGTAAGTTGTAAAACAAGAGATGAAAAAAAGAGGGTGCGTAGAAAGTAAGGGGATTTTTAAAATGTATAAAGTATGTAGAGAAAATAATAAAAAACGAATTGACAGTTAGAATATTTTGAATTATTATTTAATTAATAAGATCCATACGAGAAATTAGCCTTCTCTATATTCGATCTTGCTTTCCTGTTTTACAAATATTTTCATACAAACTGTCTATTATTATTGTACTTTAAGAGATTAAAGAACACTCGTAATTATGAGCCAGTTGTACGTTTCTACGATTTTATGTCGTGGATACGTATGACTGGCTTTTTCGATGTTAGGGCAGTAAGACCGAATCTCAGCATAAGAAGATAAGGATAACTGTCTGTAAAAAACGTCAATAAGTTCTTCATATTTAAATTAGGGAGGAATTGAAATGTCGATTATTACAGAACAAAATGCAAAGATGAAATTTGCAAAGAAATATGAGGGGTATGAGATTGTTCCTCATCCAGAGCATAAACGTTTATATCATATTACGCTAAACGAGCAATTGCTTAAGCAGTTTTTTGAAGAGGTAAAAGAGCATTCAGAGCAGTCACTGCAATATATTCCTTATTCTCGGTTTAATCTTGCTGATGACATGAGAAAGATTTTTGGGCAATCATTTATGGATAACATTCGCGGCATTATTCATGACCGTGAAACGGGCGGATTTACGATTGGGGTGCAAGGTGAAACGGCAGATCCAGCAGACTATGTGAAATTTGCAACAGCGTTAACACATTTAATCGGGGAGCCAAACTTTGATGCAATGACAGGAACGTACTATGCTAGATTTAATGTGAAAGATACGGATAGTAGTGATTCTTACCTTCGTCAAGCGTACCGATTGTTTACACTGCATACAGACGGTACATTCGTTGATGAGCCGACAGATTGGCTGCTTATGATGAAAATTGAAGAGCAAAATGCAGTAGGCGGAGAATCTCGTTTACTACATTTAGATGATTGGGAAGACCTTCAGAAATTTAGAAATCATTCGCTCGCATCTGTTAAGGTTACGTATAAAGCACCACCAAGTAAAAATGCGCAAGAAATCGTCTATCGTGAAACATTTTTTGATGTAAATAACGCACCATGTATTTGCTTTATTGATCAGTTCGCTTATCCAGATAATATTGAACAAGCAAACTATCTGAAAGACTTATCATATTCTGTTGAAAACTCACCAGCAACACATGCATTGAAATTACCAATTGGTGACCTAGTTCTTTTAAACAACTTATTTTGGATGCACGGAAGAGCTGCATTTGAAAAAAATAAAGATTTATATAGAGAACTAATGCGTCAACGTGGTTGTTTTTCTAAATAATATGTACGGCGGGTCTTTCAAGGAGACCTGCCTTTTATACTATTAAGGGGGGAAGTAGGATGTATGACTTTATAATTATTGGCGGAGGAATTGTTGGTCTATCAACTGGGATGGCTTTAACGAAAAAATTCCCTCGTGCGAAAATCGCGATCATTGAAAAAGAAAAGGAACTTGCACATCATCAAACTGGACATAATAGCGGAGTAATTCACTCTGGGATTTACTATAAACCAGGGAGTTATAAAGCAAAGTTTGCTAAAGAAGGAAACGCAGCTATGGTTCAATTTTGTAAAGAAAATGACATCGCTTATGACATGTGCGGGAAAGTAATTGTCGCTACAGAAAAGGACGAACTTCCTCTTTTACATAACTTATATGAAAGAGGCTTACAAAACGATTTACATATTTCAAAAATAGGTAAGGAAGAATTAGCTGAAATTGAACCTCATGTAAAGGGACTTGGGGCAATCCGTGTTCCTTCTTGCGGAATTGCTGATTATAAAGGCGTAAGTTATGCATTTGCTCGCTTAATTCAGGAAAGTGGGGGAGAAGTACATTTAGGAACAGCGGCGGAGCGTATTACTGAGAAGAAAGACGCTGTAACAATTGAAACGAATCAAGGTGTATTTAAAACGAAATTTCTCATTAATTGCGCCGGCTTACATAGTGACCGTATTGCGAAAAAGACAGGCATATTAACGGATATGAAAATTGTTCCGTTCCGTGGTGAATATTACGAACTTGTTCCAGAAAAACGCCATCTTGTAAAACATTTAATCTATCCAGTTCCAAATCCAGAATTCCCATTTCTAGGTGTTCATTTCACAAGAATGATAAACGGAGACGTACATGCAGGACCAAATGCCGTATTAAGCTTCAAACGCGAAGGCTATACGAAAACGGACTTTGATATAAAAGACTTCATAGAAACAATGACATACGCAGGCTTTTGGAAAATGGCGATGCCAAATATGAAAGAAGGCATAAAAGAAATGGTGCGCTCATTTAGTAAACAATCATTCCTAAAAAGCTTACAGCGCTTAATACCAGAACTTACAGAGAAAGATATCGTGCCAACACATGCAGGTGTAAGAGCACAAGCCATTTTATCAAACGGAAATATGGTTGATGACTTCTGCATTATCTCTGGCATCAATTCCCTGCATATTTGCAACGCACCGTCTCCGGCTGCAACGGCTAGTATAAAGATTGGTGAGGAGATTGTAAGGCAAGTGCCGGATGTGGTGGCGGTTAGGGTTTGATGGGTCCCCCGAGGTTTTTGGGGGATTTTTTTAGTTTTGGATGCCCGGGCGGGGCTGGTTGTAGCTTAATGGTCGCTAACTGTCTACTGTATAAAAAAGTAGACAGTAGTGTATGCTTTTTTTAAAAATGTATACAGATTTATCCCGCTATTTGTGGGCAGTAAGACCCCCACCTCAAAATTCAGCGAAAGCAAAGGATCTAGGTGTGGGTCGGGCTGCCCGTAAAAGCCCGATTGGTGTGGGCTAATAATCAGTGGGGGATGAAGCCCCCCCACTGATTAAAGTTTCACTTTATACTCTATGCGTTGGCATGATACTTGCAATGAAAATAGTATTAACATATAGGGGAGAGATAGAAATGAAGGTTAGTAAAGTGTACACGACAATTGATGCTCACGTAGCTGGGGAACCACTTCGAATCATTACGGGCGGAGTACCAGAGATAAAGGGAGAAACGCAATTAGAAAGACGCGCATACTGTATGGAACATTTGGATCATCTTCGTGAGGTTCTTATGTATGAACCGAGAGGACATCACGGCATGTACGGTTGTATCATTACTCCGCCCGCAAGTCCTCATGCTGATTTTGGCGTATTATTTATGCACAATGAAGGCTGGAGTACGATGTGTGGTCACGGAATTATCGCTGTTATTACAGTTGGAATTGAAACAGGTATGTTTGAAGTGACAGGTGAAAAACAAAAATTTATTATTGATAGCCCTGCCGGGGAAGTCATTGCGTACGCAAAATTTAACGGGAGCGAAGTAGAGTCAGTATCATTTGAAAACGTTCCTTCGTTCGTATATAAGAAAGACGTTCCTATAAAAATAGATGACTATGAATTTCAAGTAGATATTGCGTTTGGCGGAGCATTCTACGCTGTAGTGGATAGTAAAGAGCTTGGTTTGAAAGTCGATTTCAAAGATTTAGCTGCAATTCAAACGTGGGGCGGTAAAATTAAATACTACATTGAAAGTCAAATGGAAGTAAAACATCCACTTGAAGAAGATTTAAAAGGAATATACGGCGTTATTTTCTCAGATGAACCGAAAGGAAAAGACGCTACTTTACGAAATGTAACGATCTTTGCTGATGGGCAAGTAGACCGTTCCCCTTGCGGTACAGGAACATCCGCAAGAATCGCAACTCTTTTTGAAAAAGATGCCTTACAAAAGGGAGAGATTTTCATCCACGAATGCATTACTGACGGCCAATTTGAGGGAGAAGTATTATCCGTAACAGCGGTAGATACATATGAAGCTGTCGTTCCGAAAGTAACGGGGAATGCATTTATTACAGGGTTTCATCAGTTCGTTGTAGACCCGAGAGATGATTTGAATCGGGGATTTTTGTTAGGATAAAGTGAAACTTTAATCAGTGGGGGTTTTGTCCATCCCCACTGATTATTAGTTGAACCAATCGGGCGTTTACGGGCAGTTGATCTCCCGCCTAACTTCTTTGCTCAAGCTGAATTTTGAGGTGGGAGTCTTACTGCTCGTTAATGCGGGATAAGAGGAGGTGGTGGAAAGATATGCTAGTCATAAGCGCGAACGAACAAAGAAACTTAGTAAATATGAACGAAGTCATTGAATACGCGGCGCTTGCTTTAAAAGAATTTTCAGCAGAAAGAACGATCACACCAATTCGCGGCTCATTACCATTTGCGAACGGGCAAAATACTGCGTTAATTATGCCTTCGGTAGCGGAAGGACTTGAAGCACTCGGTTTAAAAGTAGTAACGGTAGCTCCTCACAATAAAAAGATAGGAAAGAAAACGATAAACGGGATCGTTATGCTATCAGACTTTCAAACGGGAGAACCACTCGCACTTTTAGAAGGATCGTACTTAACGATGATTCGAACAGGCGCCTTATCAGGAGTAGCGACAAAACATTTAGCTCGTCATAACGCAAAAACCTTATGCATTATCGGTAACGGTGAACAAGCGAAAGGAATTGCAGAAGCTGTACTCGCCGTTAGGGATATTGAAAAAATCATCCTATACAACCGAACAGAAGAAAAAGCGTATGCATTTGCGCAATATATACAAGAAAAATTCAGCAAACCGGCTTACGTTTACACAAATCCAAATGAAGCAATAAGCGAAGCAGACATCATCGTCACAACAACGAATGCATCCACACCAGTCTTCTCAGAAAAACTACAAAAAGGCGTCCACATAAACGCCGTCGGTTCATTTAGACCGAGCATGCAAGAACTACCATCCCACGCCATCGCGAACGCAAACAAAGTAGTAGTCGAATCAAAAGAGGCAGCACTAGAAGAAACGGGTGACCTTCAAGTTCCTATAAAAGAAGGCTTATTTGAAGCGAGCGACATCCACGCCGAACTTGGTCAAATCATTAGCGGAGAAAAAGCTGGTAGAGAGAACGATGAAGAGATTACTGTTTTTAAATCAGTTGGTTTGGCGGTAGTGGATATTATCGTTGCGAAGTATTTGTATGAAAAAGCGGTGGAGTGTGGAGTGGGGAATAGGATTGAGTTTTGAAGGACTGCCTTTTGGTGGTCTTTTTGTTGTGGGGGATAAGTTACTCTGTTTGGCGATTCAAATATTTTTGTATATGAAAGTGTGTTGAGATTGTGGTGTTTTTTGTTTATAATACGCTTTTGCATCTCAAATGTAATGCAAAAGCTAGTGTTAAAGGGCATTCACAAGTAGTTGTTGAACTCCTTCGCAAGGGAGAGCTTGAATGATAAGAAAGCAGCCGACTTTTATACAAAGAGTCGGCTATTTTTCTGTTTATTTAATACTTTAAAGATACACAACTTAAAGAATATAAGATATTTATGTTCAAAACACCTTGGTAATTGATTAGAGAAATGAGTTTGGAAAATAGATTGATTTTAGTTAGAGAAGAAGAACTTAGAAAAATATCAGTATTTGATTCTAATGGAGTTGTTTTTGTTTGTCCCTTATTTTCTAATTGGAGAATAAGGGACAAAGTTTTATGAAGGAGTAAATTTAGGCACTAAGTATGCAGATCTTTTTACCATTCCCGCCATTCTTCAGTTATATCTTCTTCGGATTCTAAGCCAGCTATTCGTGCTGCTGTATCGATAAATTCATAGAGATCTTCTCTTTCCATTGTTTCGATAAAATAGTCATGTTCGATATTTAATTCGTTTATTTTAATAACTACCTCTTTAACGACTTGCATTATTTCGACTTCGGTTGGATTCTCACCCAATAGCTCTAAATTGTTAATGTAAGTGTCGAGAACTTTATTTGTTGCACTTATATTTTCTTCAGTGAAAAACTCCCCATCTTCATCATGCTCAACCCATGGGGTTGTTGGTTTGTTTTTTTTCAATTCATCAAATGTCATGATAACCTCCTAAAAATGTTTTTTTATCTTTAATCTCATTCTACATTTTCAATTATATATAACAACCATTTCAGAGGAATTTCCTATAGGCTGCTAGTTTTTCAACGCATTTTACGAGGCCATCTATTCGTGGTCTTTTTATTTTATCATCCGCATAAATATATTTTATCCCGCATTAACGGGCAGTAAGACTCCCACCTCAAAATTCGGCGAATGCGGAGGAGTTAGGTGGGAGATCAACTGCCCGTAAAAGCCCGATTGGTGAAGGCTAATAATCAGTGGGGGATGGACAAACCCCCACTGATTAAAGTTTCACTTTATCGCAAGAATTCATTAATAGATTTCAAACTGTCTATCTTTGCGAAAAAGTTTGACAATACATACGGGTAGTGGTAATTTAAAACCTATAAGAAAACTCGGTATTAATTCCGAGTTTTCTTATAGGTGTAAAAAGTCGAGAGGGGTCGAAATATGAAGAAGAAGTTGTTTGCATTACCATTTGTCCTACTATTACTTATTGCATTAGCGGCTTGCTCAGGGGAGAAAGATTCTTCGAAGCAAGCAGGAACTAGTAAATCAGGGACTCCGAAAGATGGAGGAACGTTAACAGTTGGTGTTAGTGATAATCCAGATACGATGAACCCGCTTTATGCGAATGATCGAGTGTCATTAACGATACAGCAAGCTTTATATGCACCGCTGTATCATATGGAAGACGGTAAGAAAAAGTTTGTTCTTGCTGAGAGCTTTACGCCTTCAGAGGATCAATTAACATGGACTTTAAAACTAAAGGATAATTTGAAATGGCATGATGGTAAGAAAATTACATCAGATGATATTGTATTTACATTCAAATCTATTCTAGATGAGAAGCAAAATAGTTCAAGCCGTGAAAACTTTATTTTTAAAGGAAAGCCGCTTGAGGTGAAAAAAGTGGATGAGCTAACGACTCAATTTGTATTACCACAAGTAAGTGCATCTTTCGAAGGGGTTATGAACGATTTCTTCCCAATTCCGAAACATGTATTTGAAGGTGAAGCGGATTTAGTGAAGAGTAAGAAAAACCTACAACCTGTAGGATCAGGTCCATTTAAATTAAAAGAGTTTAAATCAGATGAATATGTTGCGCTAGAGCGATTTGATGATTATTTTGCTGGTAAAGCGAAATTAGATTCTGTCGTGTACCGCGTTGTAAAAGACCGTAATACGGCAAACGTTTCATTACAAAATGGTCAAATCAATATGAAGATGATCGAACCGCAAGACTTTAAGAAATTAGATAGCACGGGGAACTTCTCAATGGTGACATTCCCTGAAGGTAGATTATTCTACTTAGCTTATAACTTTAATACAGACCTTATGAAGAAAAAAGAAGTGCGCCAAGCAATTGCGCATGCATTAGATAAGAAAGAAATGATTAACTCAGCGTTCGTTTCTAGTCAATTTGCAGAACCGGCAAATTCAATCTTAACGCCAGACGCTATGTATTATGCGAAAGATATTAAAGAGTATAAGTATGATCAAAAAGAAGCGAAAGATTTATTAGCAAAAGCTGGTGTAAAAGATAAAGAAAAAATACGCGTTATGTATGTAACGAATAATAAAATTATGGAAAGTCTAGCACTTTATACACAGCAAAAATTACAAGAAGTTGGCTTACAAGTTGAACTAAATGCATTAGATGCTAGTGCAGCAAGTGAAAAAGGCTTGGATAAAGAGAATAAAGAATATGACATTACATTTGGTGGTTACATAATGGGACCAGAGCCAGATTCATATAAGAGCTTATTCTTAAGCAATGCGGAATACAATTATGCACGTTATAAAAATGCTGACTTCGATAAGTTATGGGAAGAAGCTGCAGTTGAAACAGATAAAACGAAACGCGCAGAGCTATACCATAAAATCCAAGATACAGCGAGAGAAGACTTACCTTATCTTCCAATCGCATATCCGAAAGCAGTTATTGCAGTAGATAAAAAGTTTGATGGATTAAAAGAAGCAAAAGCAATTCCAGTTACAATGTTTGAAGATCTATCGAAGATTTATGAAGTGAAATAAGAAACTATGAAGAAGCTGGTGGAAATCAGCTTCTTTATCCCGCTTTAACGGGCTAATAATCAGTGGGGGATGAACAACCCCAACTGATTAAAGTTTCACTTTATCTTGAGGGGGGAAGTTTGTGTATAAAGTAATTGCAAAGAGGCTTTTAAATGCGATTCCGCTTTTATTTGTTATTTCTATTATTTCTTTTCTATTAATAAAACTAGCGCCGGGCGATCCCGTTCGAAACTTTGTAACGCCGAATATGAGTCCGATTGACGTTGAACGTATTCGCAAAAGTTTAGGACTAGATCAGCCGATTTACGTGCAATATTTTTTATGGTTAAAAAATATTTTAACAGGGAATTTTGGATACTCACTTCAAAACCATCGTCCTGTTTTAGAAATTATTACAGAAAGATTACCCGCAACAATTGGGTTAATGGGATCATCTTTACTCGTCTCATTTGTAATCGCAATACCACTTGGACTATTTACAGGTGTGAAAAAGAATTCTATCTTTGATCGCATCGTGAATTTTATCTCCTATGTGGGAATCTCAATGCCAGTCTTTTGGTTCGCGTTACTATTAATCTACTTATTCTCTTTAAAGTTGAACCTTCTTCCGAGTATGGGTATGCGCACAGTCGGTCAAGATTCCTTCTGGGATATTGTCCAGCACGGCATTTTACCTTGCATGGTGCTAGCGTTCCAAAACATCTCTGTTTATATGAGATATATTCGCTCAAGTACAATTCAGCAATTAGAGGAAGATTACGTACAAATTCAATATGCGTACGGTGCTTCACAGAAAACAGTTTTATTTAATCACGTACTTCGAAACGTATTAATACCGATCATTACAATTTTCGGATTATCCATTCCAAGTTTAGTAGGCGGAGCGTTCATTACGGAAACAGTATTCTCATGGCCGGGACTTGGTTCACTCGGGGTAAATGCTATTTTTAGATTTGATTATCCAATTATTATGGCAATCACATTATTATCATCGTTCATGTTAATTCTCGGTAATTTAATTGCTGATATTTTATATGGCGTAGTAGATCCGCGCATTCGAATGAGGGGGTGATGGAATGAACAATAGGAGATTTCAAACGATAAAAAATAGTTTTACGAAAAATAAGTTTGTAGTAATGGGAGTTATTATACTGGGTGTTTTAACAATCGCGTCTCTTTTCGCATTCGTATCACCGTACGATCCTAGTAAAATGTCGATTCCAGATCGTTTACAAGAACCGAGTATGAGTCATCCGTTCGGCACAGATGATTACGGAAGGGATTATTTAACGAGAGCGTTATATGGCGGAAGAGTTTCCCTTGCGGTTGGTTTTCTAGCGATGGTTGTTTCCATTACAATAGGGACCGCAGTAGGAACAATAAGTGGATATTTTGGTGGAAAGTTAGACAACTTCTTAATGCGAATTGTTGAAGTTTTAATGTCAATTCCATCATTCTTTTTAATGCTGTTATTAAATGCGTATTTAAAACCAGGAATTACAACGCTTGTTCTTATTATCGGATTATTAACGTGGATGGACACCGCGCGTATCGTAAGGGCAGAAACGTTATCTGTAAAAGAGCGTGAGTACGTTTTATATGCAAAAGTATCTGGACAAAAATCATTGATGATTATTGTAAGACACATCATTCCTAACATTTTATCAACCATTATAATCGCAGCGACATTAACAATTGCGACATCGATTTTAATGGAATCATCACTTAGCTTCTTAGGTTTAGGTATTAGAGAACCAGATTCTTCTTGGGGCAGCATGCTAAATAATGCGCAAGGGTATATAGGTGAAGCTTGGTATTTAACACTCTTCCCAGGGTTCCTTATTTTATTAACAGTACTAAGTTTTAACGTAATCGGTGAAGCGTTGAAAAAAGCTTTCGCACCAAAAGGGGCTCATCATGAGAACTAATGCTTTAAGTGAGGGGGAGTGAAAAGCGTGTCTGAAAAACTATTAGAAGTAAAAAACTTAAAGACTTCTTTTTTCATAGAAGACGGCGAAGTAGAAGCGGTTCGCGGCGTTTCATTTAGTTTGAAAAAGGGTGAAGTCGTCGGGATTGTTGGCGAATCGGGGAGCGGAAAGAGCGTTATGGCGAAATCCGTTATGGCTCTTGTTACGTCGCCAGGGAAAGTGAAAGAAGGAGAGATTCTTTTTCAAAATGAAAACGTGCTTTCTAAATCGGAGAAAGAATTACGCTCTATTAGAGGAAATCAAATTTCACTTATCTCTCAAGATCCAATGTCGGCATTAAACCCAGTTGTGAAAATTGGAAAGCAAATGACGGAAGTAATTATTCGGCATCAAAAAGTGAAAAAGAAAGAAGCACAAAATATCGCGGTCAGCTTGTTAAAACAAGTTGGTCTTTCTTCACCGGAAGAAAGGGTAAAACAATATCCACATGAACTAAGTGGTGGTATGAAACAACGGGTTATGATTGCGATGGCGATGTCTTGTAATCCGGACCTTCTCATTGCGGACGAACCGACGACAGCGCTTGATGTAACGATACAAGCGCAAATACTAGATTTAATGAAAAACTTAAAAAACGAAACGAATATGTCATTACTTCTTATTACACATGATCTTGGAATTGTTGCGCAAAATTGTACACGCGTCATCGTTATGTACGGCGGGCTTATTATGGAAGAAGGACATGTACTTGATATTTTCCAATCACCGAATCATCCATATACGAAAGGGCTATTAAACTCTCTGCCGAAAATATCGAACGGCGTAAAAGAAAGACTAGCGCCAATTCAAGGTGTAACGCCAAACTTACTACACCCGCCGAAAGGATGCCCATTCGCAGAGCGTTGCCCACATAAAATGGAGATTTGTGAAAAAGAACGTCCGCCATATTTTGAAATCGGAAACGGAAGACGCTCTATGTGCTGGCTAAACGATAGGGCGGTAGGTGATTCACATGCATGAAGAAAACTTAATTGAAGTTCGGAACTTAAAAAAGTATTTTCCTATTAAAAAAGGACTATTCGGCAGAAAAACAGAGCAATTAAAAGCAGTCGATGACCTTAGCTTCACAATAAAAAAGGGTGAAACATTCGGGCTAGTGGGAGAATCCGGCTGCGGAAAATCAACGACAGGAAGAAGTATCATTCGCTTACACGATGTAACGTCAGGTAACATTTTATTTGATGGAAAAGATATCGCGGATCTAAAAGAAAGTGAACTAAAAGAATACAGAAATCGAATGCAAATCATTTTCCAAGACCCATACGCATCATTAAACCCGACAATGAACGTATTCCAAATTATTAGCGAACCGATGAACATTCATGGCTCTTACACAGCCGAAGAAAGAAAAGAAATCATTCTAGACCTGCTCAAAAAAGTAGGACTAAAAGAAGAACACCTATATCGCTACCCGCACGAATTTAGCGGAGGCCAAAGACAGCGCATTAGCATCGCACGCGCACTATCTGTAAAACCGGACTTCATCCTATGTGACGAACCAATCTCAGCACTAGATGTCTCAGTCCAAGCACAAGTCGTAAACATGCTGCAGGATATCCAAGAAGAAACAGGCGTCACATACTTATTCATCGCACATGACCTATCCATGGTAAGACACATATCAGATAGAATCGGAGTCATGTACTTAGGAAATATAGTAGAAATTGCCGACAGCGAAGACCTATACACAAAACCGGCACATCCATACACACAAGCACTACTCTCATCCATGCCAGAACCAGATCCAACAAACACAGGCAAAGAACGGATCATTCTGCAAGGTGAAGTACCAAGCCCACTCAACTCACCATCCGGCTGCAAATTCAGAACGCGCTGCAAATTTGCGACCGAAAAATGCGCACAGGAAGTACCGAAGATGGTGGAAATTGCGAAGGGGCATGAGGTGGCTTGTCATTTGTTTTAGAGGGAGAGCATCGGGGGAACCTGGTGGTATTTCAGTTGGTAATATGATAGCTGGTATGGCTTGTAGCGTTAAATAATTTATATAATAAACAATAAACATAAAAAAGAGCTAAGGTTCTCATACAGCCTTAGCTCTTTTTTATGTTTGTTAAACAATATCCTTTCAAAAAAATATTTAAGTCTATATTTATAATTTTTCTATCTTAATGCATAAAGACAAGGAAGGATTATATTTAATTCCCTTCCATACTTCTGATGGGGTGGACATCAATGAGATGTGGTTTTTTGTTCACGGATTTTTAACATCTTTATTTACAGTGTTTTGAATGTAATAATAAAAAGTTTGCTTTCATATTAGAAAAGGTTAGTCCCTCACTTCACTCCAGTTAAAAACCTCACACCCAAAAACAAAGGGGAACTCAATTGTTCAAACTCATATAAAGTTTCAATCTTGTCTAAGCATCCATTAGGATATACAATTGATCATCTATTTTTCTTTACATAATCTCCAGATACAGTCCATATCAACTATAGATTCTTGTCTTATGCTAAATGTAATCAAAAAGCAAGTAGATAAAGATAATGACTAAAACATTAACTCTAGATACTTTTTTGATGAATATTACAAATAAACAGGAGGTAATGAAAAATGATTAAAACATTATTAGCAGGAGCACTTTTAAGTACAGGATTGGTAGCGGGAGGTGCAGTAGGTGCAGATGATGCGAAAATGGACAATTTAAAGTCAAATGAAGATAGTTCAAATCAAGTAATTACACAAAGTGCAGATGGAACAACGTCTTTCTCACAAAACTTTGATTTACCTAAAGATGCAGTGCCAGCAACTCCTAAAGGAGATGTAAAAACTGTTGAAAGAACAGAAGGTACAGGTTCTCAGGAAGGAAAAATGGTACCAGCAAAAGAAGGTGCAGATTCTCAATCTGGATTTGAAATGGGAGCCCCTGAAAAACCAGAGCATGCAAAAACTGTTGAAAGAACAGAGGGTACAGACTCTCAAGAAGGAAAAATGGTACCAACAAAAGAAGGTACAGATTCTCAATCTGGATTTGAAATGGGAGCCCCTGAAAAACCAGAACATGCAAAAACTGTTGAAAGAACAGAGGGCACAGACTCTCAAGAAGGAAAAATGGTACCAACAAAAGAAGGAAATTAAATAATATATAGTTATGACGAAGAGCATCCAAAAAGTGGTGCTCTTTTTATATTATAGGGATTAACTAGTTTTACTGAATATAGAACTGTAGGAGGAATTGAGGCTAGAACATGAGGGACTATCTCTTCAAATCATGGTGTTTGAAGCACTAGTTTTGGTGGTAACGTTACAACATAAGCATTTTATTAGAGATTTTTTAAATTTACATACACTCTAGATAGACTACATATCAACTTCAGATACTTGTTTTATGATACAAGTAATCAAACAAAAGGAGGGCAATACAAAATGATTACAACAGTATTAACAGGGCACTCTTTTAAGTACAGAAGATTATTAGCAGGTGGAGCAAATGTTGAAGATGTACAGACAGACAAGCATATTCTAGAAAAGTACGATTCGAAGAACTTTGAGTTATAAAAAGAAAATAGATAAATATAGTGAAAATAGATAAATTGACAAGAGAAAAGCACTTTGTGTATATCACAGGTGCTTTTTATTTTCATTTTGATATAGGGCTTGAATTAAATTTTTACACTAAAATATATACGGCAAAAAGGGGGGAGTTCATTGCACAAAGTTATTTATGGGATATTAATTTTAATTTATACTTTGTATTCATTTTTTGTAAGTGATGGAAGTGAAGTAAGGTTTATTATGGTGTTAACTATAGTACTTATCTTTTCTGTGGTTTTAGAAAAAGGGAATGCAAACAAAACGACTGATTAAAGGTCTTTTTGTTTGCATTTTTTAGTTGGCTATTAAAGTCCAGATGTTTTAGGGACACTATCAAATTTTTATTTGATGAAAACACCCGCCTAAAATAGAAAACTTTTAACCTATTATCATTTATTCCGTAGCTTTTAAGGTATTTAACACGACTTTGGTTGCGTCTGCAATAAGTTTATCATCGTATTTAGCATCTTCTTTATCATGATTAGAAAGTATAGCAAGAACAATCGGCTTTTTATTTGGTGGCCAAATAATTGCGATATCATTTCTTGTTCCGTAAGATCCCGCGCCTGTTTTATCAGCTACTTCCCAGCCTTTTGGTACGCCCGCACGAATCAATTTATCTCCAGTTGTATTTCTCTTCATCCAATCTACTAATAGTTCACGTTTTTCTATTGGAAGTGCAGTCCCTAATGTAAATGATTGAAGCGTCTTAGCTATTGCTTCTGGTGTACTGGTATCATGTGTTTCTCCTGGATGCACTTCATTTAATTCAGGTTCAAATCGTTCTGAAGTAGTAACAGTATCTCCCATTTCTCTCAAGATTTTTTCAAATTCAGAGGGACCTCCTAACTGTTTAAGAATCAAATTATGTGCTGTGCTGTCACTATATCGAACAGAAGCATCTGCAAGTTCTTTTAAAGTCATTCCTGTATCAACATGCTTTTCAGTAATTGGATTATAATTAGAAAGATCTTCATGAGTATACGTAATCCTTTGATCAAGAGCTTCTAATGAGTTCTTGCGTAAAAGAGCGCCCACAGCTAATGATTTGGATGTAGATGCAAATGCAAAACGATCATCTGAATGATAAGCAACAGTTTGATTCGTACCTGTGTCCAGTGCATAAATACCAAGCTTAGCATCATATTCTTTTTCAAGTTTAGCGAAAGATTGATTACCTGTATTTTCTTGTTTAATTTGATTAGCTTGATTAGTTTGTTTAGGTGGTTCAGATTGAGTGTTACTATTGGAACAGCCTATAAGTGATACACATGAAAGTAATACTACAGGCACAATCTTTTTGTAATGTAAAATGTTAAAGAACTTGTTTAAAACGAACATAAATTTTCAACCTCTTTCAAGAATATATGGATTTTGTCTAGGTATTCTAAATACCAATGCAATTAAAGATGGCATAGGGTAACAATACTACTGTAGCTAAAATTTCACAGGTTAAAGGACATCCAAAACGTTTATCCCGTAAAAGCCCGATTGGTGAGGGCTGATTAAAGTTTCACTTTATATGATTGATAAGTCACGGTTTGGGTTATTTCTTTTTTGTTTTCACTTGTAATGGTTCACCTGTGAAAGTATTAAACTTGTAATACTTAACAGTAGTATTACGATGCATATTTTTCACTTTTTGGGATAATAAGTCCTTTCTTTTTTTTGTAATACATAAAAATAGATGTCAAACGGGATATGTTGTATCCAATCTGGACAACTAATGTTAGAAATACACTTATTAGACACTCTAAGTAATAAATTTGTTCCACTTTAAGATGAGGAAGAATTTGGGGTTTGTAAAATAACGATGGAACTACGTGTTTTTTCGTCATACAAAAACCTCTACATATAAGTAGAGGTTTTTAAATTGTATATTAATGAATTATGCTTTTTTAGATAAAGCAAATCGAGTTCAGGTAAACGAAGAACATAGAATACATAATTTTAACTAGATTTATTATTAGCTAGTTTATCCTCGCCACCAAGCTCTGCCTCAATCTGCGAAGTCTTCGATGACTCATCCATACGCCAATACGTAATAAAGCTTATTGCGATACATCCAGCTACGTAGAAATAGAATAGTGATTCCATTCCGATACTCTTTAGCCATAATGCGATAAATTCCGCTGTTCCGCCGAATATCGCAACAGTTAGTGCATACGGTAAACCTACGCCAAGTGCGCGAATTTCAGTTGGGAAGAGTTCGGCTTTTACAATCGCATTAATGGAAGTGTAACCAGTAACGATAATGAGGCCGACCATCATGAGTAAAAATGCTACCATTGGTTCTGTCGTTTTTTCCATAAAGAAGAAGATTGGTGCTGTTAGTAACGTTCCGAGAATACCGAAAGCCATTAATAGTGGGCGGCGTCCAATTTTATCGGATAATAGCCCTGCAATTGGTTGAAGTACAACGAATATAAGTAGTGCGGCAAAGTTAATCCAGCTTACAACTTCTTTCGGGAGACCAACTGTGTTTACCATGAACTTTTGTAAATATGTTGTGTACGTATAGAATGCAACAGTGCCTCCTAGTGTTAGGCCGACTACTGTTAATACTGCTTTCGGGTGTTTCATAAGAGCGCGAACGGTACCTGCGTTTTCGCGGTTTTTAGATTCCATTTTTGAGAACTGCTCCGATTCATCCATTGTGCGGCGAAGCCATAATACAGCTACTGCTCCCATCGCACCAATAATGAATGGAATACGCCATCCCCAAGCTTTCATATCTGGTTCGCTTAGTAATTGCTGAAGAACAATTTGAACACCTAACGCAACCATCTGTCCAGCAACGAGCGTTACATATTGAAAACTTGAATAAAAACCACGGCGTCCACTACTAGCCATCTCAGATAAATATGTTGCGGAAGTTCCATACTCTCCGCCAAGTGACAACCCTTGAAGTAAACGAGCAAGAACTAAAATAATTGGTGCCATAATACCGATGCTTTCGTAACTAGGTGTACAGGCGATAATTAAAGAACCACCGGCCATAACTGTAATGGAAAGCGTTAATGCTGCCCGGCGACCGTGCCGATCTGCATAGCGTCCCATTAATAAACTTCCGATAGGGCGCATTAAAAATCCGACTGCGAAAATAGCTGCTGTGTTCAGTAACTGACTCGTTGGATCTCCTTTAGGAAAGAACTCTGCTGAGAAGTAAACAGCGAAAGCAGAGTAAACGTACCAGTCGTACCATTCAATTAAATTGCCGACGGAACCTTTGAAGATATTGCCGGCGACTCGGCTTGATTTTACTTGAGCCATAATAATTCCTCCTCTTGCTTATAAATAAAAGGTATATATGAAAGCGTGTTCAATGTAGTTGAATTGTACTGTTCTTTAATTAAAATCTCAATATTATGACAATTTTATTCTTTTTGTACTTTATGTACATGGAGAGTTTTAATAGTTGCTTCATTATTAGTTTTGTCATAATAATAGAAAAAGGAGATTGATAGTTTTGAATATTTTATCAAAGGATATGGAGTATGAAGAAATCACGTAAAGTGTCATTACAAACGAAAATAGTAAGCTTAATAATTACGTTAATTTTATTTGTCGTTCTTCTATTAGCGGGAATATTTGTTTACATTCAGTCCGTTGATACGAAGCGCCAAGTAGAGCAGCTAGCACTGCAAACGGCTAAATCTTTGTCTTTTATGCCAGCTATAAAAGATGCTTTTCAATACAACGAGCATAAAAGTACTATTCAATCCATTGCGGAACAAGTTCGCGAGCAAGCTGGTGCAGATTATGTAATTGTGGAAGATCGTTATGGGGTTATGTATTCACATTCTAATTCTGAGTTGATTGGAACAAAGAGTAACAATTTATATAACTATGAAGCACTTACTTTTGGTGGCTATTATACACTCGAAGGAAATGGTGCAAGTGGCCCGGCCTTAATGGCGAAAGCACCTATTATTGTTCATAACGGAGACTACGATCAAGTAGTAGGCGTTGTGACAGTAGAGTTTTTAATAAAAGGTATTGAATCTAACATATTGAGTAGAACGAAAGAAATTATCCTCTTTTCCTTAGCGGTGTTACTAGTTGGAATTGTTGGCGGTATTCTGTTAGCGCGTAGTATTCGTAAAGATACACTCGGTTTAGAACCGAATGAAATTGCAGCATTATACCGGGAACGAAGTGCGATACTACTATCCATAAAAGAAGGGATTATCGCTATTGATCAAAACGGTTTTATTACGATGATGAATACGTCGGCAGAAGAAATGCTGTATGTAAGTGATGACTATATGCAGCAGCACATTTCAAAAGTTTTACCGGAATTTAATATGGAGAGAGTGCTAGAAAACGATCAAGAAATAGCGTTTCAAGATAAAGTATTCATTTTAAACATGACACCAATACTCGAAAATAACAGTACAGTAGGCGTTGTATGTAGTTTTAGAGATAAAACAGAATTGCAAAATCTAGTGAATACAATATCTGAAGTAAGAAAGTATTCAGAGGACTTACGCGCCCAAACACATGAATTTACAAATAAGCTTTTCGTCTTATCAGGATTACTTCAGTTAGGACATTACAAAGAAGCGATTGAATTTATCCAGCAAGAATCTAATATTCATCAAAGCCAAAACCATATTTTATTTCATCAAATTCACGATGCGAAAGTACAAGCTATTTTATTAGGGAAAATCGGAACGGCGTCTGAGAAGAAAATCGATTTTCATATTGAAGGAGATAGTACGCTTCATCCATTACCAGACCATATAAAAGTTTCGCACCTTATTACGATCCTTGGAAACATAATCGACAATGCATTTGATGCGGTGAGTGAACGAGAGGGAAAGAGTGTTTCCTTCTTTGTTACGGATATTGGATATGATATTGTGTTTGAAGTGATAGATAGTGGAGCGGGAGTACCGACAGAAAAAATCGCAACTATTTTTCAAAAAGGATTTTCAACGAAAGGAAATGATCGTGGTTACGGGCTAGCAAACGTGAAAGAAATGGTAGATCTACTAGAAGGAACAATTGAAATTCAAAACGAGAAAAATGGGGGAGCTATTTTTACAATTTACCTTCCAAAAACATTGAGAGAAAGTACATGACAAACAGGGGGATGGGCATATGTTGAAGGTTGCAATTGCAGAAGATGATTTCCGCGTAGCGCAAATTCAAGAGGAGTTTTTATCAAAAATAAAGGACGTAGAAGTGATCGGAAAAGCATTGAACGCAAAAGAAACGATGGAACTACTACAAAAGGAAGAAATCGATTTACTTCTATTAGATAATTATTTACCAGATGGAATTGGTACAGACTTATTGCCGAAAATCCATGCTGACTTTCCAAACGTTGACGTCATTATGGTTACAGCGGCGAATGAAAACCATATGCTAGAAAAAGCAATTCGAAATGGTGTAAGCAACTACCTTATAAAACCGGTCACGTTAGATAAATTTGTTTGCACCATTGAAGACTATAAAAGAAAGAAGCAATTATTACATAGTAACAATGAAGTAAATCAAGCACTAATCGATAACTTCTTCGGTACTTCGCAAACACAAGACATAAAAAACTTACCGACAGGTGTGGATCCGTTAACACTGCAAAAAGTGAAAGGGATTATAAAAGGATTTGAAGAGGGAATTACAATAGAAGAAATGGGAGAACAAATGGGGGCTTCCAGAACAACTGCAAGAAGATATTTAGAATACTTAGTAGCGACAAACGAATGCACAGTAGAGTACACATACGGCATTATCGGACGACCAGAACGAAAATATCGAATAGGACGAGGACTATGAAAAAACGATTATTACTATGTATATGGATCATGACAGGAGTACTAGCTGGTTGTTCCGTAGAAAAAACGCACACAAATAAAGTGAACATAGAAGAAGTAGAAATCGTTGCGCCAAACGTTCAAGGAGCGGGATGGGACTTAACGGCACGAGCAATGCAAAAAACGCTGGCAGAAGAAAAAATCTTCACAAAACCAATCACTGTCACAAACAAAGTAGGTGGCAGCGGTGACGTCGGATGGAAATATACGAAACAAAAAGGCGGTCACGTACTGGCGATCAACTCAAGCTTACTCATAACGAACAACCTACTAGGCCACAGTAAACTAACATATAAAGACTTCACACCGCTCGCAACACTCGCATCAGACTGGGAAGTCGTTGTCGTATCAAAAGACTCAAACATAGAAAACGCAAACGAACTAATGGAACAACTAAAACAAGACAAGAAAAACTTCAAAATCGGCGTTGCCCCAGGCCTAGGAAACGACGATCACTTATCCTTCGTACAAGTAAGCAAAGCATTCGGCATAAACCCAGCTGAACTACAATTTTTCGTCTACGAAAACAAAGAAAAAATCATAAACGCCCTAACGAACAAACAAATAGGCGCCGCAACAATGACCCTATCCGAAGCCGAAAAACAATACAAAGCCGGCAAAATAAAAATATTAGCCGTATCCGCACCAAAACGGCTAGACCGACTACCAGAAATTCCGACGTGGAAAGAACAAGGAATCGATGTTGTCTTCCAGCACTGGAAAGGGATTATGGGACCTAAAGATATGACTGAGGAAGAGGCTGCTTATTGGGATGGTGTCATTAAGAAGATGGTGGAGAGTGATAGTTGGAAGGGGATTTTGAGGGAGCGGGGTTGGGAGAGTTTTTATAAGGGGAGTGGGGAGAGTATGATATTTCTTGAGGAGAGTAGTCAGGAGTATGGGGAGCTAGTGGGGAATAATAGAAATTATTAAATCATACGGTATGGCGTATGATTTTTCTTTTATACATAGTTTGGTAAAATAGTAGTAATTGTAATTAATTGTAACGGTGGGGATGAAAATGTTAGATCAACTCATAATTGAATTGGCTAAAACAATGAAGCAGGTTGAAGATATAAAAGGTGATAAAACTTATTTAGTTATAAACAAGGATGATAAAGGATTAGACGTTGAAAATAAATTTTCACGTGAGCAATGTGAAAAGGAAGAGGGAGCGCCATCTTATTTTAAAGTGAGCTTTGAACTTCTTAAGAATGCTTGGGGAAAATTTATCAATATGCGTACGGTAAAGAGTGAGGATTTCGGACAAGCAAGTGAAAGTAATACTTTCTTGGTAGCTTTCTTCTCGCAGATTCCATTTGTGAATGTAATGGAATCGAGAGCTATTACATTTAAAGAATTCCAAACCGATAATCTACCAAGTGAAAAATATGATAAAGTTATGCTCTTTTTAGAAGAGGTAATGAATGATACATATAATCCGATTAAGTTACGTGAACAAACGGATGAAAATTTATATAGATTGAAATCTAACGCACGCCAAGATTTAAGATTATTGGGCTTTTTGAATGGATCTCATGAAATGAATCAGCTGCTATTAAACGAATATGTTCAATCGGAAGATAAGAATGCTTTCATTGCCCAGTTAGTTTTAAAACAGGAATATTTCCGTCATGCTTTATTTGTTCTTGGAGTGTTAGAGAACTATTCAAAGGATGAAAAGAAAGAAGCTTTAGTAGATTTAGGAATGGCGATTGTCCGGAATTCATTAGGGGATAATTTGATGGTTGAATCAGTAGCGAAGCGGCGTACGAATAATTTACTAGATTGGCTTGAACAAGTAGGACTAGTTAATGATGAATGGATTCCTGATGAACGATATGCAAAAGATGATGGAGAAAAGGGCGGTAGTATGAACAGTAATTTACGTGAAAAGTTTTTAATGGTTATGAATGAGTATTTAAAGGCAAGAACAGAAAGATTTGCGGGCCATAAAATGGGATCGGTTGTTAGGCATGAAATGACAACGGAAATAACGAGGTTACCATTTATTGATCATAATCAGTATGTTGTCACAGGATCAATTGGACAAGGAAACTGGGCTGCTGTTCCATGGCTTGCGATCATGAATAAAGACATTACGACATCTACGCAGCGAGGATATTATATCGTGTATTTATTTAGTGAAGATATGGAGCGATTATATTTAACGTTGGCGCAAGGTGTGACGGAAACGTCTAAAGAAGAGATGCAAAAAGTTAAAGAAGAGATTCGTGAGCAAATACATATGTCCCAAAAGGTAAAAAAAGATGATGAGATTTTCCTAGGTACAAGTCCAAAAGCAAAGGGATATTCGAATTCAACCGCGGCTTATATTGCATACGATGTTAATGAAATGCCTAGCGAAACAGAATTAGTTGAAGACTTGGAAGAAATGCTTCGCTATTATGAGGGATTTATCGCTTATAAAGAGGAAGGAACGAAATATGAAATGATTTATGAGAGGAAAGAAGTGTATTTAGATCAGCAATCAATTATCGATCATGTGTCTTCTTATATTCAAAGTAAAGGTTTCTTTTATGAGAAAAAGGATCTTATTAATTTCTTCCTTTCATTAAAGACGAAGCCGTTTGTAATTTTATCAGGCATTTCGGGTACAGGGAAAACGAAAATTGTTCAGTGGTTTGCGGAAAGTTTAGGAGCAACGGAAGAAAATGGACAATTTACGCTTATTCCGGTTCGACCTGATTGGAGTGATAGTTCTGATTTGCTTGGGTATGTGAACCTTCAAGGGGAGTTTCAAGAAAGACCGTTAATTAAGGTGCTTGAAGCTGCAGATTCAAATCCAAACAGACCTTATTTTGTAGTGTTGGATGAAATGAATTTAGCTCGAGTGGAATACTACTTTAGTGATTTCTTAAGTGTAATTGAGAGTCGTAAATGGAAAGAGGGAAAAATTGTTACGTCACCAGTGCTTCCAGAATCAATTATAAATAAGCACATTACGATCCCATCAAATGTATATATTATCGGAACGGTAAACATGGATGAAACGACACATCCGTTAAGTAAGAAAGTATTAGATCGTGCGAATACAATTGAATTTAATACCGTTAACTTAGATTATTTTAATTTCTTAATGGATATGGAAGAGAAGGAAGCTGAAATTGTTTCTAATAGCTCTTTAGCAACCAAGTATCTTCATTTAAAAGAATGCTTTAAAGAAAACGAAGATCTTGTGAGAAATATCTCAACTATTTTAATAGAAATTAATAAAACACTTGAATCAGTTGGAGCTCAAGTTGGATATCGTATACGGGATGAAATTTGTTTCTATATGGCATACAACGAAAAAGGAAAGTTATTATCGTTTGATGAAGCGCTTGATTATCAAATATATCAAAAGATTTTACCGCGTCTTGCAGGGAGCGATGGACGAACAGAAGAGGTATTAAAGCAGTTGTATGTATTATGTGCAAATGAAGAATATGATAGTGGTAATAATGACGCTTCGTATGCTAAGTATCCGCGTTCAGCTAACAAGTTGTCCCATATGTTAAGGAGGTTCGAGTATGATGGTTTCACCTCTTTCTGGATCTAATAATGAGATAGAGCTAGTTAAGATTGAAACAGAGGAGCTATCATTGACGATTAAAGGAAATCCTTATCATGAAAAATACGAGAGCTTGAAAGAGTATCACACTATGAACGCAGATGAAATGATGTATTTTCATGTAGATGGGAAGACGGAATCCGTTTCTGTATTTGATGCGAGATTGCAGAGGCTAGATGAATGGAACGAACATCCGCCAATCTTTTTTGAGAATAGAAGTTATCAGCTTGTTGTTGTTCCGAAAAAGAATCAACAGCTCTCTTTTTATCATGAACATCCGGGTTTTCGAAAGCAAGTTAGTTCTATTCAAATGGGGTCACTTCATGTGTTAATGGGGAATCTTTCGTTTCCAAATGAAGTAGGAAATACAACATTTGAAATTAAAGACGAGCAAAATCCTTTATTAACTGTTAGCTTTGAAGTTTTCCCGGCAAAACTTGATTATAAGGATGATTACAGAGCCTTATTAGATGAAGTAAATGATGAAATTTATAATTTAGCGTTTCATTTACTAAAGAGAACTTACTTAGGAGCGTCTGCAATTTACGCTACAAATCCATCGAAGAGTGAATTCTACCGTATTTTAAATGATTCCTTTGAGCGATTTATGAAGTCGATCTCTCATATTAAAAGACAACCGCATCATACGCTCATGACTAGGCATCAACTTGTACGAGGAGAAAAAATTCGTAAATTGGATTCTGTCGGAATGAACTATTTACGAAAGCGACCACACTTGTTGCAAGGAGAAAACAGTATACCGACTAAAGGTATTACAGCTTATAAGGAAGTGTCTTATGATACGTTAGAAAATCGATTTGTTAAATGGATGATTCAAAGAGTTATACATAAAATCGATGATTTACTTAAGGCGCTAGAGAAAAAGTCTAGATATACACGTGGTGAAACTGATGAAGATTTGCTGGAACGTGTAAAAAATATGAAGTATCGAATGAAAAATGAATTGAACGATCCATTTTGGAGAGGAATCGGAAAATTAGATCGATCAGTTTTTTCACTTGTTATTCAAATGGCAGCAGGATATAGAGATGCGTATCAAATCTACTTAATGCTATCGCGTGGTTTAACATTACGAGGACAAATTTTCAAAATGTCGGTAAAAGATGTCGCAAGGTTATACGAATACTGGACGTATTTAAAACTTGGACAAATTCTATCTAAAAAATATATACCGCTCCATCAAGATGTTATTCAAGTTAAACAAGACGGTTTGTACGTAACGTTAGATGAAAGTAAAACCGCCAAAAGAACGTTCAAGCATCCAGTCACTGATGAAGTAATAGAACTGTATTTCCAGAAAAGAAACGGTAGACTGCCAACAGTTACACAAAAACCAGATACGATGCTCGCTATTGAGAAAAAGGGAAAGAGTTATCAATACCAATATATTTTTGATGCAAAGTATCGAATTGATTTTGCTGAAAGTTCTCATTATAAAAGGAAGTATGGCGCCCCTGGTCCAATGGAAGAAGACATTAATACAATGCACCGCTACAGAGATGCACTAGTAGTAGAACAAGAAGGACCATTTGAACGAACAGCTTACGGAGCATACGTATTATTCCCGTGGAACCAAGAGGAAGCGTATGAGAATCATCCATTTTATAAAAGTATCGAAAAAGTAAATATCGGTGGCTTTCCGTTCCTACCGAACGCAACAAGGCTAGTTGAACAGTTTCTAGATCATCTCATTGAAAAAAGCCCAGAAGAAATTATAAGAGAAGGTATCCTCCCAAGAGGAACAAAAGAAGAATGGCACTCTTCACTAGAAGAAAAAGTATTAGTGGGCAGCGTGAAAACTGAAGCTGACTATGAAACATATAGAAAGAATGGCTTATATCAGTTACCGGTCACACAGCTAAAACCAGGATGGCAAGAAGCGAAGTACATAGCATTATATGCACCGGAAAAATGGCACGGCGAAAAAGGTGGAATCCAGTACGTAGCCAAAATTAAACACATTCAAATGCAACAAAACGATGAGTATGTACATTTTGAACTAGAGCCATGGAAAAAACTAGACCATCTCATCCGCCCAGTAGGATACGGCATTCAAACATACACAATAACAACTATGTCGTTATTAAAAGAAGTACAAGAACTCCCGGAACTCTTCATGAAATCAAAGGAAGAACGAATTCTTTGGAAAACACTACGCCGTTTTACGAAGCAGGTTAAAGTTGAGTTGGATCATCGCAATTTAGATGAGGCTTCTGCTATTAAGAGTTATTATGTGCAGGATGTTCAGATTTGGGTTGATTATGAAAATGAGGTTGTTGTGGTGGGGAGAGATGGGCGAGTTAAAGAGGTTCCTTTGGAGTTGGTTGTTGGTAGGAGTTCGGTGTTGTTTAGGGAGGTTTTAGAAGTATTAAATGTTGGGGAGTAGCATTTAGATAAAAAGGGGATTAAATAATGGATAAGAGACCGAATTTATTTTCATATGGAACAAGTGAGTTTTCGCAAGATGCTTTTATTTGTTGGCTAGCAGAGTGGGCGAACCCAATCTATAAAGAAATTGATGAATACTTACATGAAGCTGGTATAGATTTTATTAGAAGAATATATGACTTGCATAAAAAGAACTTTCCAGCTGCTATTAAAGAAATTAAGATTACGAAACAATTTAAAGGTTTAGATATACTTATTGAAATTAACGGTAATCAGGTTATTTTAATTGAAGATAAAACGTATACAAAAGAACATTCTAATCAATTAAAGCGTTATTATGAAGAAGTGGCTAAACTAGAAAGATACAATGAATGTGATCTATTACCTATCTATTATAAGATAGGTAATCAAAGTGATTACTCAGCGGTGATCGATGCAAAGTATAAGTTGTTTACAAGAAAACAAATGCTTGAATTTTTACAAGAAAATATAGATAGAGGCGTTCAAGATCAAGTATTGTTAGATTACTATTTTTATTTAAGGGAAATAGATCAAAACTATGATTCATATAAGACAATACCGTTAAGTGAGTGGAAAGGTGAAGCATGGGAAGGGTTTTATGAGGAGTTAAAGCAAGGTGGGATCAAAGGCCAATATGGGTATGTAGCTAATCCGAATGGTGGATTCTATGCCTTATGGTGGAATGAACAAGAGGATAATGATTGCAGGCAGTATTTGCAGTTAGAAGAAGGCCGATTATGTTTTAAGATACATGTTGCTGATAAGGATAGAAGAAAGGAACTTAGGGATAAGTGGAGTAAGGCGCTGATTGAACGAAGTCATAATTATTCTTTCAAGGTGGAGAAACCTAGATTTGGTAATGGACGATATATGACGGTTGCTGTGGTGAGGGATTATAGAGTGGGAGATGGAAAAGGGAGAATTGATATTCCTGGAACGATGGGAGTTTTAGGTGAAGTGGAGAAATTTTTAAAAATGATAGATGTAATTGTGAAATAGATTAGATAAATATTAGTCGGATAAATTGTATTATTAGCTATGGGAAGAAGAGCATATGAGATATATGCTCTTCTTTCTATTTGTAAATAACGTGGATGTGAGATTTTAAATGATGACCTCCACTCTGTCAAGGTAAAGGTCTTCTTTCATTTATATTGATGTTACTAAAACTTTTCTATACAATTCCCCTTGCACCTCTCCTAACGTCACCCTCTAACCTAAAGAAGACAAATCAAAAAGGGGGACAAAACTACTCATGAAAACCACCACAAAAGAAAAAAGAAACACCATAATCATGCTACTACTTTCAGCCGCAATAGGAATCTTTTCACCACTACTCATGTACATCACACTGGCACGTAAAAACGGGGTGTACAAATACCATTGCCGAAAGGCGTTCAACTTTCATTTTTTAATCTCTCTTCTATTTAATATTAGTTCACGTATTAGTGATGTTTTGTTTTGGATTGTGTTTGCCTTTGAGTTCGTTCAAGTGATCATTGTTGCGTGGAAAGTAATACACGATGAACCATATCGTTATTTCATTCGAATTCCTTTATTTAAAGAAGATAAGCATGTCGTGGAAGGAGAATAGGCGATGAAACAAGAAGTGGAGATAAGAGGAAAGCAAATTTTTATTATGATTGCCGTTTTGTTTATTACGATTTATATTATTTTACGAAAAAGAAAGTATGAGTACTTTTATGACGGTATTAGTGAGTATGAACATCGTTATAGAGGGAATGTTCCTTTTGGATTGCTTGTTATAGGTTTGTGTCAATATTGTAGGCAGAATGAGATGAGTTTTTCTTATATGCTTCAGTATGTAGAAGAGAAGTTAGTGGAGCAGGTGATGATATGGCGTGGATGATTAGTGAGTTTGCAGGTGTTGGGGATGTTACGGTGCGGACGCTTCGTTATTATGATAAGATTAATCTATTAAAGCCGAGCGATTATACTGAGGGTGGGCATCGGTTATATACGAAAGATGATTTGTATGTGCTACAACAAATTCAATCGTTTAAGCATCTCGGTTTTTCGCTTGGGGAAATTCAAAATATTATATTGCAGCGTGATATAGAGACAGAAGAATTTTTAAGACAAATGCATTTTCAAAGGGAATTGCTTTTGGTAGAGCAAGAAAGAATTGCGAAGGTACTTTCGCATATGGATGAGATGACGAAGAAGTTTCAAAAGAAAGAGCGAGTGGATGTCGCTTTGTTTTCTTCGTTTTTGCAAACTTTTATTTGGGAGAAAGAAAATAAAGAATGGTTAGAGGAACATTTTTCGAAGGATAGTGTTCAAGATTTTTATAATAATAAGGAATTAAAAGAAAAGTTTGATCAGCATTTTATGGATGTGATAGGGAAGTTGAAAAAGTATAAGGAAGAAGAGAGGGACCCGTGTCATCATGACGTTCAAGTTACCTTGAAGGAATTTTTCAGTGTAATAGAAGAAGTAACGAACTATCTTGATACACCTCAAAGTGATATAGAGGATATAATCCAAAAATCAAACCTCCCACTATCCGAATTCCCAACCCTCTTCACAACCGAAGAAGAAAACTATATAAAAGAAGCAATGAAGCAGTTTAACACCTAGTTAAACTGCTTTTCCATTATATATAGAAGAAAAACATAACGGAGGAAAATCCCATGCCAACCCACAACAAACTAATCCGAAACAAAATCCCACAAATAATAAAAGCTAACGGAAAAACACTCACAACAAGAATCCTAAACGAAGACGAATACAGAAAAGAACTATGCAAAAAAACAGAAGAAGAACTAACCGAATACTTAGAAGCAACAACAAAATCCCATAAACTCGAAGAACTATCCGACCTACTAGAACTAATAAACGCCCTAGCCGAACACGAAGGCACAACACTAGAAGAAATCAACAACATCCGAAAAAAGAAAGCAAAAGAACGAGGCGGCTTCTCAGATCGAGTCTTCCTAATCGAAGTAACCGACAACTAGCCCCTCCCATACCCCTCCCATACCCCTTCCAAGCCCCTACCAAGTAATAAATCACTAAGAAAAAACACAACAAAACAAAAACAACAACAAACACCGTAGTAGTAGTCAAAAAAAATTTGAAATAACACGCCAAAAACCTGGCCCTCCTTCCTATATATAGTACAAAGAAGAAATTTTTACTTTTGAATGAGGACGGGAGGAATTAGGATGGCGGTGTATCGTAATGTGCAGGTGAATTTTTGGCAGGATGATTTTGTTTTGGATTTGACGCCGGAGGAGCGGTATTTTTATGTTTATTTGTTAACTTGTTCGAAGACGACGCAGTGTGGGATTTTTCCGTTTCCGAAGCGGTTAGCTGAGATGGAGACGGGTTATAACAGGGGGACTGTTGATAAGTTAGTGCAGCGCTTTATTGATTATGGAAAGATTCTGTATGATGCGGAGACGAGGGAGTTATTTATTTTAAATTGGCTTCGTTATAATCCTGTGACGAATACGAATGTGGAGAAGTGTGTGCTTCGTGAGCTGAAGGGTGTGAAGAATAAGGAGTTTGTACATATGTTTCTTCAGAAGTGCGTAGAGGAGGAGCTGAATGTTCCGATGCTTTTAGCACATTTCGGTATGCCAGGTGATTTGGCCGTTCATGATGTTGATCCGGTTTGTGAAGAGGCGGAAGAAGAGGTTATAGAGGAAGAGACGGGAAGTCGCGTGTTTTCTTTTTATGAGCAACATTTCGGTAGTTTGTCTCCTCATACTGTGGAGGAACTGAGTGCGTGGATGGAAGATTTGTCAGAGGAGCTTGTGCTGAAGGCTCTTCAAATTGCGTATGAGAATAATAAGCGGACGGTTGCTTATGTGAAGGGGATTTTGAGGGGGTGGCACGGGAAAGGGTTTACGAAAGTATCTGAGGTTGAGGCAGATACGGCTCAGTTTAGGAAGAAGGAGTCGTCTGTTAGTAGCGGGGAGACGGAGGAGTTTTTGACGAGGTGCGAGGAGTGGGAGAAGAATGCGCTGTCAGAGGAAGAGTTGCAGCGGTTCTTAACTGAACGCGGGTGGCGTCCATGAGTATTCAAAATGTGGAGGCGGAAAAGACGGTGTTAGGTTCTCTTTTAATTGATGGAGAGCTTATTAAGGAGTGCCGTTTGACGGAGCATTATTTTTCTATGCCGGTGCATAAGTCTATATTTCGGTTAATGCGAAAAATTGAAGATGAAGGGCAACCAATTGATCTTGTGACGCTCGTTTCTAGGATGAATCCAAATTTTTTGGAGAATATCGGGGGGATGGAGTATTTTATAGCGTTAATAGAGGGTGTGCCTACAACTGCCAACTTCTCTTATTATGAGGGGCTTGTTCGAGGTGCATGGAAAATGTATCAGGCTGGCGTTCTTGGGCGCAAGATGGGAGAGCGTCTTATTGCGGAGAAGAATGAGAAAATTATTGGTGAGACGATTACGGCGCTTTGTGAGTTAGAGGAAAAGGACTATGTATGTGAGTTTGATTTGAAGGATGCTTTAATTGGTTTGTATGAAGAGCTTCATCAAGATACGAAAGAGAATACTGGTATTGAGACTGGTTATACATCGCTAAATAAGATGACGTGCGGATTGCAGGAAGGGGATTTTGTCGTCCTTGGAGCGCGTCCTTCTATGGGGAAGACGGCGTTTGCGTTAAATATCGCGCTGCATGCGGCGAAGTCTGGAGCGGCAGTTGGGTTGTTTTCATTAGAGATGAGTAGTAAGCAACTGCTAAAAAGGCTGGCGTCTTGCGCGGGCGAAGTGTCAGGAGGTAGGCTGAAAAATCCGAAGCATCGTTTTACGATAGAAGACTGGGAAAAGGTGAGTAAGGCGTTTGCGGAGATTGGTGAGTTGCCACTTGAGATTTATGATAAGGCCGGTGTTACAATGCAGGATATTTGGATGCAGACTCGTAAGTTAAAGAGGAAGCATGGGGATAAAAAGCTTTTAGTCATTGTGGATTATTTGCAGCTTATTACGGGCGATCCAAAGCATAAGGGCAATCGATTTCAAGAGATTAGTGAAATTTCTCGTAAGCTTAAGTTATTAGCGCGTGATTTAAATGTTTGTATAGTAGCGTTGTCGCAATTGTCTCGTTCCGTAGAGTCACGGCAAGATAAGCGTCCTCTTTTATCTGATTTAAGAGAGACGGGACAAATTGAGCAAGACGCGGATGTCATTATGCTTATGTATCGCGAAGATTATTACGATAAGGAAACGATGCAGAAAGAGATGACGGAGATTCATGTGGCGAAGCATCGGAATGGGCCTGTGGGTAGTTTTAAGCTGAGATTTTTGAAGGAGTTTGGAAGGTTTGTGGAGAGTGGATGATAAAATAGAAGAAGGCATATAAAAAGGTAAAGGAGTGGTTACGGTTGACAAAAGTAGGTCGTTTATCCCGCATTAACGGGCAGTAAAACTCCCACCTCAAAATTCGGCTGGAGCAAAGGAGTTAGGTGGGAGATCAACTGCCCGTAAACGCCCGATTGGTTCAACTAATAATCAGTGGGGGATGAACAAAACCCCCACTGATTAAAGTTTCACTTTATATGAGCAAGAGAAGCAAGAAGAAATAGATAAAGCACTTTCGGCAGCTGGAATGCTCTTTAAGGGAATGAGTATAGAGGAAGTGGCTAAGAAATTAGATGTAACAATTGAGACGGTGAAAGAGTGGGAGAAGCGTTTATCTCATTAATCGCTGGGTTAATGGGAATATTCCGCAAAGGGAAAATGGCAGCGTCTGTATAAATTTATATAAAAATAGCCGACTATTTACTATATAATAGTCAGCTATTTTTGTACGGAGAAGTTGTTAGGTTTAATACGCAAATTTTTTGATTTGCTCTTGAATATGTTTCTTATTTTTCCATAAAGAAGGATTTTCTCTCTGTAGTAATCCATTGCTCCAAATCATCTTGGCTACGTTGTACAAGTCGATTCACTAAAACATCATGCCATACATAATCCTCTAATAGGTATATATGAACGGGATCATCTGTATAAAAAGCAATATTACGCTCCTCAAGTGATGGTCCATAAATCATCTCTTTAGAATCTATCGATAAAATAAACCAATGTTCTGTAGACAGGGTTTCTGTATAAGGTGTTATACGATGGGCTTCTAGATTTTTAATGGGATTTTCAACATGCAGGGTAATACCTTGTACTGTAACTTTAGCAGCTACCTCAGATAGTTCCTCTTTTAACGCTTCATACATCTCATCCCACATTGAAATGACAATACGTTTTTGGGCTTTTTTTATTAATGCCTGACAGTAGCTAATTATTGTTTTATTGTCTTTTAAAGTAATCACTCGATTATCCGTTTTTTCCTCGAAAGTTTCTAGTTTTTTTAATGAATCACTGATTACTTCATAAGTAGACTGCCATTCTGATTGCGCCTTTTGTAAAAAGATTTCAACAGGTAGAGGTGAATAGCGAGTGGTGTCATTTATTTCTTCCTTCATGACAATTCCTTTTTCTACAAGGTTACCCAAAATCTCGTAAATTCGCGCTCTTGGGATACCCGAATCCTTACTCACTTGGTAGGCTGTGACAGGCCCCTGTTTAACAAGAGATACATAAGATTTAGCTTCATATTCATTAAAACCAATTTTTTTAAGCTGTTGCACTATGTAGTCCACTTTTTTCGTCCTCCGATGTTTGCTTTTATATTTCAACGTTACAATAACTGTTTACATTTAGCAAATTATTAGTTACTATTCGGATAGTGACTAAAGGGGAGGTTAATAGTATGGATTTTTATTTAGACCCATCAGTATTAATTATTTTGATTGCTTTTGGATTTTTAGCTGCATTTATTGATTCAGTTGTAGGTGGTGGAGGACTCATTGCCTTACCCGCTTTATTATTTACAGGACTGAATCCAGCAAGTGCAGTAGCTACGAATAAACTAGCGTCGACAATGGGGTGTGCAACTAGTAATATTGTGTTTTATCGTTCTGGTAATCTTGATTTGAAATCGGCGTTTAAATTATTTCCACTCACTTTCATAGGCTCCATAATAGGGGCATGGACCGTTCATTTAATGAACCCAGAAGTACTGAAGCCATTGATGCTGATCATGCTTGGTGCGGTTGCTATTTATACGATATTTAAAAAGGATTGGGGTAGTATTTCCACTCATAAAAAATTGTCTGGTCGACATGTCATTATCTTTACTTTTTTTATTTTTGCTATTGGTTTTTATGATGGATTTTTAGGTCCTGGCACAGGTTCATTTTTAATGTTTTCTCTTTTATTTATTGGGTATGATTTTTTAAAAGCAGCAGGTAATGCGAAGCTTCTTAATTTAGGAAGTAATGTTGGTGCATTGTTGATATTTATGTATGTAGGGCAAGTAAACTATGTGTATGGTTTTATAATGGGGATTGCTCAAATTGCTGGAGGGATTGTTGGCTCCAAATTTGCTATAAAAAAAGGAAGCGGGTATGTTCGTGCTCTTTTCATTACAGTAACTTGTTTATTGTTAGCGAAAAATCTGTATGACTATATTCAGTAAGTAATTTTGAACATCTTCACTTCAAAGAACGTAGAAAAGGTCAAATATGAAGGCTACATAAAATATAAGAAGATACTAGGGGCAAATTTCTTTTAACATTTTTTAGATGCTACCTTATTCGAAGATAGCATCTAAAAAAGTCTCATTTAAAAGAAAATCTAAGTGAAGAGAATGATATAAACTCATATTTTTCTGGGGTATGTTTATTGATCATAGTGAAATGTTTACTCTATATTCTTCTTATAATTAACCCGCAACAACCCCTTAAAATCTATCTCAGCAATCAACACACTCAATAATATAAGCGTCGCCCCTAAATACCCTTTTCCTGTGAGCGTTTCACCTGTGAAAACAAAGGCAAACCCTGCCGAAAAAACAGGTTCTAGTGAAAAGATAAGTCCCGTATGTGTTGGCGTCGTGTATTGCTGGGCGATCACTTGCACGATGAATGCGACTGCGGTACAAAATATGCTTAAGGCTAATATGATTAGCCATGAGTTGATCGTGCTAGGCAGTTTTGGAGTTTCCATCACTAATGAAAAAATAAGACTAAATAGGCCGACAAAACCGAGTTGTACTACCCCAAGTGCAATTGAATTCACATGTTTTGTTACGTTTCCAGTAATGATGACGTGAATGGCATAAAATAAAGCAGATAATATGCAAAATATATCGCCGTTACCGATCTTGAATTCGTTAGTTAATGTTAATAAGCCAATTCCTATTATCGTTAACACAATTCCTAATATAACTTTCTTTTCAGGAATGTGTTTTAAAAATATAGCTGATAATATCGGAATGAAAATGACTGTGAGACATAGTAAGAAACCAGCATTAGAGACACTAGTATACTTTGTACCGAATGTCGCGAAAATGTAAACGATAAATAAAACGGAAGCTAGTATAAAAGCATATTTTACAGTTTTAAAATCGACTTTGAATAAATGTTTGTAAAATATTAAACCTGATAAAAGAAAGGCAATAATAAATCGTAATGCGATTAAATTGTATTCTTCTATGCCATCAAGTCCAAGCTTTGTAAGTAGGATGGATGCACCCCAAAAAAATGTAACTAGTAGTAGCATTAAATCAGCTTTTAATTGAATTTTCATTTCTATTCCCTCGTTATGTATAATTTATGATTCCATACCCCTATCCCCATTGTTTATTTTAATATTAATTCTGAATATTTGGAACGAAAATTTATCGACGCTTTTTTCTCGATTCAATTATTGAAAGTTCGGATTTGAAGAAGATTGGTGTGTGAGTTTCGAAAGTGAATAGAAATAATGAAAAAGAACCCAATTTCTCTATTTGATATGGAGAAGTTGGGTTTTTTCGTTTTGGAATAATTATGAGAAATTTTTTAGATATTTCTCATATATTCATCATGTTTCTTTCATGCTCTTCTCACGTCCAAGTTTTACACTCATATGTATCAAAGGTAAAGGGAGGTAATACATTTTTTACTTATTTCAAAACGAAGGATAGATGGTGGTGAACAGATGAAAAAGAATAAGTGTAAAAAATTGCGTTGGTTAAAATGGGTTTTGATCCTTCCGTTACTTCTGGGATTACTATTGTTTGGATTACATAGTATGAAGTTTGAAAGGTGGGATCATGAGAAGCATAAGCAAGCGGCATATACTGTTTCTCACGATAAAGAAAGGGAAGCTTTCGTTACACAAAAAGAAAAGTTTAATAACTTTGAGCGAAAGCAGCATCATGAAAAACACCATGAAAAAGAGTTTGAAGGTTTATTCTTTATACCATTCCTGTTAGCGTTTGGATTTGTTCTTTTCGGCTGGTTTATGCTTCGTAAGTCTGAAGGGAATACGGTTAAAAAATGGACAGGCATATTGCTCCTAGTTATTGGTTTATTACCAGTCCTTCCGATGCTTGCATTTGTTGCAACGATTGTTTGGGCATATAAAAAATTAAAAGAGAAAAGAATGGCAACTGATATAGATGTATACAGCGATTTTCAAGTACAAAAACAAGTAGATATTTTAGATCAATGGGAACGCAATATTCGTAAGGAGGAGAAGTAATAATGGGTATTTTAAAACGTATTAAAAAGATTGTAGTAGCGGATGTGCATCAAACGTTAGATAAGATAGAAAATCCGGTTAGCATGTTGAAGCAATATCTTCGCGAGACAGAACAGCAAATTGCGAAGGCTGAAAAAGCACTTTCTCACCAATATTATTTAGAAAAAAAATATGAAGCATTAATTTCAGAAACGGATACTCTTATTGCAAAGAGAACTCGCCAAGCTGAGCTTGCAGTATCACGCGAAGAAGATCAAATGGCGCAGTTAGCCTTGCAAGAAAAGATTGTAAATGAGAAAAAAGCGGAACTATATCGCCAGCAGTACGAAATAACAAAAGAGCAAACAGCGACGCTTTATGAACAAATTGACAAATTGCAAAAGAAATATGGAGAGTTGCAATATAAAGAACTAGTTCTTGTTTCGCGATTAAATGCGGCGCAAGCGATAAAAGAAAGCAACAGAGCAATTGATTCGTTCCATACAGAAAGTACAGCGAAAGGCTTCGCGCGCATTGAATCGTATGTGCAAAAGCTAGAAGCAGAAACGGCTGCTAGTAACTATTTTTATAATTTAAAGTCTCCTAATCAGCAAGAAGTGTTAGATCAAAATTTGCAAGAAGAAGTACAGCGGGAGTTAGAGAAGTTAAAAGAGAATAAATAGTATGCAAAAAGCCCATTTTCATATGGGCTTTTTTCTATGTAAAATTTCATTTGTTTTGTTTACATAATATCTTTACAATCGTTTGGTAAAATATATTTAACTGCATATTGTGAGGGTGGGTGGTTATCCCTTCTTTCTATTTGGAAGGAAAGGAGGTGATAATATGGAGTTTTTGTTTGATCTTGTAAAAGAGTTTGTGAAAGCGACTATACGTGAAGTTTCAGCGTATTTTTTGCGGAAGCAACTTCTGGATAAGGACAACAAAAAAACCACTCCGCGTCGTAGGAAGCAAAAGGGTGGGTTCCGCAAAAGAAATAACCTATAATAACTACCACCCTATACGGTAGCAGTTAAGGAAGAGATGTTAGCGCATCCCTTCTTTTATTATACGCAATTTCATTCGATGTCACACTTATATAGTATTCTACGGAAAATATAACATATTCCTATTTTGTGGTCAATTTGATTACATGATCTAAAAGTTGTAATACTATTCCTTTTCAAACTGAAAAATATCCCGATTAATGAGTTGATGGAAGTGCCTATCCATTTCTGCCGCAGAAACTGTTCTTCCGTTTTGGAACCACCACGCACTTAATGAGGTGATCGCCCCTGAATAAAATTCAATGGTTAAATCATTTGGCATCGTATGATTTTTACACAGTTGATTTAACGCTTCTATTTCTTGTTTTCTCGTTTCATGACTTAAATACTGTGTCCGGCTAATAAATTGTTCATCAGATATTTGTGTCTCTAATATTTTACCGATTTCTTCATGGTGTAGAAATTGTTCCATTACTTGAAATGGTTTACTTAATCGATCTGAAACCGGTATTTCAGCAATCATCTTGCCATATCGTTTAAATCCAAATGCTAATAAAGCATCTTTATCTTCAAAATGTTTATAAAAGGTTGTTCGGTGTACCATTGCGCGATCACAAATTTGGTTAATCGTGATAGTACTATATTTCTGCTTTGATTGCGTCATTAATTCAAATAAGGAATCCCACAATAATTTATGTGTACGTCTAATACGTAAATCAAGCTGTTTTTCATTATCGTTCATCTACAATTCTCCTTTTTTGTAGATTAAATATACAATGGCTTTAAATTGATTCTCCTTTTTTAATCTACATATGTATATTATATTACATGTGTTCCGGTGTATTTAAAGATTTTCAAGTAAAAAACAGGAGGAGAATCAATACATGAATATAACAACTAAGAGCCCTGCAAGTGGCAAAGTTGATACTTCTAATATGAAACATACCCCGATTTTAATTGCATTACTTTTAGGGGCAATGGTTGCATTATTAAACGAAACATTACTTGGTAATGCGTTAACTGTATTAATGAAAGAATTCGACGTAACAGCTTCAACGATTCAATGGCTTTCTACAGCTTACATGTTGGTGGTTGGGGTTTTAGTCCCGATTACAGCGTTACTTCAGCAATGGCTCACAACGAGACAAATGTTTTTGATCGCTATGGTAACGTTTTTAGTCGGTACATTAATTGCGGGATTTGCACCGACATTTTCCGTTTTATTAGTCGGCCGTATCGTCCAAGCAGTAGCGACGGGGTTAATTTCACCGTTATTAATGAATACGATTTTAATTATTTGTCTACCTGAAAAACGTGGTGCCACAATGGGATTAATCGCACTTGTGATGATGTCAGCTCCGGCAATTGGTCCTACATTATCAGGAGTAATCGTTGATTCATTAAATTGGCGCTGGTTATTCTACATTGTTATTCCTATCGTGATTATTTCAATTATGATTGGGATGAAGTACATTCAAAATGTTACGGAGTTAACAAGGCCAAAAGTAGATTATCCATCTATTCTTTTATCGACATTAGGATTTGGCGGGCTTGTGTATAGCTTTAGTGCATCGGGTGATGTAGGATGGTCTGATGCGAAAGTGTATGGCACTTTAATTGTTGGGCTTATATCATTATGTATTTTTGTCGTTCGACAATTAAAAATCGAGAATCCAATTTTAGAATTACGTACATTTAAAGTTCCGATGTTTACAATATCAGTTGGATTAATCGTCATTGTGATGATGTCGTTATTTTCAACGATGACTTTATTACCGATGTTCCTACAAACAGTTTTACTCGTTACAGCATTTAAATCAGGACTAATAATGCTTCCAGGAAGTATTATTAGCGCCATAATGGGACCAATCGCAGGTAAACTATTTGATAAATTTAGCCCGAAAGTTGTTATCGTTCCCGGTATTGTGTTAGTAGGTATTGCAATGTTCTTATTTAAAGGCATTACTCCTGATACATCAATGGTACAAATTATTGTCATGCATAGCGTATTAATGGTCGGACTCATGTTTGTAATGACAGCACAAACATATGGATTAAATCAATTAACACCAGATTTATATCCGCACGGAACAGCACTGTTTAATACGTTACAGCAAGTAGCTGGCGCAATTGGTACGGCTATCTTTATTTCGAAAATGTCTTCAGGAACAACTAAGTATATGGAAAGCTCAGCAAATCCAATGGATCCAGTAGAGAAGTTAAACGGTTTAACATCTGGATTCCAAGGCGCATTTACACTAGGGTTAATCTTTATCGTTATTGCTTTTATCGTATCGTTGTTCTTAAAAGAAGAGAAAAAGGAAGTAAAGGCAGCGAGGGTTTTACAGAACGAAAATTAAGGTTCATATTAAAAAGACATCTTTACAAGATAAAGATGTCTTTTTACATTTCTTTCGTAATATCATACTGCAACAACTGCCGTTGATCATAAAACTTCTCAAAAACGATGCCCATTACGTAGAAGAACAACAGACCGAAGCAAATGTGAACGAGCGTAAAGGTAGCTCCGAATGAAGAAAATTCATACACCATAATCGGTAATTTCGCAGTTGTCCAAACACCTAAGAAAAATACGATGTACCTAATACTTGCGCCTTTTTTTAATAGTAGTGCTGCAATCGGAAAGGCAACATAGAGGGGACCAGCTGCAATTCCGCCTAATAATAGAGAGAATAATATTCCATATATGCCGGACTTTTCTCCCATATATTTCATTAGCGTTTCTTTCTTCACCCACTGATCAAGTAACCCTACAAATATTAGGACAGGGGGGAGTAGAAACAACATATCTAAAATGCTATTCCCCGTTAATTGTAATGCGCTCCATCCTAAAGATTGGTTTATAAAAGTTAGAATGATAAGTCCAATCAGCAAAATGAAAAAGAAGCGATATCTTTTTAGTTCTTTCATACCATCACCACCCAAATGATATAGGAGAATAGGAGTGACATGAGTAATGCAGATGCATTACGAGCGTAAGCAAAGCTTCGTCCGAATATCTTTTGTTCCATCGGCAAGGTTGTAATTCCTACTGACATTAGTGTAGACATGAGTGCCGCAACTTGAGGAAGACCTGCGCCGTGCTGTACTAACGTATTACCAAGTGGGAACACGATAAAGCTTGGGATAAGTGCCACAGATCCGAGTAGTGCTGAATAAATAATACCTAAAAATCCAGACTGTTCTCCAATGATGGAAGAGATGAAGGACGGCGTTAAGATAGAAAGTGATAGTCCAACGAAAAGCATAATGGAGAGCATGGCAGGGAGGAGGTTTTGAAATATTTTCCATGATTTTAATAGGGCAGCTTTCGTTTTATTCCGATCCTTCATAAAAGAAATCCCAGTAAGAATAATGGCCAAAGTGTAAAGGATAGCACCATTAATCATGATTAGATTCCTTTAAGTCTTTATATTTGTCTAAGAAAAATGATAAGTTTTTCATTTTTTCCTCAATATCCATTTGAAAATCCGCTAATTGTTCTTTTCCGGCTATAGTAATTTTGTACATCTTTCTCGGCTTATCTGGAACGGATGTACTTACATAAGATTCAATCGCACCTTCGTTTTCTAATTTCTTCAGCGTGCGGTAAAGGATGGCACTATCGATTGGATTGACCGGAAGTTCTTCCACGCATTTCTGAAGTAGCTGCCCGCCATAGTTATCGCCTTCTGCTAAAAATAACAAAAGAAATGCACCTGTATGTCTTCCTGTATGCTTCATAAGTATACCTCCTAGAATATATACTGTTAATGACAGTATACTGTTGTTAACAGTATATGGTGCATGAAGTGCTATGTCAATTTAAAAATGTTACTGAGGAGAAATGGCAATTCATGTTTTAATCTTGTTAAATAACAAAATAAAAGCCTACTGTTTTCTTGTGACAGTGGCTTTCATAGTTGGTAAACTACTATATTACGCTTAGGGAATCTCGCCTTTTGATAGTAACACATATATGTTAGCCCTATATTGAGAAATAAAAAAAAGACACTCTCAAGAGTGCCTCTTATTAGCAGCCGAATCCGCCGCCCCAACAGCTAGCTCCAACGATGATTAATAAGATAAAGAGCACAACAAGTAAGGCGAATCCACCGCCAAAACCACAGCCTCCACCACAACTACCACCATAGCCTCCACAACTACCACCATAGCCCATATTAACTCCTCCTTCCATAAAGTCCATATATTAATGGATTTATATCACTTTATGTTTTTACGGATAAACTTGAGCAGGTCCTTTTGAAAAAATAAAAGTACTCGGTATTTTAAAAGAGTTGACGAACTTATTTTTGTCACGAGTATTCCGCTTATTACATATGGTATTTTATTCTGTGCATTGGGGGAAAGGAGATCGTTATGGCTAATTCTGAGATGATATTACGTTTACTTACGGATTTAAAGATTGAGCAGCAAGCTTTAAAAGAACAGCTGGAGAAAATGCAAACAGCTTTGAGTATTCTTGAAGAAAAACCAACTATTCTTGAAGAGAAATCAGCTACTCTTCAAGAGAAACCAGTTGTTACAAAGCAACGTGGACATTCTGGGTTTCCAACATCTTTTCGTGATTGGAGAGCATCTTCTCAAAAGAACTAAGGAATCCTATTATAGTGAGTTATACAAAATCACAAATGAAAAAGTACAGTCTACTGTAGTTAATACAGAGGCTGTACTTTTTGTTATGTTAGTATAAGTTGTGATAGGCGGTTTGTATTTTCTTTGACTATTCCACCTTTAACTCGATCCCTTCATCCAGCATATCTCCATTAATTTTCAAAGTTAATCCTTGCGTATTTTTCGGTACATCTAATGAATCGGCAGAGCGTATTGATATGTATACATCAGAAGAATCTCCATGGGTGGGAAGTTCTTTTTGAGAATCCTTGTTGCTAAGTTCATCATTTTTTGTTTCTTTAGAAGTCTCCTGTTCGTTTTTCGTGTTACTGCTAGATGTATCATGTGAACTGCAAGCTGATAGTCCAAATAAGAATGTGCTACATAATAATGATGTTAATAACTTTTTGTTCATAGTTTGTTCCTCCAAAATAAAAGTACTTTCATGGGTGCCATAATGATTTAATAAATCTATATTTTTCTTTATATGTATTAGATGTTACATTTTATTATATTTATTTTGGGATAAAAAGGAAACTTGATGCAAATAAACAAGACACTTTGCAGTGTCTTGTTTATTTAAGTTATGCGCATTACTTAATAAGACGTTAGTTACTCATCCTGAACATGAGTAACTATGTAGGGTAGTTTAATTATAACATTTTAACCAGTAATGGGTCTATATGGAATTTTTAATATTTATTTTTAATTATTCAGAATGATACACGTGGTGAAAGGTATATATTATCTATAATAATTGTATATATAACTAGCCTTGTAATGAGTTTCTACTATATTTGAAATTGAAATATAAATGAAAAGAAAAGCACAAAGAAGGGGCTGTGGAATATGGGCGCTTGGGGAACTGGATTATTTGTATGTCACACTAAAGACCGAAAGTGATGAAGAGCTTTTTATTACAAAGAAAAGACACCCATATAAGAGTGTCTTTTCCGATAGTTTTTTAGCAGAAGCAAGAAGCTCCAACAATGATCAATAAAATAAACAATACAACTAGTAAAGCAAAGCCGCCGCCACAACTACTACAACTACCACCAAATCCCATAATAGTTCCTCCTTTAATAAGAGGGGAAAACAAGGGGTCACTCATGTATTTTAACGGATTCAATTTACTTTATGTTTTTTACGCAATAATTGAGCAGGTCCTTTTGAAAAATAAAGAAAAGACACCCTAAGGTGCCTTTCTCCGACTTGAACCATCTTAATTTTAATAATATTGGACTCCCGTCCAAATATTATTTTACCATGTTAATTTGTTTTTGGAAATATTCCATATCGATAATTACAATACACGTTTTAGTTTTTGAATTATTTATCTTTCTAAAAGTTGAAATTAATAAGAACCCCATAAATGATAAACCATTCCACTAACGAAAAACACTAATCCTAAAAACAAAACAATTAAAGCAAGTACTCCATTTTGATTATGTTCCATAAAACTAGCTCCTTTTAGATTTATAGTTGTTTATTCTTTCATACAAAAAAGCCTTTAGTCGTAATTATGGCTAAAGGCTTTGATCATTATACTTTTCACATTATAAAATCTTATGAGAAGAATTTATAATGTTTTTTTATCAAATTTGAAACTGAAAATGTACTAGCTTGATAATGAAGCTTGGCTATTAGAATTGAAAAATTTTAGTTTTATTATAATTAATAGAAATGAGAGTAGTGTGAAAATGAATCCGCTCCAAATAAGTTGGTGAATACCTAAGTTTGAAATGAACCAGCCTCCAATAGTTGTTCCTAGAGTAATTCCGAGATTGGAGAACGAAACGAATAGACTATTACCAAATTCAGGTGCTTCTTTTGCTTCGCTTATTAACCATGTTTGACCAACAATTAATCCACCAGCATGTACGATTCCCCAAATGAATACGATAAAAATCATTGGAACAAGGTAGGAACCTAAATAATAAACCAATATGTAAACAATAGAATATAGGATAGGGAATAATATTACTGTATTTACTATACTTTTTTGCAGGAGACTACCAAATAAATGATTACCTAAAATCATAACTATACCAAATATGAATAGCATGATACTGATGAGAGATCCATTCATGGAAGTTACTTTGGCAAGGTACTCAGCGAAGTAGCTGTATACGGAAAACATCGCTGCAAAAAGGAATGTGACGGTTAAAATATTTAACCATAATCCTGGTTTGCCGAGTATACGAATTTGTTTGCCGAAAGACATTTTTTCTTTAACAGGCATAGAAGGAAGTAGGATTAGTATTCCAATGAATGCAAGAGTGTTAACAAGCGCTCCGAATAAGAAAGCAATTTCGAGTGAAAATTGGTCCGCAAGGTAAGAGGTTAGTGGTACACCTAAAGCAAAGCCAACAGTAATTCCCATGAAAACTTTTGTAACCGCTTGACCGCTCTTTTCTGGAGGGACAAGTTTAGCAGCTGTTACAAGAGCGATTGAAAAGAAGAGTGGATGAAGTGCTGCCGGTAAAATACGAAAAATAAGCATGATTTCAAATTGTGTTGTATAAGCGTAGATTATATTTGAAATAACAAATATGAAAATTGCTGATAATAAAATTATTTTGCGATTAATACTAGAGACGAGCAGAATTAAAAACGGACCAGAAATAGCAACAACTAGTGCAAATATACTTACTAAAAATCCAGCTTGTGTAGTTGAAATTCCAAATTTTTGAGTGATTTGTGGTAATACGCCGACAATACCCATCTCGGTAGTAATAATTCCGAACACACCTATTGCGAGTGTCAGAATAAGTAAAGGATTTACTTTTTTCATTTATAAAACTCTCCATTCGTATCAGTATTTTGAAAGTAAATTCATTAACAAAGAAGCATTATTACAAGTATGATTGGATGCCAATATTATCAGGACTATGTAATTTTAAATACAATAACAGATATCTAAATAACTAGATATGATATGTTAAAAAATTTTCTCCTTTCTATGTTTCTTGCTTTTATAGGTAGTGCAATCTTATAAAAAGTAATTGGATACCCGTAAAAAGCAGAATGTGTGAAAGCTAATAATCAATTGATATGCAGATTGATTATTAGCTTTCATTTTATAATTCGTTTTGAACGTATTCAGAAAACTCTCGTATTGTTTTTTCATTTCGGCGATAGTAGGTCCATTTTCCAATTCGGTCAGAGTCTAGTAGTCCTGCTTTTTTCATAGTTAATAAATAACTAGAAATAACCGATTGGGCTAAGCCAGTTTTAAGCTGGATATCTCCTACGCACACTCCAACTTGAAAGTTAAGGCCTTGCTCTAGATAAGGTTTTTCATCGAAATGGTTTTCTGGATTTTTCAACCATGATAAAATTTGACATCTTGTTTCATTTGACAATGCTTTATAAATTAATAAAGGTTCCATAAGGATATTATATCTACTTTTATAGATTTGTAAATGGGTTTTGGTGATTTTAAGGGGAGAAGGTATATGTAGATTCTTTTAAATCTGAATGAGATGCTCTAGTAATAGGGCTTGTTTTTTCTTCGTTTGCTGTTATATAGTATGTTTGTCAACGGCAAGAAGTAGCAGGACAATAATATTAAATTGGCTGCCATTCGCAGGAATTTAAATTCATCTAATATTTTCGAATATACATAAAATATTCAAATTAAAAAAGAATGCTGATATTAATACCAGCATTCCTTTTTTAATTTCTGTCAGGATCTTTAGTGTGTGCTACAAATAAGCCTTCAGATATACAAAGTTGCTCAACTAGTTTTAAATCTTTCGATTCAAAACTTACATAGGCAAAACAACCATCACCAATTATTATGCCTATTTTTAAATCAGAAAATACTAATATGAGCTTATCTACTTCTGTACACGGTAAAAATTTCAACACATCATCATTAAATTCAGTTATAGATTTTGTGTATTTGCTATAATTTAGGGATTCTACATTATCCAAAATGTAAATATTCTCATCATATAAATATAACTTACTTAAAGCTAAAACACTTTTGTTTAAAATGTTATATTTATTCTGTAGCAATATATTCTCTTCAAAATCAAAATACTTTTCACTCTTTACTATTTTTGGAAAAGTATCTACAACGTAAAAATCGGTATCTTCTTTCTCATAATATTCTTCAATTAACTTTTGAAACAAATCTTTGATTTCACACATTTTTTATCTAAGAACCTTTCCTTTACTATCTAAAGTAGCTTCCTTTTTTCCTTTTGGACTTATCAACTTCCATGCACTTCCTCCATGAGGGTTACCAGACCTTTCTTTAGAAATAGACCATCCTGATTTAGGATCTTTAAATAGTTGACCTGATACCCTTTGAGTAAACTTAGACATATTAATATGTCTAGATCCAGCTTTTAATGCCACTGGAACAAGGCGCATAATCGCAGCAATAGCAACTGGAATTAAAGGTAGTGCATACTGTACGCCATGTTCAGGAAGACCTTCAGTACCTTGTAGATTAGATTGCTCTAACTCACTGTAATCATTCACTTCAAAATTATTTTCAAATGAAACATCGTTATTGTACTCTAATTCGTAAGTGCTTTCAATTTTATTTTCATAATTAGATACTTCTGCAAATCCCTTCTCAGGTGCAATTGTTGTAATCCCTAAAGCAAATGCTGAAGCGATTAGAAGTGGTTTAATAAATCTTTTCAATTAATTCATCCCCTTGTAATTTTTTGCTATACAACCAAATATTAAACTTAATAGGATTTCATTACTAGTCTAGTTGTTTATGTATTTTTTTTATATAATTACCTTGTAAATAAATGTAAACTTAATGAAGTGTATGGTTGTGAATTTTCAGAAAAAATAATTCGAACTACAATAATATTGGATAGCAGTTTAATACATAAAATGTGGTTATCAAGTCGGAGGAAGGCACCTTAGGGTTTCTGTTCTTTTTTTCTTAAAGGACCTGCTCAATTAATGCTTAAAAATATAAAGTAAACTCAATCCGTTAAAATACATGTGTGACCTTGCATTTCCCCTCCTACTCAAAGGAGAGATTGGTGGTAGTTGCGGCGAAGGCTGCGGTTTTGCTGGAGGATTTGCGTTATTAGTTGTACTATTTATTTTATTAATCATAGTTGGAGCCTCTTGCTTCTGCTAAAAAACTATCGGAAAAGTAATATCTTTTAAAAAAGATATTACTTATATAAATTATTTACTTAATGCATCGCCTAATTTCTATTTGAAAATTTCAGGCTTCATTTTACTAACTGATTTATAATTACTATAGAATAAGCCAATGAAAGAGAAGAAGGGCGATGGATATTTATATTGGATAGTATAAACCCCTATATTCGCTGATTAATTTTATTTAATCTTACCAACTACCCACACCAACATCCGCCTTCAACCACTTCACCCAATCCGAATCTTCTATTTTAAGCAAACTGAGCGAAACACCTTTCATATCTAAAGAAGTGAGAAGGGTACCAACCTTTACGAACTTCACATGTAAGCCTTCCAGCTCACATAAACGGCGAATATCGTTTGCGAAAATGTATTGTTCCATTAATGGTGTCGCACCGAGTCCGTTAATGAGGATGGCGAAGTTGTCACCTTTTCTCCAGCGATAAATGCTTTTTAGTTTGTTCATAAGTTCAATCGCTAATATTTCAGAAGAGGATAGTGCTTCTTTGCGGTAACCTTTTTCGCCATGAATACCAACGCCGTAAAAGACTTCATCGTCGTTTAATGTGAATGAAGCTTTTCCTTGTACTGGATCGTTTGCAGGTGAAAGGGCGACTCCTAATGTGTGTAAGTTTTGGATGACAGAACGGCCAAGTGCTGTTAGTTCTTCTAAAGAATGACCGCTCTCAGCGGCCGCGCCTACTATTTTTTGAATGAAAACAGTACCAGCGACGCCGCGTCTTCTTTTATTAAACGAAGCATCATCTTCAATTGAAACGTCGTCATTTACGATGATGTGGTCAATTTGTCTTCCTTCTTCTTTTGCGATTTGTTCTGCCGCTAAAAAGTTTTCTACGTCATCTTTAAAGTTTTTTATGATGAATAAAATACTTTTATCTTTTGGCATTAAGCGAGTTGCCGCCACAATTTGTTCGACTGTAGGGGGAGTGAAGATACTGCTGTTTACTGCCGCTGTAAGCATGCCTTTTCCTACATAACCAATATCAGCTGGTTCATGTCCGCTACCACCGCCGCTTATGATAACAACGTCTTGTTTCAGTTTTTCTATATCTTTTACATAAATGATGTTATTTGTTTCATCGTAATTTACTTTTTCGTTATGTTCAAAATAAAAGCCATGCAGCATATCTTGAACAATATTTTCTACATCATTCATAATCTTTTTCATTGCTTTTGCCACCCTTTAATTACTTTGCTGATTGCTCCAGTAATAGTAGTAATTGATTGTTTATCATATTTTTCATGAGAGAAGACATAATGGACGGATCTACTTCACATTTGCTTTCAATCCAATCTTTTATCGTTCCAACGAAGCCGTGACTATAAAAAGAGGCAATCGTATTTTTTGTCTCATCAGAAAGGCTGAATCCACAGCTCATCGATAGTTCATCAATAATCTTCATATATAAGTTTTTCGTATGCTCAAATAAATAGTGATTAAACGAGTTTTGTTCAATGACTTTAAAAGCGTTTCGGTAAAATTTTTGATTTTCATAAAAGTAATCAAATAATAAATCGAAAATGTTTTCCCACGTTTCATAGTCGAGAAAGTCGATAATGTTTTCTTTCGTTTCTTCTCTATAAATCCAGCTTAATAGTTCGAATTTATCTTTAAAATGATAATAAAAAGTTTGCCTACGCATTTGACAGTGTAACATAATATCGCTCACTGATATTTTATGAAACGACTCTGTTTCCATTAAATACTTCAATGAATTCGCGATTATCTTTTTAGAAATTATAGAAGAGGTCATCTGAATCATCCCTAGAATGTAGTAATATGAAAATCCTATCTATACAGTGAAACTTTAATCAGTGGGGAGGTTCATCCCCCCACTGATTATTAGTTGAACCAATCGGGCATTTACGGGCAGTTGATCTCCCACCTAACTTCTTTGCTTTCACTGCATTTTGAGGTGGGGGTCTTACTGCCCGTTAATGCGGGATAAATGAGAGCGGTGTCTTTAGACAGATTGTCCATTTTGTCCGTTTACTATAAAACGCTTTCATTTTAACATGAGTAGTAAGAAGAAGATTTCAAATATATCACAATATATTAAAGGAATTGAGGGAGAATCACAATGAAAAAGATTATAAACAAACCAGAAACATTAGTAATGGAAATGTGCAATGGAATGGTGATGGCTCATCCAGAGCTTGAGTTTTTGAAAAAATATAAAGTGATTAAAAAGAAAGAAATGAATGAAAATAAAGTAACGTTAATTAGTGGCGGCGGTAGTGGTCATGAGCCAGCGCATGCAGGTCTAGTCGGAAAAGGTATGCTGGATGCGGCAGTGTGCGGAGATGTGTTTGCTTCTCCTTCGCAAATTCAGGTCTATCAAGCAATTAAAGAAACAGCTAGTAAAAAAGGTACGTTATTAATTATTAAAAATTATAGCGGCGATATTATGAATTTCAAAAACGGTGCACATTTAGCGACTGAAGATGGAATTGAAGTCGACTACGTAAAAGTAGACGATGATATTGCGGTAGAAGATAGCCTGTATACAGTAGGACGCCGCGGTGTTGCGGGAGTTATTTTAGTGCATAAAATTGCCGGCGCAGCAGCGGAAGCAGGAATGGATTTAGGAGCGGTGAAAGCTGTAGCGGAAAAAGCAGCGGCTAACGTGCGTACAATCGGTTTAGCATTAACTTCTTGTACAGTTCCAGCAAGTGGATCACCTACTTTTACACTTGCGGAAGATGAAATGGAATACGGCGTAGGTATTCACGGTGAACCAGGTATTAAACGTGAAAAAACGATGTCAGCAGATGAATTAGCTAACCGTATGACAAATGATTTAATAAAAGATTTAGGAGTAAAAGATGGCGAGGAAATTGCGCTTCTTGTAAATGGTTTTGGCGGCACACCACTGCAAGAACTTTATCTATTTAATAATGCAGTTACGAGAGAATTAGCTGCTAGAAATATTAAGATTAATAGAGTATTCGTCGGTAACTATATGACGAGTATCGATATGGCTGGTATGTCTTTAACAGTGATGAAGTTAGATGACGAGCTAAAAACGTTATTATCGAAAGAGTGCAATACACCTGCATTTAAAGTAGATGGACCAGTTGAGAGTGTAGAGTACGTGAATGTGCTTGAAGATGTAGAAGAGACGGAAGTTTCATTTGAACTAGAAACAGCGGAAGAACACGCTGTTATGAAAGATAATGTCATTACATTAAATAACATGATCTATCTAGTTGATAAAATGAGCGACATTATTATTAAAAATGAAGTACCGTTCTGCGAGTTGGATACACATGCAGGTGACGGCGACTTCGGAATGAGTGTGGCAAAAGGATTTAAGCAATTAAAACGTGAGTGGCATTCTATTGTAGATCAAGAGAACGTAACGATCGGATCATTCCTTAACGGTTGTTCAATGATTATTATGGAACATTGCGGCGGTGCTTCTGGTCCAATTTGGGGCGGTGCATTCCGTGCAGCTAGTAAAGAAGCAGGCGAAAAACGTGAGCTAACAGTAAAAGAGTTTGCTGAAATGTTACAAGCAGCACTTCAAGGCATACAATCTATCGGTGAAAGATCATTCGGTAGAGGAGCGGTAGTTGGTGATAAAACACTTGTTGATGCACTTGCTCCATGTGTAGACTCTTGGTTAGCTAGCGCTTCAAACGAAGAAGACATGAAAACTGCCTTTGAAAAAGGAGCAGAAGCAGCGGTTAAAGGCGCAGAGTATACGAAAGAAATCGTAGCTCGCATGGGCCGCGCTGGTACAGTTGGTGAAAGAAGCTTAGGCTATCCAGATGCAGGTGCACATGCACTTGGAGTTATCTTTACGGAGATTGCGGGTAGTTTGAAATAGGAATTAGAAAGTCCCTCTGCCTTAAGGCGGAGGGACTTTTATATAGTTGATATGTAGAAGACTTCTTTCGGTGCTTTTTGCTTATTTGAGAGATTTCTTCAATCAAATTGTATTTGAGACTTAGTTTTTTTGTGATTGCAGCTTATCGATTTTCCAGTGTGCTCCTAGAGATTCTAAAGAGCTTTCAATATAAAACATATATTCATCTGCGGTACTTGTTACTTCAAAAGCTATTTTTAATTCTACCGTTTCATTTGGTTTAACTTGTATATCAGAAGGGTTTTGGTCAAGCACCTTGCCTTCATAGGCCTTTCCGTCTTTTTCATCTTTTAAGTTATATTTTAATTCTGATAGTCCAATCATTTGACCTCGTACATTTTTTACAGAGACATTAACAACGACGGAATCGTTGTTAGCATTTAAATATGCACTTTGAACGGTGGCCGAGTAATAGCCTCCTTTAACACTCTCACCAACTAATAAAATACCTTGTTCTAAGCGGCTCATATCTTCTTTTTCTTCAAAATTTATTAATTCTTCATTTTCATTTTTTGCGGTTGGTTCTTCTATTGGACCATTTTCAACGGCACTATCTTTTTTATCTTGTGTACAAGCAGCCGTAACACTGGCTAATACTAGAATTAAAGTAAGTAATATGAATAATTTCCTCATAAAATTTATCTGTCTCCTTAAGTTTCTCAATTTTGTGCAACTATACATATTATAAAGAGATTCTATTAAGATTAACATAATGTCTCATTATTGGCTCAAAATAGGGGGTCTTTTAGACACCTTATTCTTGTTTTTTATTAATATGATTGGTGTATTTACTCTAGTTGTAGCGAAATCGTCCGTTGTTATCATTCCTACTGTATCATTAATAAACATCTGCATAATATGTAATTAGTATTATTTTATTCTTTAAATATCTCCGGTTTTTCAACTCTAAATGATTGCACCTCACCGCACTCTAAACAAAATGTGGTTAATAGTTTGGAACGTTTCCCTCCTGAAAAGAATCTACTAGATTCATCCTCACAAACATATGCATGATAAGCAGATCCAACCCTTCCTTCTTTAAATGTAGTAGAACCACAATTCTCGCATCGTTTATTTTTCATGTTACTAACACCTCATTTGATTGATATTTATTTTTCTGTGTTTTTAAGATAGAAGTAAAGAAACTTGGTTATAAATGATGTTTTCGACATGATACAACATAGCCCTTTATATATTCGTAGGTAAAACAACATAATACCCTTATAAATCTCTATAACAATATGGTTTTTCATATATCATTTAATGTTTATCGGAAAAATAAGTATTAAAGTATTGAGTTTTATTATTCTGATGATTATAATAAATGGAAATCAAACAATTCTTATGTTGAGAAGTGGAGGGACGGGCCCTATGAAACTTCGGCAACCTCGTTTTAGACGAAAGGTGCCAAATCCTGCAGGTGAAGAAACACCTGAAAGATAAGAGCGGTTCACTTAGTCAAGAAGGCTACTCTTATTTCGATAAGAGTAGCTTTTTTTTATGGCTAAAAGTTAAAGGGGGAATAGGTAGTGGAGTACGGTTTTTGGTTACCGATTTTTGGGGGATGGCTTCGAAATGTAGATGATGAATCTATGCCGCCTACATTTGAGTATGCAAAACAAACAGCGCAAGCGGCAGAACAATTAGGTTTTTCAACAACACTTATAGCAGAATTAAATTTAAATGATATAAAAGGTGTTTCAGCACCAAGTTTAGAAGCATGGACAACTGCGGCAGCACTTGCTGCAGTAACGGATCGATTAGAGATTATGACAGCTGTAAGACCTGGCTTCCACAATCCAGCAGTTACAGCGAAAATGGCAGCGAATATAGATCAATTAAGTAATGGTCGTTTTACATTGAATGTAGTTTCAGCATGGTGGGAAGAAGAAACGAGGCAGTACGGCGGGGTATTTACCGCACATGATGAACGGTATGATCGCACAGAGGAATTTGTAACAGTTTTGAAAGAGCTTTGGAAAAAAGAAGAGTTTTCTTATAAAGGGAACTTTTATGAGCTTCATCATACACATTTAAGTCCAAAACCTGTGCAGAAACAAGGCATTAAGATCTATGCAGGTGGTGAGAGTGAGCGAGGAAAAGAAGTAATTGTAAATCACGCGGATGCATATGTAATGCATGGCGGAACAGTGGAAGAAGTATTTGTGAAAATAGAAGATATGAAGAATCGTAGAAAGAAAGTCACAGAGGAGCCATTGCAGTCATTCGGGCTCGCGGCTTACGTCATTTGTCGTGATACAGAAGAAGAGGCGTTAGAGGAATGGAGACGCATAACGGATGTGAAAGACGATGCTTTAGGTTACGCGGGTTACCAAGATTTTATTAGTAAATCGCATTTGGAACAGCAAGTGAAGCTAAATGATTATTCCGTATCTAATCGCGGGTTACGTCCTAATTTAATCGGAACACCAGAACAAATTGCAGGAAGGATACTTGCTTTTGAAAAAGTGGGTGTTACGTTATTACTTTTACAATTTTCACCGCAGCTTGAAGAAATGAAACGATTTTCTGAAAAAGTGATGCCATTAGTTGAAGCAAAAAGAAAGGAATTGATTACAAATGAGTAAAATTTACATATTACATGAAAATAAGGAATGGACGGATCATTTGGTGAAAAGATTGGAAGAACTGGAGTTACCTTATGAGGAGTGGTTTTTAGATGAAGGAACTGTTTCGTTAGAACAAGAACCTCCCCAAGGTGTTTTTTATAGCCGCATGAGTGCTTCTTCACATACGAGAGGGCATCGATATGCACCTGAGTTGACTGAAGGAGTTCTTGCTTGGTTAGAGGGATACGGGCGAACAGTATTTAATGGATCTCGAGCATTGCGTCTTGAAGTAAGTAAATTGAATCAATATGCAGCATTAAGAAAATTTGGGATACAAGTGCCGAAAACAATTGGTGCTGTTGGCCGTGATCATATAGTAAAAGCAGCAAAGGAGTTAGGGGAAGTACCGTTCATTACAAAGCATAACCGTGCAGGTAAAGGCCTTGGTGTTCAACTGTTTCATTCCATTGATGCTTTAGAACAATATTTGGATGGTCCGACATTTGAAGAACCTATTGATGGAATTACTTTAATCCAGCAATATATTGAAGCGCCAGAACCATATATTACACGTTGTGAGTTTGTAGGCGGTCAGTTTGTATATGCAGTTAAAGTAGATACATCAGAAGGATTTGAGCTTTGCCCGGCAGATGTATGCTCTATTCAAGATGCTTTTTGCCCAGTAGGAGAAGAGAGTAAGAAAGAGTCGTCAACAAAATTTGAAATTATATCGGACTTCCAAGAGCCAATTATTGAAAAGTACAAAGAGTTTTTGAAAGAAAATAAAATTACCGTTGCTGGTATTGAATTTATTCGCAGTTCGGATGGAACAATTTATACGTATGATATTAATACAAACACAAACTATAATTCTGACGCAGAGTCTGTAGCGAATCAATTTGGTATGCTTGAGCTTGCTAAATTCCTTGGAAGAGAATTAGAGAAACAAGTAGAGTCAGTTAAATAATGTTGATTAAAAAATAAGGTTTTGGTGCAAATATAGGAAAAAGAAGAGATAGCACATTTTATCGGTGAAAGATCGTTCGTTAGAGGAGCTGTAGTTGCTGGGAAAAGTTTAGGATACCCTGATGCAGGTTGGGGTTATCTTTACGGAGGCTTCGGGTAGTTTGAAATAGAAATTAGAAGAACCCCTCTACCTTAAGGTGGAGGGGATTTTAAATTTAGTGAAATGGTATATTAATGTGGCTTAGAAGCAAATGATTTCGGTGCGGAGTTCAAGGTTAAATGGGCTGAAGTTAATAAGTAGTCTGCTATATGATGTTTAAAAAAGGGCACTCCATTGAGGGAGTGCCCTTTTCGTAATTCATGATATAGAATCTCTTTATATTACCAGGAGTCACCGTGGCTGGATTGCATGTACATAATTGTACTAGATTTAGTCGAATTAACCTGTTCTTTAGAATCTGATTGTGAAGGGAATGCTAACCCTATAGATAAAGCAGCTGAAAGTGCTAAGCCTAAAATCGTTCCAAAAAGTTTTTTCATTATTTTAACGCTCCTTTTTCGAAAGTTTTTTCTTTAGCTTGATGACTAATATAAAAGTATTTACTAGCTTTTACAGTGTCGTTTTCTTCGTAAAACTTGATTGCTAATTTTTCAGTGTATTCTTGTGTGTAATTAAATAGTTTTTGCTTATCAAAAAATGAGATAGCTTCCCAAGATAATTCTTCGAGAATAGTAGCTGGAACACCTTTATTCATACAATCTAAAATTTTGAAATGATATAGGTATTCTTTATTGTCTAATTGCTCACAAATCGCCAACCCTCGTTCGATCAACTCGGCCGATTGATTAACTTCACCGAGTTTGAAATGTTCTCTAGCTTCAAGGAAAAGGGCTTTAAAATGCTCCGGAGTTTTAGTTGTTACTTCTGATAAGTGTCGAATTGCTAAAGTGGATAAGTTTTGGTTACTATATAAAAAACCTAAATTACTGCGGACTCTTAATATTAGGGAATCCTCATTATTTTTACGTAAAATATCTATTGCAGAATTAAATTTTTCTTCTGCTACAGGGAATTGTTTTATATCAATACATGCTAAACCGTATAAGTTCTCACAAGCGGCAACATTATTTTCATAACCATTATGTTTAGAGAAAATCTCTTTAGCTTTAGTCACATTTTGAATTGCTAATAGAGGTTGATAGGTATGAAGATAGAAGTTAGCAAAACGATAGCTAAACTCGCCTATTTCAAGATCGTCATGAATATGTTGTAATAGCGTTTCGGCTTTTTCGTAGTATTCCCAGGCTTCATTGTTGTTTGAAATTAGTGTGGCGTGAATCCCTTTGAAAAAGTGATAATAATAAGACAACGATTCATTTTTGGGTATATCCAGTGAATCAATTGTCTGGAAGCTTGTTGGTGTAATGCTTAAATGATCAAGCAGAACTTTAAAGCGAAAAGTAAGAAGTGAGTAATGGAATAGTAAATTTGAATCTTCATTAATGCTATTTATGTATTTATCAATTTCGTCTTTTAAGTGTGTTGCTTCTTTTAGGTGCTGGGCACGTATCTCTTGATACCAATTATTTAAAAGTTGTGTGATCATATCTTTTGTTTTTAGGTGACTTACCATCATTCTCCCCACTTTCTACTATGTTTATTTGTATATTGGTATGTATATACTAGCAAGAAATTAAGTGTGATAGAGTGATATATTGAAAGAAAAAAACTTTTTCAATAATTTTCTGATAATTTAAAAGGTAATTAGAATATAAATAGAAAAAGAATTCAATCGGATTCCTTAGGTGGTGATCATTTACTTATTGCAAAAAAGTAAGTGAATCGAGCGAATATGACTATTGCACTTAAAATAAATAACAGCCTTTTTGTAAAGTGAATCTACATAAACTGATTCAAAATTTTATAAGAATCCATATGGAAAGTATTCATTCAAATAACAAACAGCCCGAGTTCCAATGAGGAACTTGGGCTGTTTGTTATTTCTTTGCCTTTCCTAGCACTATTCTATCGCCATCAAAACAAAAGAACGAGTGACCCCACTTTATGGTTATGTGCAAAACATAAACTAGTAGAAGTTTTGTATTTTCTTATCCTACGCATTCCACCCTGCACAAAAAATATTTCTCAATATTTAATTGTTGAAAAACATTGAATATTCTCTATAAAGAGAATATTATGTTGCTATCGGCAAAAAAAACGATAATTTGCAGACACTGGGGAGGAAATGCATTGAAAAAGAATAAGAAGTTAAAACCATTATCAGTTTTAGCAACAGCGGCAGTACTAAGTAGTAGTTTTGCTTTTGGAAGTCATGCGGCGTATGCTGATTCGCCATCATCTCTACCAATAGATGAGCATTTAATACCGGAGGAGCGTTTGGCAGAAGCGCTAAAACAACGGGGCGTAATTGATCAATCTGCATCACAAGCTGAGACGTCAAAGGCTGTCGAAAAATATGTTGAGAAAAAGAAAGGGGAAAACCCTGGTAAAGAAATCTTGACAGGAGATAGTCTTACGCAAGAAGCTTCTGATTTTATGAAAAAAGTAAAAGATGCAAAAATGAAGGAAAATGAACAGGCGCAGCAGCCAACAGTAGGGCCAGTAGCTGGACCAGGTGCGGGATTGAATTCTAGTAAATTAAATGGAAAAGTCCCTACTGCACCAGCGAAGCAAGAAGAGTACAACGGTGCTGTTCGAAAAGATAAAGTACTTGTTTTACTTGTAGAATTTAGCGATTTTAAGCATAACAATATTGATCAAGAGCCAGGATACATGTATTCTAAGGACTTTAATCGTGAACATTATCAAAAAATGTTATTTGGTGATGAACCATTTACGTTATTTGATGGATCGAAGATTAATACATTTAAACAATATTATGAAGAACAATCTGGCGGCAGCTACACAGTTGATGGAACTGTAACGGAATGGCTTACTGTTCCAGGGAAAGCTTCAGATTATGGTGCGGATGCGGGCACTGGTCATGATAACAAAGGTCCTTTAGGGCCGCGCGATCTTGTGAAAGAAGCATTAAAAGCAGCGGTAGCAAAAGGAATTAACTTAGCTGATTATGACCAATATGATCAATACGATCAAAATGGTGATGGAAATAAAAACGAGCCAGATGGCATTATTGATCATTTAATGGTTGTACATGCTGGCGTGGGTCAAGAAGCTGGCGGCGGTAAATTGAAAGATGATGCAATTTGGTCTCATCGTTCAAAACTTGGATCAAAACCATATGCGATTGATGGCACAAAATCTTCTGTTTCGAATTGGGGCGGAAAGATGGCTGCATACGATTATACAATCGAGCCTGAAGATGGAGCGGTTGGTGTGTTTGCGCATGAGTATGGTCATGATTTAGGCTTACCAGATGAGTACGATACGAAGTACTCAGGACAAGGTGAACCTATTGAGTCATGGTCTATTATGAGTGGTGGTAGCTGGGCTGGAAAAATTGCAGGAACAGAGCCAACAAGTTTTTCACCACAAAATAAAGAGTTTTTCCAAAAGAATATGAATGGCAACTGGGCGAATATCGTTGAGGTAGATTATGATAAACTTCGCACGGGAGTCGGTGTTGCAACATATTTAGATCAAAGTGTTACAAAATCAAAACGACCAGGAATCGTTCGTGTTAACTTGCCAGACAAAGATATTAAAAATATCGAAGCGGCATTTGGTAAGAAGTTTTATTACAGCACAAAAGGAAATGACATTCATACAACACTTGAGACACCAGTATTTGACTTAACAAATGCAAAGGATGCTAAGTTCGATTATAAGGCATTCTACGAACTTGAAGCGAAGTATGATTTCCTTGACGTATATGCGATTGCAGAAGATGGAACGAAGGTACGTATTGATAGAATGGGCGAAAAAGATGTAAAAGACGGCGTGGATACAACTAATGGTAAGTGGGTTGATAAATCATACGATTTAAGCCAATTTAAAGGGAAAAAAGTAAAACTGCAATTTGAGTATTTAACAGATATTGCAGTAGCTTATAAAGGATTTGCGTTAGATAATGCTGCATTAACTGTAGATGGAAAAGTTGTTTTCTCAGATGATGCAGAAGGTCAACCAGCAATGACATTAAAAGGATTTACTGTATCTAACGGATTGGAACAGAAAAAAAATAACTACTATGTAGAGTGGAGAAATTACGCTGGTTCTGACACGGCGTTACAACATGCGCGTGGTCCAGTCTTTAATACAGGAATGGTTGTATGGTATGCGGATCAAAGCTTTACAGATAACTGGGTAGGTGTTCATCCAGGTGAAGGATTCTTAGGAGTAGTAGATTCTCATCCAGAGGCAATCGTAGGTACATTAAACGGACAACCGACTGTGAAGAGCAGTACGCGTTATCAAATTGCCGATGCGGCATTCTCATTTGATCAAACGCCAGCATGGAGAGTAGATTCGCCAACTCGCGGTATCTTTGACTATAAAGGATTACCAGGCGTTGCAAAATTTGATGACTCTAAGCAGTACATCAACAGTGCAATTCCAGATGCAGGACGTAAGTTGCCGAAACTAGGATTGAAGTTTGAAGTAGTAGGTCAAGCTGAAGACAAATCTGCAGGTGCAGTTTGGATTCATCGATAGAATAAGGTGAAACTAAGAGGAGCTGTCCATAAGTTGGTGAAACTGACTTATGGACAGCTCTTTTCTTATTCTAGAAACGTGGCAGTTTAGTTTAGGAACCAGTTCATTGGAAAGGAAGATATAAAATTCATTTTCAATAAAAACGAGAAATAATATCGTCAGATAATTTCCTTTTCCTTCCACATGAGAGATGTAAAACAAAGGGAGAAAGTCAGTAGTGGTCCTGTTATATTCTGCATAGCAGCGATTTATATGTCGAGAAATCAAAATAGATTTATGTAGCATGATTCAAATTAATTGAAATGCATGAGCAAAAATACATTCTCATACGAGATTTTTATTAAATTACAAAATACTTATCAGACTTGATTGTAAGAAATGATAAGTATAATTGTATTGTTATTATCCTTAAGACCATTTAAAGAAGAATTTGATAATTGATTTTTTATGATGTACAGAAAAAATTAATTATCACATCCTTTTATTTTCACACTAGAACCTAAAAAGAGGTTCTGTTACAAAGTTTTTTAACAAGAAAAAGTTATGTTGCAAAAAGGGTTGTGCCTATTAATTATATGAAGAGAGGCATGTAGTGTGTTACTAGACAAAAATACTTGATACACCAAGGTTACCTTCACTTACCCTCCTCATTATTATAAGCTAATAATGGTTCGTACATCATTATAGCGTGATTCTCCGTTACATATTGGTCTTCTATAAACTGTTTCTGTTGATTATATACTTTACGTTGAATAACATTATGTCGTATATAACCACCCCAGTATGCAGATTGGATTGAGTGTTCTTTTTCATATACTTCATATTGATAAAGCTGCGGATGGGCAATTCTCCACTCACCGACTAAATGCTTATCTGTAATATAAAGGTGAAGTTGATACGATTGGTCCGTTTCATTTTTGATTTGTAAATCCAAATAATTATAAGAACAAGTCGCTCCACTTCCAAATGGTTGGGTCCGCTTGGAATCAGGAAAGACATCAAAACTATGACGATATCGCTCTGTTACTGTCAATGGTGTATGTAAGGTCATCCAATATATTAAATTTGAAAGCTGACAAAGCCCTCCTCCAATGCCTGCTTGAAAAGATCCATAGTGTAGTATCATGCCCTCTACATACCCTTTTCTCCTCGTAGGCTTACCTATTAAACGCCAGTAAGAGAATGTTTCTCCCGGTCTAATGACGATACCATTTAGTTGTTTAATAGCAATCTTCAAATTAACAACTTTATTCTGTTGATACCACATATCTACATCTTTGAGCTTACGAAGTAGTATCGTTCGGTGCTGAATCGCAGTATAGGGTAACTTTTCTTGTTGAAATGTTTTTGCATATGTTTTTCCATCTGCTAACCACTGAATGTACCTCTTTGTAGAGTAATACCATGTCCCTAGTAGAATGCGATACTTAGACCGCTGTTTAGGACGTAAGTTCACTAAATTCATTTTATTTCCTCTCTCCATCGTTTTCATATGTTACCATTTCCGTAATTACGATCCCAATCAATTGCCGTATTAATGCCTTTGAATTTACCCAAGTTTTCCCGCACAGAACTGTAATATTAATTGTCGTATTCTCTCGTTTTTTAACTACATTCTTATATGTATATCCATCAATGAATTGTACTTTTCTTAGCTGCATAGTAATTAATATAAATAGATAAAAGACGCAAAAAAACAGTATAATTAATCTAATGGGGACCTTGTTTTTTCCATTTTTCGAATTGCTTATAGTCATGTGAAACTCTGCCTCAATATGATAAATTCAAATAAATACATTATAAATATAAAGGATAACCTTAAATAAATAATAATGAAAATTAAATAAATTCTAAAGAATTAATATATTTTTACTAAATATTGATTGATAATAAGTTATTTTTTGAGACTTTACTAGGTTCTGTTGCAAAGTTTCTTAGCAAATAAAAAGTTAAGTTAATTACAATGAATCATGTTAAAAGGTATGTTCTCAGGATTATATTGTGATTTTAATGGAGATAGCATTGTTTTTTAGGCTACATTTTAGCGAAATAAAAGCTCAAAAAGCGATATGTATATTTACAATGTTACATTAGTGTTTTTCTTTTTATTTATCCCGCTATTTGTGGGCAGTAAAACTCACACCTTAAAATGCGGCTGGAGCAAAGAAGTTAGGTGGGAGCCCTGCTGCCCGTAAACGCCCGATTGGTGCGGGCTAATAATCAGTGGGGGATGAACAAAACCCCCACTGATTAAAGTTTCACTTTATATATTCGCAAGTAAAATAGCATAATATCAGTACGAATCACTATAGTAATATGAGTTTTTGCATATTTTGAAATTTAATATATCCTCCGAAAAGTTTTAATTGTATAATGTTTCTTGTCATAGTCTTTTAGATTTTTCGACAAAAAATAACACAAATAGAGAACGTATTGGGAGAATGCATTATGTACACAAAACTATTAAAATCAATTACGTCATTAACGCTTATTGGTAGCGCTTTATTATATACAAATATTGGTGAGATGAAAGCTTCTGAAGCGGGTACTTTCTCCGATGTACCTACATCGCACTGGTCCTATCCTGCGATTAAAGACTTAGCGAGCAAAAATATTATTTCAGGTTATGGAAATGGGATGTTTGGTTTTGGTGATGTTGCGACGAGGGAGCAAGTTGCAGCTTTAATTTATCGTGTGTTAGTACCGAATAAGCAAGGCGGTACGTTTAGTAATGATGGTGCTCGTTATGTATTACAAGATGGGTCTACTTTAAATAATCCGTATGGAGATATTCGCTCAGGTTCTACAATGTTTCCGGAAGAGGTTTTAACGTTAACGAAATTGGGGATTTTTAAAGGTGATGGAAATGGCGGTTTTAGACCGAAAGATTCTGTTAGCCGCGCAGAAATGGCGCAAATTATTAAAAATGCGTTCCAAGTTTCAGCTAAACAAAAACATACATTTAATGATGTTCCAAATGGATTTTGGGCAGAAAATGCGATTAGTGCCGTGCAGTCAAACGGGATTGCATCTGGTACAGGAGACGGGAAATTTGAACCAGCTAAAACGGTAACGCGTGAACAGTATGCACAGTTTTTATATAATGCATTGAAATATAAAAAGCCTGAGGTTGCGGTGCAAGATACAGGAGATGCGGCATTATTAGCAGCATTCAAAAATGAAGTGCAAACACGTATTAATACGTACGAAACGAATATTACACTTCCATATAAAACGAAAAATAGTAATCAGGAAGAAGTAATGAATACACTTTTTAACGCGTATAAAGAAGTCGCAAGTAAAAATGAGTATACAAATTATAATAGGTCGAATGTTTCATATGGACTTTCTGGATCCCCTGGAAATTATACATTTACGTTAAAGATTACATATCGCGAAACGAAAGAACAAACAGAATATGTGATGAAACAAGCGAAAGCAATCGTTTCTTCTATTATTCAAACGGGAATGGATGATCATGAAAAAGTGAAGGCAATTCATGATTATGTTGTAAAACATGTTTCTTACGATACGTCTTATAAAGCGTATACAGCATATGAGGCACTCGCGAATCGTTCTGCCGTTTGCCAAGGTTACACACTATTAACCTATCAATTATTAAAAGAAGCTGGAATTGAGAATCATTTTGTAGTAGGAACTGGAGACGGTCAGCCTCATGCTTGGAACTTGGTGAAAATCGAAAACAAATGGTATCACCTTGATACAACATTCGATGATCCGGTGCCAGATGAACAAGGCCGCGTAACATATTCTTATTTCAACTTATCAGATGAGAAAATTGCAAGAAATCATGAGTGGAACCGAGGGGACTATCCGCAAGCTACAACAAACTATTATAGTACATTAACAAATAAAATTGCGACAGGTGGTACGAAAACACCTGCATATCAGCAAATATTGAAAGATACAAAGTTAAATTATTTAGGAAATGAATATATCGCAAATAACTATAATGAATTCAAAAATAAAATGCAGCAACGTTATAGCACAAAGTCAGCAAAGATTGAAATTCTTTATAAACAATCAATGGATGGCGCATTGCAAGATGTGAAAAAAGTAATTGGAGAAATCGGTTATCCGCAAGGAGCGAACCGTGTTTCTTATAAAGCTGAGCCGTATAATGCAAAAGAAGGATATTCTTTGGTGACGATTACGTTTACTTATTAAAAACAACCTAGATCCATGAAGGATCTAGGTTGTTTTTTTATACCTTAATTTGACATATACAGTCGAACTATATAGTTTGGCTATATATCTATCGTTACATTGGAGGTCTTTATGAATAGAGATAAAAATTTACCATTAACGGAAACGACGTATTACGTTCTTTTAGCTTTACTGGAGCCGGCTCATGGGTATTTAATTATGCAAAAGGTGGAGGAACTTAGTAATCATCAAGTGAAAATTGCGGCGGGTACATTGTATGGTGCGGTTGAAAATTTATTAAAGCAACAATTAATAGAATCCGTAAAAAGTGAAGATAAACGAAGAAAAGTGTATGTCATTACTGAGCGGGGGAAAGAAGTATTACATTTAGACTTTATGAGAATGCAGCACATTATTGGGGTTACAAAAAGCTTATTAAATGTATAGTTAGGGGGAAGCGAAGATGTGGAGATTGAAATTCTTTTTAGACTTTGAGAAAGAGGAAAAATGGTTAGAAGAGATGGCTTGGAAAGGCTATCAACTAAAAAGTAATACATTCGGTTATAAATTTAGAATCGCAGAACCGGAAGATACGACAATTAAAATAGATCATAGAATATTTAATAGAAGAAAAGATTTTATTAATTACTGTACATTATTTGAAGATAGTGGCTGGAAGCATATAGCCGGTAAATGGTGGTCTGGTACGCAATATTTTAAAAAGGTAGATGAAGAAAGTGAAGATGACATTTTTTCAGATCAAATGTCACGAGCAGGGAAGTACAAGCGTCTATCTAAGACATTTTTAGAAGTGGCGATATGTTATTTGCCGCTGCTAATCCTATTTATGTTTAATAATACAATTGATTTAGGAGCGATTTTAAATCCGAAAGACTTATACTATACACCAGGATTATGGGATATGCACGGTGCAGCATTTTTAGGATCATTCTTATTTGAAACACCATTTGCATTAATGAGGGGCATTTCATGGTTGTTTATCCCAGCTGCGATTGGTATGTTTTTCTTTTTTTCATATAAAGCAAATCGATTGTATGAAGAGAGAAAATACTAAGAGGACCCCCTTAAAGCCGATGCTTTGAGGGGGATTCTTTTGAATTTGTAAATGGTGTACTTGGTTAGCTTGATGGGCATGGGGTAGAGTCAGGAAAATGTGGATTTACAACACTAAGAAAGTTTCAATGGTCTTAGAGAATCTAATGAGACCACTTTTTCTGAATTAAAATGGTATTCTCCTAGTAAATTGATATGTTCCCAACCTAAAGATGACATATAATGCAATAAGTCCTCATTAAAACTACCTATCCGTCTTTGATATTTAACTGCTTTTGTTAGAAGTAAAGTATTCCAGATACTGATGGCATTGATAATTATGTTTAAGGCACTGGCCCTTTGCAATTGATGCTGTATGGTTTGTTCCCTAAGCTCACCTAGTTTTCCGAAGAAAATAGCTCTTGCAAGTCTATTCATGGCTTCTCCTTTAATTCGAATGGTGGCAGCACCTTTTATTAGAATTGTCCCCTTGGTGTAACAACTGCTTTTTTGTAAATAATATGTTTGTTAAACAATTAATTAAGGGGGACTTGTATGCCACAGGATCGAAAAGCAGAAGTTCAAAACGATGCATACGAAGGAAAAGAGATCATGCCAGATAATCCACAATATCTACCGCGTCACGTGCAAATGGAGCTGCCTCACGAATTTTCTGTAAATCCTCTGTTTGCCCGCGAAGGAGAATCAGTCGTTCCGCGCTTTCACATGCCTGATGAAGGCATGTTACCAGAAACAGCGTATCAAATCGTCCATGATGAAATTGCTCTTGATGGCAATGCTCGCTTGAATCTTGCAACATTCGTTAGCACATGGATGGAGCCTGCCGCAGAGCACTTATATGCCAAATCATTCGACAAGAACATGATTGACAAGGATGAATATCCACAGACAGCCGAAATTGAGGAGAGATGTGTCCGCATTTTAGCAAACCTCTGGCATTCGCCCACTCCCCTTACGACTATGGGCGTTTCAACAACTGGATCGTCGGAAGCATGTATGCTCGGGGGGCTTGCGTTAAAGAGACGCTGGCAAAATGCACGCAAAAGCGAAGGGAAGCCGGTGGATCGGCCCAATATTGTGTTTAGTTCTGCTGTTCAAGTCGTGTGGGAAAAATTCGCGAACTATTGGGAGGTTGAACCACGCTATGTGAAGGTTAGCCCAGAGCATCCCCGATTGGATCCTCAGGGGGTCCTCGCTGCCGTGGATGAAAATACGATTGGTGTGGTACCGATTCTAGGTGAGACTTATACTGGGGTTTACGAACCGGTTGCCGCCATTGCGAAAGCGTTGGACGATTTACAGGAGAGGACGGGCCTCGACATTCCCATGCATGTGGATGCGGCTTCGGGGGGATTTATAGCACCGTTTCTTCAACCAGATTTAGTCTGGGATTTTCAATTACCGAGGGTGAAGTCCATCAATGTATCCGGACATAAATATGGATTAGTCTACCCTGGGTTGGGTTGGATAATTTGGCGGGAAGCTGAAGATCTCCCTGAGGATCTAATCTTCCGCGTCTCCTATTTGGGCGGGAACATGCCGACTTTTGCCCTGAATTTCTCTCGTCCTGGCGCACAAGTGCTCCTGCAATATTACAATTACCTGCGTTTGGGGAAAAGTGGGTACTATGATGTCCAAAGGGCTTCTCAGAAAGTCGCTCTTTTTCTTAGCAAGGCGATTCAGAAGATGGAACCGTTCGAACTTTTGTCCGATGGTTCGGATATTCCGGTTTTCGCTTGGCGACTGAAAGATGGTTACACATTAAACTGGAATCTTTATGATTTATCTCGACAATTGCGTGTGTTCGGCTGGCAAGTACCCGCCTATCCATTGCCTCCAGATATGGAAGCGGTGACGATTATGCGCGTTGTGGTTCGAAATGGATTTTCCATGGATCTCGCGCATTTATTTTTGAGGAACCTCAAACAGACCGTTGCCTTTCTGGATTCCCTGGACGGGCCTATGCCACATGATACGAAATGTGATAATGGGTTTCATCACTAAATGAAAAAAGCCTAATTTCTTCATATTTAATTGAGAAATTAGGCTTTTTAATATTGAAATTTCCTTAACGTTGTAAATCAGCATTTTTCTGACGCTACCTCAATACATATTATTAAAATTAAGATGGTTCAAGTCGGAGGAAGGCACCTTAGGGTGTCTTTTTTATTGCTCTTCGACAGAATATGACGAAATAGTTGTAACTGTTTCTGTTATGCTTGTGCAGTAAATCTTACATTTAACCACTGGAGGAACTACATAATGGGTAAAATTTTTAAGTTTGGGTGTTTAGGGGTAATAGCAATTGTAGTCATCATTTTTGTTGCTGCAGTTATTGATGGTAGTAATGATTCGAAAGAAAAAGCATCTACTAATCCAAAACAAGAAAGCAAAAAGGATGCTCCAATAAAAGAAGAACAGAAGAAGCAACAAGATGAAGCTAAGAAAAAGGAAGAACCTAAGCCAGCTGTAAACGCTGATAAGGCTACATACGAAAACGAAATCAAGCCTACTATTGATGCCATGATAAAAGAATATGATGAAATTTGGAATCAGGACTGGAGACCTATTTGGGGCGAAGCAAGCAAAGATCCTGCATCTATTGACAAGAACACTTTAAAAGAGAAAATGGAGTCAGTTACAAATCGATACGATGAACTATCCAATAAAAATACTGCGTTTAAAAGCGGTGCGAAGCTAAACGATCCTGTATTAAAAGAGAAGATTGAGAAATTCAGAGTTGATTTTGGACTAGCAACGAACTATAGAAGTAATGCTGGAAGAGCTGTAACTCAAGGAATAAAAGGGGTAGCTCCAATGAAAGAAAGAATGGATGAAGCTCAAAAATCAATCCAACTTTCTGATCAAAAACTAATCAATGCTGTAGCTAGTTTAACTGAAGTTGAATCGAAATTGGGAGTTAGTCGTAATTAGGCACTCGAAAGAGTGATTTTATTTTGTCCTCAGACATAAATAAAATCAGGGGTGATGTATATGAAGAAAGTATTTATGAGTTTATTGATAGCTATTACGTGTCTTATATTCACTGGTTGTTCAGCAGACATGAAAGTTGTAGAAGAAGATGCTACGGAAAAATTACAAGATAGCAAGTTGTTTCCGTATATTGAAGAGGCTAGTTACAAAGAAGGTGGTAAAAAGGAAGATAGAACTTCAGTAAACATTAATATAAATGTAGATGAACGATTCTCCGATTTAGAAACAATGGAAAAATATGAAGTGATGCAAGATGCTGTTAATAAGCTAGATGGATCTTCAAGCCTAATTAAATGTGGGAATGACAACCGTTGCATTTATGACAATCTCCATATTTCTGATGGCAATGACAAATACACAATGGATGTTTTTTATAAAGAATTAGTAATTAATGATAATAAAAAATACACTAAATCAGATTATAATTCTGATATGAATCAAATAAAGAAAAAAGAAGAACCTGTTAATACTACTACGAATTCCAACTCAGTTCCTTCTTCATCTGCAGGACAAGAGGCACCATCTACATATGATCCTAAAAAGGATTCGGCTAACTATGATGCTAATGGTAATTATAAACCAGTTGACCAGATGAAACCTGAAGAAATCAAAAAGGAATTAGAAGGATTCCTAGAAGATTCTTTAAAAAGGTAGTTAAAACAAAATATAGATTTGAACCATATTTCTCAATGAACAAAACAACTTAACATGGTAAAATAATATTTGGATGGGAGTCCAATATATATTATTAAAATTAAGATGGTTCAAGTCGGAGAAAGGCACCTTAGGGTGTCTTTTCTTTTTTCTAAATGAGAATTTTGGCTTAAAGAAGATAAATTTTCAACGGATTATTGTCATGAATATATTGATAAAGTTCATCAATATATTTGTAGAAAGGAGGAATTCAAGTGAAGAGAGATGAAAATAGGATTGGTCACTTTACATCTGAAAAAGGAAAGGAAGACTTTCAAAGTGCCTACGATGAATCAATGGCACTTCTTCCAAAACCTAACGATACGAAAGATATAAAAACTAAATATGGCACAATTCGTGCTTATTACTTTACTAAAGAGGAAAACAAACATAAGGAGCCAATACTCTTACTCCCTGGACGTGGTGCATCTACTCCAATGTGGGTACCCAATTTAGAAGGGCTAAGGGAGAAAAGGCCTGTTTACACGATAGATTTACTCGGTGAACCTGGAATGAGTGTGCAAACGAAGGTGATTGAAAACCAAAAACAACAAGCAGAATGGTTAAATGAAGTAATTGAAGAATTAAGTTTAGAAAAAGTGCATATCGTGGGTGTCTCCATTGGAGGTTGGACAACAATGAATTTGGCCAGATATAATTCAGAGCATATTGCTACGGCTAGTTTATTGGACCCAGTCTTTGTATTTGCGCAAATGCCCATAAAGATGATTCTTGCATCTATTCCAGCTGCCGTCCCTATTGTACCTAAGTTTATAAGACAAAAGATGTTAAGCTATGTATCTGGAGGAGCAGAAACAAATGACGATGAGCCTATCGCTAAGTTAATCGAGTCGGGTATGCGTAACTATAAACTTAAAACACCAGCACCTGATCTATTTAGTAAAGAAGACTTGAAAAATATCAATGTTCCAGTGCTTGCATTAATGGCTGAAAAAAGTACAATGCACAATTCTGTAAAAGCAGTTGAAACTGGGAAAAAATACGTTAAAGATATAGATATAGTTAACTGGAAAAATGCATCTCACGCAATCAATGGTGAGTTCTCTAACGAAGTTAATGCCAGAATCCTTGATTTTATAGAAAAACATTCTAATGATAACTAAGTTGAAAGTGGAAAATATGTTGTAATAACAACTTTATCTCTATATAGCTATTTAGGAGGATTTAGCTCATTTTTTGTTTTAGGATATTAAAGTACCCCCTAAATGGAATTTTTTTATAGCACCGAAGTTCATTTTTATGATTTTTGGGGAAGAATGTGCTTCTTAACTTGATACCGCAAAAAAACAAACAGGAATGACTATTAAGTCATTCCTGTTCCTTAAAGAAACCTTCTATGGTACTAGTAACTTCCTTGAAGGCTTCACCTTGGACACTAGAAATTGATAATCCTCCAATTATATTTTTCCACTGTGAATTTACATTATCCCAGTTATCATCCCAATTTTCAGTAATATGCTTATAAGCTTTAAAAGGTTTATCACGACTTGGTGAAACATATTTTGAAGCATCTATCAACTCTACAAACTCCAAAACACTTCAGTCCCTTCTTTTAGAATTGGAGTTACCTCTTCGTTTCGAGGTAAAACTTCCATTTAGGTGGTGCTATTAAATTTAAAAAGCTAAAACAAGCATAACCCCGTTCTAAATTTAGGACGGGGTTAAAATATAGTTGTTTAATTTCCGATATAAGATACTTCACTGTACTCAAAAATATAACAATAAAGTCGATTGATAATCTAAGGTTTATTCAGCAATAGCGCCCGATTGCGGAAGACCAAGAAAATGATTATGATTGCTGCTTATAGCTTGTTGAACTAACGCACACGTTACTTTAAGTGAATTGGTTCACAATCTTACTGGGAATTTACCTAAAAAAGCTGAATTAACTTAATAAAAAAAAGGACTCCCTTTTTGGGAATCCAATTCATTCAGTGTCACTTTGGTTAAAGTCTAATCTTCTCGGTTCGCAACACTGTCATTAGCCTCATCGGCACCTTCGCCGACTTTGTTACCCATCGCTCCTCCTGCAACAGCTCCTGCAACGGTACCAAGTGGACCAAGAACAGAACCCAAAGCAGCTCCAGCGACAGCACCGACACCAGTTCCTACCGCTTTGCCAGTATCATTATCAACACGGTTACGTTCGTTTTTATCAGCCACTCATCTCACTCCTTATTTAGAATAGGCAAGTGCATTCCAGCACAATACCTTACATATTTTGACCTATAAGGACAGATTTATGCGAAGTGTTAGAATCCTGAGGATTTAGCAAACCGGCGCTTTACATAGCGATGATCTTGTTCTATGTAATTATTGAAATGTTTGATTGTAGAATGAGTAGTACTTTTATAAAAGTCATTCACCTTTAATTTTTTGAGTGAACAAAGTAAAGAAAGGGCCTTATCTGTTGTCAGAACCGTTGGTTCTCCAAAAGTTTGAACGAGTCGTTTCATAAAAGCATACGCAGATTGTGTATTCCGCTTCTTAAGTTGATGGGCATATGGCGATACCCTTTAATCGTAATCAGCATTATGATAATCGTTATTTAAGCTGGGCACTCTTCCATGGGGACGATATTCTATGTGAAAGGTATTATGTTATTACTTGTACTGAGGCTCTTCATGTTCAATTTGTTGAAGACGAGGATTTAAAGATTCAATAATTTCTTGAGTTTGTTGTGCTGCACCTTTATATAATTGTTTTGCTTGCTTGTTATCAGTATCAAGAACAAATCCTTCTAGGCATGCTTGAGCACTCTTTAATCCAGCGATAGTTTGTTTAAGTTTAGTACTTACTGTCATGTAGTATTCCTCCTTGTAAATGTACTTCAAAATATAGAATGCCTATTTTGTTATCAAAGTACGATTTCCAATTTTAGGGATATACGAATGAGAAATTTTATAGTTAATCATTCAAAGGAGAATTTTTTAGCTAATAGATGCATGGAATAGTTTTGTCCCAATAACAAAAACTAACAGAAATAAAACGATAATATATAAAGGAGATTAAATATGCTGAAAAAGATAGGAAGAATTTTCCGAGCATTCCTCTTTTTATTTATCGGTGGATGTTTAGTTCTGTTTGTTTGGGGGGAAATTGACAGAACAATAGCCGAAAAAAATGGGGTATTTAGCCAGAATTCTAGTCTACCCTATGCGTCAAAGTGATATTACTATGTATACAGATGGGAAACAGTTAAACGATCAATTATTCTCAGATATAGAGAAAGCAAAGCATTACGTGCATATTAACTTTTTTTCTATTGCTGATGATAAAGTAAGTCATCAGTTTCTAGAGCTATTGCGGAAAAAAAGTCAGGAAGGTGTAGAAGTATACTATGCAGTGGACAGGTTAGGTGGAATTTTACTAAAGAAAAAGGAAAGAGAATTATTAGTTAAAAAAGGAGTTCATTTTACATATTACAATAAACCTGTTTTCCCTTATCTTTTTTCTTCTTTGGATCATCGGAATCATCGTCGTATTTCAGTTATTGATGGAAAGGTTGGTTACATTGGCGGATTCAACATCGGAAAGAAGTATTTGGGGGAAAAAGAAAAACTTGGTTATTGGAGAGATTATCATCTTCAAATACGAGGAGAAGGAGTTCAAGATTTAGAACACCAATTTGTATTAGACTGGAATAAAAACTCAGAGAAACCGATTCCGATACACAATGCGGTAAAGGAAAAGGGAGCAACCTCGCAACGATTTACTGCATATTATAGTGGAGAAAAACTTGGGCAAGATTATGCAATGCTGTTTCAACAAGCAAAAGAATCCATCATTATATTAACACCTTATTTTATACCAAAAGACAGAACTATTTGGAACGCATTAGTAGATGCAAGAAAGAGGGGAGTCCGTGTCAAAATTCTATTCTCACCTCATTCGGATGCACTATTAGTTAAAGAAGCAGCATATCCATATATCCGAAAAGCATTAAAACAGGGGATGGAAGTATATGGTTATGAAAATGGGGTGTTACACGGTAAAGTATTTTTGATTGATGAAAAAGTATTGATGGTTGGGACCGTGAATTTTGATTCACGCTCGTTTCATTTAAATGAAGAAATGAACTGTTATATTCATGACCCTATCTATATTTCGAGAATAAAACCAGTGATTAACGCAGACTTACAAAATTCAAAGCAAGTAACATCCTCTGACGTCAATCAATTATCTATAAAAGAAAAAGTGAAAGAAAAGGTTGCAAAAATGTTTGAGTATTATTTGTAAAGACAAAGTATTTTTATATTAGGGATAGTTTCACATTGCCATCAAGATAAGAAATGCAAATACCCCATATCCATCAAGCTAACAAGGACGAGTTACTCCAAAACGATAAAAACGATCAACATGCATCAAAAAAAACACGCTAAGCAAAAATAAAATAAGCTGTCCATATGGGCAGCTTATTTTATTTTTTGTTTAGCACGGGGATCTTTTCCGATAGTTTTTTAGCAGAAGCAAGCAGCTCCAACGATGATTAATAAAATAAACAATACAACTAATAAAGCAAATCCTCCAGCGAAGCCACAGCCGCCACAACTACCACCAAAGCCCATAACAGTTCCTCTTTTAGATAGGAGGAGGAAGACAAAGGTTCACTCATGTGTTTTAACGGATTCAATTTACTTTATGCATTTATGAATTGAGCAGGTCCTTTTGAAAATAAAAAAAAGACACACTAAGGTGATCTTCTTATGTAGGGCGGGAAGACATCGGCCTTCCTTTCGGGTTGCCATCAAGGGATTCAGTCGAGTTACGTATAAATTGCATCAAAAATGTAAATCAGCATTTTTCTGTTGTTGTCCTTTATTAAGACTTTGTCTTATAAATAATTCTGCAATGATTAAATTTGGCACCCACGCTAACCAAGCAATAACAGCATAACTAAGTTCGAAATGCTCCAGTCCAAATAGCAATACAAATAAAGGTAGCCAAATTCTTAATGTAACTGCCGCAAAGGTTAAGGAATAATTTCTGATCATCCAATTCCGATGGTCTTGAATTTTTTTATTCTTAACTTTGTTTAATGCTTGATATGCCGATGTTAGCCAAAATACGGATAACAAACCGAAACCAAGCTTTCCTACTAATCCTCCCGTAGCGTAAAAGGATAAATAAAGTCCTGAAACGCAGCCAAATAATACACCAATCATATAGATTTTTCCAATCATTCGATGGCGACTGATATTCTTTTCTCTAAATTTTGTGGATAATGTAAAAGGACCAATTATTAATGCTACTACACTAGTTGCAATATGTATAAATAACATAATGTACCAAAATGCACTCATTTTAGATAGAAACATAAGCTTCATTTGAACAAACCCTGCTTGAAATCCATCCATAATAAAATATTGGAAAACAGCATAACCAGCTATTAAAATAGCTGAAAAAGTAAATATAAACCAAGTTTTTTTATTCATAATTTCACCACCTCCTTACAACATTTAAGGGAATTAGAACATATATTGCTGTTTATCTAGGGTTAAAAGAGAACTTAATTAACTTCTTTTACTTCTTTCGGCAGGGCATCATGTTCAATTCAGTTTTCGACTAAGCTATTAAACAGTTCAGGATTTGCTAAAGAAATTCCATGATTAATTTTAGAAATAATACCACCTAATTAATCATACAACAAAAAAGGATGTTCTGGTGAATTTATCCATATATGCCATATTTGTTATTAGTAATTATTTTCTCAATAATCAATTTAGGAGTAGGTGTCACGGTTCCAGTAATGACCGCAATAGTTATGCAAGCAGCAGGCCCATCTTATGCAAATATGGCTGGAGCAACCTTAAATGTAAATTGACACCAGATAATTGCTCGTTTAGTAGGGGTACCACCTCATCGCCATCAAGTTAAAAAAATTAATTATCCCCCAAAGCGAAAAAAACGAGCTGAATTCACATAAATAACTGTAGAGAGATAAAAATTTCGTTCTGGGGGTACTATAAAATTTTAGCTTGATGGCGGATGGTGTAGCACCAACAAAACGCGAATTTCGTACGTTAAGCAAAGTTTTTAAAAGAAAAAGCCGTTTTTCTGAACATGTGAGAGCTATATAGTATTGTAGGTGGAAAGTATATCCAGATAATTCAAATCGGTCCAAATTAATGTAAACGTCAAATAACCCCAAAATAAACAATAAAAGTTGATTTTGGGGTTATTTTTTGTTGGCTTTACTTTTTTTCGGTACTTTGCATATCGATGGTAAATCCGTTGACCACGGTAGGACTTTATTTCAAACCCACACAAGAAAAATTAGATTACCTGCACACTAAAAAGTATAGCGAACAGGTAATCTAGGTATTTTGAGATTAATGAAAAGCTAATTTGTTTTTTGAATTCTTCCATCAATAATAGGCTGAATTGGTTCTTTTGCTTGTTTTATATAATCTACTAATGCTTCAAAATCAGTTGGTCCTGTTTCAGCATCTTTCCCATTTTTAAAGGACACAAATCCATCTCCACCTGAAGCTAGAAATGCGTTCGCAACGACGCTGTAAGTTTTAGAAGGAATAATTTCTTCTCCATTTGTTAAGCGAATACTTGTGACTTTTTCTCCATTTGGCTTGTTCGCATCCCAAGTGTATTGGATCCCTGAAATTTGAAGCATTCTTGTTATGTCTTTTTGCCATTGTTGATTTAAAATATCACGAATGTCTTGACCCGTTAAATTAACTTTTATTAATTGATTTCCGAATGGTTGAATGCCATATACCTCTCCCCATGTAATATCACCAGCATCTAAGTCATTACGAATACCACCAGGGTTCATAAGAGCAATTTGGGATTGCATTGTTGCACGCTGAGCATCAGTGATTAAATTGCCGAGAGTAGATTCGCCGGCCGTATTTTGTTTTCGATCTAGTGGAGCTGTAGATTTACCAACAACCTCATTGACAAGAGGTGCGATTTTTTCTTGATATTTCTCCATCTTTTTCTTTATTTTTTTATCAGGCTCTATGCCTTCATGGTAGGTTGTAATAATTTCTGCTTTTTTCTCAACAATATCTTTTGTCTTACGATCAATCTTTACATCAACATCAGCAAAAGCCATTCCATAAGAATTTGCTTGTACGACAAGTTTATTATTAACAGTTCCATTTACATAGGTGTGGCTATGCCCCCCAAAAATAACATCGACTTCTGGATCAGTCTCATTTGCTAGTCGGACGAGATCACCATTTGTTACGCCGTTCTCATCTGTTGTACCTCCGTTATGTGCAAGAACAACGATAGATTTAACGCCAAGTTCTTTTAATTTCTTTACGGATTTGTTAATGGCTTCAACTTCATCTGTAATTTCTACATTCTTTAGCATAGTAGGCATAACAAGGTTAGGAACATCTGTTGTTACGACTCCGATAAAGCCAACAGGAACTCCTTGTACCTTTTTTATAGTAAATGGTGGTAAAAATAGACGACCGGTGGATTTATTATAGAAATTTGCGGCAACATATGGGAATTTTGCTCCTTTAAAATTCCCTGTTTTTTCATGGTATCCACCATAAATAAGGCGGTGCATTTCTTCAATACCTTCATCAAATTCATGATTTCCTATGGTTCCAACATCAAATTTTAAATCATTTAGAAATTCAATCGTGGGTTCGTCTTGTAATAATGCTGAAACAGGAGGACTTGCTCCAACAACATCGCCAGCATGAACCTTTAATGTATTCGGATTTTGTTTTTCATGATCACGTAAATAAGCCGCTAAGTACTCGATTCCCCCTGCATCTTTATTGTTAATTTTCTTTACAGTGTCTAGTTGCCCATGAAAATCGTTAATACCGAGCATTTGTACATCTATGTAGCGGTTTGGTTCTGTAGTTGCTTGAGCTGGAGGCGCAGCAAATACACTTGAAAAAGTAACTGTACTTAATGCTAAAGCAACTGGAATGATTTTTTTCAACATAAAATTTTCTCTCCCCTTATTACAATCTGACATCATACGATACAATCTGACATCATTCGGTATAATTTTAATAGATTAAGAAGATTATTTCTATAAAAATTCTACTAATTATAAAAATTAATAAGATTTTATTGTTTTCCGACAAAAGACTCATTCCTCAAAAATGTGAAGGTGTGAAATACCAATTTTAGGTAGGAGGTGAATATCGGTATGCATGAGCCTACGTTTTTTTGATTAGGATATAAAGAAAAAGTGCCACCGGCACTCCAAACATATATATATATAATCAAAACGCACACCATTGGAGCCAATGGCATGCGCTACATAAATTGTTAGATATTCGCACACATCTGTTTTACAAACTATTCACAGGAAAACAGATTCATATAGATGAAATGACAGAATCAGAGTAAACGTAAAATAGGGTGAGTGCAAAATTATGGATGTTACTTTTACATTGTTCTTTGTGAGGCAGCCTTACACATCCGTCAACTTAAGAAATTGGTAGTTCTCCAAAACAAAGAAAATAAGCTAAGTTCTTATAAACAACTGTAAAATAATAAAATTTTCGTTTTGGGGACACTTCAAAATATTAGCTTGATGGACGTGTGGTACTACACCAAATAACAATAAAATCCTTCGAAAATTACTATAGTTTTTTAAAAATAGAGATGATACGATGGATAATCATACCATTTTTTTCGCTTCATGCATGATTTTACAGTAGGATACCTCTATATTAAGATGATGTAAATAAGGGGGTATATTAGTAACAGGGGGAGAATAATGAAAAAGTTATTACAAGAAATTATAAATTGGATTAGTATGACCGATGAACAGATTGTTATTGGCATTTCAGGACACGGTGCTGCCGGAAAAACAACGTTCGCCAATAAGCTCATAAACCAATTAAATCAAAATAAAGTGAGTTATATTAATACAGATCCATACATTGTTAGTTCAAATGTACGAAAGTATACAAATATCCACTATACATATCAGAATGAAAATCATTATGATAAAATGACAGCTTGTCATCCATCAGCCCATCATTTGTCTGCGTTAGAAAGAGATGTTCAAATGGTAAGAGCTGGTTTAGATTTTTATACAATGGATACACATTATATAAAAAGTGAGTTAATTTCTACGAAAAATAAGGTGACGATTGTAGAAGGAATGAGTGTCGCATTTATTAATCCAAATTTATTTGATTTGAAAATTTACTTCTATACAGATGGAGAAACAGAATTAATGAGAAGGTCTAGCCGTGATATTATTGAAAGAGGAGCCGATATTAATTACTTAAGGAAGTCTCATGAAGAACGTCGGATTCAGTATGAAGTGTTTATGCATCCATATAGTCAACGTTTTGATATTATTATCAAAAATTCCAATGAAACAATATGTTTAGAAAAAAATACATTTGAGTTTTATAAAGTTTAAATGCAAATACTTTATTTACTAAAATAGCAAGTTAGTGAATAAATTGTTCATATTTTTTCGGAAGGAGGTTAAGCAATGAGAGCACCGTATCAAGTATTGATATTTCCTTATATAAAAACTGACGATTCCATTCAATATGCCATTTTTAATCGAAGTGATTATGGTTATTGGCAAGGAATAGCTGGTGGTGGAGAAGATGGTGAGACTCCTATTGAATCAGCAAAACGGGAAGCATTTGAAGAGGCTGGTATTACAAGAGAAAGTCCATATATAAAACTAGATTCTGTGTCTTCACTACCAGTAGAGGATGTAGTTGGTGAATTTCTTTGGGGCGAAGATGTTTATGTAATAAAAGAATTTTCTTTTGGAGTTAAAGTTCCTACAAAAAATATTAAATTATCTAAAGAACACTTCAATTATAAATGGCTGTGCTTTGAGGAAGCCGTAACGCTTTTAAAATGGGATAGTAACAAAACGGCTTTGTGGGAATTAAACAAAAGGCTGTTAAAATAATTAAAGTGTTAGTTAACAAAGCCGATAGTGGAGCGAGAATTAAACAACTTAAAAAAGCTTTGCTACATTACCTATGTAGCAAGGCTTTTTTCTTAGCGTACGAAATCGTGTTTTGTTGGCGGCACCCCGCTAAGAGCATGCAAGATTTTATACAGTTTTTCGGCTAATCCAATAACAAACGAGAACCCGAAAACCCGCGCCACAATAGAAATGTATAAAAAGATGTATAGAATGATAGAAAAAGAAAAAGGCGGATTCCTTGTGAGAGTAAGGGTCCGCCTATTTCCTTGCTACTGATAATGAAACGTTATGTTAACCTAGCATGAATATGATATACAATAAAAATATAAAAAGGAGGTAATAAATTCGATGAATATAAAAAAGATGAATAAAACCACTGTGATATTATCTTTTGCTTTGATGCTTGGTATTGTAGGAATATATAGTACTGTATTAACTCAAAAAAGTACCCCTATTGTTCCTGAAAAGATTGAAGTTGCAGAATCTATCTCAACAAAAGAAAATAAGACAGAAGAGGTAGGGTATTCAGAACTAATTTCTGTAAAAAAGTCAGATAAGGATAAATTTACAGAAGAAGGTTGGAAAGAAGTTTTAAAAAAAATTCAAAGTGGAGAAGTTTATTGGGAAAAGTAAAAGAGATATTATGAATTATTACTAATCTTAAATAAACGATAAGTTAATTTCCGTTAACGAGAATTATGTAAATAAGCTATCCATATGGGCGGCGTATTGTTTTTTTGCTTAGCGTGTTTTTTTCAAAATGCTAGTGGTACCTGTAAAATGATAATAAAGTTATTTAATTTTAAACGCTCAACCAAGCATAACCCCGTTCTAAATTTAGGACGGGGTTAAAAATATAGTTGTTTAATTTTTAAAGTAAGGTATTTCACTACACTAAAAAATATAATAATAAAGTCGTTTAAAAATCTAATTTTTATTCAACAATAGCGCCCGATTGTGGAAAATATGTAACTTCCTTTTATATGTTGATCCAGAGAAAGTAACTGAATTATTGATTTAAATCCATATATTATTTTCAGCAGTTAGTTTGGAATTAGTTTCACCAGTGTTGACTACACCTTTAGGCTCTACCAGCATTATATGGCATTCCTTTTCAGCATAAGGCTTATGCTCCACACCTTTTGGTATCACATACATTTCTCCTTTGGAAAGTTTAACCTGTCCATCGCGGAATGTGATGGACATCTCGCCGTCTATCACGATGAATACCTCATCGGTGTCTTTATGATCGTGCCATACAAAATCCCCCAGAATCTTAACCAACTTAAACTGATAGTCATTCATTTCACCAATGACTTTGGGCGACCAGTGTTCACTGAATTTGGACAGTTTCTCGCTTAGATTAATAGCATTATAATTGATATAAATCCCCCCAGAACTATTCTTACCCTTATTTTACAACTTCGATAGATTAATTACTATTTTGATTAAGATCTCAAAAGTTTCTGCTGATCTTCCACAAAATGGCCCGATTGTTGAATAAAACTTAGATTTTTAAACAACTTTATTATTTTTTAAGCGACTTTATTTTAAATTAAACAACTTTTTTGTCACTTTACAGTACCCCTGATTTGAAAAATTCACTTTACTGTACATAGCAAGAACCCTGTTATCTCCACTTATAAGTGAATTATTTGTATTCCTGTCTATATAATTTAAACGAATAAATAGCTCCAATAAAGAATACAAAAGCTTCAAATAATATAAAGATTTGACGGAAATTCTCAATATCTTTACCAACTAAAGAAATAAATATAGCATTCATTAGAATTTGAGTAGTAAACATACGAGAAGTAATTTTTAAATAAATAGCATTTGTTCTTTCATCTGGTTTACCAATTTTTTTGTAAATAATAATAAGTGCAATTACTGAACCCAAAAATAGAAGTGCTGTAAGTCCTACAACGATATTGAAATTGCCTGTACTTTCTAACATCCATTTATTTAATAGATCAATCATTATTATCTTCCTTTCCTACATAAGAGAATATTTCGTTCTTCTTTTTCACTATAATAAAAAATGAAAAAGGAAAACATCGAACTTTCTTACAAACATTCGTGCATTCTTACAGTTTTGTCACTTTGTAAATGTATTCATCGTCTTGCCTTTCGCTATTTTCTTTGAAAAACATAGTGAATTACGAGAAAGAGTGCTACAAGATCAACTTCAAAGAAGTAGTGCACTAAACCTCTTAATTAATGCAATTAGTATGTGGAATACTATTTATTTAAGTGAAGCAATAAAAGCTTTGAAGAAAAAAGAACAATTTGATGAAGAATTATTAAAACATAGTTCTCCAGTAAGGTGGGAACACATTAACTTTCTAGGAGAATACCGATTTAGCAAAAGAGAAAGTGCACCAGTAGACTCTCTACAACCACTAGAAACAACTAAACAGTAAGAAACCGATGATCTCTTAGCGTACGAAATTCGCGTTTTGTGGTGCTCCCCCTGTTAGTAGTAATTTTAATATCACTATGGATAAATTACTTTTAAAACTTTACTTCCGAGAACGATAATTATGTAAATAAGCTGTCCATATGGGCAGCTTATTTTATCTTTTGTTTAGCACGGGGATTTTTTCATGAAGAAAAGACACCCATATAAGAGTGTCTTTTTCCGATAGTTTTTTAGCAGAAGCAGCTAGCTCCAACTATGATTAATAAAATAAATAATACAACTAATAAAGCAAATCCTCCAGCGAAGCCGCCGCCGCCGCAACTACCACAACTACCACCAAAGCCCATAATAGTTCCTCCTTTAGATAAGAGGATAAAACAAGGGGTCACTCATGTATTTTAACGGGTTCACTTTACTTTATGTTTTTAAGCATGAATTGAGCAGGTCCTTTTGAAAATAAAGAAAAGACACCTTATAAGGCGTCTTCCTTCGATTTGAAACATTTTAAGTTTAATAATATACGGTCTCGCCACAGACCTATTAGGCTGGAATTTTATAGTGTTTCTGAACAAAATTTTTTGCTGATTTTGAATCCTTAAGTTGATGGGGATCCTTTTACGTTTTATCATTTTTAAAAAAATCCTTCATTATCTTAGCGTCTTTAATATTCACCGTCACACCTTCAACTTTATCTTTCTTCTCATCTTTAGCAATCGTAATTTGTTCCTTATTATCACCCCACACAAGAAACTCTTCTTTTGAGTCATCTTTATATGTAACGGTTATAGTAGAATGCGCAGATGCCCTCTTTTTTTGATCTAGTGTGATTGTTTTCGGTGTTCCTTTTTGGACTGCTGAAGCGATTGATTGTATCATTTCCTCGTTATCTGTTTGAGATTTGGAACTAGTATTACTTGTTGTTCTAAACATTTCAATGTTGGTAATGTCTGCAGAGTTTAATTGAATGGCATTTTTCGTATTTTCTTGCTTAGTTGTTGGAGTATTGTTTGTAGTAGAAGTGCTTGTACAACCTATTAAAGTGAAAGATAGAACACTTAGAGCGCATATAGATATGATTTTTTTCATAGTATCCCTCCTTACGTTTAATTATAACAATTTTCTGTTATTTTAGGTAGTTATTGTAAGGAGATAATTTTGTAAATCATAGGGAGACATGTTTACTAGTTTTAATGATGTTCGTATGAATAATATGAAGCGTATATATGAAAAATATGCGGTTCATTCTCTATCAAAATCAAAATTCACATAATTTTTTTCATATTTTATGTTTAACATTTCGAAAATGGGTGTATTACATATAATATAACAAATAATTCATTTTAGAGGAGGAAGTTAAAGATGGAAACGAAGTATAGTAAGCCTTTTGTATATGAATTTATTACGGAGAAAGAGGTCATGAATGCAGCGAATGATCTAGTGAAGAAAGGAATAGACCAAAAAGATATTTACGTATTAACACATGAGAAAGAAAGGACAGATAGAATCGCAGACAATGTAGACGTGAATACAATTGGAATAAAAGAAGAGGGCCTTGGGACAAGTATTATTAATGTTTTTCAAAAAACAGGAGATCAGTTAAGAAATAAGATGCAAGAATTAGGACTTAATGAGGAAGAAGCTAACTTTTATGAAGAAAAACTGGATGAAGGGAAAATCTTGTTATTCGTTAAGGATTTAGAAAGAGTCGGTGAATGGTTACAAGAAAGAAGATGCACGTATTCTATTTAAATTCATACTCTTTAAATCTACAAATCTATTACGAAAAGGAGATTGGAAATATGAGTGAGAGCGGGCTAAAAGAACAAATTACTGGTAAAGTTGAAAAGAAAAAGGGACAAGTAAAAGAAGGAATTGGTGAAGTTACAGAAGATAGAGAGTTGAAAAATGAAGGGAAGTGGGAGAAGACGAAGGGAACTGTAAAAGAAGAAGTCGGAAAAGTGGAACAAAAGATAAGTGATGGATTGGATAACAAAGAATAATACATGTTTATCAAGCTTTGGTTAAACGCCAAAGCTTGATAAATCCATTATAAAAATATATAGGAGGTCTAATTGTGGGACTTATTATTACGTGTATTGTAGGTGGACTTATTGGTGCGTTAGCTGGAATGATTACGGGAAAAGACTTTCCTTTAGGTATAGTTGGTAATGTTATTGCCGGATTAATCGGATCTTGGGTAGGTAGTGCGTTATTTGGTCACTGGGGCCCTGAATGGGGAGGCATCTTTATTCTTCCAGCTTTATTAGGTGCAATCGTCTTTATTTTAATCGTTACATTCTTTTCTAGAATGCTACGGAAAGCGTAAGTATGATAATGAATAGTAATCTTAAGTTTATTATATGTAGCTATAAAGTTAATAAACTGATAAAAATACATTAAAAAAGCATCCAATTAAAATAATTTGGATGCTTTTTTAATGTATTTTACATAGGAATCAGTGAGGATGGCCCCACTGATTGAGATTACATATTAAGCTATCGTTACTTTTTTACAATTATTTATTCTTACGACCTGCCTTGGTTCTATATGAGATAAGTCCTCGCTATTACCTATATCAACTACAATTGTATTCGTTAGTATGTTAATAATGGAACCAATTAATTTTGTAGCATGATCGTGTCGATAAGAAAATTGAACAAAATCTCCCTTTTTAAAGCTGTGCTCTTCCATAGATAGATCCCCCTAAAAATAATGTTTATACATTATACATACACAAATTTATAAGGTTTAAACATTTGGTAGTATTTTTTTTAGTGTTAAGCTGAGAAAGGTGTAGAAAATTTATTTATAATTAAAATGAAAAAATATGTTTAAAACTAATTTTTATGGGTAATTAAATAGTAGTAGTTTGAGATAAGGGGGCGGAAATGATGAATTTGGCAATAAATATTTTGCAAAATGATTTAGGTTATACAGTACAACTTAATGGTGAGATTGATGCGTATACGGCATCAGATTTAAAAAATAAGGTAATGCCTATTGCAAGTGAGAAAGAGGTTTATATAGTAGTAGATTTTAATAAGGTAGATTATATGGATAGTACAGGTTTAGGCGTTTTTATAGCGCTATTAAAAGCAATTAAGAAAAATGATGGGAAACTAGAGTTTATTGGTGTATCTAAAAGGTTAAAAAGATTATTCGATATTACAGGACTAACAGAAATATTAAATTTGAATTCAGATTTTGAAAAAGTAGAAAGAAGGTGACTAGGGATGATGGAGAAATTTGAAAAGATAGAAATGAAAATTCCTGCAAAAGCAGAATATGTGGCTATTATTCGTTTAACAATGGCTGGTGTTGCGAATCGAATGGGCTTTGCTTATGACGATATAGAAGATATGAAAATTGCTATTAGTGAAGCATGTACAAATATTGTACAACATGCATATAAAGAAGACGTTGGAGAAATTACAATTGTCTTTGGTCTATATGAAGGGCGATTAGAAATTATGGTTGCGGATAATGGAGTTAGCTTTGATTTTAGCGCCTTAAAAAGTAAAGTTGGTCCGTATGATATTAATAAACCAGTAGAACATTTGCCGGAAAATGGTTTAGGTTTATATTTAATAAATACGTTAATGGATGATATACAAATTATGCATGATGAGGGCATGACAGTTTTAATGACAAAATATATACAAAGAGAGCAGGTGGAGAATGATGGAAATCCAATCTCAACCTACAAATCTTACTAAAGAAGACGTTATTAAACTAATTGCAGAATTCCAACAAAACCAATGTGATGAAGCGCAGGAAAGGTTGGTTAATCACTATAAAAATCTCGTATATTCCATTGCATACCGCTATTCAAAAGGTGGGCCGATGCATGAGGATATTATACAAGTAGGGATGTTAGGGCTCTTAGGCGCAATAAGAAGGTATGATTATTCGATAGGGAATGCTTTTGAACCGTTTGCAATACCTACGATAGTAGGGGAAATAAAGAAGTATTTACGTGATAAAACTTGGGGCGTTCATGTTCCAAGGCGAATTAAAGATTTAGGCGGGAAAATTAAACTTGCGATAGAGGAGCTAACAGATCACCTACAACGTTCACCGAAGATTATAGAGATTGCGAATCATTTAGGACTATCCGAAGAGGAAGTTCTAGAAATTATGGATGCTAAAAATAATTATCAAGTATCTTCCTTAGATGATGTAGTTGAAAATTCATCTGATGGAAGTTCGGTAGCGAGAATTGAATCTGTAGGTGAAGTAGAGCAAGGATATGAACAGACAGAAAGACGTCTCGTTTTAGATGATATTTTTAACGTATTAAATGATACGGAAAAGAGTGTTATTCATTATATATTTGGAGAAAATTTAAATCAAAAGGATACAGGGGAACGGTTAGGTATTTCACAAATGCACGTTTCTCGTATTAAAAGACAAGCCATAAGTAAATTGAAGCAAGCGGCGTTTTTAGATACATAAAAAATTTAAAATAATTATGTTTAAAACATGAGAAAAGGGGTAGTTATTAAGTATAGGAGGAGATATTAAAATGTCACACGATGTGAAAGAACTAATCGAAGGATTGAATGAAGATTTAGCAGGAGAATACTCGGCAATTATTATGTATAACCATAATGCAGCTACGGTTTCTGGTATATATAGACAAGTGTTAAAACCTTTCTTTGAACCTGAAATTAGTGATGAACAAGGACATGCCCTATATTTAGCGGAGAAAATTAAGACGCTAGGTGGTACACCTACTACAATCCCTTTACCAGTGAAACAAGTAGAAGATGTTAGAGAAATGTTAGAAGCAGCTAGACAATCAGAATATGAAACAATTAAGCGTTATGAAACGAGAAAAGAACAGGCAGCGAAATTAAATATGACAGAGTTAGTTGTAAAGTTAGAAGATATGATCGCAGATGAAACAAATCATATGGAAGAATTAGATCGCCTTTTAAATGACAAAGCAATGGTGTTAAATTAAAAGTGGAAATTTATAGAGTGAAAGAACAAACTCTCATTTCTAGGGGGTTTGTTCTTTTGCTGTATAAATACGTATGAGTAGGAAATTTTTATTTTATAACTGAGTATGCAATACTAGAAAAATAGAGAATGATAATAGATTTACATTTTAAATAAGAAAAGGGGAAATAACTTGTGTCCATTTTAATTGTCGATGATAATCCGGTTAACATCTTTGTAATTGAAAAAATTTTAAAACAAGCCGGATATCAGGATCTTGTATCGCTTAATTCTGCACAAGAGCTTTTCGAATACATCCATTTTGGAAAAGATTCTTCCAGGCATAATGAAATTGATTTAATACTATTAGATATCATGATGCCTGAGATTGATGGACTTGAAGTTTGTAGGCGATTACAAAACGAGGAGAAGTTTAAAGATATTCCTATTATTTTTGTAACAGCTTTAGAAGATGCGAATAAATTAGCTGAAGCGCTTGATATAGGCGCAATGGATTATATTACGAAACCTATAAATAAAGTTGAATTGTTAGCTCGTATGCGTGTGGCATTACGCTTGAAATCGGAATTAAATTGGCATAAAGAACAAGAGGAAAATCTTCGTAATGAATTAGATTTAGCTACACAAGTACAAAGAAACTTATTAAGTAGCCCATTAAGAGAAGATCATATAAAAATTGAAGCAAGTTACTTACCTTCATTCAAACTAGCTGGAGATATGTATTATTGGTATAAAATCGATGAAAACCGCTACGGTATTATATTATTAGATGTGATGGGACATGGTGTATCTGCTTCATTAGTTTGTATGTTTATTTCGTCTGTATTACGTGAATCGATTAAATGTTTAATCGATCCGGAACTTGTCATTAAAGACTTAAATAAATATATGACTCTTTTACATAATGAGAATGACAATATTCCATATTATTTTACAGCGATATACTTAGTAGTTGATACAGAAAAGAGAACAATTGAATATGTAAATGCAGGACATCCTTCTGGATACGTTTTAGTTGATGAAGAGAATGTAGTGGAACTAAATCGCGGGAGTTGTGCGGTAGGATTTTTTGATGAAATAAAAGTCGAGAAGACAGTCATACCTTTTGAGAAGAACGCTCAAATTGTATTATTTACAGATGGTGTTCTTGAAGCAATTGCAAATGATGAATTTGAGTCTGAAGAGAAGTTGCGTACTTTTACAGAAAGAAAATGGGGAGATTTAGAAGGAGAGATAGAAGGATTTTATAAGGAAGAACAGAAGAAAACACAATCAGATGATATGTGTCTAATTATGATACAAACGAATGCGAAATAAAAAGCGTATGAAATCCAAACATAGGATTTCATACGCTTTTTACCCCGCTATTTGTGGGAGATCAACTGCCCGTAAACGCCCGATTGGTGCGGGCTAATAATCAGAGGGGAATAACCCCCCTCTGATTAAAGTTTCACTTTATTGTATTTTTTGATAGATTTGTTCGTTAGGATTAAATTGGATATAATGCGGCATTATATCTGAAAAACGAAGAGTTTCTTTATTTCCTAAACATAGGAATCCATTGTGGCCTAAACTTTCATAAAATAGTTGCTGTACTTGGTTTTGAAGTTTACTCGTAAAGTAAATTAAAACGTTACGGCAAAGTATAATATGAAATTCGTTAAAAGATTGATCGGTTACTAAATTATGCTGTGCAAAAATAATGTTTTGTAAAAGGGATGGATTAAAATAAGCAAAACGATTATCTGTTGAATAATAGTTAGAAAATGCTTGTGTACCGCCAGCTTGTAAATAGTTTTTCGTATAAGTTTGCATTTTATTTAACGGAAGGATGCCTTGTTTTGCTTTTTCTAACACATTCGTATTCATATCTGTTGCGTAAATAACAGCTTTTTCACTTAATCCTTCTTCATGAAGTAAGATGGACATTGATAACACTTCTTCACCAGTTGCGCATCCAGCATGCCAAATTCTAATTTCAGGATACTTTTTTAATTCAGGAATAACATGCTCTCTTAACGCTTTAAAAAAAGTAGGGTTACGGAACATTTCAGTTACATTAATGGAGAAATCATTTAATAACTGTTCTAAAAACCCTTCCTCATGAATTACTTTTTCAATTAATTTTGAAATGGTAGGGATATTAGAGAGCTGCATTCTATTACAAATTCTTCTATAAATAGATGTGCGAGCATATTGGCGAAAATCAAATCCTGACAGTTTAAATACCGCTTCCAATAGTAATTCAATTTCTAAGTTCGTACGCTTATCCATATCTACGGATGGATCAAAATTATAATACTTATTTTCCACTTAAACTAAACCTCACTTATTTTATTAACCATACACTCATTACCGAATAGAGTTGATGTAAATTTAATGGTTTACTTATATAATCTGAAGCGCCAGCAGATAAACATTTTTCTTTATCATTTGGCATTGCTTTAGCAGTTAATGCGATAATAGGTATTTCATGTAACCCTAAATTCATTCGGATATGTTCCATCGTTTCATAACCGTCCATATTCGGCATCATAATATCCATTAAGATAAGGTCAATATTTGTATTGCTTTTTAGTATTTCTAAACACTCTATGCCGTTTTGTGCAGTAATAATGTTGGCATGTTGTTTTTCTAATGCATTTTGTAATGCAAATATATTTCGATGATCATCATCGACAATTAAAATAGTTTTCTCTTGGAAGACGTTATTTGTTTCTGGAGTAACTATAGTTTCCTCAATAACTTCAGCAGGAATAACATCTTCTATCGTTGCTGCGACTTCTAAATTGGATACTTGTATATCAGTTAACCCATTTGGAAGGTTAGGAATATATACTGTGAAAGTACTGCCTTCTCCTACATTACTCTCTAACGTAATCCAACCGCCTAATAATCTAGCAAACTCTTTACAGATAGATAATCCTAAGCCTGTACCACCATATTTCCGAATCGTTGCGCCATCTGCCTGTTGAAAAGCTTCGAAAATAAGTTGATGCTGTTCTGTAGCGATACCAATACCAGTATCTTTTACTGAAATTGTAATCCAATCATTACTTATAGACTGCATTTCATTACTCAAATTGGTTGTTTCTATCGGATCGAAATGTAAAGAGACGGATCCTTTTTCCGTGAATTTAAATGCATTGGATAATAAGTTTTTAATAATTTGCTCAATCCGCCTTGCATCTGTATAAAATAAATCAGGAATAATATCACTGTCTTCAATAGTAAATTCGACATTTTTTTGTGCAGCTATATGTAAAAAGTTTTGATGCATATTTGCTGCCATGTCACTTATGTTCGTTGCTTCAAAAATGACGTCTAGTTTTCCGGCTTCTACTTTAGATAAATCTAGTATGTCATTAATTAGAGTAAGTAAATCTTTTCCTGATGAATGAATGACGGTTGCTAATTCAATTTCATCATCGGATAAATGGTTATCATGATTTTCTCTTAACATTTCAGATAATAGTAAAATACTATTTAACGGTGTTCGTAATTCATGGGACATATTTGCTAGGAATTCTGATTTGTATTTTGAACTACGTAATATTTCGCTTGCTTTTTCTTCTAATTCTGATTTAGTAATTTGTAAGTCAGCTGTCTTTTGCTCGGCCTCTTCAGTTCTAGACTCTAGTTGTTCATTTGTTGTTCTTAATTCTTCGGCTTGCATTTGTAGTTCTTCAGCTTGCGTTTGCAATTCTTCTGATTGAACTTGCAACTCTTCTGTCATTGCTTGTGATTCATGTAAAAGCGTTTGAATTCGCATACGTCCCATAATACTATGGATGGTTAGACCTAGGTTATCAACGGTTTGTTGAATTAAATCTTGATGTAAGTCTGAAATCTCAGTTACACTTACTAACTCCATTACTGCGATCACTTCATCTTCAAATAAGATAGGGACGACTAGTAGGTTTTGAGGGCGTATTTCTAATAAGCCGCTAGTGACATAACGAAATTCTTCTGGTATTTCTCGAAGAATAAAGCTTTGTTTTTCTAAAGCACATTGCCCAATTAAACCTTCACCCATTTTAATGGATTGTTTTCCAATATCAGCACCTTGATCAGCGAAAGAAGCTTTCTTCACATAGTAGACAGTTTCTTCAATTTCTTCACGTACATAGAATGCACCGCAAGAGGTTTGCGTTTTTTGTATAACTCCACTAAGAATTTTTTTACCTAACATCTCAATAGAAGGTATACCTTGATACATTAAAATTAATTCTGCAAGCTCGGTTTGTAACCACTCTCTTTTAGATATTTCGTCTAGTAGGTGGTTCGTTGTATGAGCAAGCTCTTTTATTTCATCCCGTGTGTTTACATGAATTCTTTCAGTAATTTTTTCTTTAGAAGAAATGGATTTAATAGCTTGAATTACGTTTTTAATCGTTTTTGTAATGGAATTCGAAATATAGAGTGAAATGATAATAGAAATACAAGAAAGTAAGAACAATAAACTGTATAACCAAATCTCTAATTTATTATTTTCAGTATCTAATTGTGCAGCTCTTTTTTTCGTTAGTTGCTCCTCTACACCACGGAAGTTAGTTAGCTGCGATTGTAATGATTGAATTTGAGCCGTATCGATTGCTTGTATGTTATTACTATTATGATTTGTAATTAATGGGTGAATCTCTTTATTAATCCAACTATTGATGTTTTCATTAATCTGTTTTAACTTTTCTTGCTGAGAGGGGTTATCCTCTAATAGAGCAAAAAGATCTTGATAATGTTTTTCGTAATCCTTTTCTGCAGCGTTAAGGGATTGAACGTAATTTGCGTTATTAGAAGTAATAAATCCTTTCGCTTTATTTTCAATTGTTAGCAATTCTTTCTCCACTTGATTCGTTAAATTAAGAACTTTAAAATCGTGATCAATAATAAAATTACGAGATTTTTGTAAATTGGAAATCTCATTGTTTAACATAATGAAAGAAATAAGTAAGAACAAAATCATAACTAAATAACCAGCCATAATTTTGTAGCGAATACTAAATTTTGCTTTCGATTTCATTAAAAATTCCTACCTTCAAGGTTATTAAAAGTTTTCTATTGTAAAGAATGAAAAACGTAATATATATTATATCAGTTTTCATAAGGCCAAACTAGAAATCCCCCTATTGTATTAGGGGGTCTCGTTTTGAATAGAGGAAATCATTTTGAAATATAAAAACATATATGAAAAGTAACGATCGAGGGAATAGGGGGATAATAAAACTTTTAAGAAGGAAAGAGTGTTCTTAAAGCTTTTTTTGCATCTATTCCTTCAAAGATAAATAATACAAGCTCTCTCTTTTTTACAGTAAGGAAAAAGGATATTAATGTGCTTAAGCTTTTAATAGAAGTAAGTGTTCCATGTTTGCTTATAAATAAATTAGTTTGAAATGTTGTCATTAAAGCATAAAAATGATGAATCTGCGTTATTGTAGGTGTTTCATTATAAAGAATAGTAGTAGATTGGATTGCATTCATCGAAATATTCCTTTCCATATAGTAAGCATAACAATATAAACATACCCGTTTTAAAAAATGTTAAACATATAAATAAGAAAAAATATAATTATAGTATTTTTACGTTTAGAAAGGGTTACGAAGGGTATACATATACTACAAAGAGATTGACAGAAGATGAATTGTAAGATTTCTATTCTATAAAAATATACTTTTACTTTAAATAAAAAGGAGTCTGGTATACATGAATGAAATGATGATTGATATTACATTTGATTTAATTTACTTGTTAAGTGGTTCGCTTGTAATGCTTTTACTATTCGCTTTTTTCGTAAATGGTTATGTTAATAAGAAGGTTAGTGTATACAGAAATGAAGAAAGATAAAGATACATTATATAAAACTTTAGGAGGTTAATAGTTATGAATACAGATAGAAAAATAGTAGGTATTTTTAGAACAATTGATGATGCGGCATTCGTTATTAATGAATTAAAAGATAAAGGATACTCGGCGGGTAACATTTCAGCTATTGCGAAGGATCAAAAGGAAATTGAACATCTGGAAGAAAAATCGGGTGAAAAAGTGAATAGTGAAACGGCACATAAAGCGGATATCTTTTCAGCGACAGGGCTTGTGGCAGGAGGAGTAGCAGGCGGACTCGGTGGTTTATTAACAGGTCTTGGTATACTTGCTGTTTCTGGAATGGGTCCAATCGTAGCAGCGGGACCTATCGCAGCAGCTATTGGAGGAGCCGGTATTGGCGGAGGAGCTGGAAGTTTAATAGGAGCATTTATCGGATTAGGAATTCCCGAAGAACATGCTAAGAAATATGAAGAATACATTTACGATGGAAATATATTAATTTTAGTAGATGCAAAATTAGATGATAAGTTAGAAATCTATAAAATATTTGATAAACATAATGCTTATAACTCTGATTTCTTTAAATAATATTTGCTTCACATATCAATTATGCAAAATGTAAACATAGTGAATATCGTTTTTTGATCTTACAACTTTGGCGCGGCGAGGAGTCGTATGACTATAAGAGAGGAAGGGCTTATAGTAAAAGATCAAGTTCTATTATGATATTAAAAAGGGAAGAGGTGTCTTTTCGTGATTGTAAAAATATTAAAGGATAGTAGTAATAGTTTCCTTTGTACAGTTCAAAATCAAAATGGGGAGAAGTATGTAAAGAAATGGTTTCATAAACAGAAAAACAAGGAAGAGTTAGGGCGACCAACTTTTAAAGAAGTAGAAAAGGATTGGAAAGAAAATAGAGAATCATTTATGTATCCTAATGTTAAAGCGCTTTAGTGAACTACTCACAACTTAACGTCCTTACGGACTGTTTGAAGTGGGAGCTTCTTGGGAAGTAGATACTTTTATTAGCTATCTATATTTACCAAGCTATAAGGGTAGTACCTACCCCTAAAGAAAATACCAATTACATGGATAATTTTAGTAAGTTTATACTTGCGTTTACATCTCTATCATGATGGCTATTGCATTCAGGGCAAGTCCACTCTCTAAGGCTTAGATTCTTGACTTCCTTATTTTTATAACCACAGCAAGAACACAATTGGCTACTTGCATAATTCTTAGGTGCGATTATCAAATCGCGACCTTTCCATATTGCTTTATAGTCAAGGTGCTCTCTGAATTTAGCCCAAGATACTTCACTGATTGCTTTTGCTAATTTGTGATTCTTTTGCATGTTCTTCACTTTCAAGTCCTCAATCACAATTACTTGGTTTTCGTTTGTGATTTCATTGCTTATCTTGTGAAGAAAATCATTGCGTTGATTCGCAATCTTCTCATGAAGTCTTGCAACCTGTAACCTGGCCTTGTTTCTATTGTTTGAACCTTTCTTTTTACGCGACAAAGAGCGCTGCAGAAGAGCTAATCTTCTTTCGGCTTTTCTCAACCATTTAGGGTTCTCATATTTCTTGCCATTAGACAATATTGCAAAGTCTTTTAGCCTAACATCAATACCAACTTTTGTATCAACTTTAGGAAACAATTGCTCATTTTCTTCTACTAAAATCGATACAAAGTATTTACCAGTAGGTGTTTGAGACACTGTAGTAGACTTAATTAACCCAAAGAATTGTCTGTGCTGTTTAATCTTTACCAAGGTCTTTAGTTTTGGCAGCTTGATATAACCACTCTCAATGTAAACCGTGCCTTTTTGGTTATTTGTTGTATAACTACGATGGTTATCTTTCTTACTTTTGAATTTTGGGAATCCAACAGATTTATCACGGAAAAAGTTAGCGTATGCTTTATTCAAATTCATTTGAGCATTCGCCAACGCAAGACTATCGACTTCCTTTAGGAATGGAAATTCAGCCTTATATTGTGCAGGCGTAGGATATTTAACAGATTTATCAAGTTTATCCTGTGATTCTTGATAAGATTTAATTCTATCTGCAAGCATCTTGTTGTATACAAATCGAACACATCCAAATGTTTTTGAGAAAAACATTTGTTGTTCTTTATTTGGATAGATACGATATTTGTATGATTTTAACATTTCCTACACCTCACTTTTTCCTTGATTTTCAATATATTTCTTTACTACATCTATCGGTGAATCACCCGTAGTAATCAAGCAAAAGCTTTTTGACCAAAACATTTCTTTCCAAAGTTTCTTTCTCACATGTGGAAAGTCTCTCTTGATTAGTCGAGAACTTGCACTTTTATAAGCATTAATGAACTTTGTCATTTCTGTATTCGGATGTGCCTTGAATAAGATATGTACATGGTCTACATCATGATTCCATTCAACTAATGTGATGTTATAGTTTTCAGATAGTCGGACAAAAATGTCTTTTGCATAGTCCGACATATCATCATCAAATACATTTCTTCTGTATTTCACGACCAATACAAGGTGACAATAAAAGGCAAAGCCTTTTGGCTACGCCAAACCGAAATTCATCTCCCACCTATCGTTGGGCTACGCCCTTCACACACTTGAGGAAGGAGAATTCTTTCGGAGAATTCGTTAAATAGAATAGGCACTTTATTATTACAAAATTGTCACACTCCTGTAAGGTAATTCAATAGATTAGATACTTTTTCCGTGTCATAATAAAGACATAAGAAAGCGCATTAAAAAATTACAACTTATTAGGAGAGTGTCAGTCATGATTGTAACAACAACGTCTGGAATTCAAGGTAAAGAAATTATTGAGTATATTGATATTGTAAATGGTGAAGCTATTATGGGTGCAAATATTGTCCGCGACTTATTCGCTTCTGTTCGTGATGTTGTCGGTGGTCGTGCTGGTTCTTACGAAAGCAAGCTAAAAGAAGCTCGTGATATCGCAATGGATGAAATGAAAGAACTTGCAAAACAAAAAGGTGCGAACGCTATCGTTGGTATTGACGTAGATTACGAAGTTGTTCGTGATGGAATGTTAATGGTTGCTGTAAGTGGTACAGCTGTACGTATATAAGTAAATAAAAAACAGGCTCCCCCTTGAAGTTCATGCTTTGAGGGGATTTTTTTGTTTCATGATTAAAGTTAAAATGAAGAAGAGTGGATGGATTTTTATAGGTGGAAAAAATAAGATGAGGGCGAATGTACTAGCTCACTCAAATGATATAACCGTTTAAGTGATAAAGTTGAAAAGAAACTATAATTTACATATGTTTAAAGTGCCAAAACTTTTTCGTCAAACGTTATTGTAAAAAATGCTAGGATTGCTCCTAGCATTTCGTGAGGGGATATTGCACGGGAATTTAGATAATAAGCAGACGTACCCGCTTATTTCAAATGTAGTATATATTGTTTTCAAGGAGAAAAGTAAGAAATACAACAATCTTTATATATGTTTAACGAGAGTGTTAACTTTATGATAAATAATAAAATTGTTATTTGAGGTAAGGGGAGAAATAATGGTATGAATAACTTTAGAGGGTGTATAGTTTATAGAAATAAACGATTGAGCATGTAAGGCGTTGTATTACATAAAATTTATAAAGCATTGGAGGCAGTCACATTATGTTTTGGTTAGGATGTTTTTTAGGATATATTGTAGGTTCAGTTATTACATGTGCTCTACTTTACTATGGGTATAGATCCAATGAAAATAAAAAAGTGGATATACAAAAGAGGGAGGAGAGGAAAATCAATAAAAAAGGTGTATAGGATGTGGAAGGTAAGGTGATAACGTTGATGCAAAAATAAAGGACAGTACATATTGTATATGGCTACTATGTACTGTCCTCACTTATTTCTTTTGGATTATGAAAACTCATTACCTGTCTTGCTATAAATTTCATAGGCGAAATAACCAAATAAATAGCCTATTCCAGATCCTAAACTAATGGAAAGTAGTGAGGAATCCGGAAAAAACATACCGAAAATCAAACCAATCATACAGCCAACAAGCATTCCCATAGGTATTAAACTATCTAATAACAGTTGAGCTTTTTGAGATTTTTTCTTACCTAATTTTCCGTTCTTATATTTATGTTCCAATCTTTTAATTACAAATACTACAATTCCACCAACTATTACAACAGGCGCGATTGCCGAAATGAACCACATGTTAGAAGCTCCTTTCGTTTTTAATTAAATTATACCATATATTAACATTTTAAATTTAAGCGGAGACAAGATCTTCTGCATTTCTTTTCCTTTTATTCATGACTAAAGTTAATAGGAATAAAATGAAGCTTAAAAGTGCCATTATAATAAAAACTTGCGTATAGCTATTAAAATAATCACGAGCGATTCCTGCTAGGACAGGAATGAATCCGCCCATAATATATCCTCCTGACTGCATCATTGCAGTCCATGCACTCGCATCTTCTGAAGTTTTTGTTTCATATAGCGGTAGCATGAGAGCGAGTGGGAATACGCCGCCGAGTCCGATACCTAGTAAAATAGAAGGAATCCATGGTGTAGTTAGTGGGTAAATCATAAGCGATAAACCTACGAGTACGAAGCATATACTCCCTAATAACCAAAGTGCTCGGTTTTTATAAATATCCGCTAATGTTGGAATTAAAAAGCTGCATATCATTTGAACAACTGTAAAAACAGTTATGAGAGTACCAGCTTGTTCGCTACTGACACCCATATTTTGATTTGCGGGCGCAAGCCAAGTCGTAATGGAGTAAAAGATTCCTGATTGTAGTCCGAAAAAGATTGTGAACAACCATGCTTTTTTATTTCTTAAAGGTAAACTATTATTCTTTTTATCTTGTGTACTCGTATTCTTTTTTCGTTTCATAACCGGATACCAAAATATAATAGCGATAATAGTAAGTACACCCCAAAAAGCGAGTGCCATATTCCAATCGTCTTTTAATACATGTTGTAAAGGAATCGTTAACCCTGCACTTAAAGAAGCACCAGTTCCCATACCTACTGAATATATGCCAATCATTAAGCCGATTTTCGTAGGGAATTTTTCTTTAATAAAACCTGATAGTAACGGACCTGCAAGTGCAATTCCAATGCCGATAAATAAAGAGCTCGCGAATAATGTGGAAATGGAAAAGGTAAAAGCTCTCATGCATGTTGCCAAGCCAATTAAAATAAGACAAGCCATAATTGATTTTTCTGCCCCGTATTTCCTAATTACCTTCCCAGTCAGTAAGGCGAATGTCCCCATACAAAAAACAGGAATAGCTGTTAAAAAGCTAACGGAAAAATTGCTTATATTTAAGTCTTGTCGGATTGTTTCTAATACAGGTGAAACAGATGTAATTCCGATACGTAAATTAATAGAAACAAAAAATAGTGCTAGTATATACAAATAAGTTCGTTCTTGATGTTTCAATTTCATTTTCTCCTCTCTTAAACATCAGATGTTATTGAGTATATCATCTGATGTTTAAGTGTAATATATAAGGAGCTTATTTCAGCTCCAAATTTTGAACGGCGTATGTTCGTGCCTCTTCGGCATTTTGTTTTAAAATAGCTTGGAATAATTTTTCATGAATTTCAGAGTTATCTTCATAGTTCACTGTATTTAATATTAATTGGCTTAAAATGTGGCGAAGGGCAGGTACGAAAGATTGATACAAATCAAGTAGAACTTCGTTTTTGCTCGCCTTTGCAATTGCTAGATGAAACTGAATGTCTGCATCTATGTATGCCACATAATTTCCTTCTTGAAGGGTATTTTTTCTTTTATTCAAATGTCCTTTTAAGTATAAAAGATCCTCTTCACTTCGGCGCTGTGCCGCTAACATAGCTACTTCTTTATCTAACATATTTCTTGCTTCATACACATGATTAATATTAGCTGCTTGCAGTCGTTTTTCAAATGAATCTTGCGTTGTATTTAGTGAGACAATACGAGTACCTTGTCCTTGTCGAACTTCTAATATGCCGGCATGTACTAATATCTTTATGCTTTCTCGCAGCGTTGAACGTCCTACTCCTAACTCTTCCATTAATTGCGGCTCTGTAGGGAGGCGATCGCCAACTTCATACTCGCCAGAAAAGATTTTCTCTTGTAGACGTTCCAACACTTCATCGACTAATTTCCGCCGAGAAACTTTTGAAAAAGATTTCTTTTCTTTTATATTCATCTGCTCATCTCCTGTTATATTCGCTTTTATGATAACCAATTTAAGTTCTGTTGACAATGTTATTTTTTAGGTAGTTGAAGCGGGGATACTAAAATAGGGTTTATAAGACATAAAAAAATCTATTTTGAAAAAATCAATCAAAATAGATCTTTCAATAGCATTTACTAACCCGTCAAAAACACTTTCCCTTTCGTTTTTTCAGCAGACTGTACGACATCAACCGCACTTTTCACATCCGCTAAGTCATACGTAGAATGTACCGTCATAAAATATAATTGCTTATTTTCCACTAAACGAATTAAGTGATGAAACGTTTCTTGCCATTTATATGGTGACACTTCATTATTCCAATATCGTAAATGAAATATATTCGCGTGCACTTTTGCTTTCGTGATAATCTCTGACCAGTTTACTTGTATACCTGATAGAAGGCCGATAGTTAAAAAGCACCCATTTGGACGTAAGGAGAAAGCTAATTCATTTCCATCCGGTCCCCCGATAGAATCAATGGCAGCATCTGCACCAAGCCCGTTTGTTAACTCCATAACTGTTTCATAAAGCGGGGCAGTGGAAGTATCTATTACATATTCGGCACCAAGCTGAAGTAATTCCTCTGTATGTTTACTATTTCTCGTAACTGCAATTAATCGGAAGTTTAAAATTTGTGATAACTGAGCAAAAAGATGACCAATAGCGGATCCACAAGCATTTACTAATAAAACGTCATTCTGTTTTAAGTTTAGCGTTTCTGTGCATGTGACCCACGCCGTAAGGGGATTAATATACATTTGCGCCGCTGTAAAATCATCGATGGAATCAGGAATAGGCACTACAAAGTCAGCTGACGTCTTCACATATTCTTGCCAAGTACCTTCTCCGCGTAACGGTAAAACCCGTTTACCGATAAGGTCTCTAGTAACGCCCGCGCCAACATCTTCTACAATACCAACACCCTCATAACCAGGAATGTTAGGTAAAGGGATTCTATGTGCATACGCTCCGGTTACGGGAATTAAGTCAGATGGATTAATCGGTCTAACTAACATACGAACTAAAACTTCATTATCTTTTAATGGTTCTATATTTTTATATTCAACCTGTAACACATCTTTTGGATTGCCAAACTCATGAAATTGAATGTGTTTTCCGTGCAAGATAAATGTTCCCCCTTAGTTTGATTGGGTTAATTATAGCATTTTTGGTTTAAATGATTATTTCATTAGCACTAAATAAAAGGGAACAGAAAGTCGTCGTTTATACTTTGAGGAGATTTTGATTGTGCAAACTTTTAAAATATACATTAATTATGTAGCATTGTATGGATTGCTGAATAATAATCTTACATAAACATCAATGCATTTCGATATACAATATTTCATATTTATATTTGGTAATGAGGATGAAGAGGAATCAGTGACTTATCCCGCTATTTGTGGGAGTCGGGCTGTATGTAAAAGCCTTCACTTTATCAAAATGTAAGTTGCATCTTGTATAATGTAATAGTGGAGGTCAGATATGAAAAAAATAAGTTTAAATATAGATTTGGATACAAATGTATTGGAAGTGGTATTTATTCCAAGAAGGTTTATTATTTTATGGGTTACACTCGTATATATAGCTTCAATGCTTTTAGAATTTCGTAATAATATTTTCTCTATGGATAGTTTTTTCTTTACAATAGTCATTGTTATTCATACTATTTTTCATTGGTATGCGAGTTCATTAAAAAATAGGCAATTGTTGTACTTCTTTTTTGTACAACTTTTCATTGTGTTTTTGGCTGCATTTATTGCAACAAATGCTTCGATAGCGATTTTTGTTGGATTAACTCCTATTTTAATCGCCCAAAGCTTATATGTTTATAACAATATATTTAAAGTAATGGCAGTTTTTACTCTTATGTATGCAATATTTTGTGCTGCAATTAGTATCAATTATGGTGTGAATAAATTAGCTATTCTTATCTCTATGTTTCTTTTAGTGTTAGCAATTATTATTCCTTTTTCTTATATTAATAAGCAGCAATTTGATGCACGTAATCGTATACAGAGCTATATTCAAGAGTTAGAGTCTGCATATATGAGAGTGGAAGAATTGACATTAGCTAATGAAAGGCAGCGTATGGCAAGAGATTTACATGATACGTTAGCGCAAGGTTTAGCAAGCTTAATTATGCAATTGGAAGCAATAGATGCCCATATGCAAAAAGGGAATACAGGACGATCTCAAGAGATTATGAAACAAACTATGATAAGAGCGAGACAAACTTTACATGATGCAAGGTTGGTTATTGATGATTTGCGTCATACTACTAATTCATTTAATGGAGCAGTAAAAGAAGAGGTTCAACGTTTTTCTGAAGCTACGTCTATACATGTGAGATTTACTATCCAAAGCCCACCGTATATTTCAAGCGTAGTAAAAGAGCACTGCTTATATGTAATTAGTGAATGTTTAACGAATATCGCAAAACATTCACAGGCAGCAGATGTAAATTTAAATGTTGAATATATCGATGATCTTGAAAAACTTACTATTGAAGTTGAAGATAATGGAATTGGTTTTGACACTAGATATATCGGTAAGAATCCTGGACATTATGGTTTAATTGGTCTAAATGAGCGTGTTCGATTGATTAAGGGAGAAATACATATATTGAGTGAAAAGATGAAAGGTACGAAAGTGTATATTCAAGTGCCTATAAATAAAGAAGGAGATAGCCATGAAGCATAACGTATTAATTGTAGATGATCATTTTGTTGTAAGAGAAGGTCTGAAATTAATAATAGAAACGAGTGATTCATTTCAAATTATAGGTGAGGCTGCAAACGGAGAAGAAGCCCTTTCTTTCATAGAAAAGAAGAAACCTGATGTCATTTTAATGGATTTGAATATGCCTAAAATGAGTGGTTTAGAAACAATTGAGGCTTTGAATGAAAAACAAAACCATACGCCGATTATTATATTAACTACTTATAACGAAGATGAATTAATGTTAAAGGGAATTGAGTTAGGGGCAAAAGGATATTTGCTAAAAGATACGGATCGTGAGAATTTGTTTCGAACATTGGAAGCGGCTATTCGAGGTGAGATTTTACTACAACCAAATATTATGGAAAAGATAGTGAAGTATAAAAGGAAAGAAGTACATGCTGATAAGGTTGCAGAAAATAACTTAACGGTTAAAGAATTGTTTGTGCTGAAAGCTATTGCGCGCGGATATAAGAATAAAGAAATTGCATTTGATATGGGAATAGCTGAGCGAACGGTAAAAGCATATTTAACAAATATATACAATAAATTAGGTGTTAATTCACGGTCAGAAGCAGTAGCTGTATCTATTGAAAGGAAGTTAATTCATTTTTAAAACATTATATATGCCCAATCGTACATTATAGGCTTGCCCTTTTGTACGATTTTTTTATTTCTTTCTCATGTTATGCTTCAGAAAGTATGAGAGATTTAAGAATAATCTAATTGCATTACAATTATAGACGTTTCTAATGTAGGAAAGGAAGAAGAATAATTAAATGGAAACTTTGCTTTTAATTCCTGTATTAATTTTCTTTATTTGGCTGCAAAGCAAACAAAGAAAATTAAACTGGATAGATATTATAACTTTTCTCATGATGATAGGGATTATTACTTATACGGCGCCGCAACCAATGACTAGGGATTTACAAGCAGAGTTACTGGCAGTTACGCTTATTTCTTTCGCTATTGGTGTTTGGCAAGGTGGGGGAATTACAGTCTGTTATGAGGATGAAATTTTATATATTACAAATGGAAAACAGTATTCCATTTCATGGATTCTCTTAATAATTGGCAACATAATTATTATTAATATATTTGAAGGTGGATTTACATTTAATGGACCGTGGTTTCTTTTGTGTAGTGTTGTCATTACATCTGGGGTGAAAACCAGTATTCTATGTGTTCTGTACAAATTAACAGTGCGAAATTGAATGGAAAATCAAAGCTGTTTTCTTTTATCCCGACATAAAACGTATTGCTGTAAGTTCATTAAAAGACTGTAGTTGATAAAAAATGAGAAGGAAGTATTGGAAGAATGGGGGAGTTAACGTAGATGTTTCTACCTATTACTATATTTGATAGGTTTAGTTGGCTGGGGAATGTTGCTTTCTCTTCAGAAAAGACTAGCAGGAATCGAGCGCTTTCGAGGGCTGAAGAAAGAGATGTTAATTTGTGTAATAAGAACTGTATAGGTTCAGTTAATAATATGCATCAAAAAGTAACGATAGATTCTGTGGAATATGGTGATAATTGTATATTGGGCCGTGCAGAACCTCATTCAACAATTGTCATAACAAGTAGTGATATGTATGTTGGAAGCGGACGGGTTAATAAGTGTGGGGAATTTAAAATATATACAAATGATTATCTGGAAGAGTATTTGGTACTAGAGATTCAGTTGATAATGGGCGGTTTTTATCAAGGAAGTATAACGGTAAAGTTAAAAAGTTAAGGTATGATGATTTTCTTTTTATTTACTAAATAAAAAGGAAGCAACCGTAGTCGCTTCCTACATCTATTAAGCCGAAGCTTTCTTCATTCTCTCAAGTAAACTAGATAAAATATGCGTACGATAAGATTCTAGTTTTTTACCTTCGTAAGTACGAATCCCTAATTTTTTAAGTTCTTTTACATACCAACCTTTGCTTCCGAAATACATGTGATCGCTCCCCTTCAACTTTGTTTTTATTTGTCCTGATTGTACTTGGAGGTACAGGTAATATAATGAAGGAAATGAATTTCGCGCGAAAATGGTTAACTTTGTTGCAAAAGACATATATACTAAGGGTAGTATATAACGAGGTGGGCAAGACGTGATTATAGAGAAGCACGAAATTCAAATTGACCAAATTACGAGCGGTAAAGTGAATATCTTTACTTTCTATAGAAATAGAAAGCAAGTTGATGATTACTTTTTACAATTGCAAGAACCATCGCTTACAGCAAACTACTTCTTCCATTTTCATTTTGATGCAGAGAGCTTGCATCTTCTGCAGGAAGAGTTTCCAGGCGTATATCCGTACGACCGTAGTGACACGATTCACGACTGGACGGAAAAGATGAAAGCGGAATTGCAACATCAGATCCAAACAGGAAAATGGAATAAACGCGTACGTATCGGTAATCGTATTCTAGATGTGGCGTTTACGTGGTGTGACGAAGATATAGTAGAGTGAAAAAGAAGCGGATGACGCTTCTTTTTTTAGCGCTGGAATAAAACGAGCTTACCTGCAGAAGATGTGCAGCGATGTGTTTTTTCATACAATCCTTTCTCTTGTAAAATAGATTCACCTTTTGCTTTCGCTTCTTTTTCAGTTGCCGCCTCGAATGATTCGTCTAATGCTTTAGAACCATCTTTTTCAAAGACTGTTAGAACGTATACTCCCATGAAAATTCCCTCCAATAATAAAAATCAGAATCTTATAACTATTTTGGCATAAATCACTAGAATATGCAAAGAAATATATGACATTGCGTGGTAAAATAAAGGGGAAGTTTTATGGGCACTAGATTTACTATTCGTAGTAAAGTACGGAAAAAGAAAGGATCGTTATTTGTGAAACAAGTGAAGTTTATACATGCGGCTGATTTGCATTTGGATAGTCCGTTTAAAGGAATGGAAATGAATGTTGCGCATTCTGTTTGGGAGAGAATGAAGCAAAGTACGTTTGAATCGTTCGAACGTATTGTTGATAAAGCGATTCAAGAGCGCGTTGATTTCGTATTACTAGCCGGGGATTTGTATGATGCGGAGACGAGAAGTTTGAGAGCGCAAGTGTTTGTGCGCGAGCAAATGAAGAGACTGTCGCAGTACGATATCCCTGTTTTTATTATTCACGGTAACCACGATCATTTAGGGGGAAGCTGGGCAGCAATTGAGTTTCCAGAAAATGTTCATGTGTTTACGGAGCCTTATGTAGAAGAGAAATCATTTTATAAAAATGGTGAGCTATTAGCTTCTATTTACGGGTTTAGTTATTTGCAGCAAGCGGTAACGGATAATATGACAGCGCAGTATACGAAAATGAGTGATGCGCCTTTTCATATTGGCATGCTTCACGGAAGTGTGGAAGGGGATGCAGAGCATAATCGCTATGCACCGTTTCAAATTCGTGAGCTAAAAGAAAAGCAGTTTGATTATTGGGCTCTTGGCCATATACATAAACGTGAAATTCTATCAGAAGATCCATGCATTATTTATCCAGGTAATATACAAGGACGTCATCGTAAGGAAACAGGAGAAAAGGGTGCGTACCTGATTGAACTCACGAAACAAGGAACGCAATGTTCATTTTTCCATACGGCGGATGTTGTATGGGATGAGATAGAAGTAAATATTGATGGACTGGAAACTGTTGATGACCTTATGACGAGCGCGTCAAGTGCGATGAATGAATGCAGAAGAGAAGAGGAAGGTACGCTTTTAACTGTCATATTTACAGGACAGGGACCACTTTCTCCTTATTTGCGTGAAGACAAGCGCGTGGAAGAGATTTTTCATATTTTAGCAGCTGGCGAAGAGCGAAAAGACTTTGTGTATGCGATGAAGTGGAAAAATGAGACGGTTTCTTTTGCGGAAATTGAACGTTTGAAAGAAGAAAATCATTTCGTCGGTAGTGTTCTGAAAGAGTTAGAAGCTTTCACAAATATGGATGGAGTATTGCGCACGATTTGGACATCTCCTGTAGCACGTAATAGTATTGAAGCTTTTACGGAAGAAGAGAAGAAAGAGATTCAAAAGGAAGCGGAAAATATTATTTTAGAGCAATTATTCCAGCAAGAGAGGGATAAAAAATGAGAATTGAAAAACTCCATATTTATGGCTATGGAAAACTAGAAAATGTGGAAATGGATCTGTCAATGTTGACGGTACTGTACGGTGAAAATGAAGCGGGGAAATCGACAATTCGCTCGTTTATGAAAAGTATTTTATTCGGTTTTCCGACGAGAGGACAGCGTCGTTATGAGCCGAAAGAAGGCGGGAAGTACGGCGGAGCGATGACTGTTCAAACAGAGAAGTACGGCCGTTTAAAAATTGAACGATTGCCAAAGACGGCAGTTGGTGAGGTGACCGTTTATTTTGAAGACGGGAAAACTGGCGGCGAAGCTATTTTAAACGATATATTAAGCGGTGTGAATGAAAGCTTATTTGATTCTGTTTTTTCATTTGATATGCATGGTCTTCAAAATATTCATCAGCTCGGCGAAGCGGATATCGGTAATTATTTATTTTCGGCAAGCGCAGTCGGAAGCGATGCGTTATTGCAGTTAGATAAAAAATTAGAAAAAGAAATGAATCAGCGTTTTAAGCCGAGTGGTCGTAATCCTGAAATTAACGTGTCACTGCAAGAGATGAAGAAAATTGAGGAAAAGATGAAAGAATGGCAAGGGAAGATTGGCACGTATGAAAAACAGGTCGAGCAGTTAAAAGAAAGTGAAGAGAAACTTACTTCTGTTCGTGCGGAAAAAGAGTCAGCCGAAAAACGAAAGCAAGATTATGAAATATTAGCGGCGCTTGAGCCTCTTGTTATTGAAAAGAGTGCGCACGAGAAAGTGTTAGAAAATGAGAACGGGCAGTTTCCTGTAAACGGAATGGCGCGCTATGAGGCGGTAAAGGCAAAGATAGAACCGCTCCAAGTACAAGTAGATTCACTTCAAAAAAAGATAGAAACAGTGCAATCAGAAATTGATTCCACAGAAATAGATGAAGCATTTTTACAAAAAGAAAGTTACGTAGAAGAACTTCGTATGCAGCACATGTCTTATGAAAATGCACGCCAAGAAATGCGTGATATGACGGGAAGTATTGCGAATATAAAAGAAGAAATCGCAGAACTAGAGCAACAAATTGGTGCTACTTTTGAACAAGAGACTGTTCTTTCATTTGATATAAGTTTAGCGACGAAAGAGTTAATTACGCAAACTGTGCAAAAAGCGAGAGAGTTAGAAACGCAAAAAACACAGCTTGATGAACGTTTTAAAACGGCTCAAGAGCAATTAGAAGAGCAAGAAGAAAATATAAGACAAATCAGCCAGCAAATGTTAGCTGATGAAGAAAAAAATATGTTAGTTGAGAAAGAAAAATCATTTCAGGATGCGGCATTTTTAGGAATGGGCGCAGAGAGAATGAAGCGCAAGTATGAGGAAAAAGCAGGGGCAGCTCAGCAAAAGAAAAAACAGTGGCAAAGAATTTGTCTTCTGTTACTTCTTATTAACACGCTTGTTTTATTCACGAGTCTATTTATAGATAACCGCGTGCTGTTATTTATTAGTGTGATTGTGTTTGTAGGGATTGTTTTAGCACTCGTTTTATATAAAGATCCTTCGGGTGGATTACAAGAAGAGCTTCTTACTCTTCAGCAAAGTGCTGGCGGGCGTCAAAGTGAAGAAGCGATGTCTGTTCGTTATCAGTTAGAAAAAGATGAAGAGATTCGTAAGCTATTTGAGCGTGAGTCGTATAAGTTGCAGCAAATGGAACGAGCTTATGATAAAGTCGTTTCATCGTATGAAGAATGGGAGAGAGAAACTTTCCAAATAGGAGAACAAGTAGATGCGTATAAAACGCGCTATATGTTCCCAGAATTTTATACGTATGCGCACATATTGCCGGCGTTTGAGCGTATTGAAAAAATGCAGCAATTATATCGTGATTTAGAGAAGCAAAGTAAGCGGAAATCTTCATTGTATGAAATGATTTCGCACTTTGAGCATAAACTAGAAACTGTTATCGGTAGCACGGAGTATAGCAATTTGCATGAGGCGCAAAGTCGTATGCAAAACGAGAAAGAGAAGCGCCAAACTTGTAAGCAGCTGAAAGAGAAGCTGGCGGAATGGCAAGAAGAATATGAGTTCATGCAAGAGCAATTAAAACAACTACTAGTAGAGCGAGATGGGTTATGGCATATCGCAGAATCTACAGATGAAGAGATGTTTTTAGAAGCAGGAAAATTGGCAGAGAAACGTGAAGACGCGGATAAGCAAGTGGGGCGTTTATTACCTCAAATTGATTTGTTAGAACAGCGCTTAACGAGTTTGTCATTAGCTGAGCATTATGAGGCTGACGGTTATGATGAAAAATTAAAGCAAGAAATTACAGCCGCGCAAAGCTGTCTTGCAGGGGAGAAAGAACTGACAGAGCGTATTGCGAAGCATCGAATAGAAATTGCGAATTTAGAAGAAGGCAGTACGTATGGTGATTTACTACATGAGTGGGAAATGAAAAAATCACAAGTGCGTGAACAAGTGAAGAAGTGGGCTGCTTATGCGGCCGCAAAGACAGTATTAACGAAAACGAAGCAATATTATCATGAAGTACATTTGCCGCGCATTTTACAAAAATCTGAAGAATATTTCGTGTATTTAACAGGCGGAAGATACAGTAAAATATTCTCACCGTCAGAAGCGGAACCTTTCATTGTCGAACGTAACGATGGTATGCGTTTTTACAGTCATGAACTAAGCCAAGCGACAGCGGAGCAGTTATATTTATCGTTACGATTTGCACTAGCGAAAACGTTTGAGCATGACTATCCATTTATTATTGATGATAGCTTCGTACATTTTGACGCGGTAAGGACGAATCGAACGATTGAACTTATAAAGGAAATTGCGAAAGATAGACAAGTTATCTTCTTTACATGCCATGCGCATTTACTAACGTATTTTACAGAAAATGAGATTATAAAATTAACACATAAGCGTAAAGAAAATGAGTTGTAGTATGCTATACTAAAAGTAACTGATTTGGTGGAGGAATTCGAATGAAAAAGAAAATTGTAGAATATGAAGTTGGTGAACAAGTCGATGTTTTCTTGTTAATTAAAACAGCGACAAAAGGTCTCGCAAGCAATGGTAAGCCGTTTTTAACAGTAATCTTACAAGATCCAAGTGGAGATATTGAAGCGAAGCTATGGGATGTATCACCAGAAGTTGAGAAACAATATGTAGCGGAAACAATCGTTAAAGTAGCTGGAGATATTTTAAACTACAAAGGACGTATTCAATTACGTGTGAAACAAATCCGTGTTGCGAATGAAAATGAAGTAACAGATATCTCGGATTTCGTAGAAAAAGCTCCAATAAAAAAAGAAGATATGGTTGAGAAAATTACGCAATACATATTTGAAATGAGAAACCCGAACATACAGCGTCTAACAAGACATTTATTAAATAAGCACCAAAACGAATTTTTAGAATATCCAGCAGCGACAAAGAACCATCACGAGTTCGTATCTGGACTAGCTTACCATGTTGTATCAATGTTAGATTTAGCGAAAGCTATATCAGCTCTATACCCATCGTTAGATAAAGACTTACTATATGCGGGCGTTATTTTACACGACCTTGGTAAAGTATTCGAACTATCTGGTCCGATCTCTACGACGTATACGTTAGAAGGAAATTTACTTGGCCACATCTCTATCATGGTGAACGAAATTGGTAAAGCAGCAGACGAACTACAAATCGATGCAGAAGAAGTATTAATCCTTCAGCACATCGTCCTTTCCCATCACGGAAAAGCAGAATGGGGTAGCCCAAAACCACCATTAGTAAAAGAAGCAGAAATTCTGCACTACATCGATAACTTAGATGCAAAAATGAACATGATGGACCGCGCATTAGGACGTACAAAACCAGGCGAATACACAGAACGTGTCTTTGCACTTGATAATCGTTCGTTCTATAAGCCAACTTTCCATAATTAAGATTGTGAATAGAATGGCCTCATTAAGTGTGGCATGACAATAAAATTGTTTAAAAAGATGGTGTGAAATTAAGTTTTCACACCATCTTTTATTGCCCTGATAAGGGAAGACACTGCAAACAGCTTTAAAAACCATTATTTATTCCTTGATGAGGAAAGAAATAATGAGAGAAAAAGATGTAAATCATACGGCAAATTTATATTGCATTAGCTCGTGTAAAGCTAATGGATGAGGGTCTGTTGTTAATAAAAAAACGGATCTTAAACAAAACAATTCTTTTACATATCATGTGATGCAAGAAAACGTGTTCGTTGATTGGAAATCTTTTGTAGAGTATTCTAAATATAGAGTTGTAGTAGGAATATTCTTTTAAGGAGAGTGATTACTTTATGCTAGGAAAATGGATGGATAAAGTAAGAGAACCTAGATGTATACACAATTATAAATTTATTAAAACTCAGGATAGTGAAAATTTTAAAACAGGGCAGATTGGGACAGCTAATATTTATAAGTGCGAAAAATGTGGTAAAGAAAAGGTTGATTATAAATATAACAGTGATATAAATAGTGATTTTTGGAATATATAAAGTGAAACTATAATCAGTGGGGGTTTTGCTCATCCCCCACTGATTATTAGCCCTCACCAATCGGGCGTTTACGGGCAGTGGGATCTCCCACCTAACTTCTTCGCTCCAGCCGAATTTTGAGGTGGAAGTCTTACTGCCCGTTAATGCGGGATAAAATAAATCATTTAATGAAACAGAGAATTACTAATATTAATTATTCGCTAAAATTACAAGTTATTGTAAGGATATTTAACTATTAAAGAATTTTAATAGCCTATGATTAGTTCATTGATCGTAGGCTATTTATTTTGGCGAGTGAAAAGGTTTTATTACCAGTAGATATGAAAATAATTACGCCACAAAACATATAGCATTTTAAACTAATACTGAGATATTAAAAATTATCTCGAATTCAAGATAATTCACTTGCTTTTTAATCACTTGAGTTGTAAAGTGAGAGTAACGAAAGGAATTATTACTTTCGGACGAATCGTTTTACACATTGAATTATTTTTTTAACTATCACTTGACTAGTAAAATGAAATGATTACTTTTATAAATACACGCTTTGTTGACCAGCGAGCAAAAATAAAACAGTTAAATATAAATTAAAACTATTGGAGGAATATAAAATGAACCAATTAAAAGGAATACACCACGTTACAGCAATTACAAGTAGTGCAGAAAAGAACTATGAATTTTTCACTCACGTTTTAGGAATGCGTTTAGTTAAAAAAACAGTAAACCAAGATGATATTCAAACGTATCATTTATTCTTTGCAGATGATAAAGGTAGTGCAGGAACAGATATGACATTCTTTGACTTTCCGGGCGTTCCGAAAGGAGTACACGGTACAAATGAAATTTCAAAAACTTCGTTCCGAGTTCCAAGTGATGCGGCATTAGCATATTGGGTGAAACGTTTTGACCGTCTTGAAGTGAAACATACTGGAATTAAAGAGCAATTTGGTAAGAAAACTCTTTCTTTCGCTGATTTTGATGATCAACACTATCAATTGATCTCAGATGAATTTGATAAAGGCGTGGAATCAGGTACACCTTGGCAAGACGGGCCAGTCCCATTAGAATATGCAATTACTGGCTTAGGACCTGTATTTATTCGTATCGCGAACTTTAGTTATTTCAAAGAGGTGCTAGAAAAAGTTCTATTATTTAAAGAGATTGCTCAAGAAGGAGAGTTCTACTTATTTGAAGTGGGTGAAGGTGGAAACGGTGCCTCTGTCATTGTAGAACATAATACGGTTCTTCCTGAAGCACAACAAGGTTTTGGTACAGTGCATCATGCAGCATTCCGCGTAGAGGATCGCGCTGTATTAGAAGAGTGGATTGAGCGACTAAGTCGAGTTGGACTCCCTTCATCTGGTTATGTAAATCGTCACTTCTTTGAGTCATTATACGCAAGAGTTGCGCCGCAAATTTTATTCGAGTTTGCGACAGATGGCCCTGGTTTTATGGGAGATGAGCCTTATGAAACGCTTGGAGAGAAATTATCTTTACCTCCGTTTTTAGAGCCAAAGCGTGAAGAAATTGAGAAGTTAGTTCGTCCGATTGATACAGTGAGAAGTACGAAGGAATTTATTAAAGAGTAAAAATAGAAATAATAAGTAGAAGAGCAAGTAGTTTTAGCTGATAGCTGGAATTGCTTGCTTTTTTTATTTTCACTTTATAAGTATTTTGATAGAATGTATATATGAAATTGATGGAGGAATAAAATGACGAAAATTAGTGGGTATACTTGTAGATGCTGCGATACATATCATGAAGAAATTCCAACGAGTTATGGATCATCAGCTCCTGTTTATTATTATGATGCTGAACCTGAAGAGCGAGAAGATAGATTTGAAATGAACGATGATTTATGTGTGATGGATGGAGAACACTTCTTTATTCGAGGGAGTATTGAAATTCCTATCATTGGTACAGATGAACATTTCATATGGGGTGTATGGGTTTCGTTAAGCGAAGCGAATTTTGATAAGGTGAATGAATTCTGGGATAAGCAACAATTATTAGAGCCGATGTTTGGTTGGCTTTCGACAGATTTACCATATGAGTTGGAGACAGTAAGCTTGAAAACGATGGTTCATCCGAGAGCAGATGGTATTCGTCCTTATATTGAACTGGAACCGACAGACCATCCTCTAGCAGTGGAGTTTAGAGAAGGAATAACGATGGAACGGGTACAAGAAATAGCTGAACAACTTTGCATAAATAACGATGATGATGAAAAAGAGTGCTGATGTCTGTTCGGCGCTCTTTTTTCATCATATGAAAATTAAGAGTGGAAACAAAGTGTACTATTTCATAAACCTGTCTTGGTTTTAAGGTATCCATAATGTGCTCTAAATTAACTTTGATGTAATAAGATTGTTTTTATGGTTCTAATTCGACAGTATTCAGGAAATACATTTTTGATATACACCCTATTGTTTAACTTGAGCCGAGATATAATAAGAATCATGAACATTGTACTTAAAGTAACCTTAGTTCGGGTATTCGCTGAGCCAAGGTTATTTTTATCCCGCTTTAATGGGCAGTAAGACCCCCACCTCAAAATTCAGGGAAAGCAAAGAAGTTAGGTGGGGGATCAACTGCCCATAAAAGCCCGATTGGTTCAACTGATAATCAGTGGGGGGATGAAGAACCCCCCACTGATTAAAGTTTCACTTTATTTAGAATTTCGTGCAACCATTTTAAAGTATATACAGTCTAATAGTTATATAAAACATAAATGGTAGATTTCTAAGGGGGAATTTAAAATGGAGCTGCTCATAAAGCGGGCTCAAAAAGGTGATGAGGAAGCCTTTATTGAGGTAATTGATATATTAATGCCACAAATCTATAAGGTGGCAAAAGCACGCTTGAAAAATGAAGAAGATATAGGAGATGCAATACAGGAAACAATTTTGTCTGCTTTTACAAATTTAAAAAGGGTAAAAGAACCAGAGTATTTTAAAACATGGATTACGAAAATATTAATGAATAAATGTAATGATATAGTACGAAAAAATAAAGTTTTATATGTGGATGATTATGGAAAAGTACAGGGAGATCAAATCGTAAAAGACAATATTGAACAAAAGCTTGAATTTGACAATCTGCTTAGTTATTTAAGTGTGGAGTATCGTTTAGTAATCGTACTCTATTATGTAAATAAATTTAAAACAAAAGAAATTGCAGAGATTTTAAATGAAAAAGAAGGAACAATCAAATCAAGACTACATAGAGCAAGGCAACAGTTAAAAGAATATTATTTAAAAGAAGACTGGGAGAATGTAAACAATGGGGGGAATTTAAAATGAATGATCAATTCGAGCATAAATTAGAAAAAGCATTAAATGATGATGTAACAATTCCTACTAGTGTTTTGAAGAAAAAAGAACTTGCTTTTGAAGAAATTAGAAAAAGTAAGAAACAAAAACAAACATCCTCCCATAAAAAAATAGTTGCAGCAATGATAGCAGGGTTAACGATTGTTGGAGCAAGTGTCGGAGTTGGCGTGTATGGTGATTCAGCATTAGCTGTGGTAAAGGAATTCTTTTTTGCGAAAGATCAGGGAGTTCAAAAAGCGGCAGATAATGGGTATATACAAAAAGTAGATGAGAATAATGTGATGAAAGATAATGGGGTTACAATCCAAATTAAAAATGTACTGTATGATAAATCTAAAATAGCAGTTTCCTTACAATTGAAATTTGAAGATAAAAGTTTAATAAGTAAATTGACAGATTTAAGAATGAAGTACGATTTAACAGATGATAAAGGACGATATATAGAGAAGGCGGAATACACAGAAGGGTTAACAAATGAAAATAGTAAGATGTTGGGAGGTAGCGAATGGAGTATTCAGGCAGGTGAAGAAGAGGGAGAAATAACTTATAATTTAATATTCCATCCTATGAATTCAATTGATAACATTGATAGTCTAAACTTTAATATTAGTTCTATATCTTTGTTTGCGCCATTAGAAAATAAAGATGTTTCTTACAGGACAGTAGCAGAATCTCAATCAAATACTGTAAAAGAAAATATAGAAGTTTGGCATCAGAATGGTATGCAGCTTAATAAGGAAATTCAAGGGAAGTGGCAAGGGGAAATAAAATTAGACTCGAAGTTTAAAGGAAATCAAGAGATTCATTTTGTTCCTAAACAACAACCTGAGTCTGTAAAAATAGTGTCTGCAGAAGTACTACCAACAGGGACAAGTATTACATTTGAACGTGATACTTTTGGAGATGAGGAAGAAATAAAACGTCAGATAAAAACAATTGATAGTGTTATTCTTATGGATGAAAAAGGGAAAACATATAAGTCAACGTTGAAGGGGTACTCAAGAGCTGGGGATAATGGGAAAGTAATTAAGGTGAAAACGTTTGATGTTACTACTTTTGATAATGTGAATCATTTTAAAGTATTATTAAAAGATGGTGATGGAAAAGATGTTGTAATCGATTTAGCTCGTGAAGAGAAAAAATAAAGTATATGATAAAAAACGCAAACTTCTAATCAAAAGAAGCTTGCGTTTTTTATTAACTAAAAGAAGTAAGGGACACTAAGTATAGTGATAACAAGCCTTCTTTCGGATATCCAATTGTCCGACCAAGTCAAAGGAAGCTAGCACCAAATAGCGCTGAGCAAACAATTTTTGATGGTTCATCTCACACTGATTATTAGCTCACACTAATCGGACTGCCCGTTAACGCAGATAAAATAATTGACTTACTTTTTATATGTAACTATAATAGTTACAAAGTGACCATTAGTAGTGGCATTGAGTAATATTTTTTTAATATAATTGTAACCGATGTAGTTACAATTAAAAAGAGAACATAAAACAACCAAAAAATGTAAAAACTTTAAATGGCAGCATGAGAAAGGAGACGGGAATTTTGAAACGGTTTAAGTTTTATATGATTAGCGGTATTGTACTCGTTTTGTTAATAGTATGTAACTTCGTTGATAAGCCGATTGCGAAGGTTGAAGAAGTGAAAGATACTGTTATGATGAAGATAAATACGAAAGAGAGTATGGCGCAGATTGATGGACAGACGATTTATTTTAAGCAAATTGGTGAGGGGAAACCGCCCTTACTTATGCTTCACGGGTTCGGTGGTTCTTCAGATGGGTTTAATGATATTTATCCGGAACTTGTAAAGGATCATACGATTATTGCGGTTGATATTTTAGGGTTTGGGCGTTCTTCTAAGCCGATTGATTTTCAGTATTCGTTTCCCACACAAGTGAATTTATATTATAAGTTAATGAAGAAACTCGGATACGATCAATTCGCAGTACTTGGTCATTCGATGGGCGGAGAGATGTCTCTAAATTTAGCGTATTTATATCCGGATGCAGTAACGCATCTCGTTTTAGCGGATTCTACAGGAATAGAGTCTTTCCAGCAAAAAGAAAGTTATGAAGTGCCGCCACTATCGACAGATTTACAAACTGTAACAGAGATTACGGATTATAATAAAAATGAAGTGAAAAATAGTCGCGATGATAAAGAGCATTATGATCAGCTTACGAAAATGAGAGAGCGCCGCATTGCGATGGAAGCTGATAAAATTAAGGTACCGACTTTAATTATATGGGGACGACACGATAAGAGTGTTTCTTGGAAAAATGGTGAACTGTATCATGAGCTATTTGCAAATAGTACGTTCCATATCATTGAAAAAGGATACCACGCACCGTTTCGCCAGGAACCAATAGAGTTTATGGAATATGTACAAGCGTTCTTCGCGAAGAATCCACAATAAAATTTTAAGCATAAAACCACTTCTTTCCTCATAAAGTGAAACTAATAAGGCTTGTCTAAGGAAAGGGATGAACGAAAGTGGAAACTTTACCATGGTGGATTTATCTTGTAATCATTGGGATTGTACTAAGTGGCTACATGGTTTTATATACTTCGAAAAAAGAGCAAGAGATGGATAATGATTTTATCGAAAAAGAAGGCGAAGTATATATGAAGCGCTTAGAAGAAGAACGAGAGAAACGGAATCAGGATAGTGATAAAGATTCGGTATTGCTTTAATAGAAACTTGTAAAGAAGAGAAAGGGATTTCTCTTCTTTTTTATATGTTAGTTTGCTGGATACTCCCTTTTAAATTAAGATCGCATCAAGATTTAGCGGATTGTTAAGGCAGAACCCCTTGTATCCATAGTCACAGTAACCATCCAAAGCCCAATTCATATACTATGCTGGAGGCTTTTTACTTAATAATCGGATGAAAAAGGAGTGTAATGATGAAAAAACGTACTGTTAATGAAGCGGGAGGGAGTATACCACAGCCAATCCGTAGCGATGGAGCTGGTGCGATAGATTCTGGACCTCGTAATGTTATGCGGGATATTCAAAATCCGAATATGCTCGTTCCGCCTATAACTGATGCTGGCTTAGTTCCTAACTTGAAATTTTCGTTCTCAGACACTTCTATGATTTTAAAACACGGTGGGTGGTCCCGGGAGATTACTGTTAGAGAACTTCCGGTTTCGACTACGATTGCTGGTGTAAATATGAGTTTAACGGCCGGAGGAGTACGTGAACTCCATTGGCATAAACAAGCAGAATGGGCATATATGCTTTTAGGAAAGGCACGCATAACTGCCGTTGACCAAGAAGGGCGAAATTTCATTGCTGACGTTGGTCCAGGTGATCTTTGGTACTTTCCCCCTGGCATCCCGCATTCGATTCAAGGATTGGAACATTGTGAATTTCTGCTCGTTTTCGATGATGGACATTTTTCTGATCTATCTACTTTAGCTATTTCTGACTGGTTTGCACATACGCCAAAAGAAGTGTTGTCGGCTAACTTCGGAGTGCCGGAAAGTACTTTTCACTCCATTCCTTCAGATCAAGTTTATATTTATCAAGGGGAGGTACCGGGTTCGCTTGAAAATCAGGAAGTTCAGTCGCCAGAAGGAGAAGTTCCTTTAACATTTAAACATGAACTGTTAAAACAAAATCCGATTAAGACTCCTGGTGGTAGCGTCCGAATTGTAGATTCTACGAATTTTCCTATTTCCAAAACAATCGCAGCAGCGCTCGTTGAAATTGAGCCTGGTGGAATGAGAGAGCTTCATTGGCACCCGAATAATGATGAGTGGCAATATTATCTTACCGGGCAAGCGAGAATGACGGTGTTTCTTGGAAATGGTACAGCTCGTACATTTGATTATAGAGCTGGTGATGTTGGATATGTACCGTTTGCGACTGGACACTATATTCAAAACACAGGCAATGAAACATTATGGTTTTTAGAGATGTTTAAAAGTAACCGTTTTGAAGATGTATCGTTAAATCAATGGATGGCACTGACTCCTAAAGAAATAGTGGAAAGTAATGTACATGTTGGCCCGCAATTGATGGATTCTTTACGTAAAGAAAAGTGGCCTGTTGTGAAATATCCGGGTTTTTCTTATAAACCGAAAACGGATGAGTAAACATGGATATATGCGTTATTCTTTCTGGAGAACTATAGGAAGGAATGGCGTATTTTTTATGTCTAGTCCTGTCTTTACTAGTATTCGTTATTTGTATTATTGTTCGGGAAATTATTATAGAAGAAAAACATATGAAATCTGCATGACATAGAGTATGAAATGGCGCCATTTTAAAGTGTAACGCACAAGTTGCACAACCTATGCAACGATAACTAGCTTTACTCTTCATCAGTTATTTGCCCATACTAGACGTAGAGAGGTGATAAACAGAGTATGATTTTTAGTGAACGTTTAAAAGAGGAACGAGAAAAACGAAATTGGTCGCAAAATGATTTGGCTGAAAAAATTCATGTAAGTAGGCAGTCTGTTTCGAAATGGGAGACGGGAAAGAACTATCCGAGCATTGAAATTATTATTCATCTAAGTGACCTGTTCGGTATTACGATTGATGAGTTGCTGAGGAGCGATGAAGAGTTGACGCAGAAAGTAATAGAGGATAGTAAGCAATTAGCGTATCCAAAATGGAAGGTGTTTTTCGATAGTCTATTTATGATGGGCGTATTTTTGTTTATTACAAAAATCGTTGTATGGACATTAAATAAGTTTGCAGGAGCAAGCATTACAATTGTCGCAGATGCACCATATGTAATGAATTTTTTACCGCTCCTATTAATGGTTGTAGGTGGCATGGCTTCTGATAAGTTGAAGGAAATATATAGGTAATGAAAGAAATTCCCCACACTAGCTGTTCTTTCCACTTAAATTGTGTACTATAAAGGATGGATAGGAAGGGGACGTTTAGAATGGAATTTCATGAGCAAAAGATTTTGCCGGCAGTGAGGCAAATTAAAGATTTGGAAAAGCTATTACATAGTTCGTATGAGTATATTGTTATTTTAGATATTCATGTCGGTCAATTGAAGAGTGTTGTGTCACTTGCGAAGCAGCATAATAAAAAAGTATTTTTACATGTTGATTTGATCCATGGATTACAAAGTGATGGGCATGCGACGGAGTTTTTATGCCAAGAATATAAACCGTACGGGTTATTATCGACAAAGGCGAGCGTAATTATGAAGGCGAAGCAAAAAGGTGTCGTCTCCATTCAACGCATCTTTTTAATTGATTCTAGCGCAATGGAAAAGAGCTGTAATTTGCTAGAAAAGACGAAGCCGGATTATATAGAGGTGCTTCCTGGTGCGTTAACAGGTGTGATCGCTGAAGTGAAAGAGCGTACAGGTGTACCAATTTTAGCAGGTGGTTTTATTCGAACGGTAGAAGACGTTGAAAGAGCGTTAAATGCTGGTGCGACAGCAATTACGACATCGAAAAAAGAATTATGGAAACATTACCAAAAAAAGTGACGAAAATGTGAAAAAATTCTGTTGACACCGCTTTCATTAAGGGTTAACATTATAGACAAGTTAATAAACGTGACGGAGAAAAGAAGAGATCCACATTTTATTGTTTCTATATATATTATATAGAAGCATGTAAGCTGTGGATCTTTTTCTTTTGAAAAAAACGAATGGCCATTCATTTTACCTCTATCACTTTTCGAAAGCATTTAAATTGATTGTGGAGGGATTTTATGTCAGCATTTTTAGGGGAATTAATAGGGACTGCGTTGTTAATCTTACTTGGTGGCGGCGTTTGCGCTGGTGTAAGTTTAAAGAAATCGTTTGCGAAAGATTCTGGTTGGATTGTAATTACAATGGGTTGGGGTCTAGCGGTTGCTATGGCAGCGTATGCAGTTGGATCAATTAGTGGGGCACATTTGAATCCGGCTTTAACGATAGGACTTGCTTTTAAGGGAGCGTTCCCATGGAGTGATGTACCTATGTATATCGCAGCACAAATGATTGGGGCAATTATAGGGGCAGTTCTTGTATATTTACATTACTTACCACACTGGAAAGAAACAGAAGATCCAGGAACAAAGTTAGGTGTGTTTGCAACAGGTCCAGCAATTCCGAACACATTTACAAACCTTTTAAGTGAAATGATTGGAACATTCGTTTTAGTATTTGGTATATTAGCAATTGGAGCAAATAAATTTGCAGATGGTTTAAATCCATTTATCGTAGGTTTCTTAATTGTAAGTATTGGTTTATCATTAGGTGGAACAACAGGATACGCAATCAACCCGGCTCGTGATTTAGGTCCGCGTATTGCACACTTCTTCCTTCCGATTGCAGGAAAGGGCGGTTCAAACTGGAAGTATGCATGGATCCCAGTAGTTGGTCCAATTCTAGGTGGATCACTTGCAGGATTATTCCATCAAGTTGTATTTGAAGGAAAACAAAATTCAGCACTTATTTATGTGATTATTACAACTGTGATTGTACTAGCAATCTCTTATATGACAAGTAAAAAAAGTGGAGCTACTACAAATAGTAGAAAAGTAGCATAGGGGGAAACTGATATGAAAAAATATATTCTTTCATTAGACCAAGGAACAACAAGCTCACGCGCAATTCTTTTCAATAAAGAAGGAAAAATCGTTCATTCAGCTCAAAAAGAGTTTACGCAACATTTTCCAAAGCCAGGCTGGGTTGAGCATAATGCACAAGAAATTTGGGGATCTATTTTAGCAGTTATCGCAACTTGCTTAAGTGAAGCGGATGTAAAACCAGAACAAATCGCTGGTATCGGTATTACAAACCAACGTGAAACAGCGGTTGTATGGGATAAAACGACTGGAAAACCAATTTATAACGCAATCGTATGGCAATCTCGTCAAACAGTTGAAATTTGTGATGAGTTAAAAGAAAAAGGTTATAGCGAGATGGTTCGCGAAAAAACAGGTCTTTTAATTGATGCATACTTCTCTGGTACGAAAGTAAAATGGATTTTAGATAACGTTGAAGGTGCAAGAGAGAAAGCGGAAAATGGCGAGTTATTATTCGGAACAATTGATACATGGCTTGTATGGAAATTGTCTGGCGGTAAAGCGCACATAACAGATTACTCAAATGCATCACGTACATTAATGTTTAACATTCACGACTTACAGTGGGATGATGAGCTTCTAGACATGTTAACAGTACCAAAGAGCATGCTTCCAGAAGTACGTCAATCATCTGAAATATATGGAGAAACAATTGATTATCACTTCTTCGGTCAAAATATACCGATCGCAGGTGTAGCTGGTGACCAGCAAGCAGCATTATTTGGACAAGCTTGTTTCGGTGAAGGTATGGCGAAGAACACTTACGGAACTGGTTGTTTCATGTTAATGAACACAGGCGAAAAAGCAGTAGCTTCTGAGCATGGCCTATTAACAACAATTGCATGGGGTTTAGATGGTAAAGTGAATTACGCATTAGAAGGAAGTATTTTCGTAGCAGGTTCTGCAATTCAGTGGTTACGTGACGGCCTGCGTATGTTTAAAGATGCGAGCGAGAGCGAAGTGTACGCTAGCCGTGTTGAATCAACTGAAGGTGTATACATAGTACCGGCATTCGTAGGACTAGGTACACCGTATTGGGATAGTGAAGTACGCGGCGCTATGTTTGGTGTAACGCGCGGTACGACGAAAGAGCATTTCATTCGTGCAACGCTAGAATCTTTAGCATACCAAACGAAAGATGTACTATGCGCAATGGAAGCAGATTCAGGTATTGAACTAAATACATTACGCGTTGATGGCGGGGCAGTTAAGAATAACTTCTTAATGAAGTTCCAAAGTGATATTTTAGACGTTCCTGTAGAGCGTCCAGTGATCAATGAAACGACAGCTTTAGGTGCAGCATACTTAGCTGGTCTTGCGGTTGGATACTGGAAAAACCAAGATGAAATTAAAGCACAGTGGCATATGGACAAACGCTTTGAACCAACGATGGAAGCGGAAACAAGCGAAGAGCTATATGCTGGATGGAAAAAAGCAATTGAAGCAACTAAAGCTTTCAAATAATCATAAACAGTGTTATAATGATGACAAGTTAATAATTCGGTAGGAGATTTGGAGAGACCACAACACGCTATAGAGGCGAAATCTATAGCGGAGCTTGTGGTCTCTTTTTTCGTTATCAAAGGGAGGAATTACCATGAAATTTTCAAGTAAACAACGTAAAGACGTATTAAATGGAGTAAATAAACAAGAGTTAGATGTGATCGTAATTGGTGGAGGTATTACTGGTTCTGGTATTGCATTAGATGGGGCAACACGCGGTTTATCAACGATTGTGTTTGAAATGCAGGACTTTGCAGCAGGTACATCAAGTCGTTCAACGAAACTTGTACACGGTGGTCTACGTTATTTAAAACAACTTGAAGTGAAAATGGTAGCAGAGGTGGGGAAAGAGCGTGCGATCGTATATGAGAACGGTCCCCATGTAACAACACCAGAGTGGATGTTACTTCCGTTCCATACAGGCGGCACGTTCGGGTCATTTAGTACATCAATTGGTCTTCGTGTATACGACTTCTTAGCAGGCGTAAAACGAAGCGAGCGCAGAAAGATGTTTAACCGTGAAGAAACGCTAAATAAAGAGCCTCTTGTAAAACAAGAAGGATTAAAAGGCGGCGGTTACTACGTAGAATATCGTACAGATGATGCGCGTCTTACAATTGAAGTAATGAAAGAAGCGATTGAACACGGTGCGAAAGCTGTTAACTACGCAAAAGTAGACAGTTTCTTATATAAAGATGGAAAAGTATGTGGTGTACGTGTAATCGATTTACTAGACGGAGAAGTGTACGAAGTTTACGGTAAGAAAATTGTAAACGCAGCTGGTCCTTGGGTAGATACACTTCGTGAAAAAGATAACTCTAAAAAAGGGAAAGTACTTCAGTTATCAAAAGGTGTGCATTTAGTAATTGACCAAAAACGTTTCCCATTAGGGCAAGCAATTTACTTCGATACACCGGATAAACGTATGGTGTTTGCGATTCCTCGCGAAGGAAAAACGTACGTAGGTACAACAGATACGTTCTATGATAAAGACGCAGCTGTACCGCACATGACAACAGAAGATCGCACATATATCATTAATGCGATTAATTACATGTTCCCAAGCGTGAAAATTACAGAAAAAGATGTGGAATCAAGCTGGGCTGGTGTACGTCCGCTAATCTATGAAGAAGGTAAGAATGCATCTGAAATTTCTCGTAAAGATGAAATTTGGACTTCTGAATCTGGTTTAATTACAATCGCGGGCGGTAAATTAACAGGATACCGCAAAATGGCTGAAATGGTAGTAGACTACGTAACGAATCTATTACAAAAAGAAGGTCATAGTGCATATCCGAAGAGCGACACGAAACATATGCCAATCTCTGGTGGACATGTAAGTGGTTCACATGGATTCTCAGCATTCGTTACGAAAAAAGCAGGCGAAGGTACGAAATACGGTTTAACGACAGCGCAAGCAGAAGAATTCGCGAAATTCTATGGCTCTAACGTAGACGTACTGTTCGACTTAGCGAAAAAACATAAAGACGAAGCGAAAGAATACAACATGCCGCTAGACGTTCTAATCCCACTTGTATACGCAATGGATTACGAAATGACAGCGAAACCAGTTGACTTCTTCGTACGCCGCAGAGGCGCTGTATTCTTCAACATCCACTGGGTATACGAGTGGAAAGAAGCAGTAATCAACTACATGGCTGCGAAACTAGGCTGGAGCAAAGAAGAGCAAATGAAATATACAGCTGAATTAGAAAAAGCATTAACAGACGCTGTAATTCCTGTAGATCAACAAGAGCAGGCGGCTGCGTTAGCTTAAAAATAAACCGCATGAGGGAGAGCCTTCATGCGGTTTTTTGTTTTATTATATTTGTACAGAGTGTACTGAAATTAACTGAGTGTAGATTTTTGTTGCTTAACAGGATATGAATACGAAAGGTATAATAAGTATTATTATACCGTTTGAATAACTTAACAATTGTAGTAGTGTATTGGAGTTGAAATGAATCAATTTATTAATTTGCTTCTGCAATATCCTTATTTTGAAGAACTTAATAAAACAGACGTATCGTAAGCTATAAAAAGTGCGGGGAATATTAAAAGTTTTGTTTTAGAAAAAATTAAATAGTAGAGGATGAACAAAACGGTATGGACATTTCCAACCGTTTTTTTATGAATTTATAAAACTTTTCCATACAGTGCGTCGTCTAATAAATGGGAAGGAGGAAATGATGTGGATGAATTAACGGTAGAAGCGTTTGAAATAGAAGATAAGGAACTCTTTATCGATGAAATAATGAACAAGTATGGACAAGAAGTCTTACAGCTTGTGTATTCATATGTGAATAATAAAGAAGTCGCTGAGGATTTAACGCAAGATATATTTGTGAAATGTTATAAATCTCTTCATACATACAAAGGGAAATCGAATGTGAAAACGTGGTTGTGGAGAATTGCGATTAATCAATGTAAGGACTACATAAAAAGTTGGTATAACAAAAAGGTGATCGTGACAGAGGATGAAGCTGCTTATATTGGGGTTCAAAATGATAGTGTCGAACAAACTGTTATTCAAAATGCGAAGGATCGTGAACTGGCTTCTGCAGTAATGAATTTACCGATAAAATATCGAGAAGTCATTTATCTATTTTATTATGAAGAACTATCAATTAAAGAGATTGCTATTGTAATAGACGTGAAAGAAAACACGATAAAAACGAGACTGAAAAAAGCGAAGGAGCTTTTGAAGAAAGGATTGGAGGAATAATCAAATGGAAGATCGATTAAAAGGCCTGCGAAAATCAATGGAGAATACAACGTTTAAACATTTGAGTTTTTCTGATCAACATCGAAAGCAGGTGCGCGAAAAAATCAATGCTTCAAACGAAAAGGAAGAGGACATCTCTTTAGCGATTTTACAACTCCTCAGTCATGAAAAAACAGGATACGAATTGTCACAGTTACTACGAGGGAGAGGGATTCGAAAATTCGAAGGAAATGAAGGGTTTTTATATACTGTATTACATCGTCTAGAACAGAATCGTTTTATCCAATCGAGTTGGGATCATGCAGGAGCGAAATATTATCAATTAAATGATAAAGGAAGAAAGATGCTGCGAAAGGCAGAAAAAGATTCTACGAAGGCACGGTTTATATTAAAAGGATTAGTACAGGAGTGAGATAAAATTGAACAAAAAAGGGGAGCGTTTTTTAAGCGAAGTTACCAATCACATTAAATCAAAAGAAGCAAAGAGCTTTGTAGCAACTGAACTAGATTTTCACTTGAAACAGGCGAAGAACACGTGGATAGAGAAAGGGTTAAGTGAGGAAGTTGCTGAAAATAAGGCTGTTGAACAAATGGGAAGTCCGATCAAGCTTGGCAGGGAACTTAACAAACTTCATAAGCCAAAGGTGGATTGGTTCTTAATTATTTTATTAGTGGCTGCTATGGGGCTAGGGTTTTTACCAATAATCGCTCTTGGGCATACGAATGATTTACTAATGAACAAAGTAATTTTTGTTATTCTTGGCATTGCAGCAGCTCTTGGGATGATGCTGATTGATTATCGGAAGTTAGAAAGAATCGGGTGGCTGTTTTATACAATTGGAATACTTATCTTGTTAGCTATAAAATGTTTTCCGACTATTTCTGTGAATGGAGAAGCATTAATAAAGATTGGTCCTCTCACAATTGACTGTTTAATGACGATACCATTCTTCTTTCTAGCTTGGGCTTCTTTTTTCAATAATAGTAGGTTAAAGTTTATGCACCTTCTCATGTTGTACGTATTTTCTTTATATCTATTTTCAACTACATCAATTCTGGTGCCAATTTTTATTTATATTACGATGGTATTCGTTATGCTTTGGTGGAGTAAGCTAGGAAAGAAAACGGCATGGCTCATTACAATTTTACCAATTTTACCCTTTGTTATTAAGGATCTATTTTCCTGGTCTGCCGTAAAAGAATACCGGATAGCTAGAATTTTAGGTTTTTTAAACCCAGAGCATGATCTATGGTATTTACGTTTAAAAGAGGCAATGTCGTCGGCAGGTTGGTTTGGTACATATGGAAATATAAAGTCTATCCCTGCTGCGCATACTGATTTTGTATTCGCGAGTTTGACTTACTATTATGGATATGTGCTTGCGCTGATTCTTGTCTTGATTCTTTCTCTTTTTGCAGTGAGAATAATGACCATATCGTATAGAATAAATGATGGTTATGGTAAATTGCTACTCGTTGGTGGAGTAACTCTTTTTGTAGTCCATTTCATTTGTAACGTTGGCATGATCCTCGGGATATTACCACGTGTTTCTATATCATTACCCTTTATTAGCTACGGATTGATACCAACTCTGTTTCATGCATTTATAATGGGGATTGTGCTGAGTGTATATCGGCGTAAAGATATTTCATTTAGAATGAAAAAAACACCTTGATAAAAATCAAGGTGTTTTCGTTATACATTCAAAACTCTCCGAAGCAGCCCCCGTTACAAAAGGACTAACCTCACCAACGCTATAAAGCTGCAATTCATGCATTGCGCGTGTACAAGCAGTGTAGAACAATCTACGTAGGCTCTCATCGCTGTACACATCTTTAGAAGCATCGTAAATAATAACAGCATCAAATTCGATACCTTTCGCTAAGTAAGCAGGAATCACGACAATTCCTTGCTCATACTCGGCTGAGTTACTTTTCACAAGTTTAATATTCTCGATATGACTGAGTGCCTCGTATGCAGCGGCACTTTCAGCTGCGGATTTACATATAATTGCGATCGTATTGTGCTGTTGTTTTTGTAGTTCAGCAACTTTAGAAGTGATACGATCATGCAGTTCGCTGTAATCAGAAACTTTAGTCACTGTAGGTTTCTCACCGTCACGTTCAAAGGCGTTAATGTTCTTTCCTTCCGGTACGAGATAGCGTGTGAATTCAATAATCGGTTTTGTTGATCGATAGCTACGAGTTAAGTTGATGCCGTTTGTTTCATCTGGTCCGTATAAGCTAGTAAGTGTATTGAAATTAACTGTTTCACTCGCATGAGCAAATATCGCTTGGTTAAAGTCTCCGAGTACTGTCATTTTTGCGGCAGGGAAGAGACGTTTTAAAAACTCGAACTGAAACGGAGAATAATCTTGTGCTTCATCTACGAGTACGTGTTTAATTGATCTGTTCGTTTGGAAGCCTTCAATTAATTCTTTTAAAAGTAAAAATGGAGTCGCATCCTCGTAATGTAGCTTTCCTTCATCAAGCATGTTCAAAGTTAGTGAACAAATGTCATCCCATTCTTTAGGCTTTTCGCCAGTAACCCATGATTCATCTGTGAAGAGTTGTTTATATATGCCTGTAAAATTGATAAAACGCAATGTTTGAACGCCTTTACGTAACGGTTTTAATTTTTTACGGACAATCATACGACCGAGTACTTTCGTTTCTTTTTCATAATCATTAAAGGAGTTGTCATCAAACTCGCCTTTTTTCTGTAAGTATTTATAAGCTTTTTGATACTCATCTTTACTAAGTAGTTCAATTTCTTCTTCTACCCAAGGCTTTTTCAGTTCTGTTTTTTCAATTGTGTCTATTTGTTTGTTTAGCCAATCCGTTAACTTCTCAATTCGATTATGGAAGCGGAGGGAGGAATCAGTATTATAAAATTGCTCTGTAATTTCTTTAGCAGAGGCAATCAGTTTTCCTCTAAATTTCATTCCTCTAAATAGCATGCCTGAAGATTCAAGAGATTGTCTGTACGCTCTAATCATCTCGAAAAATTGAGTAGATGCTTTAAATCGAATGCTCGCATTTCGAGTTTTATAATTTGCGCTATTCGTTTCAGTTAGCATATATTCTAATTGCTCGTAAGGATCCTCAACGTCAAATGACTTACTTAGTCTATGGTTTAAATATTCTTGGAATGTGACTTGCTGCATATTTTCTTCGCCGAGTTCTGGCAGTACGTTAGATACGTAGCTGTTGAACATGGAGTTAGGGGAGAAGAGAATGATTTGATCTGCTTTTAGCCATTCGCGATATTTATATAGTAAGTAGGCGATTCGCTGCAGGGCAGCTGACGTTTTACCACTACCAGCAGCTCCTTGAACGATAAGTAGTCGCCCTTCATCGTGACGGATAATTTCATTTTGCTCGCGCTGGATAGTAGCAACGATACTTTGCATATGTTTGTTTGTTCCTTTTCCGAGCGCTTGTTGCAGAATTTCATCTCCAATTGTGAGGCTCGTATCGAACATTGAATCAATCTCGCCATTTTGAATAATATATTGTAATTTCTTCTCCACATTACCGCGGATTACGCCTCCTGGTGTACTGTACTCAGCTGGTCCTGGTGGATAATCGTAGTAAACACTTGAAATTGGTGCGCGCCAATCGTATATAAGAAAGTTTTCTCCGCTTGCATCGGTAAGTGTAGCCACCCCGATATAAATTTGTTCTGCGCCAGATTCTCCTTCTTCTTTGAAATCAATTCGTCCGAAGTAAGGTGCTTTATGCATACGTCGTAGTGCGGCAAGTCGATTAAAGGTGTGCTTATGGGTAATTTGTGTGACGGCTAGTGACTGAGCTTGTTGTCTTAAGTTGATAACTGTTTCAAGATAATCGTCAAAAGTATCAGTATTAACTTTTACATCATCCCAGAAGTGTTTGCGAATGTTGATTACTTCTGCCCGGCGTCTGCCAGTTTCGCTTTCCAGTTTATCAATTTGCTCCGTAATCGTTTCTATTACGTTATCCAATCGTTTTTGCTCTAGATCAAGTTTTTTATTCATACGTATGCACTCCTTTAAAAGTGAAAAATAGAGGTTGACTGAAGATGTGTTTTGGTGTACAATTAAGATACGGATAAATACATTCTATCGTTTTTGACGAATGCGTTTCTGTACTAATTTAACATATTTTTTTAATTTAATCAATGATAATAAGATAAACCTTGGTTCCGCATGTGATGGAATCGAGGTTTTTTATGTTGAATGGAGTAAGAGGGGTACGGAAATGATTCTGGGTACGAGGGGCCACTAGGGGATTTAAAATGGTGTAGAAATTCATTATGTTAAAAATACTAGAACAGATGAATTTGATGATTTTAAATTTAAAAATTAATTTTTTGTTGATAGGAGCTTGTATATGAAGGTACTGTGTATAAAAAATTCAGGAGATACATTTTCAGAGGGTTTATTAAAACAAGGATATAATCGAGACTCGATTATAAATTTAGAAATCCATAAGGAATATGTGGTTTATGGTATTAGTTCATTGAATGGAGAATTAGACTATTTAATCTTAGGTGAAAATGAAAACTTGCCTTCATGGTACCCAGCCGAATTGTTTGAAGTATCTAATCCTTTACAACCTTTAGAATGGTATTTTGCGGATCATAAAAATAGTAAAGCGACAACAATAGAATATATATGGGGTTATAAAGAATTAGCTTTAAATGATAGACATGCTCTTGGTTTAATGGGAAGAGAGAATAAAGATATGGAAATATTTTTAAAGCGTAAAGCTGAAATTGATGAATTTGATGAATTGTAATAGTAAAGGAACTGATTAACTTATAAAAAACGTAGGAATTAAATATGCCTACGTTTTTTTGTACATAACATTTAAATAAACACATATCCACAAATAGCGGGATAAAACTACTACAAAATAAAAAAAGCTTGGGGCTACCCAAGCTTTTTTCACTTCATTATTTCTTTGCGTCTTTTTTAGCGTCAGCTTTTGGTTCTTCGAAAAGATCTTTCAAATCTTTGTCGTCAACTTTTACGTCAGCTTTTTTGATTTCTTTCATCATAAGATCGTTCATAAATTGAGCATCTTGTGTTTTTTCTTGAACTACTTCTTTTTTGATGTCAGCTTTTGCTTTATCGAAAGTTGCGTCAGCATGAGTCTCAGTTACTTTAATGATATGGTAACCATGCTGTGTTTTTACTGGTTCACTTACTTCATCTTTTTTCAGCTTACGAGCAGCTTCATCGAATTCTTTTACCATTTTATCTGGTCCGAAGAATCCTAAGTCGCCACCTTTTTCTTTTGAACCTGGATCTTCAGAGTACTTTTTCGCTAACTCTTCGAAAGATTTACCTTGTGCAAGTTCTTCTTTCACTTTTTTTGCAGTCTCTTCATCTTTTACAAGAATATGGCTTGCTTTAATTTCTTGCTTATAGTCCTCAAATTTTGCTTTTAAGTCTTTATCAGTAATTGCTTTTTCAATCGCTTGTTCTTGAGCTAATGAAGCGCGAACGCCATTTTTAACTGTTTCTTCTTTAAGGCCTTGTTGTTTCATTAGTGTATCGAATTGGTCACCGACTTGCTTTTTCATTTCATCGAACTTTTTGTCTACTTCTTTTTCATCGACTTTGTAGTTTTTAATAAGTACTTTTTCCATAACCATGTTATTTAGTACTTGTTTACCAGCTTGTGTCTTCATTTGATTGTAGAACTCTTCTTTAGTGATGTCACCAGCTTTAGATGTAACAATTTTGTCTGATGATGATGTTCCACATGCTGATAATGCGATTACACTTGTTGCGGCTAAGGCAAGCATAGCTTTCTTCATTCAATAAACACTCCTACTATTATGTATTTTTAATTTATCCCATACGAATGAAGAAACGCCTTATGATAGGTTATTTTCGTTCATAAGAACCTGATTAAGTCTCACTGATGTCTTTGCTTTTTTTATATGTAAAAGCACGCTTAACAGGGCTTACCGAGGCTTTAGGATAAAGTTTAGATGCGTGTCGTTTGTTTCATAGTATAAGCAATATGTACAAAATTTAATATATCATATTTCGACGGGTTTTCCTATTGATAAAGAAATTTTAACCAGTTTGTGTCAGATTTTGAAAGGGTACCATATTGGGCGCATGTCGCATATACAGAAAAGAGGAGGGGATGGGGGATGAATTCAAAACTTATTTTATTACTTGTACTGTTTATTTTATTAGTTATAGTAGGTATAATTTGCTTATAGAGGAAAAAAATGAGGAAGGGGCTTCCTTCCTCACTTTCCATGAAATATAATTTCTACATAACTAGAAATTAATAGAATGGTAATACATACATTAATAACTCGAAAGACACCGGGCTGGCGGCTCGCAGATATTTGTTTTCGCTCACACAGTGTATGTGTCATGAAATTCGTGTAAAATATAACAAGAAGTGCGAATGCAACAAAAACAACGGTTATAAGAGTCATGAGGCGAGACCTCCTTTTGGCTAAAATACATATACTTTATATATTGTATCATACGATATTTTATTCGTGTTACAAAATTCAGAAATAGAAGACTTTGTGTTAGGAAGCGAGGGAGAAAATGGACGTTGTAAGAAGACTAGAACAAGCTGAATACTACGTAGACCTACTATTTAAAATGATTGATGAAGAAAAGTGTCCATTTTATTCTTTAATCATAAAGAAAAAAGCTCGTAAAAAAGACATTGAACGTATACTAAAACTTTGTGAAAAACTGAACGAACAATATGTAGTGGAGAAAGCAGAAGGCCTTCTATTGTTTGATGCGCTATTAGATCAATTTGAAAAAGCGCTTCCACATCAGCTCGAAGTACACGAAACTGCGGAAGCGCTAGCAAAACAGGGCTTATTTGTGCCACTTATGAATGAATTCTTACGCATGATTGCGAAAGGATAAATAGATTATTTCTTAACTAATTTTTGATCGGTCTCCGTAAAGTTCTCCTCAATATTCTCTAATGATTTCTCAAAAATATCGATGAAGTCCTGTCCGTAAATATTGCGAAGGATCGCAATAAGTTCGATATTTTCTGGGAACTTACCGTAAAAATTACGAAGTTCAAGTGCCCCATTAAAAACAGAATTATTTTCAGGGTCATACTCCTCCATTAAGCGAAGTAGTAATTCTTCCCCTTTGTCTGTAATTTCAATGTACGTATTTCGTTTATCATCTTCTTTTTTAGAGAATACAAGATAGCCGCGTTCTTCTAGCTTTTTAGAGAAGTTAAACGCCGTTGATACGTGCATAACTCCAAACTTAGCAATCTCAGAAATAGAAGCCCCTTTTAAATGATAAGCGATTGATAAAATATGATGCTCGTTAATGTTTAAATCGTAAGGTTTAATCCATTGTTGCCAATCTTTCTCTACGCATTTCCATAACGCTTTCGATAATTGAGCAATACGTTGGCTGAAAATCATCGCTTCTTTTACCGAGTAATTTTTTTCTCCACTTTTCATTTACTCACCCACTTTAACATTCTTTTTTCATTATTATCTATTATGCCAGTAAAATAAAAATTAATAAAGTCTTTTTGTGAGAATTGTGAAAATTTTTCGGAAAAATAACATTCTATACAAATCATGCATAACTATGGAAGCGTTTTATGAGTCAAGAATACATGTGTTGTCTTTACATGTTAAGGGATAACATATATTGTAAATGCATAAAAACACGGCATATCTATGTGATATGCCGTGTTAAGGTCAATTCGTATGAAAAATATTTGTTATATGCAAAAAACTAAGCAGGAATATGTTTACGCTTTTTCTGGAACGGCTTCTTGTAGTTTCTCAATTGACTTTTGAATGTCTAAAATTTCTTTTTCAATATGTCGTTTGTTTTGAGAAATATCTTGTTTCCAGTTAGAAAGCGTGTCATGCATATCGTCTTTTAGTTCTTGGAATACTTCTTTACCTTCTGAAGCAGTTTCAACGATTTGACGCTTTAATAACTTCGTATCAGCTGTAATATCAGCTAATGTTTTTTTAATATCAGTTCCTTTTTCTTTCAGCTTACCGCGCATAGCTTTACCAGAAGAAGGAGTTGAGAAAAGAACGGCTAGTCCAGCAACTGCTCCGCCGCAAAGTACACCTGTAATAAAGGATTTAGCTTTTGACATAAAAGGAAACCTCCTTATTTTTCGTTCGTATTCATGATGTATAAAAGCGTGCATATCTTTAAGACAAGGGGAAGAAAAGTGAGCTTTTCTTCCCCTTGTACATGCTATGCACAAAAAATCATATCCCCGGCATTTTTTGTGAAGAAAGAAGCCATACAATAAATGCCAGAGGAATCGGCTTATTATGTATTACTTCTTATTATAGTGGCACTATTTCACACTATTTGCAACTGTACTTGCGATGTTTTGTAAATTTTCCATTGTGTATTCATTTTGGTGTGATTTCCAAACAGCACCGAAACCATCGTTTTCACCGTAGCGTGGAATTAAATGAAGGTGGAAGTGGAATACAGTTTGTCCAGCTTTCTCGCCGTTATTGTTAAGTAGGTTGAAACCAACTGGATTAAATTCTGCTTTCATTGCATTTGCGATTTTTGGAACGACAGCAAAAATATGTGATGCGATTTCTGGCGTTAACGCAAAAATGTCTTGTTTGTGAACTTTCGGAATAACAAGAGTATGTCCTTTTGTTACTTGACTAATATCTAAAAATGCAAGTACATGTTCATCTTCGTATACTTTTGAGCAAGGGATTTGCCCGTCAATGATTTTACAAAAAATACAATTGTCCGCTGTATGATTCATCGATCTCATCCTTTCAAATGGTCTTAGCCGTATTTTACCATAATTACATAGGAGAACAAACACGAAAAACAGGAAGCTGACTCAGCTTCCTGTTTTCTGAAGAGGGATTGAAAAAGCATTTTTTATAATTTACGGTTCGCAGACACCTCATTTATATAAGAAATACATGGTAAATCGGCTGAAATATCTACCGTAGACACCCCATTTTCAAGTGAAATGAATTGCAATCTTGCATTAAATGAAATTGTTAGTGTTTAAAACAGTATATGCTCTTTCACAGACACCTCATTTATTTAAGAAATGCACGGTAAATCGGCTAAAGTCTCTGCCGTAGACACCCCATTTTCAAGTGAAATGAATTGCAATCTTTTATTAAATGAAATTGTTTATTTTTTAAAACAGTATATGCTCTTTCGGAGACACCCCGTTTCGAAAATGAAACAAATTATCTGGTTATGTGTAAATTTCATTGTCCAACTTGGACACCCCATTTCATGATGACTTCACTATGTTGTTGTACTCATCAATTGGTGGTTGCTTTTTCAAGTGTGTTCCTTCTTCCTTAATTATGATGTCCGCTTTCGTAAAAATATATGCGAAGAAATTTTAATTTTTTTTGGAGACATCGATACTATGTAGTACAGCACAATTTTTGGTAAGATGAATATAGAATGAATACTAATGAAGAAAGTGGTGTCGTATGAGCGAGTTATTGCGTGTAGAAAATGTTACAGGAGGATATACGAAACGACCTGTACTGCAAAATGTTTCGTTCTCTGTTAATAAAGGCGAACTTGTCGGCTTGATCGGTTTAAATGGGGCTGGGAAAAGTACGACAATTAAACATATCATCGGTTTAATGGAGCCGAAAAAAGGAACTGTCACAATTAATGGGAAAACAATTCGTGATGATATGACAGCGTACCGTTCTAGTTTCTCCTTCATTCCAGAAACGCCAGTATTATATGATGAGTTAACGTTAGAAGAGCATTTGAAATTAACGGCGATGGCGTACGGCGTAGATGAAAAACAATATGAAGAACGTGTAGGACAATTATTACATGAATTTCGCATGAAAAATCGCTTAAAATGGTTTCCGTCTCATTTCTCAAAGGGGATGAAACAAAAAGTGATGATTATGAGTGCATTTTTAGTTGAGCCATCACTTTACATTGTGGACGAACCTTTCGTTGGGCTTGATCCGTTAGCGATTCAATCACTTCTTCAAATGATGGATCAAATGAAAAAGAGTGGTGCGGGCATCTTAATGAGTACACATATTTTAGCGACAGCAGAGCGCTATTGTGATTCATTCATCATTTTGCATCAAGGTGAAGTGAGAGCGATGGGAACATTATCAGAACTTCAATCTGGGTTTAATATGCCTGGTGCAACACTTGATGATATTTATATTGCGTTAACGAAGGAAGAAGATTATGAATAGCACAGCGTTATGGAAAGAACGATTTCGGCACTTTCTAAAAGAAGTTCGTACATATAGTAAATACGTATTTAATGATCATTTGAAATTTATTTTCGTATTTATCATCGGTGCAGGAGCGTATTATTACCAGCAATGGTTACAAACGTTAACACCTTCGTTTCCGACAGCGATTGTTATGGCAGTCTTACTTGGCCTCATATTAACAGCTGGGTCCATCCAAACGTTATTAAAAGAAGCGGATCTCGTGTATTTGCTGCCAGTTGAAGAAAAGTTAAAGCCTTACTTTACGAAGGCATTTCTCTTTACGTTTATGATTCAGTTATACATAATCGCAATGGTAGCCGCTGCGCTTGCCCCGTTATACTTCCAGCAAATGAAACAAACAGGTGCCAATTACATATGGATTGTAATCGCGTTTGTCATTGTAAAAGCGTGGAATTTATTCGTAGCGTGGGAAAAATCATTTTTAACAGATCAAAATGTACAAAGAGCGGATTGGTTTATTCGTTTTATTTTAAATGGCTTATTTGTGTACGTCCTTGTAGAACGTACTTCAGTCATTTTTACCGGTGTGATTGTCTTTTTAATGGCGCTATACCTTGCTGTTATGCATCAAAAGGTGAAAGGAAAGCCGCTAAACTGGGAGTATTTAATTTCTGAAGAGGGTAAAAAAATGATGCTGCTGTACCGCATTGCGAATATGTTCGTTGATGTACCAGCGTTAAAAGAGAGAGTATCACGCCGGAAATGGCTTGATTTCATTCTTTCGATAATTGGTGAGAACCGTACATATTTATACTTATATACGAGAACGTTTTTACGATCAGGTAACTATTTCGGTTTATATATGCGTTTACTCGTTCTTGGTGGCGTCATTCTTTACTTTATCCCATTTTTATATGGACGCTTTATCGTAAGCCTTGTTTTCTTATACTTAATCGGCTACCAGCTATTAACTCTTTGGAAGCATCACCGTATGAAAATTTGGCTTGATTTATATCCAGTAGGTGGCGACGAGAAGAAGAAAGATTTTCTTACTTTATTAAATGCGATTCTTATCATTGGTAGCGTTGTATTTACAATTATATTTGCACTTGCGACGAAAGATTTCATAATGACCGGCATTTTATTTGTCGTAAGTATAATATTTAGTATCGGTTTCGTTTATCAATACGGTGCGAAACGAATTGAGCGTTTAAACTGAAAGGAATGAACCTATGATTACATATGAAGAGAAGGTTAGAAAAGAATTGGAGCAGTGGAAAGCTACATTCATGAAAGATTCTTCTATGATGACACGGTTCTCTAAAAAAGTGCAGGTGAAAGTGCAACAACTAGTGCCCGCGAAAGTGCAAAAGGTACTAACAGAAACGATTCGGATGATGGTGCAAACAATTAGCGCTGGATCAAACTTCATAAAACCGAAGCTAAAAGAAACGAACTGGTCACTGCAAAGACGAGACGATGAAGTACGTAAAAAAATGGACGAATATAAAAAAGTCGCAGCGGCAGAAGGGGCAGGAACAGGAGCAGGTGGTATTCTCCTTGGCCTTGCCGATTTCCCGTTATTACTTACTATTAAAATAAAATTTTTATTTGATGCAGCAACATTGTACGGATTTGATACGAGTAAAAAAGAAGAGCGCCTTTTTATTCTTCACGTTTTCCAGCTTGCTTTTTCAAGTGACGATTACCGAAAAGAAGTATGGAAAGCGATTGAAACGTGGGATACAGAAGAAGAAAATCATATGGACTGGGAAAAGTTCCAAACAGAATACCGAGACTATATCGATTTAGCAAAAATGCTTCAACTCGTTCCAATCATCGGTGCCCCGGTCGGAGCATATGCGAATTATCAATTGTTGCAAAGGCTTGGGGAAGTGACGATGAATTGTTATCGTATGCGATTACTTAATAGAAATTGATTTGTTTTATCAAAAAAGAAAGCCTCTTAAATGTGTAATTTAGGAGGCTTTTCTATTTATCCCGCATTAACGGGCAGTAAGACCCCCACCTCAAAATTCAGCGGAAGCAAAGAAGTTAGGTGGGGGATCAACTGCCCGTAAAAGCCCGATTGGTTCAACTAATAATCAGTGGGGATGAACAAAACCCCCACTGATTAAAGTTTCACTTTATTATTTTGGCTGTTTTCGTAGATATTGTTGCTTTTGATGCAAAAACGAAGAGGGGCTTTACCCCTCTTCATTCCTACTTCCTCATCGAACTCCCTACGATCTTACCTGATGGTTCGTCCACGAGTTTATTTATATCGCCTAACAACTCTCGCTGTTTAGCCGGAATGGTAACGAGTGTTACTTCTTTTCCTTTGAATGACGTATCAGCGAGTTGATATTTGGTTGTATCCGCTATTACCTTGCTGACTTTGGCATCTTTCCAACTGCCATCTACTTCATCTTTCTCTGCTTGCGATAACGAGTTCTAAACCAATTCCCTTACATCCTTTGTCGTTTGTACCGTTTCTGTTTTCGGGGTTTCGTTGGTTTTTGTTGTTCCACAACCGCTTAAAAGGATGGATACACAAGTGAATGCAGATACAATCATGCCGATTTGTTTCTTCAAGATGCAAAACTCCCTTCATCGCATATATACTTCTATATTTCATGTCCTGCTGGATGGCTCGGAACAATTCGTGATGTTCTGTTTTGGAAAGTGTTGCAAAATCTTTGTACACATTACGCCACATCGCCTCCATTGATATAGTAATATCAATGGAGGGAAGGGTAGGCAACGTAGTAACAATCTTTACGAAAACAGTCATTATTTTCTGACGGATGAAGGAATGGAGCGAGCACGGTTTAATGTCTCGGTAGTTAAAGTAGTATATAAGGTGAAAATGTTCAGTCGAAATATATTTTTGAAAGAGATAGAGGACTTCGACAGTTAACCCCTATGCTAAGGTGTGGTCTCTGTCTTTTCTAACTAGAATGAGATAATGACCGTTATAATTATTTATATTTCTAAAACCTAATTTTTCATAGAATGAGGTTTTATCTTCTGTTCCTAAGGAAATGGTACGAACTCGTTTCACTTTAGGATGGTTAGTTAGATGTAGTATTAACTGTTTGCCAATCCCTTTACCTTGATACGATTCATCCACTACTACATCGTAAATCTCTCCCCAACGCACATAATCTGTGAGCATACGTGCAAAACCAATAATTTTATCATCATCGAATGCTGTAATTAATAGCGGGGTATTTTCCAACATTTCCTCCCATTCCTTTATGTCTGTTGGCATTTTCCAAGTGGCTACCCTTTGAAAAATTTCTTTAAGTTCAATTACGTTGATATCTTCTTTGTTATGACTGTAGTGAATATTCATAAATTATCCCCTTTAATCTAAAATATAAAATATTAGATTCTAGATAAGGAAACCAAATTCCTGTATATGTAGTCGTTATTAAACAAGGAATGAAGGAAACCTTTCGTTCAAACTTTATTTTAATCCTACATTAATAACAATCTCAAATAAATTATAGTGTTGTATTTAGTTTTGTTGGAGAAAATACCTACCGAGAAAAGGTAGGTGACCTTATTTGAAAAAAATTTTATGTATTATTTTTAGCGTTTTATTTTTTATCACTACTTCTACTGTTTTTGCAAAGCAAGAAGCACAGAGTCAAGAATTTATTAATCAGTATTATTTTGATATTGATTTAAAAGGGGTTAAAGATATCTATTTCTTTAGGGAGTTCCCTTTTTATAATGATAAAGGACAAGTTTCACCTTTAGGTAAGGTAGTTTTATCTGTATTACAGGGTGATATATGGACATGGGTTAGAGAACCAAGGATTTATGTTAAAGAAAACATTGCTTATATGCACGCAGTCAAATTAGATGGATTAAATCTGTTATATACGCTAAAAAAAGAAAATAACGTTTGGAAAGTCGTTAAAATTGAGAAAAAGAAACTTCCTACGGTTGGTAGCGAAGTTATATTGGAGCAAGCATTTCTAAGAGCGATTGGAATAGAGATACTTAATGCAACAAAAACGTATTATGGTGAATCAAGGCTTTTTGATTCGGCAAGAGTTATTGATATTGTCCGAGATGAATTTAATGATAAGTATGATATAACAATTCAAATTGTTACGTATGAAGGACCTATAATGCCACCTTATGGTTTTGATACAATTACTTTACGAATACCAGGTTTTAAAGTAATAAAATACGAGCATAAAGATGTTTCGGATATTGGGAAAATACCATTAGAAACACATTAAAATGTTTAAGGTAATGTGGAGTATTAGTTAAAAAGGAAAAAAGAGGTAATTACATATTAAAAGTGATTGAGATAGTCCTCAATCACTTTTTTTATATTTTTATTCATATTTTTTTAATACTTACCAATAATATACAACAAAGGAAGATTTGGTTATAAAGTTACTTGAGCTTACTTTACTGTATTTAGGGGTGCAAAATATGAAAGTATCAATATTTATTACTTGTGTTGCAGATGTTTTTTATCCAGAAGTAGGGAAAGATGTTGTGGAAATTCTTGAAGATTTAGGGTGTGAAGTTGATTTTCCAAAAACTCAAACTTGCTGCGGACAACCTGCTTATAATAGCGGGTATGTGAAAGAAACAAAAACAGCTGCAAAACATATGATTGAAGCCTTTGCTAGTTCAGAATATGTTGTGGCACCATCGGGCTCTTGCGCTATGATGGTTCACGAGTTTTCTAGCTTGTTTTCTGAAAGTGAAGCGGATTGGAAGAAAAAAGCTACTGAACTTGGAAATAAAACATACGAATTCACACAATTTCTTGTGGAAGTATTAGGGAAAGAAGACTTAGGTGCAGAGCTTCATAAAAAAGCAACGGTTCATACATCTTGTCATATGAGCCGATTAATGGGGATTAAGGAACCACCGCAAAAACTATTAAAGTGTGTAAAGGGACTGGAAGTTGTTTCATTGCCGCATAATTATGATTGTTGCGGATTTGGAGGGACATTCTCGGTGAAAATGCCAGAAATCTCTGAGCAAATGGTTGAAGAAAAAGTAAAGCATATTATGGAAACCGGTGCGGAATTGTTAATTGGGATGGATTGTAGCTGCTTAATGAATATAAAAGGACGTTTAACACGTAATGGTTATCAGATTGATGTAAAACATATTGCTCAAGTATTAAATGAAGATCGAAAATAAGAGGGGGATATAGAGATGGGAATGAAAATTGGGAACGATCCCTTTCATAAGCGTACTGAAACAGGCATTGGGGATCAATTTATGCGACAGGCTGTCAGGAAAGCGCAAGATGGTCTTAGAGTTAAGAAATTAAAAGCTACTGAGAGTCTTGGAAACTGGGAAGAATGGCGAGCTTTAGGAGAAGAAATTCGAAAGCATACATTAGAAAACCTTGATTATTATTTACATCAGCTAAGTGAAAATATTGAAAAAAACGGCGGTTTCGTTTATTTCGCAAAGACTGCAGAAGACGCAAGGGAATATGTAAAAGAGATTGTAAAAAAGAAAAATGCGAAAAAAATTGTGAAGTCAAAATCGATGGTAACAGAAGAGATTAGTTTAAATGAAGCGATTGAAGAAGCTGGAGCAGAAGTGTTAGAAACAGATCTTGCTGAATTTATTCTACAAGTGAACGACCACGATCCTCCCTCGCATATTGTTGTTCCATGTCTTCACAAAGATAAAGAACACATTTGTGAAATATTTAAAACAAAGTTAAATTACACTGGAACATCTGATCCTACGGAAATGGCGAGGTTTGTAAGAGATTATTTACGTGATGATTTTTTTGCAGCGGATATAGGAGTGACTGGATGTAACTTTGCTGTTGCAGAGTCTGGATCAATTTCTATCGTAGCAAACGAAGGAAATGCAAGACTTACTACGACACTTCCGAAAACGTTGATTACAGTTATGGGGATGGAGCGTATTGTTCCGACATGGGAAGAGCTTGATGTTTTAGTAACACTTCTATGCCGAAGTTCTGTAGGACAAAAGTTAACAAGTTATATTACAGGGTTAACTGAGCCTGGCGGGGAAGATGGACCTGAGGAATTTCATTTAGTCATTGTTGATAATGGTCGTTCCGATATTGTAGGAACGGAATTCCAAAGTGTCCTCCAGTGCATTCGTTGCGCGGCATGTATTAATGTGTGTCCTGTATACAGGCATATTGGTGGACATGCATATGGCTCTATTTATCCAGGACCAATTGGAGCTGTGTTGACACCGCTTTTAGGGGGATATGATGAATATAAGGATTTACCTTACGCATCTAGCCTTTGTGGTGCTTGTACAGAAGCGTGTCCAGTGAAAATCCCGTTACATGACTTATTAATTAAACATCGCAGCCGCATTGTAGAAGAAAAACGATCACCTGTAGCTTGGAACGTGGCTATGAAAGGTTTTGAAAAAGCGGTGAAGAGTCCTAGACTATTTTCTTTTGCAGCGAAGAGCGCTCCGTATGCATTAAAACCTCTTGCAAAAGGGGATAAGATCGAGCGCGGAATTGGGCCGTTAAAAGCTTGGACGGATGCGAGAGATTTTCCAGTTCCGAAAAAACAACCGTTTCGAGAGTGGTTTGAAAAACACGAAAAGGAGAACAATGATGGCCATCCAAAATCGTGAGGGATTTTTACTCCAGTTATCAGAAAAGCTTGGTAGGAAACGTCCAGAAGCAGTGAAAAAACCGAACTGGTCTTTTTCCCCGCAGTGGAATGTTTTTGACGGACTGGCGCAAGATGAACTTGTATTAAAGTTAATAGAGCACTGCGAAGTTATTCATACAGAAGTAAAGCGAACAACAAAGGAAAATCTTGTTGAAACATTGGGGTCTTTTATAAAAGATTGGAATATCGAATCTGTTATATGTTCGAATGATGAGCGCTTTAATGAGTATGGTCTTACACCATGTTTCAGCAATGAAGGAACAACACATTTTCGTACATGGGGATTAGATCATAAAGAAGAGGACATAAAATTTGCGAAAGCTGCTGACCTTGGCATTACGTTCAGTGATATGACTTTGGCAGAATCAGGAACCGTTGTACTATTTAATGACGGGTTAAAAGGAAGACATGTGAGTCTTCTTCCGGAGTCATATATTGCAATCGTTCCTAAAAGTACGATTGTACCAAGGTTAACCCAAGCTACAAAACTGATCCATAATCAAAATAAAGCGGGAGAAAACTTGCCGGCTTGTGTGAACTTCGTTTCGGGTCCGTCAAATAGTGCGGATATTGAAATGAACCTTGTCGTAGGTGTACATGGGCCAATTAGAACAGCGTATATTATTGTGGATGATCAATAATGATTTACGTGTGCGGCAGAGCGCGAAATATAGCTGAAACATTATAAGAGTACTGAAAATAGAAAGTGCTGGCTGTTAAATATAACCGGAGCTTTCTATTTTGTGTGCCCTTACTGGTGGAAGTTAAAGACCAAGTCCACTATAGCTGACTCCAACTACGATTAATATGATAAAGAGCACAATGAGTAATATATAACTGCTACTAACGCCCTTACCATCTTGTCCAGCTTCACCGCCGCCGCTACCACCTTTACCGCCAGATCCCATATGAAAACCCTCCTTATCGTTATACATTGTTTTTACTTTATATTTTTCTAGGTTCATCAAGAAGTTCCTTTTAAAACTCTAATTAACTTGCAAATCATTCATTTTCATTTTACAATTTACTTACCGACCGGTAAGTAAAAATAAGTGAGGTACAGTATGACAAAGAATTTACAAACATCGCAGCACATTGTAGAGGCATCATTTAAACTAATGGCAGAGCATGGCATTGAGAAGATGAGTCTTTCAATGATTGCGAAAGAAGTAGGTATATCAAAGCCAGCTATTTATTATCATTTTCCGTCTAAAGAAGCGCTAGTTGATTTTTTATTTGAAGAGATTTTTTCTGGATATTATTTCGTGGGTTACTTCGATAAAGAACAATATACGAAAGAAAACTTTGCAGAAAAGTTAATCGCAGATGGTTTACATATGTTATCGGAGTATAGAGGTCAAGAAGGCATATTACGCGTTATAAATGAATTCATCGTAACTGCGACGCGAAATGAAAAGTACCAGAAACGCTTATTTGAAATACAAGAAGAGTTTTTAAATGGATTCCACGATTTATTAAAGAAAGGTGTGGAACTTGGTGTTGTGTCACGACATGCAACTGAAGAAAACGCGCATACGTTAGCGCTCGTTATTGATAATATGAGTAATTACATATTAATAGGATTCCAGTTAAAGTATAAAGAAATTTGGATTCGAAATGTGAAAAACGTAATGAAGGAGGGGGAATAAAAATGAAAATGCAGAAAAACTGGTGGCTCGGTTTTCTGGGGTTAATTGGAATTTATAAAATCCCAGGTATGATTGAAGCTTTCCAAGCGGATAAAGGTTGGTTCGCGTTAATTAGTTTAGTTTGGCTGCTTTGGTTCGGATATTTTATTCCTGAGAAAAAAGAGGATAAATAATAAATTTTCAATTTTATGTAAAGTTATGTAAAATATAGATTGAGACAATTCATATATTAGATTAATAGATTTGGAGTGGTTACATGGATCCATTGAAAAATGAAATTCATCCTGACATGATCAAGGTGTGGAAAGTTCGTGCTGTAATTGAAGAAGGGATCGGTATTCTCGTCATTTTAGCTTACCTGTTCCTTATGATAAAGTTTGATTGGTGGGCGTGGATTTTGTATGTGCTGATCGGGTTAACAGTTGCACTAGCACCATTTGAGTACTTCCTATTCCCGAAACTGCGTCAGCGTTATTATAGCTATCAATTAAATGAAGAAGAGCTTGAAATTCAGCACGGTCTTTTCGTCGTAAAGCGCGTATTAGTACCGATGATTCGTGTACAGCACGTTACGATTGAACAAGGGCCAATTATGAGAAAACATGGATTAGCAGAATTACATATTTCAACAGCGGCAACTTCTCATAGCATTCCAGGCTTAACGATGTATGAAGCGGAAATGTTAAAAACGAGAATTGCAGAATTAGCGAAAGTGAGTGATGAGGATGTATAAGAGGCAGCATCCCATTACGATGTTATTAGAATTAAAAATAACAGACTTTATACCATTACTTATTTTCATGTTTAGTTTAAATGGAAAGTTTCCATTTTGGTATTTAATTCCCGCTGGATTCGGTTTACTCACCGTTTTTTCAGCGTTTGAGAAATGGTATTACACAACATACTGGGTTGAAAATAACGTATTACATGTTAAACAAGGGCTCTTTGTGAAGAAGGAGAGCTACTTAAATAAAGAACGTGTCCAAACGATTAATACAAGTTCAAACGTGTTATATCAAATGCTCGGTTTAAAGAAAATTCAAATCGAAACAGCTGGCGGAGGCGATGATGCCGAAGTAAGCCTAGCTGGTATTACAGAAGATGAGGCGAAGGAGCTTATTTCCTTACTAAATGAGCCAACTCCAGAAGTAAAAGCAGAAGAAACATCAGAAGAAGTAGTAGAAAAAGAAGTTATGACAGAGGAAAAGCAAGCGACAGAGTACAAATTAACTTTGAAAGAAATTTTATTAGCATCTGTTACATCTGGTCAGTTTGGACTATTATTCTCATTAATCTTTTTCGTGTATCACCAAGTAGATGAGTACATTCCGAAATGGATAAAAAATAGCGTAGAGTCGTATGTAATGGATCATGATATATACGGCTGGATTTACATGGTAGCTATTTTACTCGTCCTTTCGTGGATTATATCTACAATTGGTTACGCGTTAAAACATGGTAATTTCACAGTAAATCGAAAAAACGATGAAGTGCGTATTTCTCAAGGATTACTTGAAAGGAAAGAACTTGTACTAAAGTTACACCGCATTCAAGGGATTACGATAAAAGAAGGTATTTTCCGTCAGATGTTCGGTTATTGTGCTGTGCAAGTCGAAGTTATTCAAAGTAAGGGATTGGGAGAAGAGAAAGACAAAGTTACGCTGCATCCGATTATTCGAAAAGATCGTGTGCAAGAGTTACTCGCTCATTTACAATTGCCATATGAACTGAATACAAATATTACTGCATTACCAAAAGCAGCCTTGCGCCGTTATTTAATTGATAGTTTCATTTTCTTCGCAATGCTAGCAATCCCGCTTACTGGGATAAGCATATACTTTGAAAAGTATTTCATCATGTGGGCGTTGTTACCGCTAGCTATCCTCATCTTTACACTTGGATACGCAACATTTAAAACAAATGGTTACGGTGTAAACGGAGAACAAATTACGATTATACATCGTAGTATTGGGAAACATACAGGACTTGTAAGAAGAAGACACGTCCAATCAATTGAAAAAACACAATCATATTTCCAGCGCCGAGCGGATTTATGTACGTATACGTTTTCTAGTGCATCATCGAATTATAAACTAGAGCATACGAGAGTAGAAGATGCGGAGAGAATGCAGGATTGGTATAAGAAGAGAATATGTGAGGATTAAATGAAATGGCTTGCCTAGTATGAAAGGCAGGCTTTTTTATTATGGAGAAATGAGTAGTTTGATTCATATATGGGTGCAAATACAGCTCACATTTCTCAATACGTATCAGAAAAAAAGGTAGTATACTTCTATTTCAGGAAAATCTGTGGGATTTTTGATATAAATGGTATACTAATATAGAAAAAGTATTAGGAGGCTATATATGATAAGTCAGTTAAAAAGAGAAGCACTTGATGCATTAAAAGGAAAATGGGGATTAGCGGTAGGGGCAACCTTATTAGTCGGAATCCTTATTGGAGCTGTTGAACTTCTAATTACAGGTGTTTTCTCGATGTTTTGGGGTTGGGAAGAAGCAAGTGATTCGCTTACAGTAAGTATTATTGCAATGCTTGTTATCGGTCCGTTAACAATAGGCGCCTACTATCTTGTTTTAAATGTAATCCGTGAGACTAGTGCTCGCATTGGTGATTTATTTAGATGGTTTAGCGATGGAAGTAAGATTATGAAGTCGTTTTTAACATATTTACTAATGTATGTATACTTGATGCTATGGACATTACTTCTTATTATTCCGGGTATTATTAAATCATTTTCTTATTCTATGACGTATTTTATTTTGAATGATCGTCCAGAATACACAGCGAATCAAGCGATTACTGAAAGTCGCCATATGATGAATGGACATAAAATGGATTACTTTTTACTATGCTTAAGCTTCCTTGGCTGGTTCCTTTTAAGTATTCTTACCTTAGGAATCGGTTTCTTATGGTCTGCACCTTATTTCTACGCGACATCGGCAGCATTTTATGAAGAGATTTCAAAAGAATATTACAAAAAAGAAGGTACTACCTTCTAATAAACCACCTAAACCACTTGTCCCCTAAAGAATATAGGGAACAGACGGTTTAGGTGTTTTGATATGTGTTCTGTTTTCGGGTTCACTTCAAAGCTCTTCCCTCTATGTTTTATCATAGAGGGTTATTTTTTTATGTAAAAATGATAGAAAATAATGAATAATATATGTGAAGGGAAAAGTGAGGTGAATGAGATTGAGCAAATTTTTAATTCCGTATTCATTTTCTATATTAAGTTTTTTTATTTCAGTAACGGTACTTGATTTATATGATAGGATGGGAAAAAATAATGAGATGATTTCACCGACTATACTTGGAAAGGTAATTCAAGCTACTTCGCAAATGGGAGTCCTTACATTGTATTTCGGAGTACCTATTATTTTAGGTGGCTGTCTTCTTGGTGAGCTATTGTTTAGAGGTATCATTTTACGTTTTAAACTAAGCTATATTATATCTTTATTATTATATTTGCTTTTAGCTTTTAGTATTGTTTTCGTAACGGTAGGAATTCCAACTACATACGAAGATTCTAATACCTTTTTCATGGGAATAACTATGATTTGCGCTGTTACATTCTTTGTGGACCGAAATATATGGGAGAAAAAATCAGTTAATAATGGAGTGACAAAATGAAATACACTTGTCCATGTTGCGGATATAAAACGTTAGAAGAAGAACCACCAGGTACATATGAAATTTGTAACATATGTTATTGGGAAGATGATCCTGTTCAGTTTAACGATCATGACTTTGAAGGCGGAGCAAATGAAGTTTCGTTAAGACAAGCACAGAGAAATTTCATTGTATTTGGTGCTTGCGAGGAATGCTTTGTTGAATCAGTTAGAAAACCGACTAACGAAGATATAAAGGATGCTAGTTGGAAGCCAGTTTGTTAAGTAGTTTTTAAATGAAAATGTTATTACTCAATTTAATAAGAGTAATAACATTTTTTTATGCAATGATGAAAGAATTAACGACGTCTTATAAGATAAAACAATAAAGATGATACAGTAATAGGAAGGCCAGTATCCAGAAAGGCATTTAAATTAAAGGATAGAAAATCTCTGTCGTTAAACCACGTAAAGAATAAATGATTGTAGGAAATACCTAGCAGTATAAATAAAGGAATGCCGATTTGTAATTCATGACTTCTTTTTATTTTTTTATAACAAAATTCACCTAATAAACAACCGATAAGAGCGGGGATACTGCCAAGAATAATATACATAATGATTGATATCCAAATTGGTCCCCATGAATCTGCAAAATTGGGAACTCGTGTATACTGTAAAACATTTACAATGAAAGAAAAAACTAGTAAGCATGTTAAATAACTAATTATGAATTTTTTCAATAGAATCATCCTCTTACTATAGAAGTTATGTAAAATGATATAAAAAAAGCATCTAGCAAAAGTACTAGATGCAAATAAAAACACAAGGGAAGATAAATGTCTTCCCTTTTCCCGTAAGTAATTATATCAAAAAAATTATAAAAAACTAGCTTTATTTTTAATATAATGAATGTGTGAAGCTATGAAAGTAAAAGATTACACTATTTTCGTAGTGTTTTTTATTAAAAGGAGTGAATTATAGTGCTCGGAGTAAAATTTTATGATTGGAAAAAACAACGTCCTAAAAAACATTATTTGCGTGTGCATGAAATTAGGATTTTTGAGTTAATTTTCTCAAAGAAAATTAACGAGTTTGAAATGGGATTGGGAGAGATTGAGCAAGTTACTGTCTATTGTTTAGCTAATGAAAATACTGATATTTCATATAAAGTGAATAGAGATTTAGGTGAAATTTGTGTATATGTTCCTTACGATTTTATGAAATTTTTAACACTTGATTCAGTTGAAGAGAAATACAATGAGTTTTGTAAATTAGTACATCAATATGTTATCCCCGGACTTGAAGAAAACTCTACTCTCTCACCATCTATTGTTAGAAAGTATGTCGAAGAGTCTTTGGGAGAAATTGTGAAACGAAACTATGAAGGGATATTTTTAGTAGGAAAGACACCTAAAAAAAGCCCAAGCCGTAAGAAGATAGCGATATTAAAAGGAATTCATCGTGTTAAAGGTTTCCAACTACGATGTGAGGTGTACGATGAAAAGGGTTTAAAGATTCGCGATCAATTATTGGTGGAAGAGGTAGGTAACGAAATGGTGTATTCAAGATTTCTAGGCACATTAAAATGGGAAAGTGAAAATTTAATTGTGGTCAAATCAAAATCTAGTAGTTGGAAAGAAGAAATTTATATTTAATAATAAAGCTATTATAGAAGAAATGATTTGTAGAAAGAAGAGATGCTAGTGCTTCTTCTTTCTTTATGTTTATTCGATTAATGAAGGGAATTTTGAAGAAATGCTCGATATGACGTGATAACTATAATTTTACAAAATTGTATATAAAGCCTTATTTTCTGCTAATATATAATTAATAAATTCATATAATTGGAGTGATGAGATGCAGCCGTTAGAGAGGGAGATTCATTCTAATATGCTAAAAGTGTGGAGAATTCATGCTTTAATTGGGGCGGCAGTTATACTAGCAGTTGTAATTGCGTATTTCTTTTTTATGATTAACTTTAACTGGTGGGGCTGGTTGTTTGGATTGTTAGTGACAGGAGCAGTTATATACATACCACTTGACTATTTTGTATTTCCAAATTTACGTCAACGTTATTATAGTTACAGATTAAATGAAGAAGAGATTGAGATTCAAAAGGGAATGTTCGTTGTGAGGCGCGTACTTATTCCGATGATTCGCGTGCAGCACGTAACGATTGAGCAAGGGCCAATTATGAGAAAGTATAATTTAGCAGAATTACATATTTCAACAGCGGCAACTTCTCATAGTATTCCAGGCTTAACGAAGGAAGAAGCAGAGCAGTTGAAAAGACAAATTGGAGAGCTTGCGAAAGTGAGTGATGAGGATGTATAAGAGGCAACATCCAATCACGATATTATTAGGTATTAGGATTTCTAGTTTATTTCCACTTATTATCCTTGTTATGTTTAAACCTGAAGAACAAGTGAAACCCTGGTATTTATTTTATCTTTTCATCTTGTTTATTATATCCATTATGGCGATATTTTCAGCTATAAAATGGTATTTCAAAGTGTACTGGATTGAGAGTAATATTTTACATATAAAACACGGTGTTTTTGTGAAGAAGGAAAGTTATTTAAATAAAGACCGTGTGCAAAATATTAGTACATCTTCTAATGTCATTTATCAAATGCTTGGACTTACGAAATTAAATATAGAAGTAGCGGGCGGCGGTAGTGAGCCAGAAGTGATGTTAGCTGGTATTAGAGAAGATAAAGCGAAAGAACTGATTGCTTTATTACATAAAGAGAGAAGCGTTTTGAGTGAAGAGGCGCCCGCAGAAGAAGAAAGTAAGACGGTTTATCGGTTAACAGCGAAAGAAATTTTATTCGCATCTATTACATCTGGCAGATTTGGATTAGTGTTTTCTATGTTAGTAATCCTTTACACAGAGTTTAATGAATTCCTTCCAAAATGGCTCATAAATAAAGTGGAAGCGTATGTGATGGATAACGGTGTATATGAATTAATCGTTATGGCCGCGATTTTAATGGCGGTTTCGTGGGTCGTTTCGACAGCTGGTTATGCGCTAAAATATGCGAACTTTAAAATAGAGCGAAACGGAAATGAAATTCGTATTGTGCAAGGGTTATTTGATAAGAAAGAGTTTGTCTTAAAGCTCCACCGCATTCAAGCGATTACTGTAAAAGAAGGAATTCTCCGCCAGCCTTTCGGTTATTGCTCTGTCGAAGTGGAAGTCATTCAAAGTATAGAAGCGGCAGGGAATGAAGTGATGTTACATCCTTTTATGAAGAAAAAAGATGTACAGCAGCTACTTGCCTATTTACAGTTGCCATATGAAATAGAAGAGGAAATCGTTCATTTACCGAAGGCTGCATTACGCCGTTACGTCGTAATGGGCTGGATTACAAGCGCTGTGCTCGCTGTGCCAATCGCTGGTGCGAGTATATATTTTAAACAACATACTGCGTTGTTCGTTCTTATACCGCTATTTATTGTATTTACAATACTTGCATACGCTAGATATAAAAGTGGTGGATATATGATACGAGACAATCAGTTAGTAATGGTGCACCGAGGTCTCGCGAAATATACAGGGATCATGCGAAGAAGGCATATTCAAGTGGCCGGATACAATCAATCTTATTTTCAAAAGAAAGACGAGTTATGTACAGCTGCCGTATCAGTAGCGGGGCATGGCTATAAAGTGAAGCATATGAGAAAAGAAGACGCGCTTCGCATATATAATTGGTATAAAGAAAAAGGAAACACCGTGTAATGGTGTTTCCTTTTTGTGTGTCGTCAATTTGTCGATAAGTCGATATATTCGAAAAATCGCTAATATAATTTCATGTACCGAGGTCTCTAAACTCAGAAACTTAAACTAACACATCAAAAGTAGTCACGAACGACGGGCGCGAGAAAATACTTTTTTGCTGTTCTGCATGTGGATGTGCCTGCGCCTGAGCCTGAGCTTGTCCCTCTGCTTGTGCAGGACGTTTTTTATGAGCGTTTTCGAATGAACGTGATTCTGTCCAGTCTTTAAAGTTTTGCTCAGTTTCCCACATCGTTAAGATGACATATGTATCGTTACTTAATGGGCGAAGAACACGGATTGCTTGGAAGCCAGGCTCATTTTCGATTAGACCAGCACGGTTTTTAAAACGGTTTTCAAATACAGGGCGACCTTCGTCTGTTACAGAAATGTTGTTACAAACGATGTAGCCAGGTTGTCCTTTAAATTCTCCAACAGCGTCTAATACGTCATACTGAAGTGTGGATTCCACAGATTCTTCAGTATTTTCTTTATAAAACATATCTTTTTCGTTATTTTTTGCAGTGAAATGTGCTTGTTCTAGAGGTGTTTCGTATGAAATAATAGCCTTCATTTTAATGCCCCCTTTATGGTTTGTCTCTATTATATCAATTCTCTTAAAAAACTTCGAAGATTATATACATAAAGATACTTCTTTTTCAAATAATAAATGTACCATCATTTGGAAAGAAGGCCGATGTATGAAGAAAGCAAAGTGGACTTTATTAGGCGGGGTAGCAACGTTCGTAGTGGCGATTGTACTCTATAAACTTATTGTGTTAACTGGTGGCTATATGATGGATGAAAAGCAGCTTGTTTTCCACTCTTCATCACGTATCGTTGACCAGAAAGGAAAAGAAATTACGAAGTTATATGTAGAAAATAGAGAGCTCGTGCCGATTGAAGAAATTCCAAAGTACGTGCAGCAAGCATTTATTGCTGTGGAAGATTCTCGTTTTTATGAGCATCAAGGAATTGATTACCCCTCTATATTTCGGGCGCTTTATAAAGACGCGTTAGCTGGAGAGAAGGTAGAAGGCGGTAGTACGATTACGCAGCAACTAGCTAAAAATGTCTTTTTAACTCGCGAAAAAACATTTACGCGTAAATTGAAAGAGGTCGCAATTTCTCTTCAATTAGAGCAAAAATATACGAAGCAGCAAATTCTTGAAATGTATATGAACCATATTTATTTCGGTCATGGGGCATATGGTATTCAAGCGGCAGCAAAGTTGTATTTTAATAAAAATGTAGAAGATTTAACAGTGGAAGAGGGAGCTATGCTTGCAGGGCTTCCGAAAGCGCCAAATGGCTATTCACCGTACTTATCCCTAGAAAAGAGTAAAGGGCGCCGTGATCTTGTTTTGTCACTTATGCATAAACAAGGCTATTTAACAGCGGAAGATAGTGTTCGTTACCAAGGGAAAACAATCGCTCTTTATAAAAATTCAGATGAACGTGAACTCGCATATATGCCGTATATCGATATGGTTATAGATGAAGCGGCGCGTTTATATGGTTTATCGCATCAAGAAGTACTGCGCGGAGGATATACGTTTGTCGTATCGATGGATGAAAAAGTTCAAAAGGTAGCATATAACCAGTTTCAAGATGCGAGAAATTTCCCTGGTAAAGAAAACGGGGCGCAAGGTGCATTTTTATTAATGGATAATCAGACTGGCGGAATTAAAGCCGCGATTGGCGGAAGAGAATATGTTCCGAGAGGGCTTAATCGCGTTTTTGCAAAGCGGCAGCCTGGTTCTGTTTTAAAGCCGCTTATCGTATATGGACCTGCACTTGAGACGAAGAAATATAATCCATATTCTTTATTAACGAATGAAAAAAGTTCGTTTGAAGGTTATGAACCTCGAAATTATAATCATGAGTATACGAAAGAGATGACGATGTACGATGCGGTATTAGAATCAGCAAATGTACCAGCTGTATCTTTATTAAATGAATTAGGGGTAGATGAGGGAAAGCAATATTTAGAGAAAGGGAATGTTCATATTGCGGACTCAGGTTTAAGCACAGCACTTGGCGGGCTGAAAAATGGTGTGTCTCCATTTGATCTTGTCAAAATGTACCGATCTTTTTTAGCAAACGGGAATATTATCGAACCGCACGTTATCGATAAAGTGTTAAATAGACACGGAGCAGTCATTGGAGAATCATCAAAAGCTGAAACGAAAGTCTTTTCGAAGCAAACGGCATGGTATATGACAAAAATGCTTGAAGGAGTTGTGAAAGAAGGTACGGCGAAAGCTGGCGTATATAATGGAGCTTTAGCTGGAAAAACAGGCACAACTTCATTGCCGAATGATGACAATGGTGCGCGTGATATGTGGTTCGTTGGATATACACCGAATTTAGTAGGTGCAGTTTGGATTGGCTATGACCGCACCGATAAAGAGCATCAATTACAAGATGGAAATGCATCTGCAACGATGTTATTTAAAAAGATTTTAACGAAAGCAAACATACAAGATAAAGCGAGTTTTCATAGGCCAAAAGGTGTTGAAACAATTGGACTGCCAATTCGTTTAGATAAGATTCAAAACGTGGAAGCAAAACTAGCATTTAGTCCTTTCGGTTTATTTGCAATGAAACTAAGCTGGACGCCGCTTCCTGATGAGCGAATTATGTATCGGATTTATAAAGTTGAAAAAGGAATTCATACTCACGTTGGAACGGCAAAAGGAACAGGGAAATATGAGGAGAAGTTTATTAATATATTCTCAAAACCAAGTTTTTACGTTGTGCCATATAACACACAAACGAACCGTGAAGGAGAAAAGTCAAAAGTAGCTAAACCGTAGTTTTTCTCTGTGCTATAATAAGAATGTTGTGAAAATAGTAAACGTTTTTACGAACGTTTGTGTCAATTTAATGAACAACGTACATAATGTTATGCATTTTGTTTTTACAAGCTGTATAGTAAAAAAAGATAAATATCGGAATAGAGCATATTTAAAGAAAAAGCATTGGTAAGGAAGGGAGCTAGGGTCTTGGTAAGAACTATAAATGAGACATTTTTAAAAGCATGTAGGGGGGAACGTACAGAGTATGTACCAGCATGGTATATGCGTCAAGCAGGTCGTTCACAGCCGGAATATAGAAAGATAAAAGAGAAATATTCTTTATTTGAAATTACACATAATCCAGAGTTGTGCGCTTACGTTACAAAGTTGCCAGTTGATCAATATAACGTAGACGCAGCAATTCTTTATAAAGATATTATGTCACCACTACCTGCAATTGGTGTTGATGTGGAAATTAAATCTGGCATTGGTCCAGTTATCGATAGTCCAATCCGTTCTTTACAAGACGTAGAAAAATTAGGGGAAATCAATCCAGAAGATGACGTACCGTACATACTAGATACAATTCGTTTATTAACGACAGAAATGTTAGATGTACCGTTAATTGGTTTTTCAGGAGCTCCATTTACGTTAGCAAGCTATATGATTGAAGGCGGTCCTTCTCGTAATTATCATAATACGAAAGCGTTTATGTATGCAGAGCCGAAAGCTTGGTTCGCTTTAATGGATAAGCTTGCAGATATGGTTATTACATATTTAAAAGCGCAAATTAATGCAGGAGCAAAAGCGGTTCAAATTTTCGATTCTTGGGTTGGAGCAGTAAATGTAGCGGATTACCGTATATTTATTAAACCAGCGATGGAGCGTATTTTTGCAGAAGTTCGTAAGGTGGGTGTTCCAATGATTATGCACGGCGTAGGTGCTGCACATTTAGTGAATGAATGGCACGACTTACCGCTTGATGTAGTAGGTTTAGATTGGCGCTTACCGATTGAAGAAGCACGCGCACGTGGTGTTCACAAGGCGGTACAAGGAAATATGGATCCTTCATTCTTATTAGCACCTTGGCCTGTTATTGAAGAACATGTAAAAGGTATTTTAGATCAAGGGATGAAGCAGCCAGGTTATATCTTTAACTTAGGTCACGGCGTATTCCCAGAAGTAAATCCAGATACATTAAAACGCTTAACTACATTTATTCATGAGTACTCTAAAGAACAGTTAGCGAAGTAAAGGAGATTGTCTGTATGAAAAAGAAAATTGGTTTGCTTGTAATGGCATACGGAACGCCATATAAAGAAGAAGATATTGAACGTTACTATACACATATTCGCAGAGGAAGAAAGCCAAGTCCTGAAATGCTAGAAGATTTAACAGAGCGTTACCGTGCAATTGGTGGTATTTCTCCTTTAGCTACTATTACATTAGAGCAAGCTAAAAAGTTAGAAACGCGTTTAAATGAAGTTCAAGATGAAGTAGAGTACCACATGTATCTTGGTTTAAAACATATTGAACCGTTCATTGAAGATGCAGTACAAGCTATGCATAAAGATGGAATAGAAGATGCAATTGCACTCGTTCTTGCCCCTCACTATTCTACTTTTAGCGTGAAGTCGTATGTAGGACGAGCGCAAGAAGAAGCAGGAAAACTTGGGAACTTAACAATTCACGGCATCGATAGCTGGTACAAAGAACCGAAATTTATTCAGTATTGGGTCGATGCAGTGAAAGGTATATATAACGGTATGTCAGAAGCAGAACGTGAAAAAGCAGTGTTAATCGTATCTGCACATAGCTTACCAGAAAAAATTATCGCACTTGGCGATCCATATCCAGATCAATTAAACGAAACAGCTGACTATATTGCACGTGGTGCTGAAGTAGCAAATTATGCAGTTGGCTGGCAAAGTGCCGGAAATACACCAGATCCTTGGATTGGTCCAGATGTACAAGATTTAACGAGAGAATTAAATGAAAAGTACGGCTACAATTCATTCGTATATGCACCAGTTGGATTTGTTGCGGAACATTTAGAAGTTTTATATGACAATGACTTTGAGTGTAAAGTGGTAACGGATGAAATTGGCGCGAAATATTATCGTCCAGAAATGCCAAACGCATCGGACGCATTTATCGACTGTTTAGCAGATGTTGTATTAAAGAAAAAAGAATCTGTAATGTAAGTAGAAAGGGGGAGCTTACTTGAGGAAAAAAGTTGTGATCATCGGCGGTGGCATCACAGGATTGACAACAATGTATAACTTACAAAAAGAAATTCGTGAAAAAAACTTGCCGATAGATGCATTGCTTATAGAAGCGTCTGGTAAACTTGGCGGGAAAATTCAAACCGTTCAAAAAGATGGATTTACAATTGAACGTGGCCCTGATTCTTTCTTAGCAAGAAAAAAGAGCGCAGCTAAGTTAGTGAAAGAATTAGGACTTGATGCTGAACTTGTAAATAATAAGGCCGGTCAATCGTTCGTTCTCGTAAACAATCGGTTACATAAAATGCCGAGCGGTTCAATGATGGGAATTCCAACGCAAATTACGCCGTTTCTATTTTCCGGATTGTTCTCCCCAATTGGTAAACTAAGAGCTGGTTTTGACTTATTAATGCCTAGATCAAAACCAGTTTCTGATCAATCACTCGGGCAGTTTTTCAGGCATCGCCTTGGAAATGAAGTCGTTGAAAATTTAATTGAGCCATTATTATCTGGTATTTATGCAGGGGATATTGATGAAATGAGTTTAATGTCAACATTCCCTCAAATTTATCAAATTGAACAGGAGCACCGTAGTATTTCACTTGGTATGCGTACGCTCGCTCCAAAGCAAGAGAAGGCTGAATTGAAAAAAGGAATCTTTAAAACTGTGAAAACCGGTTTAGAATCTATAGTAGAATCTCTTGAAGCGAAGATTCCTAATGATATGGTAATGAAGGGAACTCGTATCGAAAAGGTTGCAAAACTTGGTGATAGCTATACGATTACGCTTAGTAACGGAAAAGAAATGGAAGCAGACGCGATTGTAGTTGCGACGCCGCATAAAGTATTGCCATCTATGTTTGCGCAGTATAAGCAGTTTCGTTTCTTCCGTAACATTCCGTCTACATCAGTTGCAAACGTGGCACTTGCTTTCCCAAAGTCTGCAATTCAGCGTGATATTGAAGGTACCGGATTTGTCGTATCAAGAAATAGTGATTACACGATTACAGCGTGTACGTGGACACACAAAAAATGGCCACATACAACGCCAGAAGGAAAAACGCTTCTTCGCTGTTACGTCGGACGCCCAGGTGATGAAGCGATTGTTGAACAAACTGACGAAGAAATTGTGCAGCTCGTACTCGAAGACTTACAAAAGACAATGGATATTACAGAGGATCCAGAGTTTACAATTGTAAGCCGCTGGAAAGAAGCGATGCCTCAATATACAGTAGGCCATAAAGAGCGAATGAAAAAGCTCACAACATTTATGGAGGAAGAATTGCCAGGTGTGTATTTGGCAGGTAGTTCTTACGCTGGTTCTGGTCTTCCAGCTTGTATTGAGCAAGGTGAGAGAGCTGCAAAGTGTGTGCTAACTCATTTAGAGAAAGTAATGGAGACTGAATTAGTCGCACATTAAAATATTTCAAACAAAACGCCTTCAATTATATTGAAGGCGTTTTGTTTATTGGATAAAATACCTTTAGTCAATAAAGCTATATAAGTTATTTTGTATTATAGTTTGAAAACTTGTAAATTAAATAAATTTTGTGTAAAACTTGTCGAAATATAGTTCTATATAACGAATCATTTGATATGATAGAAATGTTGAGAAAATATGAAATAGGGAGAGGGAAATGGCTGTGAAGAAATTATTAAGTGTCTTTTTATCATTGATGTTATTGCTTTCATTTACTGGAACTTTAGCGCAGGCGGAAGAAACTACTTCTATGTCAGTAGAAAAAGCAATTCAAGTATTTAAGCAGCAAGGGAAAACGAAGGGGATAGTGGAAGGATATATCGTTGGGTATACGCAAAGTCCTTCTAAATACACGAAAGATCCGGCTAAGTTTGACGACACAAACGTGGCAATTGCCGATTCGCCAAACGAAACGAATCCAGACAAAATCATGCCTGTTCAATTGCCAAAAGGCGATGTGAGATCGGCAGTAAATGTGAAAGACCATCCTGAAAATATCGGGAAGAAAGTTAGGTTGACAGGGACGCTTGAGTTATATTTCGGTAGCCCAGGTTTAAAATCAGTAACAGCTCATAAGTTTCAAGGAGAAGAACAAAACCGCGTTAGCGATGTAGTTGCATCACCAAATGGTGGGGAAGTTGCAAAAGGAACAGCAGTAACATTAACAACGAATACAGAAGGAGCAACAATCTACTATACGTTAGATGGCTCTAATCCTACAAATAAAAGTGTTCGTTATAACGGACAAATTGTAGTGAATGAAAATAGTGTAGTGAAAGCAATCGCTGAAAAAGAAGGGCTTACTTCTTCAGCAGTTTCGACATTTTCATTTATAATCGTAACAAATGAACCAGTTCGTATTCATGATATTCAAGGGAAATCACATATTTCTCCTTACAATGGGAAGAAAGTAAACAATGTGGAAGGCGTTGTCACAGCGCTTGATAAAAATGGTTTTTATATAGAAGATAATCAGCCGGATAATGATCCAGCTACTTCTGAAGGTATTTACGTATACAAAAAAGATACGAATGTAGCAATAGGAGATCTTGTCCAAGTTGATGGAGAAGTAGAAGAATATGTTGGGCCTGGATATGCAGAGCGATTTGAAACAGACTTAACGACGACGGAAATTAAGGCGAGTCGCGTTGCAGTAATCGCAAAAGATCAACCTTTACCCGCGCCGATTGTATTAGGAGAAAACGGAGTGAAAATCCCAAATCAAATTATTGATAATGATGCATTCGGTCTATTTGATCCAAATGAAGATGCAATCGACTTTTATGAAAGTGTAGAAGGTATGCGCGTTACGATGCCAACACCAAAAGTTATCGCTCCGCAGAAAAACGGTAATTTATATGTAACAGTAAAAAATGGCGGAGATAAAGTAGTAACGAAGTATGGTACACCTTTATTAGATAAAGAGCAATTAAATCCAGAGCGCCTTTCTGTAAAAGTACCTCGTGATTATGTCGCGAAAGTAGGGGATACGTTCACTGGAGATATAACAGGCGTAGTAGGATATGACTACGGTTCGTACCGCATTTCGCCAGTAACGGAATTACCATCTGTAGTGGACGGCGGATTTAAGCAAGTAGGGGCAAATATTCAGCCGCGTCTTGATAAGTTAACAGTTGCTACATATAACATTGAAAACTTCTCAGCGAACAAAAAAGAAACAACAGATGAAAAAGTAAAAGCGTTAGCTTATTCTATTAAATATAATTTAAAAATGCCTGATATTATCGGCGTCCAAGAGATGCAAGATAATAATGGATCAATTAATGACGGTACAACAGATGCTTCTTTAAGCGCAAAACGTGTAATTGACGCGGTATTAGAAATACGTGGGCCGAAATATGAATATGTAGAAATTGCTCCGAACAATAATCAAGACGGAGGGGCACCAGGGGCGAACATTCGCGTCGGTTTCTTCTATAATCCATCACGCGTGAAATTAGCAGCAGTACCGAAGTTACTAGATAAAAATGTTGTTCGTATTGGAGATGGAAATTCATTATTTGAAAGTACACGTAAACCGTTAGCGGCAGAATTTACGTTCCAAGGACAAAATGTTGTTGTCATTTCAAATCACTTAAACTCAAAATTAGGAGATGCAACGCCATTTGGAAAAGTGCAGCCGCTCGTATTAAAGAGTGAAGAAAAACGAGTTCAATTAGCACAAGAAGTGAATCAAGTCGTACAAGGTATTCAGAAAAAGAATACGAATGCGCCAGTTGTTGTATTAGGTGATATGAACGATTTCGAGTTCTCTAAACCACTAGAAGCACTAGAGGGAACGATATTAAAAGATATGTTAAACACAGTGCCGAAAGAGAATCGCTACACGTACATTCATGAAGGTAACGCACAAGTGTTAGATCATATTTTAGTAACGAATAACATCGCACCGCACACAATTGTAGACCCTGTACACTTAAACTCAAACATTATGAAAGAACATGGACGTGTAAGTGACCACGATCCAGTACTTGTTCAAATTGATTTGAAGAAGGCTTCTTAAAGTAGGGGAACGCTTAGAAACATACTAAGCGTTCTTTTTCTGTAAAAATCATGTTAAAATTGATTAAAAATTCAGTTTTTATAATGAGGAGGTTAAAGATGCAAGCATGGTTAAATGGAAAGTTAATGAATCGGCTTGCAATTTTTTTTAGTACGATCGTGATGCTCCAATTTGTAGCTGATGTAACAGGGCTTACTCAAAGTTTAGACATTACGTATAACTTAATACATACAGCATCTTCCTATATAACGTTTAGTTTGGCGGTTATTTTTACTTTAATCGGTGCAAGAAGAGAATTAAGTAAATATGCAATTATTGCATTATGTTTAGTGGTAGCTATTAAAGCAATTTATTTTGCGGCTGTTGTTATTTTGTGGGGATTGGCTGGTACGCCGTAAATGAATAAAAAAACCTAATTTCCAAGATAACGTGAGGAAATTAGGTTTTTACAATGGCTGAAAAGCTTTTCTACATCGATCTCGTTTTTGAAGTCTTCTCATATATCTTTTTTTGTCCCGTTGTAATCCTTTTATGTACATAAATAAGCTGACAAGGAAGAAAAATGTACATTGTAAAATGTATGGTGACATCCCGTGTAATGGTTGTTTTGGATCATATAAGTGAATAGGTGCTCCGCCTATTGTAGGGAATATTGTATTTAGCAGGACGAAGGGAATGGAAGTAACTGCCAATGGGAATAGAAGTGCCATGTAATCCTTTTGTGACCATGTGGACGCTGCTAAGCCTAAGAGGGCCATTAAACCAGCGAATAAAAAATTAATCCCAATATATAGATAAATATAAGTGATGGGAGAAGAGAAATATAACTCTGCGAACATTCCGTTGCCATTTATCATGCTAGTACCGACGGTCGGCTCTCCATTTGGAATTGTTAATTTGCAAAGTAATAAAGAAAGAATGAACGGTAAAATATAAAGAAATCCACCGCAGAAAAATGTAACGATATACTTTGTAAAGGAATACGAGAATAGGGAAATTTCCTTACTTATAAAAGTTTTGAAACCATCGGATTTATCGGAATTATAACTCGTACTAAATGGTAAACTTGCAATAACAGGCATTAATAATAAATAAATATCCATTTCATTATTACGAAACCCGATCCATTTAAAAGCAGTTGCTATAGCCCCATTCGTTGCGTCTCCTAAATAACGAATTACATAATAATAATGATAAATAGAAATAAGAGCTAATCCACTAAACATAATAATTAAAGAAACACGATTACAAAAAGCTTGCCTTATATTTAAACGAAGCGCACGCATCATGACTGAAAAAGCCTCCACTATTTTTATAAATCTGTCTACTTTCTATATTACTATTAAATGTAAGGATTTTCTTGTTTTTTTATTTATTTATTAGAAAAAGAGGAATTTTGTTGTTGTTAGGTAAGGTTTAACTGAAATTATATTTTGCTAAAATATGGTTGACAATTAAGTATTACATTTGTAATCTTAATTGTAGATTACAAATGTAATACTAAGGAGTGAAATATACTATGACAAATAAATTACCTAAAATATCTGAAGCGGAATTAGAAATTATGAAAGTACTTTGGTCTAACTCTCCACAAACAGCGAATGAAATTATAGAAGTACTAGAAGATGAAATGGACTGGAAACCGAAAACAATCCGTACATTAATTAATCGGTTAGTACAAAAGGAAGCCGTTTCTTATCATCAAGATAAAGGGCGTATGTATGCTTATTATCCGTTAGTATCACAAGATAATTATTTGCAAGTTGAAACAAAATCTTTGCTAAAGCGTTTTTGCGGCGCAGCGTTTAAGCCATTACTTGTTAATTTTTTAAAAGAGGAAAAATTGTCTTCAGAAGATATTAACGAACTGAAACGCATTTTAGATGAAAAGACCGAGGAGAATAAAAGGAAGGATAGATAACAATGATAGACACGCTTATAAATGTATACCTTCCTCATTTTTTTGATTGGCTTATAGAAACGTCACTTATGGCTAGCATATTAGTTGGATTTATTTTATGTATAAAAGTACTATTTAGAAATAAATTAACGCCCCGATGGCAATATATGCTGTGGATCGTATTAATGATAAGACTTCTTTTACCATGGTCACCAGATAGCTCTTATAGTATTTATTCATTACTTTCTTATAGTTCTAGTGTATCGGAAGTTTTTCCAAAAAATATGCCGTCTACTGAGAGTATAGTGAACATAGAAACCAATCATACAGTGGAATTGGAATCAAATTCTGAAACTGTGACAAAAAATGGTGAACCTGAAGTAAACGCGAGTGCGGAACAACAGACTACATTGTCTTTATACAAAGTTGCTCTATATGTTTGGCTAGCTGGGGTAATCGTATTAGCAGTCATAACGTTTATTACAAATAGACGTTTATATTCTTACATAAAAAAACAACCGGATATTACGGATGAACAGGTCGCTACAGTGTTTAATCGCTGTAAGCAGTCTATGAAAATGAAGAAGGCAGTTTCATTACGTCTAGCAGGAAAGATTGCGAGTCCAACTGTTTTTAGTTTCTTTCGTCCGAAAGTATTACTATCAAAAAAACATATGAAAGTATTAAATGAGCAACAATTACAATATGTCTTTTATCATGAGTTAGCTCATATTAAGAGAAACGACGTAGCGGTAAATTGGATTATGTATAGTTTGCTCCTATTAAATTGGTTCAATCCGATTCTTTGGTACGCCTATTTCTGTATGCGAGAAGATCAAGAATTAGCCTGTGATGCATATGCGCTTACTTTTATAGATAAAGAGGAGCAAATTGCATACGGTCATACAATTATTACCCTTTTAGAACATTATTCCTATCAAGCACCAAGTTTAGTGAATTTAAGTAGAAATAAACGAACACTAAAAAGGAGAATCGTTATGATTAAAAAGTTCCAAAAGAAATCTTATCGTCTTTCTTTACTTGGAATCATTGCTATAGCAGCTATAGCAGGCGGATTCTTATTAAATGCAAGGATAACTGAGGGGGATGAAAGACAGAAAGAAAAAGTTGTAGAAAAAAAGCAATCTAAAGCGGCTTTTGAAAAAGCGATAGAAACAGTATTAGGTACACCGGAGAATGCAAGTAGAGAATGGGGGATGTCAATAAAGTCATATAAAAGGAATACAGATTTTTTGTATTTGGCAGAAAAGAATTTTACAAAAGAAGAATTTGAGCAGTATGTTCAATTATTTAAGGAAGCACAAGAAATTCATAAAAAAGCAATGGTTAAGAAAAATGTGCCTGAGAATTATGATGGAGATACAAAGGAATATAAACCTGAACGCTTGAAGAAAGCTGATCAAGAAAGACTAGCTACTATTGAGAAGACATTAAAACAGCTTGGAGATAAGCTGGAGAAGTCTTTAACATATACTATAGAAGAAGCGAAAGATCATGTACCATTTCAAATTAAGCAGCCGACTTATATGACTGAAGGTTATGAGTTAAAAAGAGGATGGGCTGATTCATATTTTGGAAGAGATGTAGAATTAGTTATTAAATCAGAATATACAAAAGAGAAATATGGTTTTACAATTTATCAGTCAAGAATGTATGTAGGTGGTAATAAGGATCCACTACACTACATGATGCCTGGAGAAGAGAATCTAGAAAGTTATAGTTTAGATGGGAAAGGAATGGTATATAATAAATCTTCTCATGGAGAGGGTAAGTTAAGAGGCCTCAAAATGTTTGTACCAGCACAAGGTAAGAATAGTGAGTATCAAATTGTCATAGTGAATGATATTTTTACAAGAGATACAAAGATATACGAAGAGATAATCGATGATGAGCTAACTAAGAAAGAGATGGAGAAAATATTACTTTCTATGTCAAAATAAAAGACAGTGTTCTTAAACTTTTGGTTTTAAGAACACTGTCTATTTAATTAGATTTCTAGTGTGATCTAGCCAGCAATTATTATGAATATATTCTTGCTTTCCATACAAGTATACTTTTTGATACACTATGGACAGTATGATATAACTTGACTGGAATTTTTTTATACTGGGAATAATAAAAAAGAGAACTTGTATAGAATGTAAGCGTGTGGTAATATCAAAGATGTACTGATTGACTATATCATCCAATTGGTCATTTTTGGAGGTGACGATGTGGCGATAGATCGAAAACGTTCTATTATTGAAGCTGCAACAAAGTCTTTTTCAGCGTTCGGTTATAAAGCAACAACGATGGATCAAGTTGCGAAGTTAGCGAATGTAGGAAAAGGAACGATTTATACTTTTTTCAAAAATAAAGAAGAGCTATTTGGTGAAATTATTTCTAATTTAATTACAGAGATGAAGCAAGTTGCAGAAAATGCAATTCGTTCAGATATTTCATTTTTTGAAAATGTACATAGAGCATTATATAGCATATTAGAATTCAGAAAAGAACATCAGCTCATGATTAAGTTAATTCAAGAAGAGCGTGATATGGGAACGAAAGAAGTACAAGAAGTGATGCAACAAGTAGATGTGGAAATCGTTTCTGTCATTCAATCGTATTTAGAAATTGCGATTGAAAAAGGTGAAATTAGCAAATGTGATCCAGAAATTACAGCATTTATTATGCTTCGCTTATACGTATCGCTTATTTTTGATTGGGAAAAAAATCATGAACCGTTAGAAAAAGAAAAAATATCGGAATTATTCGAACTTTATTTACTAAAAGGATTGTCAAATTAAGATAATCCTTTTAATATTATAAAAAATGACCAATTGAACAAATTGGTCAATCGTATAAGGAGGATGGTTAAATATAATCATGTAGATGAAAATGTGCATAGTATAAATTCGGGGATAAGGCATATGTATGAACAGATATAGCCTTTTTATTTGGGTAGAAATGACTAAAAATACATTTTGGTCATTTTTAAAAAGGGGGATAAATTATGAAATGGCATAAGTTGCTTAGTAAAGAATTTGCAGAGATTATAAAAAGTAAAAAAATATTAATCCCAATCATTGCGGTTTTATTTGTACCGATTTTATATGCGGGTATGTTTTTATGGGCCTTTTGGGATCCGTATAAACAGTTAGATGATTTACCAGTTGCGGTAGTCAATTTAGATAAAGGTGCAGTATTTGATGGAAAACCAATTGAGGTCGGAAAAGGGTAATTAACTGTTACGATTTATTTAACCAATTAAAACTAAAGTTAATTAAATATATCAGTAAGCCCTGCTAGTCAAGTGATTGGCTAGTAGTGAGGGTTAACTGCGGGCAATCCCTAAAGCTGATTGAACTACAACGTGGCTAGAAATGGCGAGCGTGAATGTCGCGAAAGCAGAAAAAATCAATCAGATGGTGCAAGGTTAAATCCTAAACACTAGAACAATGGGTCTTCCGCCTCGAATCATCTAAGTCAAAATGGATAAGATGAACGTTCAACGACTATCTCGTATAACTGACGAGAGTACATCACAAGTCTATGGTGATGGAAAAATCCTCTATCTCTAAGTAGATAAACATATAGTCTGCGCTCATGTGAAAACATGAGAAGTTCATAAGAGAACTGGCTAAGGAATTGCGCCCTTAGTTGAACAAGATAAATTTTATTGAATCTATCAAACTTTATTGAATTTATCGAACGTACGTGCTATGTTTGGTTCGATGAGGTGAGAATAATAATGAAATTTTCACGAGTTAGTCAAGTATCGGAATTAACAGGTTTGTATCCTGGTAGTCTCAGGAGAATGCTGGTGGAACACGCTACTATTCAGAAGAACAAATCTTTCATTAAAGAAGTTAAATTCTGATGATATTAGCGAAGAAAGTCAGACTGATTCCAACGCCTGAACAAGAAAAAGTGCTTAGAAACCATGCTGGAGCTGCAAGATTTGCTTATAACTATTGTAAAAGAATGAGTGATAGATACTATAAGCTATTTGGAAAATCTGTTTCACAGTTAGCTTTACAGAAACGATTTACAAAGATCAAGAAGCGAAAGCAATATGAGTGGTTAAAAAATATCAACGCACAAGTTCCCAAACAGGCTTCAAAAGATTTTGACAAGGCGCGAAAAAATTCGTTCGAAAAGTACCAAAATGGTTATCACACTTCTTATAAATCCAAAAAAGATTTAATCCAAGGATTTTATGCCAATTATGAAAGACTGATTATAGGAAAGAAAGTAGTTCATATTCAGTCTATTGGAGAAGTGAAAACAAGCCAACAACTACCAAGAAACAAAAAGCCATCCAATCCAAGAGTTACATTTGATGGTCGTCACTGGTGGATTAGTGTAGGGTTCCAAGAAGACTTTGAATTACAAGAGCTAACCAATGAGTCGATTGGTGTGGATGTTGGTTTAAAAGAGCTGTTTGTGGCTTCTAATGGTATGAAAGAACGAAATATAAATAAAGATGCTAAGGTTAAAAAACTTTTGAAAAGGAAAAAGTCAGCGCAAAGAGATATGTCTAGGAGATTTAAAAAAGGTGTAAAAATTCAATCTGCCGGATATGAAAAAGCTAAAGCGGAGCACCTGCGGTTATCTAGGAAAATTACGAATATCCGAAATAACCATATCCATCAAGCAACAGCAAAATTGGTGAAAACCAAACCAATGAAAATTGTTGTGGAAGACTTACCTATCTCAAACCTGTTAAAAAACAAAAAACTATCGAAAGCATTTTCATTTCAAAAATTAAACTTCTTCTTTCAATGTTTGTCATACAAGTGCGAGAAGTATGGCATTGAGTATGTAAAAGCTGATAAATGGTTCGCCTCAAGCAAGATTTGTTCATGTTGCGGAGTTAAATACGACCATTCAGTTCAACCAGAAGGACAGTGGAGTTTAAAAATACGTGAGTGGTGTTGTGTTTCATGCAATAGCCATCACGATAGGGATGTAAATGCTGCGATAAATTTATCAAGATGGGTAAAATAAATGCTTGATAATAGGAGGTAACGATACTGCCTCGTGTGGAGTGTTATACCCCTCGTCCCTTCGGGGTTGCGAGAACACGATGAAGCACTAACTTGTGTAAATTTGATTGAATTGTATAGATTTAGTTAAGTTTATCGTATCGGCTCGTTGATAACTTAAAAGATAATACAAGTTTCAAATGGGAATTTGTAAGTGAAAAAGAAGCGAAAAAAGGAATGGAAGGTAGAAAGTATTACATGTTAGTACGCATTCCAGATGACTTCTCAAGTAATGCTACAACGTTATTAAAAGATGATCCAAAACCATTAAACTTAGAATACATTCCAAACGAAAGCTTGAACTTCTTATCTTCACAAATTGGCGGAACAGCCATTGAAAAAATTAAAGGTGAAGTATCAAGCACGTTAACGAAAACATATGCAGAGAAAATGTTTGATTCCATTAAAGACGTCTCAAAAGGATTAGCAGATGGAGCAGAAGGGGCAAATAAACTACACGACGGATCAAGTGAGTTACATGATGGTTCAAGTAAAGTGACGGATGGCCTTCATACACTTCAAGGGAAGTCTGGAGAGATGAAAGATGGAGTTCAGAAATTAGCAGATGGATCTAATAAATTACAAGATGGATCCGGAAAAGTGACAGCAGGTTTAAATACATTAAATAGCAAAACGGGTGAGATGCAGATAGGTATAGGGAAATTACAAGATGGATCCGAGAAAGTAACAGCAGGCTTAAATACGTTAAATAGTAAAACAGGTGAGATGCAGACAGGTATAGGGAAATTACAAGATGGATCTCAGAAAGTAACGGCAGGTTTGAATACATTAGTAAGTAAAACAGGTGAATTAAAAACAGGAACGAATGAATTATCAACTGGCATGGAAAAACTTGCCGAAGGACAAAGTGAATTAGAGGGAGTTTCTCAAAACATTGAAAAGGGTTTGCAAGAGTTAAATAGTACAGTGAAAAATTCTGTTGCAGGCTTAGAGGAAATGCAGTCGAAAGTTCCTACTATATTAAATACGGTAAATCAGAAAATAGATGGTGCTGGAGAAAATATAAGTCAGTTAAATGAAGTCGCTCAATCAACAGCAGGGGATGCAAAAACTGCAGCGCAAGATGTTGCAAATTTACAAAAACAAATCGAGAGTTTACCAAAAGAATATCAAGAGCAGTTACAACCATATATAACAAATGCGGCAAAAAGTACAGCGACGGTTCAGCAGAAAGCTGCCGGAGTAGCAGGTGGAACAAATAAATTAAATGAAGAAGTAAAACAATTAAAAGGCGAAATACATCAAACAACAAGTGATGCGCAAAACAAATTACCGAATACAGCGGGATTGAAATCTTTAACGGATGGTATTGAGAAATTAGCCAGTGGACAAAAAGGATTTGTTGAAAATTTCCAAGGATTTGGTAAGAATTTAAATGCAGCAAAAGAAGGCGCAAATAAATTTAAAAACGAATCCGGTCAATTAATTGATGCGATAAATCAATTAGCAGATGGCTCGGGTCAAGTAACAGGTGGCTTAGACACATTATCTGCAGGAGCAAATCAAATGGCAGGCGGAATAAATCAATTGGCAGATGGATCAAACCAAGTAACAGGCGGTTTAGGCACATTATCTGTAGGAGCAAGTCAAATGACAGGCGGAATAACGCAATTAGCAGATGGCTCGGGTCAAGTAACAACTGGCTTAGGTACTCTAAATGGTGGCCTAAATAAAATGTCAACTGGCTCAACCCAGCTAATCGACGGAGTAAATAAACTAGCAGACGGCTCTGGAAAAGTGACTGACGGACTCGTAAAAGTAAACGACGGTTCAGGTGAACTTGCTGAGAAGCTTGGTGAAGGCGCAGAAAAAACGGGAGAAGTAAAAGGAACGGATAAAACGTATGATATGTTTGCAAGCCCTGTAAAAGTGAAGACAGAGAAACTAGCGGAAGTTCCAAACTACGGAACTGGGTTTACACCGTATTTCTTATCACTCGGTTTATTCGTTGGGGCATTACTATTATCTATCGTATACCCATTACGCGATACAGTCGGCGTTCCCAAATCAGGATTTAGTTGGTTTATTAGTAAGTTTGGTGTTTTACTATCAGTCGGTATTATTCAAGCAATAGTAGCAGATGTCATATTACTGTTCTGGTTAGGTGTAGAAGTACAAAGTATTCCATACTTTATACTCTTTAGTATTGTTACGAGCTTAGCGTTTATTTCATTAATTCAATGTTTAGTAACAGCATTCGGTGACGCAGGGCGTTTCATCGCCATCATCACATTAATTATTCAGCTTACAACAAGTGCTGGAACATTCCCGCTAGAGTTGATTCCGAAGTATTTACAACCATTTAATGCTTGGTTACCGATGACATACTCGGTATCAGGATTGAAAGCAGTCGTATCAAGCGGAGACTTTAACTTCATGTGGCAAAATATTGGGATACTCATGATCTTTATCGTTGTATTATCACTTGGAACAATTGCTTCATTAACGTGGATGCACAAACGACAATTTAAAAATATTGCTGAAAATCAATCGATTGAAGCATAAATAAGAAATATAAAAAAGGCACCGAAATGGTGCCTTTTTTAATGGTCTTGTTTTATTGGCTGAGAAAGTTCATTTGTTTTTCTATTTTTACGGAACAAGTATATAACAATACTTATAAGAATAATTGTAGCTACAATCCAAACAAATGGACCATATCTTTCAGCAAAAGTATATAGTTTCATGTTGCTGGCAATGTCCTCTTTTGTTTTTCCTATTAGAATTTCAGAGCCGCTATAACCTTCAAACGTATCACCTTTTTTTATGCCAAAAATAAGAACGTCTGATTTGTTTTCTATTCCGGTGTATCGGTATCCTTTACCTTTAATTGTTAATTGAGTATCATCCTTTTTTAGTGAGTAATCTTCGGCGGAAATATCTTTTCCTGACAGTGTAATTGGTTCCATTGAGAAGCGGATTTCTTTTAATGCAGGAAGAGCTTCATTGTTTAGTAAGAGCTGCTTTGAGATATGCTGCTCGGTATCAATGTTTTTCCAATTTGCCTTTCGTCGTTTATATGTATTAATTTCAAGAAGTGCAAATTCTTTATTTTGAAGTTTTTCCTCTGTAATAGGTTGCGCGGTAGTTAATGTTCCTTTTAATAAAATCACACCGTCTTGTGCAGATTGAAATGAAGAGACTTCCTTCGTTTCTTTTAATGTATTGATAGCACCTCTATAATCTTCTTTTCCTAAAAGAACAGCTCCCGTATGTACGGTTAAAATAAGATATAGGATGCTTAATACTATAATAGCTTTTTTCACTATTTTCCCTCCAAAATATGTATAAGTTAATTGTAACATAATTTTCCATATAAAATTTATTAATTTTAATAATAGGTTATGAGAATGAGGGTGATAAGTAAATTAAGAGAAGTGTGGATGAGAGAGAAATACAGTTGTAAGAAAGGTGAACTGTACTTTTCTTTTAGATGAAAAGTATTTTATTCCGTAAAATCCCGATTGGTGTAGGCTAATAATCAGTGGGGGATGAACAAAATCAACCACTGATTAAAGTTTCACTTTATTGAATTCTTTTTCTCTGTATTACATTTAAAAAACCCTCAATATTTGAGCTTAAAATTTGTCCCACCGTTATATATTCGTCTTCATAGTAAAATATTAGTTTTTTATCAAAGAATGTTCTTTTCGTCTCTATGGATAGAATTTTTTTATATTCAAATTCCACAATCAATGCATTTTTACAACATTTGAATGATTGTCCATAAAAAATAACCCTCCTATTAGTGGCAAGTAACACTCCGGAACGAGGGACATTATGTGTAATAATATAGCCAGTAAGTGAACATCTTAAAATGGATAAAATATTTTCTTCATGATGTAATAGTTGTTTTGCATCCTTTAAAATTTGATTCATTGCATATTTGGTGTATGGTCTTTTGAATATTACTCAGAATTGTTCTTACTTTCCAAAGAGTATATTCTCCTTAATTTTACCATATCTCATGTTTAGGCTAAATGAAAGAACAGGAATTGCAACAATTTGAATAGAAGTATATTACATGGGAGTTGATATGATGAAAGGAAATCTTACTTATTATTTTATCTTAAATCCGCTAATCATCTTTCTTGTTTACGCCCTTTCACCTATCTTGTTTCATAAAGAAAAATATATAAATATGAAAGATGCACTAGGAATACTTTTAGTTTACTATGTGCTAATTAGCGGGTATTACTTTATGGATGTTGTAAGTAAAAGAATGAAGAAGAATAGTAAAGACAAACGATAAATTTTATTGCATAAAAACCGATGGAGGACAACAAAATGACTGAAAGTGAAATGAAATTCAGGGATACGACGATTCGTAACTTTTTCGATAAAGAGGACCGCCTAAAATCGATTCCAGGTCAAAAGAAGAAAAAATTAGTATTGTTGGAGCATTTGATTAGCAAATTAAACGCTGAAAATCAGTATACGGAAAAAGAAATTAATACATTCATAAAACAATATCATGATGATTTTTGTACGATTAGACGAGAGTTTATTGTGCACGGTTTTATGGATCGAGAGGATAATATGTACCATATAAATGGGAGAGAAGTGTGGACGAAGTGGGAGGAGTTATAAATGTAATGAGGAAGGGGGATTTTCTTGCAAGCTAGTAGTCTTATACAGGAAGAGATTTCAGGGAAACCATCGATTATTGGGATATTCACTTCACCAACACTACAATTCAAAAGGATGAAGAATCAAAGAAATATATTTTTCCCGTTAGCTCTTTTAATTGTGCTTATTATAATTTCAAGTGCCTTAATGTCTTGGAATTCTTTAAATAATCCTGCACTCAGTATGTTTCATGATAAAACGGGATTTACTGCTCCGAAATACATAACTTTCTTTACTACATTTGGATTTTCAGCAGTCAGTGGAATCGTAGCTATACTTTTTGCACCTATATTCTATAAGAACATTATGATTTTCTTTGGAGTTGATATTAACTATAAAGAAACATTCCCGATAATCATTTATGCTTCGTTTGTATTAAGATTAGGGATGATTTTAAACGGATTAATTGCATTTTCTCTAAGTGGGTATGAGATATCTTATACAGGTTTAGGTGCAATAGCGACAGATAATATGATCTTGCATACAATTGCTCAAAGAATAGATATATTTAATATTTGGTATTACGTTTTATTAGGAATAGGTTTAAAAACGATAACGAATTTAAATAAAGACAAACTTATCCCTCTTATTATTGTACTTTTCGTTTTCACTAGTTTATTAGCGAGCATGGCTGGGTTTATGCAGGAAATATCTAAAGCGTAAGGATAGGTGGGAAGTATAATTATAAGCTTGTATGAAAAAGGTGGTTTGGATATGGACAAACCACCTTTTATCCCGCTATTTGCCGGGCAGTAAAACTCCCACCTCAAAATGCGGCTGGAGCAAAGAAGCTAGGTGGGAGATCAACAGCCCGTAAATGCCCGATTAGTAGCCCGCGCTAGTCTTGTATTTTTCTTTGTAGTAAGTCTATGAACTCTTCAATATTTGAACTTGTAATGTATCCCACCGTTATATATTTATCTTCATAATAAAATATTATTTTTTTGTCAAAAATTCTTCTCTTCGTTTCTATAGATACAATTTTTTCATACTCAAATTCGACAATTAATGTATTTTTATATTGGCTAAAAAAGAGAAGTCTTCTATTAGTAGCAAGTAGCATGCCCGGATACGGAACTTTATGCGTAATAATATGGCCAGTAAGTGAACAATTTAAAGTAGATATAATAACTTCGTCTTTATGTAATAGTTGTTTTGCAGCTGTTAAAATTGGATTCATTTTATGCATTCCTTTTATATAGATGTAAGGATATTGTATCAAAAGTGAAAAGATTCTCAATATGTAATGTTGCATATTGAGCGTTTTAGAGATTCTTAGTTTGATAGTTCCAATATTATTTTTAAAAGAAAAAGGTACGAGGTGATTCGGTGATACGATTAGCAAAAGAGGTTGATGCGGAATCAATTATGGATATTAGAAAAGAAATTATATTATCAGAAACTACTACAAAATTTTTTATATCATCTCCAAATAAATTACCAAATGATATTGATTCAGAAAGAGAAAAGATACAGACAAGTAGTGAAAAAGGCAACCTTTATATAGTTTACGAGGTAGATAGTAAGGTGGTTGGCTTTCTGGTTTTCAAACGATATGAACTAGAACGGTTACGACATGCAGGCACAATGGGAATGGGGATTAGGGAGGCGTATTGTAATCAAGGCATTGGTACGAAGCTAATTGAATTTCTTATTAGTTGGGCTAAAGAGAAGAAAGATTTAGAGAAAATTTGCTTAGGCGTAGTTTCTATTAATGATAGAGCAATTAAAGTGTATAAACGAACTGGCTTTGTAGAAGAAGGAAGGCAAAGAAAGCAAATTAAATATGAAGATGGATCATATGGAGACGACGTATTGATGGCTTTTTATATTGAATAGAATTCTTATTAAGTAAGAAGGTGTATATGCGTTATGGTATATACATCTTTTTTCATATTCTTATTGTGAAATTCTAAAAGTAGTGTGTAATTCCCTGCCATTAACAGACTTTTCCCTATGTATAATATTAATATAGTAAAATCATAAGAACCTATATTGCAGTTTCCAATAATATACTATATAATCAGGATAAGAAAACGTTTTCATGCAAAGGGGGAAATTTCGTGTCGACTATCGAGGACGTGGCGAAATTAGCGGGGTTATCAAGGACAACGGTTTCTAGGGTGATCAATAATCATCCATATGTTTCAGATGAGAAGAAGAAAAGGGTTCAATTAGCAATGAAGCATTTAGGCTTCGTTCCTAATTCTGCGGCGAGAAGGCTTCGTAAACAAAAAACAGAAACAATTGCGGTGCTTGTTCCAAGGATTACAAATCCTTTTTTTAGTAGATTTATTGAAGCAATCGAGATTGCTGCTTCTGAACATAAATATAAACTGATTATTTGTCAAACAAGATATTTACCGGAAAAAGAGATGGAGTATTTACAATTATTATCTACGAAACAAGTAGATGGGATTATTCTATGTTCACTAGAAAATCCATGGGAGAATGTGGAGCCATACTTGCAACACGGTCCAATCGTGTTATGTAATGAATATATTGAGGAAGCAAATGTTCCAACAGTGAAGTTCGATCATGCACAGGGTGCATACATAGCTGCCAATCATGTATTAGAACAAGGATATCGTAATCTGATATTTTGCCGTGGTAACGAAACGAAAGTAGTGAGCCAACAGCGAAAAATGGGCTTTTTACGCGCTATTACTGAAAAGAGTAGAGAAGTGGAAGCGATCGATTTTCTTGAAAACGCTTTCTCTTGGGATGATGGAAAACGAATATTCAATGAAGTATTAAAGGACAAAAAAAATCCTACCGCGATTTTGGCAGGAGGCGACGAGGTTGCAGCTGGAATTATCTCAGAGGCGAAACGCCATGGTTGGAGTATTCCAGAAGATCTCGCTGTGATCGGTTTTGATAATCAAATTTTAGCGCAGATTACAGAGCCAGGTATTACGACAATTGAACAACCAATCGACGAGATGGCCCGAAAAGTTGTCGACCTGATGATGGATAAAATCCATACGAAAAATTATCGACAAAAAGAATTATATGAGTTTGAACTGGAGCTCTTGGTGAAAGGTTCAACGATGAAGGATAAGATGTTATTAGCCTAGTAGACTATGTCTGCTAGGTTTTTTTATGTTTACAAACTACTATTCTTCGTGAACGCAATCGTCACATTTGTTATGGTATGCTTCGTGCTGCTCATCAATTTCCTTTCCGCAATGAGCACAAGTTTTCGTCGGTAAATTTCGGAAAAACTCCATTGGTTGATCGATCATGTCAATCCCTCCATTTCCATTTCTTACTATCATTGTATTAGTACAAAAAACAAAAGTCAACAACTGTTTTATAACAAAAGTGAAAATTAATGAAAAAGTTTAGGAAATGGATTATAGTTAACAATGTAGGATGTAAGTAAAAAACTTTCTCAAGTACGGAGAAAAACGGCATTCCTACGCGGTTTTAGAAAGGATGGATACATATGAAGATGACTGTTGTCGGCTTTTGGGGCGGCTTTCCAGAAGCGGGAGAAGCAACGTCGGGGTATTTGTTTGAACACGATGGTTTTCGTTTACTTGTCGACTGTGGTAGTGGTGTACTAGCACAGCTTCAAAAATATATAACACCATCTCATATAGATGCAGTTGTACTGTCGCACTATCATCATGATCATGTTGCAGACATTGGGGTATTGCAATATGCGAGATTAATTATGAGCGGGGCGAAGGGACAACTACCGGAATTACCAATATACGGTCATACGTTTGATGAGAATGGATTCCATTCTTTAACACATGAACCGCATACGAAAGGAATCGCGTACAACCCAGAAGAAACACTTCAAGTTGGACCGTTCTCCATTTCATTCTTAAAAACTGTTCATCCTGTTACATGCTTTGCGATGCGTATTACAGCTGGCGATGACGCTGTAGTATATAGCGCTGATTCCAGTTATATTCCTGAATTTATTCCATTCACAAAAGATGCTGATCTTTTCATTTGTGAGTGTAATATGTATGCACATCAAGAGGCTGCAAAAGCAGGGCATATGAATAGTACAGAAGTAGCAAGTATTGCGAAAGATGCAAATGTAAAAGAACTTTTATTAACGCACTTACCGCATACAGGCAACCCATCTGATTTAGTAACAGAAGCAAAACAAATTTTCAGTGGCCATATTACGCTAGCGCATAGTGGTTACATTTGGAACTCATGAGGTGATACGATGTTATTTATTGATAATAAAGGGATTACAGATCCTAGAATAAACTTAGCAATTGAAGAATATTGTGTGAAGAATTTAGATATTAACGAAACATATTTACTGTTCTACATTAACAAACCTTCGATTATCATTGGTAAGAACCAAAACACAGTAGAAGAAATTAATGCAGATTACGTAAAAGAACAAGGTATTCATGTCGTTCGTCGTCTATCAGGCGGAGGCGCAGTATATCATGATTTAGGAAACTTAAACTTCAGCTTTATTACGAAAGATGATGGAGATAGTTTCAGCAACTTCAAAAAGTTCACAGAGCCTGTAACGAAAGCGCTTGGTAAATTAGGCGTAAATGCAGAACTAAGTGGTCGTAACGATATTTTAGCTGAAGGTAGAAAAATTTCAGGTAACGCGCAGTTCTCAACGAAAGGTCGTATGTTTAGTCACGGTACGTTACTATTTGACTCTGAAATCGATCACGTTGTATCAGCACTTAAAGTGAAAATGGATAAAATTCAATCAAAAGGCATTAAATCAATCCGTAGCCGCGTTGCGAATATTACAGAGTTCTTAAACGAAAAAATGACGACAGAAGAGTTTAGACAACTTCTTCTAGAAACAATTTTCGAAGGAGAAACAGAAATTCCAACGTACGAATTAACAGAAAATGATTGGAAAGAAATCCATAAACTTTCTGAAGAGCGCTACCAAAATTGGGATTGGAACTACGGAAAATCTCCGAAGTTCAACTTACAACATTCACACCGCTTCCCAGTTGGACAAGTTGACGTTCGTCTTGAAGTGAAAAAAGGAACAGTAACAGAATGTAAAATTTACGGTGACTTCTTCGGATCACTAGATGTTCATAACATTGAAGAGCGTCTAACAGGCGTACAATTTGATAAAGATGCATTCACTGTAGCTTTAGAAGGCGTAGATATCGTACGCTATTTCGGTAATATTACAACAGAAGATTTCTTACATTTATTCTTCTAAAAATAAGAGAGGCTGCCGTAACGGGCAGCCTCTTTTTTGCGTAGATTGTCATGTTTTGTCGGTAAGTCGATATATTTTAAAAATCACTGATATAAGTTGAGTTACGGTCGATATATTTGGAAAATCGCTGATATATTTCGAGTTACGTTCGATATATTCGAAAAATCGCCGATATAATTTCATATACCATAAAATCACAGGACATTTGCCCCTCATAAAGGCATATATATATTCAAAAGGAGGCGGATTGAAATGAAGAGGGTAATGTATGTTGTATTACTGCTCAGCTTCGTCGTCGGAATGACAGCTTGTAACGATGAAACGTCCTCAAGTCGCACACTTTTATCTATTGGAAAGCCTGCGAAGGATAATGTCATATATTTTACACATACAGATAGCAGACGAAAGATAGCTGATATACAAACTATGTTTCAAAATAAGAAATGGAAAAGAAATGAAACGTTTAGTACCGTTGGTAAAACGCCAGATTTCGTCTTGTCGATAGATGAGGACAATAAAGGATTGCCGACATTATATGTTACAGTCTACTTGCATGAAAATGGAGCGGACGCTCTCAATTTGTATGGAGAGTATACGGCTTTAAATAAAGAGGAAGTTGAAAAACTTAGTGAAAAGATGAGTGCATATTATCCTAAAATGATTTTAGCTATAGTTTAACTATATGTTTGTACCTGTTTTTTTACATATAATTCTCGTATCTTACTAAAGTATTCTGGAATAAAGTGGTTGATGTATATTCGATTAATAGAATATCACTTGCTACTTTAATTTTCTTTTAATATAATTAATTTAGAATTTTAAAATATTCTAAATTTTATAAAGGTGGGATTTGTGTGAATCTCGTTCAATCTTTGGCTGAAACGGCAAAAAATAAGGGGGATAAACCGGCATACATATTTATGGATCAGTCGGTCTCGTATGACCAATTAAACAAAGTGGTCACTAGGTTTTCTAGCAATTTAGCAAAAATGGGCATTGGAAAAGGGGACAATGTCGCATTAGCTGTAGGCAATTCACCACATTTTTTAGTCGGTTTATACGGAACGATGAAAGCTGGAGCAACTGTCATTCCGATTAATCCAATTTATACAGCAGACGAAATACATTACATATTAAAAAATGGAGATGTAAAAACAATCATCGTACTCGACGTCCTTCTACCTGTTATACAATCTCTTACAACAAGACTTCCTTCACTTGAAAATATCATCATATGCGAAACCTCATCAGATTTTAACCATACAGAAACTGAAAAAATGAAAACGTTTACTAGTTTTATAGGAACTGGAGATGTAACTTACGAAGGTCCTGAACTAGATGAAGAAGATGTAGCTGTTATTTTATACACTTCAGGTACAACTGGAAAGCCAAAAGGCGCTATGTTAACACATAAAAATTTATATAGTAATGCAAGCGATGTGGCGTCGTATTTACAATATACTGCGGACGATCGCGTCGTTGCGGCACTGCCGATGTTCCATGTATTTTGCTTAACAGTGGCGGTCAATGCGCCGATTGTGAACGGGGCGACTATTTTAATGTTACCGAAATTTAGTCCGAAAGAAGTATTCCGTATTTGTCGCACGTACGAACCAACGATTTTTGCTGGTGTACCGACCATGTACAATTATTTATATTTATTCGAAGAAGCAAGCGCAGAAGATGTGAAGACGCTTCGTCTTTGTATTTCAGGTGGTGCGTCAATGCCTGTTGCGCTTCTGCAAAACTTTGAAAAACGTTTTGACGTTATCGTTTCAGAAGGATACGGTTTATCAGAAGCATCACCAGTTACTTGTTTTAACCCGTTAGACCGTCCTCGTAAACCAGGATCTATTGGCACGAATATTTGGCACGTAGAAAATAAAATTGTGAACGAACTTGGGGAAGAAGTACCTGTAGGTGCAGTTGGGGAGTTAATTGTTCGCGGACCTAACGTTATGAAGGGTTACTATAATGCGCCAGAAGATACTGCGGCGACAATTAAAGATGGCTGGCTATATACAGGAGACTTAGCGAAAATGGATGAAGAAGGTTACTTCTATATCGTCGATCGCAAAAAAGATATTGTTTTAGTTGGTGGTTATAACGTATATCCTCGTGAAGTGGAGGAAGTATTATACACTCACGATTCGGTAGCTGAAGTTGTCGTAATCGGTGTTCCTGATGAAAACTTAGGAGAAGCAGTGCGAGCTTACGTCGTTCTGAAACAAACGAGCGTAACAGAAGAAGAGCTTATGCATTACTGCACGTTACATTTAGCGAAATATAAAGTGCCAATGAGCATTGAGTTTTTAACAGAATTGCCGAAGAATACGACGGGTAAATTGTTAAGAAGAGCTTTGAGAGAGAAGGCATTGCAAGTGTAAAAATAAAGATATCCATCTCTATGACTACATGTATAGAGATGGATATCTTTTTGTCCTGTAAAAGCTGGATTAGTTTGGATGGACAAAATTCCTACTGATTGAAGTCTCACTTTATTTTTTAGAATTGGTTAAGCTATAAGCCCATATATTTAAAACGTAATATGACTAATAAGGAGGAGATATACGTGGAGCAGAAGGAATTACGCTTACGGAAAGTACAATATCTTATTTGTGACATTATGGATGAAATGAATATGCAGAATGAAAAGAAGAACTTAGAAACATTGCAAAAAGTAATTGATCACCTTTCAGGGGCGATTGGGGATTTAGTGGATCCATCGGGTACGTATTCATTAGACTATTTAGAGAGAAAAGTGCATACTGCTCATTATTTATTGTTTAAAAATGATCGGAAAGCATATTTATGTAATAAATAGGTAGTATTCGTTTAAATTTTTATTTGACATTGATAATCATTATCAATATGATAGTTATGTTGGGTATATTCATATAAAGGGAGATGTCGTATTGATAATGATTAAGAAAAAATATATTAATGCATTCGTTATAGCCGCAACTTTAGCAGTTCCACTAAGTGGTTTCAATGCGCCAATTGCAAAAGCAGATGTGATTGAAATGAAGGCAGCTAGTAAACTTGCAGATGGCACATATGACGTTATTTTAAAAACTTATAAAGATCAAACGAATGAAACATCTGTTGCTTCTACATATTTAAAAAATGCAAAAGTAACAATCCAAGGTGACAAAAAAATCGTTACGTTAACAGTTCAAGATAGTAGCTATTTCCAGTATCTTAAAGTAGAAGATACTAATAAATTAGGGACATTCCATGATGTGAAAGTGATCTCTGAAGATAAAACAAATAATGGCACGAAAGTTGTTCAATTTGAAATCGATGAGTTCTCGAAAAAATATAATATGCAAATGCACATATTAATTCCAGCAATTAAATATGACCATAAATATCAAGTGCAGTTTGAAATCGATGCGAGTGCAATTGAAAAGAAATCTAAGTTCTCAGATGTACCGACTTGGGCACAAGAGTCAGTTCAATATTTAGTAGACAAAGAGGCAGTACACGGTAAGCCAGATGGTACATTTGCACCAGCCGAAAATATCGATCGTGGTTCAGCAGCAAAAATATTGGCTACTGTTTTAGGGTTAGAAATTAATAAAGATGAGAAGCCATCATTCCGCGATGCTCAAAATCATTGGGCTACACCTTACATCGCAGCAGTTGAAAAAGCTGGTATTGTAAAAGGTGATGAGCAGGGTAACTTCAATCCGAGTGGACTAATTAACCGTGCATCAATGGCTACTATGCTAGTAAATGCATATAAATTAGAAAGAAATGAAAATATTAAATTACCAAAAGAATTTGCGGACTTAAAAAATCATTGGGGCGCGAAGTATGCCAATATTTTAATCCAAGAAAATATTTCAGTTGGAACAGATAATGGTTGGGCTCCAGATAAATCGGTAAGCCGCGCAGAAGCAGCTCAATTTATTGCGAAGACAGATAAGTTAAAGAAATAAATCGAAACTAAAATCAGTGGGATTCCATTCCCGCTGATTTTTAGCTTGTATGAAGTTTCTTATATAATAATTCTGAATTCCAAGTTGACACATGTGAATTACGGAATTAAAATGGAAAGAAATCAAACAGAATACAATAGAAGCTCATCAGAGAAACTGAAGGCGCACAACGTTCACTTTTGTGAATAGATTGTGTGCCTTTTTCTATTGTACAAACTAAGGGGGCTTTATATATGAAACAGTGGAGTAAGACAGCATTAATGAAAAGTACAGGTGTTTTATTATCAGCATTTGTCCTTTTGTCAGGGTGTGGTTCGGCAACATCCACTAACAATTCTGAAGGAAGTGCAGATAAGAAGACAGTCGAACTTTTAAATGTTTCATATGATCCAACGCGTGAGTTATATCAGGATTTCAATAAAGACTTTGCGAAGTATTGGAAAGAGAAGCATGGTCAAACAGTAAATGTAAAGCAATCACACGGGGGATCTGGAAGTCAGGCACGCTCCGTTATTGACGGCTTAGAAGCAGACGTTGTAACACTAGCGCTCGCTTATGATATTGACGCGATTAGTAAGAAGAAACAACTAGCAGAAGATTGGCAGAAGCGACTTGCGGATAATTCTACTCCGTATACATCAACGATTGTATTTCTTGTTAGAAAAGGAAACCCGAAAGGAATTAAAGATTGGGATGATTTAACGAAAAAAGGTGTGTCTGTCATTACACCAAACCCGAAAACATCTGGGGGAGCACGGTGGAACTATTTAGGGGCGTGGGGATATGCACTGAAGAAATATAACAATAGTGAAGATAAAGCGAAAGAGTTTGTCGGTCAAATTTATAAAAACGTGGAAGTACTAGATTCAGGAGCACGCGGGGCAACGACGACTTTCGTTGAAAAAGGAATTGGTGATGTGTTAATCGCTTGGGAAAATGAAGCGTTATTATCACAAAAAGAACTTGGAAAAGATAAATTCGAAATTGTAACACCTTCGATTAGTATACTTGCCGAGCCGCCAGTAGCAGTTGTAGACAAAGTCGTTGATAAAAAAGGAACGAAAAAAGTAGCAGAAGGATATCTTGAATATTTGTATTCAGAAAAAGGGCAAGAAATTGCGGCGAAAAACTTTTATCGCCCTCGTAATGAAAAAGTAGCAGAAAAGTACGCATCACAATTTCCGAAAGTTCAATTATTTACAGTTGATGAACTATTTGGAGGCTGGAAAAAAGCACAAGAAAAGCATTTTAATGATGGCGGCGTATTCGATCAAATGTATAAAAAATAAGGGGGGATGAGGTGACGTTATATGAGGAAGAAGCGTGTCTTACCAGGGTTTGGATTATCTCTTGGATTTACAATGCTGTATATGAGCTTATTCGTACTTATACCACTTTCTATCGTATTTATTCAAACTTCGCAGCTAGGCTGGAAGAAGTTTGCTGGGGTTATAACGAGTGAGCGCGTGTTGCATTCCTATCAAGTAAGTTTCACAACTTCACTTGCAGCGGCAATCGTAAATGCCATTTTTGGTTTATTAATTGCTTGGGTACTCGTTCGCTACACATTTCCAGGGAAGCGGTTATTAGACGGATTAATCGATTTACCATTCGCTCTTCCGACTGCTGTAGCTGGTATTACACTTACGACGCTTTATGCGGAAAATGGCTTTATTGGAAAAATATTTAGTGTGTTTCATATAAAAGTAGCTTTTACCCAGCTCGGCATTATTGTGGCGCTTACGTTTATTGGCTTACCCTTTGTCGTTCGAATGGTGCAACCAGTGCTGCAAAGTATTGATAAAGAAGTAGAAGAAGCAGCTTCTAGTTTAGGGGCATCACGCTTTCAAATATTTGTGAAAATCGTTTTGCCAGAAATATTCCCGGCCTTGCTTGCTGGTTTTTCACTCGCCTTTGCTCGGGCGTTAGGGGAATATGGATCTGTCGTGTTCATTGCAGGTAATATGCCGATGAAAACAGAAATTGCACCGCTTATGATTATGACGAAACTAGAACAATATGATTATGCAGGCGCAACAGCTGTAGCGGCTGTGATGCTTATTATTTCTCTCTTTTTCCTACTATTTATTAATATGATTCAAACTTGGAGCAGAAGGCATGAACTGAAAAGCGAATAGGAGGGGAGAAAATGGAACCAACATTATTAGAAAAGAAAATAGTAAAAAGCGTATCAGCTAAAAAAGACTTTAAGTTTGTACCAATTTTATTCATTACGATAACAATTTTATTTTTATCTCTCTTTCTATTACTGCCGCTCGTGACAATTTTTATGAAAGCATTCGAACGAGGAATTGATGTATATATTGCCGCTGTAACAGATCAAGAAGCATTTTTGGCAATCAGGTTAACACTTCTCGTTGCATTAATTGTTGTACCGCTGAATACGATATTCGGAATAGCAGCAGCTTGGCTTATTACGAAGTTTCAGTTTAAAGGAAAGCAAGTATTATTATCTCTTATTGAACTGCCGTTTGCTGTATCACCAGTCATTGCAGGATTAGTATTCGTTTTACTTTTCACACCTCGTGCGAATCTTGGCGGATGGTTAATGGAACACGGGATAAAGCTCATCTTCTCTGTCCCTGGTATTATCATTGCGACGATCTTTGTTACGTTTCCATTCGTTGCGCGTGAATTAATCCCGGTTATGCAGGCGCAAGGGAAAAGTGAAGAAGAAGCGGCTCTATCACTTGGCGCAAGCGGATGGAAAATGTTTTGGCGCGTTACATTACCTAATATAAAATGGGGCCTTTTATACGGCATGATTTTATGTAATGCCCGGGCCATTGGTGAATTCGGCGCCGTTTCCGTTGTATCTGGTCACGTGCGCGGCATGACAAATACGATGCCGCTTCATATTGAAATTTTGTACAATGAATATCAATTTTCAGCAGCGTTCGCTGTGGCGACTTTAATGTCACTCATCGCAGTTTTTACGCTCGTTATAAAAAACTGGATTGAATGGAGAATGGAAAAACGACAATAAGGAGTGAGTGCGGTGAGTATTCAAATTCAAAATGTATCAAAACAATATGGTACATTTCAAGCGCTGACAGACATTCATTTAGATATTCCAAAAGGAGAACTGGTCGCTTTATTAGGCCCATCAGGTTCTGGGAAAACGACGTTATTACGAATTATTGCAGGCCTAGAAGAAGCGGATGGAGGTTCGATTTCTTTTGATGGGGAAGATTTAACTGATATTCACGTGAAAAACCGGCAAGTCGGTTTCGTCTTCCAGCACTATGCACTTTTTAAACATATGAATGTATTTGAAAATGTCGCTTTCGGTTTAAAAGTAAGAAAGAAAAACTTACGACCTTCAGCTGAAGTAATAAAAGAAAAAGTAACAGAACTATTGAAACTAGTAAAAATGGATGGTTTCGCAAAACGTTATCCAGCGCAATTATCTGGCGGACAACGCCAACGTATCGCACTAGCCCGGGCACTTGCAGTCGAACCGAAAATTTTATTGCTAGATGAACCGTTTGGTGCACTTGATGCAAAAGTGCGGAAAGAATTGCGAAGATGGCTCCGGAAACTACATGACGAATTTCAAATTACAAGCGTATTCGTAACGCATGACCAAGAAGAAGCGTTAGACGTTGCGGACCGCATCGTTGTAATGAATGAAGGACGCATTGAACAAATGGGAACGCCGGAAGAAGTATATGAAAAACCAGCAAGTCCGTTCGTATACGACTTTTTAGGAAACGTGAATTTATTTCACGGCCGCGTTCATAAAGGTAAACTAAATGTAGGATCGGTGGAGCTAGAAGCACCAGAGCATAAGCACGTTTCAAACGTAGACGGAGTGGGATACGTAAGACCACATCACCTATCAATCGATCGTACGAAACAAAGTATAGATGCCATCCCGGCGAAAGTAACATACTCTCACGCAGTTGGCCCTGTCGTATATGTAGAATTGAAGCGCGACGGAACAGATGAGTATCTAGAAGCAGAAATTAGTAAAGAGCAGTTTAGACAGCTAGGCATTCAAACAGGTGAGTTTGTATACGTACATCCGAGAGAAGTGAAGGTGTTTATTCCGGAGGATTTTGTTATTTAGGAGAGTAGTATTATAAATAAATTTAAAATGAATTAATAATAAAAAACGATAATAGTAGCAACCTACCGATAATAGGAGGTCGTCCAAAAATGTCTTTTGGATGACCTCTTTTTTGTTTTACTGTGCTATCTTATTGTTATGTGAAATATAGTTGAGGAGTAGTTTATGAACTTAAAATATAAAAATGGTTTTTATGTTAGAGAAGATATAGACGGGGAAACTGTATTAGTATCTCAAAAAAACTTAGGTGAATGTATCGAATATATTAATAGATTTAATATTTCTGGAGTGCAAATATCTGATATGTACTATGAACTAGAAGATATTAACTTTTTGAATGAGTGTGAAAATATTACACATTTAATGTTAGATAACATGTTTTTAAAAGATGTATCTAGTGTATACAATTTAAAAAATCTTAAAGACTTAGCAATAGTTGATTCTAATTACGTATTAGAGTTGGATAGAGTAAAAAACTTAGAAAATTTAAGTATGTACTGTGATAAAAAGATAACAGGTTTACAGGAAGTGTGTACTTTAAAATCACTTTTTTTATGGAAATACAATCCTAAAAATAGAGATTTGAAAGAATTAGAAAAATTACGAGATTTAGAATACCTTAAAATTACTCAATCAAGAATTGATTCACTTAGCGGAATTGAAAGTTTTAGAAACTTAAAATCTTTGCAATTATATTATCTTCGTACATTAAAATCACTAGAATATTTAAAATATACAAGTGGGAAATTGACTAATTTGGAAGTCGAGATGTGTAAAAATATAGAAGCTTTTTGTAGTATTGGATATTTAGAGTCTCTAGAAGTATTACGTTTATTAGACTGTGGAGATATACCGACGATAGATTTTATAAGAAATTTTAAAAAATTAAATTGTTTTTCTTTTGTAGGTAGTACGGTTGTCGATGGCGATTTAAGTTTTTGTGAAGGAATAGAAACTGTGAGTTTTACAGATAAGAAACATTATTCACATAAAAAGTTATCTTTTCAAAAGGTATAATAGGAGGAGAAAAAATGAAATTTCCAAGAGATGAAGATGGACAAGTATTAAATATGTTATATAAACAAGGGTTAGATTTTAATAAAAAACATATAGTAGATTTCTTTATTGCGATTCCTCATCAAGATAATGGAGAAAAAATAATTGGCAGACTACAAGCGCTGGGCTTAAATTGTGAATTCGATTTTAATGAAGAATTTGAAGATTGGACATGTACTTGTTCTAAAGAGATGTTCTTAATTTATGAAGATATCGTAGAGATGCAAAAGGAATTGAATAAATTAAGTGAAGAGTTTGGTGGATATACAGATGGTTGGGGGACTTTTGCTTAATAGTGGGTTTGTTTATGATAATATACTAAATTAGACTGAGTAAAGAAAATGTTTAGGGAAAGAAGAGCTATTATTGAAGTGACCCCTAAAAGTTAGACACGGTTATTTCATTAGGCTACTTGATCCAAATGAGTCCGGTATTGTACCGGGCTCATTTTTAATTTTGCCTTAATCCGTTTCTTATTATAATAATCTATATATTTTTCTAATTCTATTTTAAAATGCTCTATACATTCAAATTCTTTTATATAGAGGAACTCCGATTTCATAATCCCAAAGAAATTCTCTATTACTGCGTTGTCGTAACAGTTTCCTTTTCGAGACATACTCTGTACGATAGCTCTTGATTCAAGTGTACGGACGTACTGTCTCATTTGATAATGCCATCCTTGATCCGAATGCATCAGTAGCTGGTGGTTTTCAGGTAAACGTTCTAATGCTTTCTCTAAGATCTCTGAAACAAGTGAATACGCCGGTCTAGAACCAATTGTATAGGTAATAATCTCACCATTATACAAGTCTAATACAGGTGATACATACAGTTTTTCTCCAAATAATTTAAACTCTGTGATGTCTGTTACCCATTTTTGATTCGGTGCATCTGCATAAAAATTACGCTCTAAAATATTGGGTGCAATTTTACCGACTTTCCCTTTATAGGATTTATATTTCTTCATACGCACAACACACTTTAATCCAAGCTCTTTCATAATACGTTGCACCTTTTTGTGATTCACTTTCTGACCACGATTCGTTAACTCGTCACGAATGCGACGGTAGCCATAACGACCTTCATTCTCCTCATAAATCGCTTTAATCTCAGCTTTCAAATCGGCATCTACATCTGGGCGATTCATCTTCTTTACTAAATCATAATACGTGCTTCGTGGAATAGTAGCTAACTCCACGAGTGCCTTCACCGAATATTTATGCCTTAATTCATAGACTACTTGCGCTTTGTCTTGTTTAGTGACTTTTCCTTGTTTTGAACTAAGGCATTCAACTTTTTTAAGTACTCATTTTCCATTTCAAGCTGTTTAATACGTGCTTCAAGTGCTTCGACTGACCCTTCAGCTAAAGCTTGTTTTACTTGTTTATTTGAATCTTTTTTCATGGATGGACGCCCCTTTTTCTTAGATTGAAGGGCATCAATTCCTTGTGTTTCGAGTTGTTTTTTCCAAACAGAAATCGTTGAAGGGGCAGGAATGTTAAAGATAGCTGCCGTCTCAAATAAGGACATACCGTTTTCAATCATAAAGTTTAGTACGTCTAGTTTAAATTGTTGTGTGTAATTTGTACATCGTTTTAGAAAAGTTTCCACACCATTCTGCTTATATTGGTTTACCCAATTCAAAATGATTGTGCCACTTATACCGATCGCTCTACCCATTTCTCGATAACTTTCATTTCCGTTCAAATAACGTAGAACGATCTGTATTTTTTCATCAGCTGTAAATTTAGCCATAGAAAAACTGCACCTCCAATTGTTAGACTATGTCTAACAATTGGGGTGCAGTTCATTATCTGCTCTTCTTTCTTTATATAAATTAATTTTTATTGTTGGTGGAATCGAAAGGATAAATGCTATCACTGTAACCCTTGTAGTGATGTAGTAGCGATGACGGACCAAAATGGACAAGTTGTAGCGACTTGCGAATATGATGCATGGGATAACGTAGTAAAGAGTGACAAGAAAGATATCGCAGCAGACAATCTATTTGGATATGCGGGATACATGTATAATAAAGGTATTGGCATGTATGATTTGATTGCGAGATACTATAATCCAGATAAATTAAGGGAGACTAAAAGTGCTTATAGAAATTTCGGAATTTTCTTCTATCTTGGCTTTAGTAGTTGTATTAACATTAACTGTTATGTTGCAAGATATATTTTTTGTATCCGTATGCTATTCGGGACATGGGTAATATTTGTTACGGAAACTACTATAATTGCTATTTCAAAAGTGATTGTAATTCAATTAATTATTTTACTTCTTATTTGGTCATTCTCGAAGTATGTACAAAAAACTCGTGAAAACTGGCTAATTACTATAGTTGTTGTTGTTATTTATGGTGTTGGTACTTACATGTATATTCAGTTTGCTTTTAGAGGCTATTAATATATCATCAAAAAAATTAGTGATTAGAAAGATTCATTTGTTAAATGTGTGTATGAAGGAAGTACATGAAAAGTTACCATACTACAAAGTAATCCAGGGGATGTTACAGATGCTAGAAAAAGTATGTAAAATGTTCAAGGAGGATTAATGAATGTTTAGTTTTTTATTAGGATTAATTAGTGGGATTTTAGAATCTAGTGGATTAGATTCAGGTTTAAACACTAGAAAAATTGATAGAAATATAAAATGTCTTCAAAATTATGAATGGTTTCAGCAAATATATAATGATACTAAGTATAGGAAGTTGTTTTTTACCAATTACAAAGTACGTTCATATTTACAAAGCACGATTAGAGTTAAACTAATAATAAGGAATGAGAAAAATAGACAGAAGTTTTATGCTGTACTGGACAACCAAATAAAGAGAGATAAAAAGTAGTTAATGGGTTAAAGATATACTGTTGGGTGTTCATTAGAAGAAGGAGAGTTGATAGAGACTCTTCTTTCTTTATATATGGAACAGTGTGATGTCATTGCGATGACAGATCAAAATAAAGAAGTTGTAGCAGCGTATGAATATGATGCATGGGGTGTTCTTATCGGTGAATCCGGGTGGTCATTTTGCGCAGTTTATTCCTATTACAATAATAGGTGGATATAGAGTATACAAAGGATATAAAACTTATAAAAGGTAAAGTTTCCTTTGAACAAATCAATATTACTTGGGAATCTTGCAGTAAAGGAGCATGCGATAAGTGGCAATGACAAATGAACAATTCGAGAATTATCTTGTTATGTGTTATGACAAATTAGAAAGCAAACAGCAAAAATTCATTTCGGATTATAATATCTATAACTTTGATGAGTATTGGTATGATCAAGATCAATGTATATTACAGTTTAAAAATAATGGTCAAGTGTTACTTGAATTTAGTGTTGTTTTTATAGGTTCTTGGTCTGGAAAGAGTAACAGTTGGATGTGGTCTTGGGCTAATGAGAATGTGGCTGATTATGCAAGAAGTAAGTCTAACTGTTTGAAAGATTTACAAAAGATTACAGGAAGTGAGGTTTTTATAAATTCACTTTTTGAATGCGATCAAGAAATGGCGTATGAGCTAGCAGCCTTTTCCATTGAATATTTAGATGCAGAAGGAATATATATATCACCAGGTGAAAGAAGTGATTTGTTTATGGCTGTTATGTTACCGAATGGATTGTAAGTAGAGCCTACTAAAAATTATAGATAAGGTAAGCTCTTCCTTTTATCTGGTGGAAGTGAGAGCATTCCGACTGAATTAGAGTATTATCAATTCATTGGAGGTCTGTTAGTTATGAAAAAACTAGTATTTAATAAGCGGATGGATTTTTCATGTGTAGAAGGGGAAATTCTCTGTATTGCAACGGGAAATAAACAAGATATTATAATTTTAGTATTGGATAAAAAGGTTACAGACATTTATTATTATAAAATTATACACTCGTTGAAATCTGGCGTTTTGAAACAATATACTATAGAAAATAATCAATATTTTAACTTCATTCAACCTTTAGGAGAAAATTGGATTTTGGTTAAAAGTTTCGTTGAGAAAAAGGAAGATACAACGGCTACAATTTTTGATAAAAAAGGAAATATCATTACTTCATATTATTTGGGAAATGGAATAAAATATTTTCAAGTTGATGAAGAAGAACATTTATTGGTTGGCTATAGTGAAGAAGGTATATTTACTTCTGTAGATGAATTGTTTATTTCAGATGAAGAGTTCGATTCGATAGATTGGGAAAATATATATGATACTAATAAATTGGAAAAGAGCGGACTAGCTATTTTCTCTAAAAATGGCGATTTAATTACTAATGAATTCAATAATTCAATAAGGAGATCTGTCTGTGATTGTACAGCAATACATATACAGAAGACAGGGAATATTTTAATGTCTTACTATAACGAGCAAGGAACACATACATTCACACAAATTAATAAAGAACGATATGAACAAGTTATTCTGTATGAAACAGCATTGAATCATACATCACTATGTTTAAAAATAAAAAATACTATTATCTTTGATGTAGATACTAATCAAATACATGCATATTCACTTGCAAATAAAAAAATATCAACTTTATTAATAGTAGATAGTGATGGAAATCCTATTCAATTTGAGTATATTTTTTCAAGGGATCAAACAATATATGCTGTTAAAGAGAACAGCGTATATTGTTGGGAGCAACATGGAATTTAAAAAGATAGAGAATAAATAGGGAAATGATTTGTAATTACTTTTGGTATTTATGGTGTTGGTACTTACTTGTATATTCGGTTTGCTTTTAGAGGCTATTAGTTTAGTAATTGGGAAGGAAGAAGATCTTTTACTATTAGAAAAACAAGTGAAAGAGGCGAAAGCGTCAAACTTATTAAGATTCAGGAGGTTTAATGCTTATTTTTTTATGTTCAGAATAAATGAGAGGGTTTTGATGTATATGAAAGATATTGTGTGTAAAGAGTTAATAAGTTTTAAGTCTATTGTTGAAGCCTATCAGTTTAAAAAAATGAGTTTGGATTATAAACAAAATGTAATGTTACTAGTACAAGACAAGCAGAATCGACCTTGTATTATTTATTTGGATAAAAATAATGTGAATATAAGTAAATTCAATTTAAACGTAGATATCGATGTTGAATCTGTCCAATGTATGCAACGAATTGGAGAGAGATGGTTACTTATATTTAATTATGAAGAAGATAATGCGGTTATTTATAATTCGGACGGAAGTGAACATTGTAAGTTTTATGCCGGAGAAGGGATTCAAGATTGTCAGGTTGATGTGAATGAAGATATATGGGTTAGTTATTGTGATGAAGGGGTTTTCGGAGAGTGCCCAATTGGAGTAAATGGTATAGTTGCTTTTGATTCTAAAGGTCAATTTATTTTTGATAGTTATGATCAATATGTAGAAAAATATAATATACCTTATATAGATGATTGTTATGCAATGAACGTTATAGATGGAGACGTTTGGCTCTATTATTATTCAGAATTTCCTTTAGTTCAAATGAAAGATAAAAAAATTCATATGTCATGGAATGAAATAAATTTAATTAGGGAAATATGGTCGGAAAGTTTTGCGGTCGCTCAAGATAAAGTAGTATTCATTACTCTAGACAAAAAGTTGGTTGTTTATGATTTAAATAATAATCATGTGCATGATATGAATCTTCGTAATGAACTAGGAGAACCGATTCAATTTGTTATTTATTATAGCCGCGGATCTGTTATGTATTTTCAGACGGATGATACGCTATATTATGTTGAGTTACTTAATATATGAGGATGATAAATATGAACGAACGATTAAAGAGAATTGCAATGTTAAGAGAAAGGATTGTCTTTATACGCAGGGTTTTATCTTTGGTATTCTACAGGTAAACATAATTATAAACAGCAAAATAGGCCAGCCTATAACAAGGAATATGTGAATAAAGCTGCTAGAAAAGCAGGTTAAAATTAAGTCTCAAAGCATTTGTGGGCGTTAGATTAATAGAAAATGCTTATGTTTTGGATAGGCAGTATACAAAGGACATAAACAAACATATAAAAACTAGCGTTAAAATAATAAAAAATCCAGAAAGTGATCTTGGTGAATTTGATGATGAATTTTAATAGTATAGACAATTTATTTTTGATACTTTTAAAGTATCCAGTACGTATAATTTTAATATGTATTGGAATCGGCTGGATTTTTAAATGTATCAAACAAGGTTTCTTATTTTCAGCCGCACTTATGTTAACGATACTTACACTACTTTTTATTGTTACATTTACAGACATATTAGCGTCTGTTTTAAATGGTATTCCCCTTGCTATACAATATAGTGGTGTAGTATTTTTGGTAATACTATCATGTATTATATTTGACTATGAATCTTCTCGTCAGTGAACTACTCACAACTTATCGTTCTTGCAGACTGTTTTCTATGTATGTGTGTTGGGATAGCCAGTGGGATTTAAAAAAAGAAAAGTAGCTCTTATAATTAAGTGAAAATATAGCGAAATCAGCGGTCAAAGGAGCGCTATTCACTGGTAGTAAAGCTGGTGGAGGGATAGGACTGATTCCGGACGTGGCGGTTTTTGTAGATGGATATTATAAGGTGTATAAAAAAGGATATACGGATTATAGACCGAAAAAAACTAATTCTAAGAAAAGGTGGTTTTAATATATCAGTTACAAAAAAATGTCCGATTTAATGCCAGAGGATCACAAATAGCAGGTTACTATAAAGAAAACCTGTAAAAATAACTTTGTGCTGTAGCAGATAAAGCAGCTTATTACGGTCCGTTTGGAATGCTTAATATTTACGTTATTGGTACATAACAAGATATAATAGAAGAAATCAATAAGGAGGCTAGCAGTGAAAAATTTTCGTTATCTCAATATATTCACTATTTTAATTGTATACACACTACTCATGTTTTACATCGGCTGGAACGGATGGATTTGGCTCAGTACGGTGTTCGGCTGGGAATCTTGGGGATATTACGCTTTCATAGTCGGATTTATTTCATATGCGTACATTCTCGTACAAGTGTTTAAATTCCTTCCTTTCCTGCGAACGGTCGGTTCAATTTGGTTTGCGGTTATACAATACGCGCTTATGTTATTGCCGTTAGCCGATATTACAGTTTTCCTTCTACAGTTTTCAATGGAGAAAGAGACGGCAATTGTTTGGACAGGATTGGCCGTGTTACTTGCGTTCATCTTTATTTTTGCGTATGGAGTATTCAACGCATATAGTCCAGTAGTAAGAAAGTACGAAGTGCACATACCGAAAAAAGTAGAAGGGCGTAAAAGTTTACGCATTGCGATGGCCTCTGATATGCATTTCGGTAAACTGTCTGGAGTTGCTCATTTAAAGAGACTCGTTCGTCATGTAAATGAAATGAAACCCGATATTATTTTACTGCCGGGTGATATTATCGATGATCATCCAGGTGTGTTCATTCAAAAAAATATGGGACCAATCATGAAACAGATGAAAGCTCCATTAGGCGTATATGGTGTGTTAGGAAACCATGAATATTACGGCCGAGCTGTTCCTGAGTTTTTACAAGAGATGGATAAGATTGATATTCGTATTCTTTTAGATGAAGTCATTACAATTGAAGATGATTTTTATCTCGTCGGAAGAAGGGATAAAACAGAGCGTGATCGTCAAAGCTTTGAAAATCTAATGAGTACGGTAGATAAATCGCTTCCTGTTATCGCAATGGATCACCAACCATTTGAATTAAAACAAGCAGCGGATGCTGGCGTTGATTTACTACTATCCGGTCACACGCACCGCGGACAAATGGCACCGAATCATATTGTAACGAGAAGAATGTACGAACTAGACTGGGGATACGCACAAAAAGGTGCATTCCACGCGATTGTTTCTTCTGGGTTTGGATTCTGGGGACCACCATTAAGACTTGGAAGTAGGTCGGAAATTGTACAGGTGGAGGTTACTTTTGCATAGGGTTATATATAAAAGGGACTATACATGATTAATATGTATAGCCCATTTTAGTTTTTATTTCGCAATCGCGCCCTTTACTTGAATATAATCTCAATTAGTTGTTGTGGATGTGCATTAATTAGTCCATGGACAATAATAATTGCCCATACCTTGCGATAACGTGCCCACAAACATCCTAAGAATAGACCTACGATACCATGGTTTGCAATGACCGTAGCTGTATCAACATCCCAATGACCAGAGCCGTGTAATGCGATATGCCAGCTCGCCCATAACAATGAAGTAAGAAGAATAGCCGGCCAAATACCTAGTAATAATTCCAAACGTGTTTGCAACCAAACCCTATAAAAAAGCTCTTCAAGTACACTATTTATAAGAAACCCTACGAGTAAAATTAAGATTAAAACCGTGGGTTCCATTCTCGCTGAAACAAATGGTGTAGAGAATGTAGAAAAGAAGTTGAAGTAACCCCAGATTATAATGACAATAAGTGGTGTAAAACGATACCATCTATTATTCTCTATTGATTTTACAGATCTTGGTCGCTCTTTTTTAGGGTTACTTTTATAAAACAAAAGAAGCATTAATGGGGTGAATAATAATAAAATAATTTTAAATATCATAAACCACAATTGTAATGCCATCTCTTCAAAGTTCGTGGTGAGAAGACTAATCGTGAAGAGGGATCCACTCAAGAATAAGACAATAGCTTGAATCATGATGCGCCTTGGTTCAGACTGTTGAAAGGGATTATAGTTTTTATGATGAAATGGTAAGAAACGGACAAGGAGTATACCGACAATAACAGGGATCCACTTGTTCCAAAAAGGCATCGTGCCCTTATGATCTCCACTATAACGAATGTTTGTTTCTCCAGTCCATATAAGCCAAAGAGATGAAAGAAAAATAATAAGCATAATTATCCCACCAATTAACTTCCCCGCTTTTGGAAAATAACTACTCATAGTTATCCGACCTTTCATACTATAATTATAAATTAGTTTCCAAGTGGCTTCGTTCGCTGCATTGTACCTATCATTATTTAGGTAATATTTTTTGATGAAATTCAATAATATACTTATGTTATCAAATTTCTAACAGTATGCGACGTAATTCCTAAAAACTATAGAGTTGCGTTTAACTTTATCTAGAGCTTCATGTATCAGTATTACCCTGCAAATTAACCCGATTGTTGAACAGTCAGGTATGGCCCCTTATTTTTCATAAACCTCTGCATAAACAAATTGTAACTGTGCATGTAGTTTTTTACTTTCCGCATCTAATTTCTTAAATTTATGTGATCAAGATACTATAAATGCACCTTTATCGTCCTCAGTAATCTTATATTTTACCAGTTTTTGGTTTGCTGAAACAACGATTGAGATATTAAATAGCTGAACTAGGAGAACTAACAGACGCGATTTTAATTCGTTAAATAAAAGAGGGTTTGTGAAATACTAGTTGTGTAGGTAGTGTTAAATATTGTAAAATAAAATGGTACCAATAAAACTGAATGGGTACCAAGGGTTTAGGGGGCGGATTATGAAACAAAGAATATTAACAGAAACAATTTATCAAATTCAAACGAAGGGATTTACATTTACAATTAGTGACTTAGCAAAACAATTAGCTGTGAGTAAGAGGACAATCTATGAGCACTACTCTTCAAAAGATGAGATAGTAGATGAAGTTATTCTCAATGTTATAGAAAGTATTCAAGAAAAGGAAAAAAATATCGCTGAAGATGATACGTTACAAACAGTTGAAAAAATAAGAAGCATTTTAATTTGCACTCCACAACAATTTAAATTCATGGATGCACGTTTATTAGTAGAACTAAAAAAGAACCATTATAATCAATGGTTGAAATTAGATCAATTTTTACGTGAAGGTTGGTCTACTGTAATACGGTTAATAGAGGAGGGAATGAGGGAAGGGAGTATTAGACAAATTCAAGTTCCGTTTTTTATTGAAGTATATTTAGGAGCACTGAATCGCATATATGATCCTATGTTTATTGAAAAGAGTGAATATACATTAGGAAGTATGCTTGAATCAATTATGGACATGTTGTTGTATGGAATTTCCAATTCGAAATAGAAGGTGGGAGAATAATGCAGTGGATTTATTTATGCTTCGCAATTTTATTTGAAGTAGCTGGTACAACTGCGATGAAACTATCTGATGGATTAACGAAACTTGTCCCAAGTATTCTTATTTTTGTATTTTATGTAGTAAGTTTTTCATTTCTGTCATTTACATTAAAGGGGATGGAGATGTCCGTTGCATATGCAGTTTGGTCAGGTATGGGAATTGTAACGATTACAATAATTGGTTTTGTTTATTTTGGAGAAAGTATCAATGTAATTAAGATACTAGCGATTCTTTTTATTTTAATTGGAGTTGTAATCTTAAATTTTAATAGTGCAGCACATGAAGAGAAGAAAAAAGAAGTGGTGGAGGAGCATGTACATTGAACCGTTTAAAATATTTTTTCCTTATTACTGATATTGGGTTCGTTATGTATTGGTTCATAACAATTTTTCATATGATTCCACAAGAATATTTGTTTAAAGATTATCAAAATCCTATTTTAGTGGCATGGAATTGGTCTTTTCTACCTTTAGATTTATTAATCTCGTTGACGGGATTCTTAAGTTTGTATTTGCACTTTAAACAAAATCCTATTTGGAGCCATTTTGCGTTCGTATCATTAATTTTAACTTTTTGTTCAGGATTACAAGCTCTAGCATTTTGGACAATCCGTTTAGATTTCGATATTTCTTGGTGGATTCCTAATTTATATTTATTAGTTTATCCATGTTTTTATTTAAAAATTATTTGGAGAGAGTGTGGCTGGCATGAGATAAGAGAGAAGAAAATTCAATAGGTATAATCGGAGTGGAGGAAGAAAAGGAACTCGCCACATCGCCATCAAGTTAAGAAGTACATTGTTTCGCGAAATAAAAAAACGAACTGAATTCCCATGGACAACTATGAAGAGATAAAATTTTCTTTTTGGGATACTTTAATATCTTAGCTTGATAGAAATGAAAGTCCCCACATTTTTCAATAAAAAAAGGCTCCATATAAGGAGCGCTCAATAAAAACAAATGAATTAAAACAAATAGAAGACGCTGCTTAAAAAGGGGGATTTTAAGTGATCATATCAGATGTCATATACGGTGAGTTTAAAGTAGATAAAGTGTTAGAAGAATTAATTTTAAGTAAACCTGTGCAAAGGCTGAAAGGGGTTCATCAAGCCGGAGCAAGTTACTTAATGAATGAGAAATGGAATGTAACACGTTTTGATCATTCAGTTGGTGCTATGTTGTTAATTAAAAAGCTTGGTGGTTCAGTAGAAGAACAGATTGCTGGTTTACTGCATGACGTATCGCATACTGCTTTTTCTCATGTGATTGATTATGTTTTTGATAACGAAAATGAAAGTTATCATGAAGAAATATTTAGTGCTGTCGTGAAAAACTCGGAAATTCCGGCGATTCTTTCAAAACATGGTTATAACTATGAAGATATTTTGTTAGATGATTCGAAGTGGACATTACTTGAAAGATCTGCGCCAGAATTATGTGCAGACCGAGTGGATTACACATTACGGGATATGTTTACATATGGATATATTTCTTTAGAAGAAGTTCATAGTTTTTTAGAGGACTTAATCGAAGTAGATGGGAAAATGGTTCTTCAAAGTATCGAAATGGCAGAGTGGTTTACGAAGACGTATTACAAAGAAGTAATTGATTTCTTTATGAAACCAATGAATATTTATGGAAACGATATGTTAGCTAAAACGTTAAAATTAGCTCTTCATAAAAAGATAATCCATCCAGATGATTTTCTTCTTGAAGATCATGAGCTTATTACGAAATTGCGGCTATGTAAAGATCAAGAAGTAGATGCTTTATTAAGAAAAGTTCATCCAAGTATAGAAGTAAAAGAAGATAGAAATGAGTATGATCTACATCAGAAAAATAAAGTGCGTCTTATTGATCCTCCATTACTTCGTGAAGGTGAAGTTGTTCGATCGTCTGTTGTATCGGAAAAAATAAGACAGATGAGCGATATCGCTTATGAAAAGGCGATAAGAGGGATGTATGTGAAAGTGATTTCTAATTAGTTTATTTGTAATAGGAAAAGGTGTCATCAATTATGATGACACCTTTTCGCTTTAAAGGGTTGTTCGTATGGAAATGTGTTACATTTTTACGAGACTATAATATTTTACCAGAGAAATACCTTTTATAGTAAAAAATAAATTTTATAAAGTTTTCCATTGAAAATAATTTGTGAAAAAAGTACTAATTTTTAATGTGACAAAAATAATATATTTTTCAATAATCGCTTTAGAATCTTTCGTTCTTTATATATGGATTGTTATATTTTTTAAGGTAATTTAAAGGTTTTTGTCGTTTTTTGTTGTAATTTTCATATTATGATAAACGTAATGTTCGGAATCAGCCATTATAACAGAAAAAATTTTAAAAAACAGAATTGAATCATATTGCTTATTTTAATATAATTTATTTGTTAATTAATAACATATTTAGGGTATGATTCTTTATTGCGGTGAGAATTCTTTTTAGCATAGGAGGATTTACAGAATGGTTAAAACGGCAAAACCTGAAATGATGAATGAATTAAAAGAAACAGTTTACAAATTCTTTCCGAAAAATATTGTGAAAGAAGAAGGATTGTACGAGGAGTCCAAAGAACATAAAAAGTTTGTAGACTTGAAAGAGAGTTTTATAAAAAACGAAAGCTCTCAAAAGGAAATTTTGTCTTTAATCGAGTCAACATTTTGTGATTATCACGTGTCAGACTATACAGATTTAAACCTATATAATTGTCTAGAATATAATGTGTTACTAAATGGAAAAGAACCGATGTTAAATGATGATATTGATTGGATACGAAAATCAAGAGGTGAGCGCCTTGATTTAGGGGTTTTTGTTAGCTTACTTGATAAATATTATTATTACTACGTATTAAAAACAACATATGATGAAGATGTAAGGGAATGGACTTTTGAAACAATCGATGTAGAAATGGATACCATTTGTGAATTTGAGAAACTAATGAATACAAAAGGATTTGTAAGAGTAGAACGAGAGGTTGCTAGAACTGCAATTCCTGATATAGAAACAGAATGTTTACGTATGGGGGAAGTTAACGTATTCCACGCTTTATTCACGGATTCTGTTAGTGAAATATAGGTTTTAAATTATTAAAAAGGTTGTGTAGAAAATAGCTGCTATTTTCTACACAACTTTTTCATTTTCACTAATCAAACCAATTCCAAACCTCAATATCTCCAAGAGTCGCATAACGTACGTGCGGGGAGTTTTGTAATTTTAATAATTCTTTCGACGGCCCAGTAATGACAATGCCGTATACTTTTACGCCGTTATCTTTTACATATTTATAACGTTTATCTAAGTTTAGTTCTTTCTCAGGAAGTGCTGCTATTTTACTTACCGTTTTTTTATGGATAGAAAGGACGCGCATCATTTCGATTACTTGATCTTCTGGCGTTTTGTACTTGTCTGCGTTACTACCTAGAAATCTTACATGTTCTGGAAATCCTATAGCTTCTCCGCCATGTAAGATATAGTCATCTACATTTTTTCTTTCTTGTCCTGTATCTAAAGCGTACCATACAGGAGTTGGAGGGAGTTCTTGTGCTTCGAATATGCTATATAAAAGCGGTTCTAATTCTTTTAAAGTGTAAGTTTTATCAAAAGAAATTGCTACTTCTGCAACGGTTCCCTCATGTACCTTTGCAAGTGTATCCCAAACCTTTTTAGATGCTTCTTTCAAATAATCACCTTGTTTTATTTTTGGATGAACAAAGTGGATGTTCGGTTGATAGTGCATGTTCACCCAAGATTTATGTGTGATATTTAAAGAAGATAAGAAGCTGCTCGTTTCTATTGTACCGAGAGGCATTTCTTTTTTACCAATCGTTTTGACTAAATCAAATTGGCTGTTAGTTCGAAAGAAAGCTTCTACACTTGTTCCGCCCCCCATGACGCGGCTATTTGGGATAGTTGCTTCAAGCGCAAGAGAAGGAACATCTCTTATTTCTTTTAGCCTTTTATCATTATCAGCTTGAAAGTAAAAGGCAGATAATACCCCGCCAATCATATATATAACGATACAAATTGCTAGTATAAAACCAACCGTTTGTAACCGATGTTTCCACTTAATCCTCCAAAAAGGAACTTTAAGATCTTTTGGCGGTAACCTTTTCTTAACGGGTTCGGTCTTCGCAAGCAACTCATCCAAATGCACTTCACACTCTTCGCAAGTCTCAATATGACTTTCTAGCTGCTCTTGTTCATCATGTGTGAGCGTTCCTTTTTCGTACTTCTCCCACAGTTTTTTGAATTTTTCACAACCCATCTGTATCACTCCTTTATGCTTTTCGTTTCTTTTCGTCCTCTGTGTAATTCAATTTTTACTTTTGCTAACGAGAGACCAGTCATTTCTGCTATTTCCTTATAAGAGAATCCGTAGTAATCTCGTAGTAGTAACACATTTCGTCTTTCGAGCGGAAGAGAGGATATACTTTGTAACCAACTAGCAATCTCATGTTTTACGAAATAAGAGTGTTCTGTACTTGGCACGTTTGGTAAATGGAATTCTTCAATTTGCGTTGTTTTATACTTCTTTTCTTTTCGGTACCAATCGATAAAGGCGTTGTAGGCGATTGTAAATAACCACGGCCTAATTTCTTCTCCTTTATAATAGTCAATATGGACGAGCATTCGATAAAATGTTTCTTGCATGAGATCTTCAGCACTATGAGAATCTCCGGTTAGGGAGAGAAGATAGCGAAATAAATCTTGCATATGCTCTGAGTAAATTTCTTCTAATGATTGTTTACGTTTCACTACATTTCCCTCCCTTCATACATAACAACGAAATACATATAAAAAAGTTACAATTTTTACGAAATTATAGTAAAAAACGTCAAGAATTGGATAGGATTCTCTTTTATCATAATACATATAAGGCGGGTGAACAGAGATGGAAAGCTATGAAACACAAATTCAAAGGTCAATTGATTATATTGAGGAAGATGTAATGGAAAAACAAACGCTGCGTAATTTAGCACGTGTTGCAGGTTTTTCTGAGTCGCATTTTCATCGTGTATTCCAGGCGTTAGTAGGCGATACAGTAATGGAGTATGTTCGAAAGAGGAGGTTAGCCCGGGCAGCTTATCAACTTTCTCATACGGATGAAAAAGTTATTGATATCGCATTTGAGCATGGCTTTCAATCTCACGAAACGTTCACGAGAGCCTTTAAAAAATTATTTCAAATGACACCAAGTGAATATCGAAAACAAGAAATTGAAACACCAATGTATTATAGAGTGAATGTGAAACAAAGAAAATTAAATCCATATTTAGGGGGCATACAAATGGAATATCGTATTGTAAATAAACCAGAATTTTTAATGGCGGGTTATGAGCTGAAGACGACAAGTAAAGAAGGAAAAAACCATCAAGATATCCCAGCATTTTGGGAAGAATATTTACAAAAAGATCTTGGAACGACGATTCCGAATCGTAAAGATACGAGCCAATGGGTAGAGCTAGGATTATGTACTGATTTTAATTTAGAAACAGGGGACTTCACTTATATTATTGGAATGGAAGTTACAGACTTTGAAAATGTACCAAATGAAGTTGCAAAGCGTACATTCCCATCCGCAACATATGCAGTATTTACAACGCCGAAAGTTCCTCATGAAGAAATGGTATCGTCTATTCACCAAACGTGGAATGCTGTATTCTCAGAATGGTTCCCGCATTCAGGATATGAACATTGCGGAGTTACAGAGTTTGAACAATACGATGAGCGTTGCCATGCAGATAAGAGTGAATTTGCTCAAGTTGAGCTTTGGATACCAGTGAAGAAGAAGTAATAGGAGGAAAAGCGAGCCACTGAGTGGTTCGCTTTTTTATTTCGTAAAAACCTGATTGTTGAATCGTTGTTTGTAAGAAATATGAAACAGCTGCTCTTATAATATAGGTTGCTATATTTGACGATTTTTGTCGGTAAATCGATATATCTTGAAAATCGCTGATATAATTCGAGTTACGGTTGATATATTTAGAAAATCATCGATATAATTTCATTTACCGAAAAACTTCCCCAGAAAAGAAAAAATAAAAGATACTCAACAAAATTTCCTTCACGAAATAATGATCCAAAAAAGAAAAGGCGCCATATAGCGCCTTTTCTACGAACTAAACGGAAACACAAGTATAATCGTCGTTCCTTTTCCAAGTTCACTATCAATGAAAATCGTTCCGTTATGGGCATGAACGAGCTGTTTTGTAATGGCGAGACCAAGTCCAGTCCCGATGTTGCTTTCTTCTGTATTCGTTCCTCTGTAATATCGCTCGAATAGAAGTTCTTTCGTTTTATCATCCATACCTTTTCCATTATCTGAAATAGATAGTGTAAATGAATTTGTATTTTGCGAAAGTTTTACGATTACGTTTGTCGTTTCATTATTATGTTTTACAGCGTTTGCGAGTAGGTTTTCGATAATACGTTGGAACCATTTTTCTTCAATAAAATATTGGATTTTGCTTGAACTTGGCACGAATTCAATGTTTTGATTTTGGAGTGTCGGGTTATTAATAAATTGTAATAGTACTTTTCGGACGAACTGATTAATTTCAACATTTACGTGTTGCGCAGGAAGAGTATCATTTTTTAATTGATATGTTAAGCTTAAGTCGTCAATTAATGTAGTCATATATTGAGATTTTTCTTTCATTACATGGCCAAATTGTTGAATGTCTTGATCCGTCCAATTATATTGCTTCGATTCTAGTAATAATGCATAGCCGTATATAGAGCTAAGCGGTGTTTTTAGATCATGCGTCAGGCCGGTAATCCACTCTTCACGTGTTTGTTGCAGTACTTTTCTCATTGCATCGTTCTTTTTCAAAGTAATAGAAAGGTGCTCTAGTGAGTTTGTAACATCTTTAAATATGCGGAACGACCATTTTTCTTTACCGGAGCGCCGAAACCGAACAGGTTTGCCTTTTTTACTAACAGGTTCTTCATATTTTCCTCCGGCTATGTTTTTAAGCCAGCGCATCGTGTGTAATAAAGGCTTTCCAAACTTATTTCCATACCAAATTGAAAGAATGACTAAATAAACAAACACAATAAGGAGGATTAAGCTGCATCCGATTAGAAGTTTCTTGGTAAATATATCATCTAATTCATCATCTGGATAATAATGAGCGTTTGGGGCGGATACAACGACGAGATGACCGCTATTTGAATCGTAAAAACTAGATGTATTTTCTTTATAATTCCACGGTTCTTTTTCATTAAGAGCCGTTTTTATAGCCGAAAATGTTTTTTTCTTCCCAGTTGGATAGGAAAAAACTTCTTCGCCATTGTTATTAAATATTTGCAGTGTTGCTTTTTCTTTAGAAAGTAATTGTTTTTCTTGTTCAGTTAATGCAAATTCACTTAATGATAAAGAAGGGTGTCCTTGTTGTATCGTTTTTAGTAATGCATTACTTTTTAGTTTGGCACCGTAAATAACGATCACTGGTTTCTTTTCTAATTTAATTTCCCAATAGTTAAATTTATAAATATTGTTGTTGCTATTCTGTAAATACGTAAGTAAGGATGTCTTTGTGTAAGAGGTCGGAACATCGTTAGGCGTATTAAAGTTGTAAAGGACCTTTCCATCTTCATCTACAATTTGAAGCCAATCACTCTTTTCTGTTATTAAATCTTTTACCTCAGATTTTAAAGTAATGTTATTGTCTTCAGAAGAAATATATTCGGAGATTGTAAAGGTATCATAATCAGAAATATTAGGTTCATATAAAGTACTATTAAGAAGAAAAATTAAATAAGAAAAAGAAGCAATTACTGCGATAAGTAACGTAACTAAGACAAAAACGTGTTGTAAAATAAACTGGATTATAAGTCGTTTATTAAAATTCATATCTTTAACCTACTTTGTAATGAACTTATAGCCAAGTCCACGAACTGTTTTTATGTATTCTGGTTTACTTGGATCTTGTTCAATTTTTTCACGTAGTTTTCGAATGTGAACCATAACAGTATTATCATCTCCATTATAGGCAGGTGCTCCCCAAACTTTTTCATATAATTCTTCCTTCGAAAATACGTAGTTCGGATTCTCACAAAAGAATAGTAGTAGTTGAAAGAGTTGAGCGGAACATTCGACAACGTTTCCATCTACTGTTAGTTCCGCAGAATGTTGATCAATTTCAAATCTCCCAAATGAAATGGAGTGTGCGTTTTGTTCGTGTAGTACTGTTTGTTTCATATGTCTTCGAAGTTGTGCTTTCATACGAGCTACGACTTCTAATGGATTAAATGGCTTCGTAATATAATCATCTGCACCGTATGAAAATCCAGATATTTTATCTAAATCAGATGCCTTCGCTGATAGGAAGAAAATCGGACAATCTGTTTGTTGGCGAATAATCGGACAAATATCAAAACCAGATTGTCCAGGAAGCATGACATCTAAAATAATTAAATCGTAATTGTTTTTTTCGGTGAGAGATAAAGCTAATTCAGCTGATGTTGCAGTTGTAATATGAGAAAAACCTTCTTTTTCAAGAATGGTAGTTAGTAGTTGTAAAATTGCTGTTTCATCATCGATGAGTAATATATTTGCTTGATACATATGAATCCCTCCTAATTTCCTCGAATATCATATCATCTTTTTGTAACTTATGGAATTTTTAAGGAAATTTTAAGGTTTTCTTTCACAAAAAATTAAGATTCAAATGATATGATAAAAGTAACATGGGGAGGAGATGAATGTGAATCCGTTTCAAACGATGCGAGCTAGATATTTTTTAATTGTATTTGCACTATTAATTTTAATAGCACGAAGCAGTAATGAATTGCTAGAAAGTACATTTCATATACAAAATTCATCTTTTATAAATATGCTTATATTTTATATCCTTCCAATAATATGGATTTTTTACGGATATAGAAAGCATCGTGTTTCATTTTCATTATTTATTAATAGAAACGAAACATTTAACCTAGTGCAAGTTTTGTACATCGCGATTATGCTTTGTATGTTTAGTTACGGCTATCTTATTTTATATATGTACAGCTTTGCATGGATTACACCAGATTTTATTATGAATGCCTTGCATGAACCGATTATAGATAGTACCGGGGGATATGTATTTCAATTTATTAGGGTTGTATTTATCGCGCCTATTGTCGGAGAGTTTGTTTTTCGAGGGTTTTTACTGCAGCGTTTTGCAGCAAAATGGGGTACTAGTATAGCAATGGTCGTTGTAGCACTTTTATTTGCTTGCTTACATGTTGATTTCCTTGGTGCAGTTGTGTTTAGCGTCGTACTATCAATCGTATATATTCGTACGAAAAGCTTGCTCATGCCAATTGCTATTCATATGTTAAACAATGCGCTTGTAATCGGCGTTTCTTTTCTAATAAATAAAGAAGAGATAATGAGTTTTGCAGATTTCTCAAATTATACGACGTTCTTTCCAGGACTTATTATTTTTATAACGGGATTAAACTTAGTACTCATCTTTTTATTTGTTAACCGCAAATATTGGAATAAAGAAATGCCAGCTATATATGTAGAGCAGGGAAAGAGTTTTTCAGATGTAGTGGGGGATAAGTAAGATGAAGAAAACGTTTGAAAAAATATTGAAAGACATTATAGAGTCTACGTCTCTTACAGATATGTGTGATAAAAGCGTTTGTCATTGGGTGCAACCTGTAGTAGATACAATTGTGTTTCCAGAGTATTACTTATTTTCTAGTACTCATGTAAAAGAAAATATTATTTCTCTTCTTATTGTGTTAGGGGTTTTACTAATATTTGGTCTAATTGTAGAAGAAATGATGAAGCGCATCTTCAAAAAAAATGAAGAGAAGTATATGTGGGTTCATAAAGTATTCGAGAAAGTAATGGTGGCTTTCCTTTTGTTTTATGGCATGAAAACAATCATTTACTTTATAGCTTTGAAACATCATTAATTCGAAATTTGAAAGGGATGTATAAAATTATATGAATGAAACAATATCATCAAATAAGTTTTTTTATTTGATTGTGCTTAGTATAGTGCTGATAACGACAGTCAATGTTATTCTTCGCTGGGAGGAAGCGTATTTCTTTATGTATTTAGCACTCCATTTGTTAGGAATATTATGTATAAGCGGCGGAATAGTTGCTGAAAAAAAGAGTGAAGAAAGCGTTAATTATATGTGTGTGACCGGTCTTATTTTACTTTTAGCTGTGCAAGGTATTATGAAATATAGTTCTTTTTCTCTGCAAGATTTTAGTTTATTAGTGGATGTACTTCCTTAAGGGGGCGCGTCATATTTCAAGACTATGAATATATACGCTATATAAAAGGCGCTGGTTTAATATGTTGGGGTGTAAGTACGTTTCTTATTCCAGATTATGAACCGAAGAAAGGGTCTAAAGGTAGGTAAAACTCTTCTTTTTGTAGAAGAGTTTTTTTATGTAAATAAAAGGATCTCGAGCAATTCGCGTAATAAGCTTGTTCTAATTTAGCATGTACGAACTTACAATAATAATAGACAGGCAGCATAGAGGAGGGAATAGCGTGAGGAAAGTTATTGGGTGGTCGCTTTTTTTGTACGTTGGGTTTGCGTTACTTATATATTGGTATTTATTTGGATGGAATCATGAACTCATTCCGGACATGTATAAAGGAACGAGTGCAGATCCAGAAACTTTTATGAATGCGAGGGAGCTTACGCTAAGTCAAGATTATTCGCGTGTGAAAAATTTACTGTTCTTTTTAGCGACGCCTCTTGAATGGATTATTTTATTATTTGTACTCGTGCTCGGTATTTCAAAAAAGTTTGAGAAATGGTCGAAGGAAACGACCAAAATAAATGTCTTACAAGTTGCGATTTATTTCTTTTATTTATCACTACTAACAACAGTTCTTGCATTACCGATGCAGTGGATCGGGCGTAAAGTATCCGTTGCTTACGGTATTTCCACGCAAAGTACACAAAGCTGGATAAAAGATCATGTTATCGATTTTTGGGTGAATTATGCGACTATGTTACTCATTGTTTCGGTTCTGTTATGGCTCATCCGTAAATTTCCAAAGAGATGGTGGCTAGCAGGGTGGGCGCTCTCTGTACCATTTACAATCTTTTTAACGTTCGTGCAACCTGTTATTATTGATCCACTTTACAATGATTTCTCGACGCTAAAAAATAAAGAATTAGAAACGAAAATTTTGACAATGGCAGATAAAGCTGATATTCCAGCTAAGCACGTATATGAAGTAAATATGTCGGAAAAAACGAATTCGTTAAATGCGTACGTAACGGGAATTGGCCTTAACTCACGCATTGTAATGTGGGATACGACGCTTAAGCAATTAAAAGATAAAGAGATTTTATTTATAATGGCTCATGAAATGGGACATTACGTAATGAAACATATATATTGGGGCGTTGCGAGCTATGTGTTGCTATCGTTTATAGGTATGTATTTAATTAGTCGTATTATAAATATGTGTATTCGAAAATGGGGAGATACACTGCAAATTCCAAAATTAGCATGTTTCTCAATTTTACCTTTATTTTTCTTAATTTCCTCTTTATTATCTTTTGCAGCACAACCAGCAACAAACTACGTTTCTCGTATAGAGGAACGGGCGGCAGATCAATACGCTCTAGACATGACGAAAGATGGAAAATCAGGTGTGAAAACTTTTCAATATTTATCAAAAACAAGTTTAAGCCAAGTGAATCCGCCTGCGTTAGTGAAGTTTTTCTTATATACACATCCACCAATTTTCGAAAGAATTCATACGTTTGAACAATATGAAAAACAAAAAAACAAGAAGTAGCGATTATGCTACTTTTTTTTATAGAAATATAAGTTTGGTATTGGGAATATTTATCATTGCTTTTTATTGTGATTTTGTAAATAATAAGCTATAAAATTCTAAAAATCTATATATAAAGGAATAAAGGTGGAAATATGTATTTTTTACAAAATTTAAAAGTGAAACATAAATTATTCTTACTTATCTCATTAGCAGTTTTGGGCATGGCAATTATGAGTTGTGTAGCAATTAATTCTATTAATAAGATTAAGCACGATACAGAGGTTGTAGTAGATGATTATCAAAATTCTGCAGTTTTATTAGAAGGAATGCTTCGTACACAAAATTCACTAGAATATAACTTACTAGAATTAATTACAACGTCACAAAATGAGGGGACAAATAAAGAAGGGATTATTGGTAATGTTGAAAAGGATCTTAAAAAATATGATTCTTTATTAAAAGAATATGATGATGGCGTTGATTTAAGTAAGCAAGAGGATGAGCTGTTTCAGAAGATGAAGAAATCTTTGCCAAGTTATATGGAGACATATAAGAAGTTGTTTGACAAAGCAAAGGGAACAAATGAATCTCAAATGGTAAACGAATTTCAAAAGGACTTAAAACCGAAGGGAGTAGAGTTAGCTGGTTATGCTGTAGATTTAGAAGAGTATGTTTCAAATTTAGCTGACCAAGTATTTAAAGATTCTCAAAAAATGATAGATCGGTCCGTTATTACCTTTATCATTCTTGCAGTAGTTACTACAATCATTATATGTATAGTAAGTTATATTATTAGCAAACTTATAGTTGCTCCTTTACAAACGGTTAGTCGTATGATGGAAAGAGCAAAAGAGGGAGATTTAACTGTACATGGTGATTATAATGCTAAAGATGAATTAGGTATATTAGTAAGTGATTTTAACGAGATGATTGCAGGGCTAAGAACAAATATGCAAGAAGTAGAGAATAATATTCAGCTTTTATTCCAACATGCAGACGGAGTAGTATCTGCATCAGAAGTATCTAGCGGTGCAGCAAAGAAAATCACTATAGATATTGAAGAAGTTGCCAATGGCGCAGAGAGCCAAATGCAAGCAATGGAACAAACTGCGGGTGCGATGGAAGAGTTGACACAAGGAATGCAGAGCATAGTGAATACATCATCCTCTGTAAATGAATTGTCTGCTCAATCAGCATTAGATGCAGAGAGTGGTAACAAATTAATGAAACAAATGATTCAACAGATGGATACAATCCAAAATTCAGTACATAGCGGTGTGAAACAAGTAGAGACTATGAAAGAACAATCAGAAGAAATTGTTAAAATTATTGATGTTATGCAAGGTATTACCTCTCAGATTAACTTATTAGCATTAAATGCCGCAATTGAGGCTGCACGTGCTGGAGAAAGTGGTAGAGGATTTGCAATTGTGGCAGATGAAGTAAGAAAATTAGCAGAACAATCTAGTGATTCTGCAAAACAAATTGAGAAACTTATTATTCAAGTTATGGGAACAACGAACCATACGGTACATATGATGGGGAAAGTAGATAATGAGGTGCAGGCAGGTACTCAAGTAGTAATGCATACAGAAAAAGTATTTGGAACAATTACAAAAAAAGTGCAGCAAGTATCTGAGCAAATTCAAACGGTATCTATGTCTACAGATGAAATTGCAGCGAGTAGTGAGGAGATTTCTGCTTCTACAGAAGACATGGCGCAAATTTCTCAAAGGTCATCTGATCGAACTGATAGGGTAAAAGAGTCTATTCAACAGCAAGAAAAATCAGTTCAAGAAATCTCAGTTTCAATTGAGCATCTGCATAGCGTAGCAGGAGGATTAAAGCAGATTGTTTCACAATTTACTCTTCAAAAATAGTATATTTAAGTTTATATATAGTGAAATTCCTCTGAATAAATAGCAAAAAAATCATCCTTTATAAGAAATAAAGGATGATTTTTTTATTATGAAGATTTGGTGTGAATTCTACTTTTTACATTCTATTTTTTTACAGTTTTTCAATTGTGATATATAATGATATGTAATGTTTTTAGAATTTTTAGTTTATAAAAAGATGATTGTAGGGGGAGGAGAAAATTGTTTCATTCAAAATCAATGCCGACTATAAAAATGATCCTTTCGATGTCTATTTTCGGATCGATTGGATTTTTTTCTGTCCAAACGGGTTTACCATCTTTTGAATTAGTATTTATTCGTTGTATTTGTGCGACTTTATTTTTAACGCTATGTTGGTTTGCAACAGGACAATATAAAAATGAGAAATGGAATAAAAAAGAAATTGTGCAAATATTAGCGTGTGGCGTATTTCTCGTTTTTAACTGGGTGTTTTTATTTAAAGCGTTTGAACTCATGTCGATTACAATTGCGATTTCAGTGTATCATCTCGCGCCAATTATCGTATTAATGATCGGTAGTATCGTATTTAAAGAGAGACTTACAGTATTTGCTGTTATGTCCATTGTTATTTGTTTTATCGGCACAGTGTTAGTAGCTGGAGTGGACGGTAGTATGTCACTTGAGAAATTAATGTCATCTGGAATGGTATGGGCACTTCTTGCGGCTTTATTTTATGCTTTTACCACGTTACTAGGAAAGGGGATTCAGCATACGAGCGCATATGCGATGACCTTTTTACAAACGTTTTTAGGCATATTTTTATTGCTGCCATTCGTAGATTTCGGACATTTTCAAGGATTAACAGAGATGAACTGGATGATGATTACTGCGACAGGACTTATACATACTGGGTTTGTATATTACTTGTTTTTTGACAGTTTAAGGGATTTACCGACGAGACTTATTTCTGTATTAGTGTTTTTAGATCCTGCTGTTGCAATTTTGTTAGATACGATTTTTACCGGTTTTAGACCGACTAGTATGCAAATTGTAGGGATTATTCTTATATTTGTAGGAATGGCATTTACTTTTCGAAAAACGAAGGATGAAAAAGTGGTGGTAAAAGAAAATAGGTATTATGAAGTGTGAAAAATTACCTCCTATCGTATTGAGAATCCCCTTATTTTTTATACAATATAAGAGTAGGAAAATAAAGGAAGATGCGGATGAGAAGGATGAAAAAGTTATTAAAGGTAGCTACATCATTAAGTTTAATAGGGTGGATATTTGTTAGCGGTGATATTGTTTCAGCAAATAAAGCTATAGTTGGAACGGGTAATGGTTTATTTGAACCAGAAAAACTTGTAACCCGTGAACAGTATGCGAAGTTCTTAAATAATACAATTCAAAGATTCTAAGCAAACGATTAATCTATGAAGATCGAAAAAAGCGCAAATATGATATTTGCGCTTTTTTTGTCTATAAAGTGAAATTTTTATAAGTGAAGGACTTGATTAGTAGATAGTAGAATATTGTATATATAACATCTTTGCAAAAGCTTTTGTTTATCCTTTTTGAAAATCAAACAGAGAAACTAGAGCGCAAAGATAAGAGTATTTCTTCAAATGATTTGCATGCAATTCAGAATACCAATTGGAATTGAGAGCGAATTGGCTCTCCTAGTAATCTTCAAAATAATAGATGTTAAAAATGCAATATATTACATAGGGCTTGCAAATACAGCATATGTAATATGGGGAAAGAATTTAGTCTATTATGTTCCACTTTTAATAAAGTGGAAATGAAGGAGCGAGGACTATGAAGAAAAAAATGTTCCGTATAATGGCGGCAGCGACTATTATGGGTGGATTATTGGTAAGTGCAAATGTTCCTAACATAAAAGCAGAAGAATATCCTGAAATGATTGTATTTGACGATGTCCCAGTAAACCATTGGGCATATGATTATATTCTAGATGCGGCATATAATAAAATTATGCTAGGTTATGGAAATGGAAAGTTTGGTGTAGGTGATAACGTAACACGTGAACAAGTGGCGGCAGTACTGTATCGCGCACTTAATATAAAACATGAAGGCCCATTAAAAAATCCTTATAAGGATATTTCTGAAAGATCAACAATGTTTCCAAATGAAATTTTAGCATTAACAGAGCGCGGTATTTTTAAAGGTGATGAGAAGGGGAACTTTAGACCTAGGGAAACAATTACACGTGCAGAAGTAGCGCAAGTTCTTACACAGGCATTTTCATTTGAAGTGAAGCAACAGCATACATTTAAAGATGTACCGAATAATTACTGGGCAAAAAATTCAATTAGTGCTCTGCAATCAAATAATGTCATAGTAGGGACAGGAAATGGAAAGTTTGAACCGAATAAAGTTGTAACACGTGAGCAATATGCAACATTTTTATATAAAGCTATTATTAATTTTCATTTGAAAGATGAATAACATGAAACGGAAGTTTTTAAAAAAATAGTACAAGAAAAATAAAATTATATTAATATATCATATTTCTTTAAAAAAAGCGCGGAAATTACGCGCTTTTTTCTTATTTTAAATTGTTTATCTGTATATTTATTCTGCTGTTCATAGTTCCGTGGTTAGTATTTATGGAAAAAACAGGTTAATTATAGTTACTTTTTATTGAAAAAAAGTACGATTTAGTAACTTTATTGTTAATTAAGTATAAAGATAAGTATGTGAAATACAGTTCACAAATTAGACAAACATTATATGGATAAGTGTATTGTTACTTTTCCATAAATTCTTTATATTAGAAAAAAATATGTTTTTTTAGGGAGAGAATACAGTGAAGAAAAAGATTTTAAAAGTAGCAACAGCTTTAACAATTATGGGTGGAGTTGCATTTAGTGCTGAAGGCGCTACAGCGAATGCTGAAGTAGCTGCTAAGCCTAAGCCACAACAAGCAAGTCAGGCTATCTTTAAAGATGTACCAGCAGGACATTGGTCTTACGAAGCAATTCAAACTTTAGCACAAGAAGAAATTATGCTTGGTTATGGAAATGGCGTGTTCGGTTTTGGACATAACATAACTCGTGAACAAGTAGCTGCTTTAATTTATCGTACTATCGATTTCAGTGAAGTATTCGAGGAAGGCGATATCCTTGAGAATCCATACAAAGATATTAATGAAAAATCAACAATGTTCTTAGAAGAAATTTTAGTATTAACAGAGGTAGGTATCTTTAACGGTGATGGAACTGGAAACTTTAGACCGAAAGATACACTAACACGTGCAGAAATGGCTCAAGTGCTTACAGTAGCATATGAATTAGAAGTAAAAGGAACACAAGGATTTAAAGATGTACCGAAAGGACATTGGGCATACAATGCGATTAATGCAGTAGGTTCAAATGGTATTTCTGTAGGAGATGGAACTGGAAACTTTGCTCCAAACATGAAAGTAACACGTGAACAATATGCGCAGTTCTTATTTAAAACAATTTTTGAATAAATAATAAAAAAGAGTCAGTGTTATATAACACTGACTCTTTTTTTGCTTGAAATCATAATGGATAAACACAGTTTTGTAAAAAAACCATTAAATTTTCAAAAAAAACTTCCTTTTCTGAAGATTTGTTATATAATATAAAACATAAAATCAAATCTGTTATAAGACAGCTTAAAAAGGGGATGCTAATATGTCGACGCAAACTTCACGGGTTACACTGGCCGGAGAAATGTTACCAGCGTACAACGAAATATTGACACCTGAGGCGCTTAGTTTTTTAAAGGAACTGCATGAAAATTTCAATGAACGCCGCACGGAACTTTTACAAAAGCGTGTGGAGAAACAAAAAAGAATTGATGCGGGGGAGTTTCCTACGTTTTTAGAAGAGACAAAGCATATACGTGAAGGGGATTGGACAATCGCCCAGCTTCCGAAAGATTTAGAGGATCGCCGCGTGGAGATTACTGGTCCGGTGGATAGAAAGATGGTCATTAACGCTTTAAATTCAGGAGCACATCTTTTTATGGCAGACTTTGAAGATTCGAATGCACCAACTTGGAGAAATGCTGTCGAAGGTCAAATTAACTTACGAGATGCTGCTGTGAGAACGATCTCACATAAAAATGAAAACGGAAAAGAATATCGTTTAAATAGTAAAACAGCTGTATTAATTGTGCGTCCGAGAGGGTGGCATTTAGAAGAAAAGCATATGCAAGTTGACGGTAAGAACATGTCTGGCAGTTTAGTAGATTTTGGATTGTACTTTTTCCATAATGCGAAGACGCTTTTAGCAAAAGGAAGTGGCCCGTACTTTTACTTACCGAAAATGGAAAGTTACTTAGAGGCAAGATTATGGAATGACGTTTTCATATTCGCTCAAAAGTATATCGGTATTCCGAATGGAACGATTAAAGCGACTGTGTTAATAGAAACGATTCACGCTTCATTTGAAATGGATGAAATTTTGTATGAACTAAGAGATCATTCTGCTGGTTTAAACTGCGGACGATGGGATTATATATTTAGTTTCTTAAAGAGCTTCCGTAATCATAATGAATTTTTACTTCCGGATAGAGCGCAAGTCACGATGACAGCGCCGTTTATGCGCGCGTATTCTTTGAAAGTTATTCAAACGTGTCATCGTCGTAACGCGCCAGCAATCGGAGGGATGGCGGCGCAAATCCCAATTAAAAATGATCCAGAAGCAAATGAGGCAGCTTTCGAGAAAGTGCGTGCTGATAAGGAGCGCGAAGCTTTAGACGGTCATGATGGGACTTGGGTTGCCCACCCGGGACTTGTACCGGTTGCAATGGAAGTATTTAATCACATAATGAAAACGTCAAATCAAATTTTTAGAAAGCGTGAAGAAATACGTGTAACAGAAAAGGATTTATTAGAAGTACCGATAGGAACGATTACAGAAGGTGGTCTTCGCACGAATATTAACGTCGGTATTCAATATATTGCATCTTGGTTAAGCGGGAGAGGAGCAGCTCCAATTTATAACTTAATGGAAGATGCGGCAACAGCGGAAATATCAAGAGCACAAGTATGGCAGTGGATTCGTCATGAGGGTGGAAAGCTAAGTGATGGCCGTAATATCACTTTTAAATTGATGGAAGAATTGAAAGAAGAAGAACTAGCAAAAATAGAAAGAGAGATTGGTAAGGAAGCATTTAATAAGGGGAGATTTGAAGAGGCTACAAAACTGTTTACAAACCTTGTTCGTAATAACGAGTTCATGCCGTTTTTAACATTACCGGGTTATGAAATTTTATAAGAAACAAGAAAAGGGGATGGAACATATGAAAAACGAAAGAATTGATAAATTGCAGGAAAGCTGGGAATTAGATACGCGCTGGAAAGGGATAACACGTCCATATACAGCTGAAGATGTAATTCGTCTGCGCGGATCGATTGATATTGAACATACGTTAGCGCGCTGCGGTGCAGAGAAGCTTTGGAAATCACTTCATACAGAAGATTATATTAATGCACTTGGGGCATTAACAGGAAACCAAGCGATGCAACAAGTGAAGGCTGGATTAAAAGCAATTTATTTAAGCGGTTGGCAAGTAGCGGCAGATGCGAATCTTTCTGGACATATGTATCCTGACCAAAGCTTATACCCGGCGAACAGTGTGCCAGCTGTTGTAAAACGAATTAACCAAACACTTCAACGTGCTGATCAAATTCAGCATATGGAAGGTAGCGGTGATACAGATTATTTCGTCCCAATTGTGGCGGATGCTGAAGCTGGGTTTGGTGGACAGTTAAACGTATTTGAATTAATGAAAGGGATGATTGAAGCGGGTGCATCTGGCGTGCACTTTGAAGACCAATTATCTTCAGAGAAAAAATGCGGGCATTTAGGCGGAAAAGTATTATTACCGACGCAAACAGCGGTGCGTAATTTAATTTCGGCACGTCTTGCTGCGGATGTAATGGGTGTACCAACAATTATCGTTGCAAGAACAGATGCAGATGCAGCAGATTTAATTACGAGCGATATCGATCCAGTTGATCAAGAGTTTATTACAGGTGAAAGAACGCCAGAAGGGTTTTATCATACGAAAGCAGGTCTTGATCAAGCAATTGCACGTGGTTTAGCGTATGCGCCGTATGCAGATCTCGTTTGGTGTGAAACGTCGGAGCCAAATTTAGAAGATGCAAAACGCTTTGCGGACGCAATTCATAAGAAATATCCAGGGAAGCTACTTGCTTACAACTGTTCCCCTTCTTTTAACTGGAAACAAAAATTAGATGAAAAAACGATTGCAAGCTTCCAAAAAGAAATTGCATCGTACGGTTATAAATTCCAGTTCGTAACGCTTGCTGGATTCCATTCGTTAAATTACGGCATGTTTGAATTAGCGCGTGGTTATAAAGAGCGCGGCATGGCAGCGTACTCTGAATTACAACAAGCAGAGTTCGCAGCAGAGAAATACGGTTACTCAGCAACGCGCCATCAACGCGAAGTAGGAACAGGATACTTTGATGAAGTAGCACAAGTGATTACAGGCGGTACTTCATCAACGACTGCTCTAAAAGGATCCACAGAAGAAGAACAGTTTACGAAATAAAGGTATAAGTAGGTGCCCCCCAAAAAAATTTGGGGGCACTTTTCTTATTTATTATTACGTCGCTGACATTGTTAAACTTTGTCGGAAAGTGGATGTGATTTTATTTGTCGTCGTATTGTGGGACGTTCACTTCTATTTAAAATATCCAATCCAATATAGTGAATATACCAATAATAGCAGTGAAAAGAAGGAATGCGAATAATGATAGACAGCCCCATGTAAATAGTTTGTCTTTCCATGTTTCTTCATAATCATCAATTAGTTTCTCTATCACTTTTTTCTGCAATGGCTGTAAGGGACGTTCGGTGTGTAGTCCTGTAATAATGTTACGATCTCCTTTGAATTTTAAAGCACGTACAATATGATAAGAGTCGTTTCCCATCGATTTTTCAAATTGTAGACATGCCGCGTGCATAACATCTGTTTTCTCTTTTTCAAGATACCAATACCGTCCAGCCATTTCTGGGTATTGTAATGTAAAGTAAATGTCACCGAGTTTTTTCCTAATTTCTAATTCATTCGGATAAGTAGCGATTAATCCGTGTAATCTATCTCTTGCTTTTCCAAGGTTGTTATTTTCAATATCTTTTTCAATTCTCTTTAATGTTTTTTTAGGGATTATTTCTGTCATACACGCCTCCTTATTAGAATAGGTGTGGTTATATTTTATAAAAAATACTAAAATTTAGAAACTTTATTTTTAAAAAGGATTGTACATTCTATTTTAAGTATGCTATGATAATACCAGTTGAATAATTAAATTAAGCAATCCATATATTATCAAGTGCCGAAAACAAACGGGGAAAAGTATGTGAGAACTAGTTTATGTTTCGAATTTGATAATGTGTGGATTCTTTTTTTATACATGAAGACTAAATAATAAAATGTATTTTCTTAGGAGGAAATAATTATGACAGTTACAGGACAAGTAAAATGGTTTAACAACGAAAAAGGCTTCGGTTTCATCGAAGTTCCAGGCGAAAACGATGTATTCGTACATTTCTCTGCAATCGAAACTGATGGTTTCAAATCTTTAGAAGAAGGCCAAAAAGTTAGCTTCGAAATCGAAGATGGCAACCGTGGACCTCAAGCTAAAAACGTAATCAAACTATAATTTTATAGTTTATTATAGAAAAAAGGATGGCTTATGCCATCCTTTTTTTTGTTGTTGAGATATACGATATTTATATTAGTAATAAAGACAGCCTAAAAAGTACGATTGAAGAAATAAAGGCGTACTCGAAAACTTATGAAAATGATAAAGTGACGGTAATTGATTTGAGGAAGTCTCATTCTCGTTATTTAGATCAAGAACCATATATAATCATAGTACAGGTTGAAAGAGATACAGAGAATCTTGGAAGAAAAAATAGTAGGTTTTTTTGAGGATGAAGAAGAATGAAGGAAATGGTAATCAGTATGTAAAAAGGCTTTCCCGTAAAGGAAGGCCTTTTAGTGTTCTTTCACAGCTTTTTTCTTTTCACGTTTCTTGCATTCTGGACATTTAGATTTACGAAAAGGCTTCGCGAAGAACAGTAAAATAAAAAATAAACCGAATATAATACTCGCTGAATTTTTTACGATAACAATGTTACTATTTTTCATTTGAATTGTTGGATGATCTTGATTTTCTTCCATGAGAGACCTCCGTATATTTGATTTATATTTTAATTATAGCAAAATTAATTGCTGTAATTATATGAAAAGGGGAATGTGTTAAACATATTACAAATGATATAAATTCTTTTTTCGTATATAGAATCCTCTTTTTATACAGATTATTCTTTTGGTATCCATATATTATCATTAACAGATTTGTATTATATTTGATTTATTATAAGTATTTGTAAAGAATCGCAGAATGTAAACCATTTCCTTTTCGTAGGTGCTACTATAAAAGGGAAATGAAGAAGGGAAATTAAATAGCAATCGAAAATTAAAAAAAGAGAGGTGAAAAATCTGTTACTAACAAAAGAGCGAGTATAGATAAAAGTATTCTTAGCGTGCAAAAACTACATACTCTAAGGATATACATTTGCCTATATTTGTAGTAGCAGACAGTAGACTATGGAAAGTAAAGTAGAACGTTATGTCGAAAACTATGTTGTAAGCAAAAATACAATGGCCTTACTTCCTGTTGTTCTAGGAGAAAAGAAAGTTGTTACGCGAATTGTTGAAATGGAAGATTCTTTTTTCGTATTTCAAAAGCCTCTTGATATTATAGAGAGAAGTTGCCGGAAACATGGTTCTAGTTTCTTTGGAAGAAAAGAAGGAACGAAGGAGTTAACTCGTATTACACATAAAGCTCCTATCGCAATTAGTCCGACAGATCAACTTTATTTTTTCCCTACGTATTCTTATTCTCGAAAAGAGTGTGCGTGGTTATCTCATTTTCATATTGAAGATAATAAAGAATTAAAAGATGGAAATCTTATTATTAGATTTATAAATGGTTTCGCTGTGAAACTAGAAATGTCAAAAAGTAGCTTTGAAAATCAGCAAAATCGTACAGCGAAATTACGGACAGAGTATGAAGATCGTAAGAAAAAACAAGGAAATCCTTGCTTTAAAGAGATTGATAAAAATGAAGAATCTAAATTAACACCAGCATATGAGAAAGTGTATTTTGTGAAGGAAGGCGAAGTGTGAGAGGGAAAGGATGGGGAGACTCATCCTTTTTATTTGTCTGTTTTTGTCGGAAAGTCGATAAAAATCAAATTGTGATCGATGTATTCAGAAAATCACCGGTGTAATTTCATTTACCGAAAAAATCATCAAAAAATATTGTTCCTCAAACAACCAAACATACAACAAACCTTGTCGAATATTGAAAGATTATCATAGCATAATAATGAAGGAATTCTAGCGAATGATATGGAAACTTTAATAAATACATCTCCATATGTCGTATCTACCATTTCCTCTTTCATTTAAGCGATGATACAGTAGAGGTAGTAATTAGAGTAAAGGGGTAAAGTGTAGAATGGATTTTCAAACAATCAAAGAGTATTTTTCACCAGAAAATATGGATCATATTGTTGAAAGTTATCGTGCGTTCGGACCGCTTCTCGGTATTGGCTTACCGATGATAGAGGCGCTTATTCCGGCATTGCCACTCATTGTGTTTGTGTTGGCGAATGCTGTTGCATTTGGTTTTTGGTTCGGTTTTCTTTATTCATGGATTGGGTCAGTAATTGGTGCAATGCTTGTATTTTTCATTATTCGTAGCTTTGGAAGAAGTCGTTTCTTTTCTTTTGTAAATAAGCATGAGAGAGTGCGAAAAGCGATGGGATGGATTGAAAGAAAAGGGTTCGCGCCAATCTTTGTTATATTTTGTTTTCCGTTCACACCATCTGCGCTTATAAACGTTGTAGCTGGTTTATCTCGCATTAGCGTAAAACAGTTTGGACTAGCATTAGCATTCGGAAAGCTTGTTATGATCTTTATTTTAACGTATATCGGTCATGATTTAGTGTCATTTATTCATAAGCCGGTGAAATCGGTTATTGTGGGCGTTGTTATTTTTAGTTTATGGTATGTCGGTAAAAAAATTGAAGTAAAGTTAGAACTACAGTAGGAAAATTCTTCTTTGTCCCGCTATTTGGGGGCAATAAAACTCCCACCAAAAAATTCGACTGAAGCAAAGAAGTTAGGTGGGAGATCAAACTGCCCGTAAATGCCCGATTGGTGCGGGCTAATAATCGGTGGGGGATGAACAAAACCCCCACCGATTAAGTTTCACTTTATAAATGCAAGCTTAATTATTAAAGGGCGAGGGGAGAAGCGAATGAAGAAAACTTTGAAAAAAGAAGGGCTAGAGTGGATAAGAACAATTTTAATTGGTGTACTATTAGCTGTATTTTTTCGAACGTTTTTCTTTTCAACGTACGTTGTAGAGGGGAAGTCAATGATGCCGACATTGCAAGATGGAAATATGCTCGTTGTGAATAAGGTGAGTTATCAAGTAGGGGACTTGAATCGATTTGATGTCGTCGTTTTTCATGCGAATAAAAAAGAGGACTATGTAAAGCGAATTATCGGTTTACCTGGGGATCATATCGAATATAAGCATGATAAATTATATATAAACGGACAATTCGTGGAGGAACCTTATTTAGAGACGTATAAGAAAGAGACGAATGGACGGCAATTAACAGGTGATTTTAAATTAGAAGAATTAACGAAAGAAAAGTTTGTACCACCCGGTTCTATTTTTGTAGTTGGTGACAACCGCCTTGGTAGTTGGGATAGTAGGCACTTCGGCTTTGTGAAAGCTGATACAGTTGTCGGTAAAGTTGATTTACGATATTGGCCGATTCAAGAGGTACAAACGAATTTTTCAAAAGGCTGATATAATAAAATGAAGTATAAGGAAAAGACAAACGAGTATGTTTGTCTTTTTTATCGTCCTATAATACAATTGTGATAGCAAACTAACGTTCGTTATGTAAGTGAAAGGTGGGGTTACATGTCACTTCGATTTGTGATTGGTAGAGCTGGAAGTGGAAAAAGTACACTTTGTTTACACGAAGTGCAAGAAGAGTTAAAACAGCGCCCAAGAGGGAAAACAATATTATATCTTGTGCCAGAACAGATGACATTCCAAACGCAGCAGGCGTTAATTGGGAGTGAAGATGTAAGAGGTTCTATTCGGGCACAAGTTTTTAGTTTTTCGCGATTAGCGTGGAAGGTGCTGCAAGAAGTTGGCGGAGCGAGTCGTCTTCATATTGATGAAGCTGGTGTACATATGTTGCTTCGTAAAATTGTAGAGTCTCGTAAAGATGGACTATCTGTGTTTCAAAAAGCAGCGGAGCAAAACGGTTTCTTTGAACATCTTGGTAGTATGATTGCTGAGTTTAAACGTTACAATGTGACGCCGTCTAACGTATATGAAATGTGGCAACAATTAGACACACATAGCAGTAGTGCAGAGCAAAAGCTACTAGCGAATAAAGTGTATGATTTACAGTTATTATATGATGATTTTGAACGTGCTTTAATCGGAAAGTATTTAGATTCAGAAGACTACTTACAATTATTAATTGAGAAGCTTTCAGACTCTGAGTATGTAAAAGGCGCGGAAATTTATATAGATGGATTCCATTCATTTTCTCCTCAAGAGCTAGAAATCGTTAGAGGGCTAATGAAATTAGGAACAAGAGTAACAATAACATTAACGATAGATGAAAAAACGTTAGCGCAGCCAGTGAATGAACTAGATTTATTTTATGAAACGACGTTAACGTATGAAAAAATAAAACAAGTAGCGCGTGAAGAGAAAATAGAAATTGAAAAAACAATTCCACTTATGGAACAACCGCGTTTTCATTCTCCAGCATTAGCTCATTTAGAAACGCATTATGAAGCGCGTCCGAATGAAAAGTATCACGGTGAAGCGAGTGTGACAATTAGTACAGCAGCTAATTTACGAGCTGAAGTAGAAGGGGTAGCTCGTGAAATTAGAAGACTTGTGGCGGATGAAGACTATCGTTACCGAGATATCGCAGTCCTTCTTCGTAACGGAGAAAGTTATTACGACGTAATGCGAACGTTATTTACGGATTATAATATCCCGCATTTCATCGATGAAAAACGCCCAATGTCACATCATCCGCTAGTAGAATGTATTCGTTCTGCACTCGAGATTATTAGCGGGAATTGGCGTTATGATGCAGTATTTCGCTGCGTGAAAACAGAGCTTTTATATCCATTAGATGTAAGAAAAGAAGCGATGCGCGAAGAGATGGATGAGTTTGAAAACTACTGTTTAGCGTACGGTGTACAAGGGAAGAGATGGACTTCTGAAGATCCGTGGATGTATCGTCGTTATCGTTCTCTTGATGATGCGAGCGAAATGATAACAGACAGTGAGCGTGAAATGGAAGAGAAAATAAATCGACTTCGCGACGTTGTAAGAACGCCAGTTATTCGTATGCAAAAAAGACTGAAGCGTGCTGGAACAGTTATGCAAATGTGCGAAGCGGTATATTTATTTTTAGAGGAGCTTGACGTTCCGAAAAAACTAGAAGAATTACGTGTTCGTGCAGAAGAAAATGGAGATTTCTTATTTGCGACAGACCATGAGCAAGTATGGGAAGAAGTGATGAATCTTCTTGATACGTTCGTTGAGATGCTTGGCGAAGAGAAGATGTCCCTTTCAATGTTTACGGAGGTTATGTCGACAGGTCTTGAGGCACTTCAATTTGCGAACATTCCGCCGTCACTAGATCAAGTGTTAGTTGCTAATATTGATCATTCTAGATTATCAGATATTAAAGCGACGTTCATTATTGGAGTAAATGAAGGAGTGATTCCAGCAGCGCCTATGGATGAAGGTATGCTTTCTGATGAGGAAAGAAATGTTCTCACCGCTGCAGGTATCGAATTAGCACCAACGACGAGACAAACTTTATTAGAAGAACAGTTCGTTATGTATCAAATGGTGACGAGAGCATCTGAGAAGTTATACATTTCCTGTCCACTTGCGGATGAAGAAGGAAAGACGTTACTTGCTTCTAGTTTTATTAAAAAAATAAAAAGAATGTTCCCTGATGTGAAAGAATCGTTTATTACGAATGATGTAAATGACTTATCGCGTTCGGAACAAATCTCATATGTAGCAACGCCAGAAGTAACGTTGTCTTATGTCATGCAGCAACTGCAAACGTGGAAGCGATACGGATTTGAAGGGAATTTAGACTTTTGGTGGGACGTATATAACTTCTACGTTACTTCAGATGAATGGAAGCAAAAAAGTAGCCGTGTGTTATCAAGTTTATTCTACCGAAATCGTGCACAGAAACTAAGTACAGATGTAAGTAGGGATTTATATGGAGATACAATTAAGGGAAGCGTTTCTCGTATGGAACTATTTAATCGCTGTGCGTACGCTCATTTTGCCCAGCACGGTTTATCGCTAAGAGAGCGTGATATTTTCAAACTTGATGCGCCAGATATCGGTGAATTATTCCATGCAGCGCTGAAGAGAATTGCAGACAAGCTATTACGTGAAAATCGGACTTGGGCGGATTTATCAATAAAAGAGTGTGAACACCTTTCTGCTTTAGTAATAGAAGAAATTGCACCGTTATTACAAAGACAAATTTTATTAAGTTCGAACCGTCATTTCTATTTAAAGCAAAAACTACAACAAATCATTTTCCGTACGTCACTTATTCTTCGTGAACATGCGAAGTCGAGTGGATTTGTACCAGTTGATTTAGAAGTACCGTTCGGTATGGGCGGGACTGGATCGCTTCCGCCGATGGAATTTGCGTTGCCAAATGGTGTGAAGATGGAAGTAGTTGGCCGTATTGACCGTGTTGATAAGGCGGAAGATGAGAGTGGTACGTTCCTTCGTATTATTGATTATAAATCAAGTTCGAAAGCGTTAGATTTAACAGAAGTGTATTACGGACTCGCACTTCAAATGTTAACGTATTTAGATGTTGTTACTTCAAATGCACATACGTGGATGAAAAAGGGCAGTACTGCATCACCGGCGGGTGTATTGTATTTCCATATTCATAACCCGATTGTTGAGATGAAAGGCGATGCATCTGAAGAAGAAATTGAGAAAGAAATTTTAAAGAAATTTAAAATGAAAGGTCTCGTACTAGGAGATGCTGACGTTGTGCGTTTAATGGATAATAAACTTTCAACAGGAAGCTCTGATATTATTTCTGCTGGTCTGAAAAAAGATGGTAGTTTTAGTGCGCGTTCTAGCATTGCAAGTGAACAAGAGTTTAACGTACTTCAAAAATATGTACACCACTCGTTTGAAAATATCGGAAAAGACATTACAGAAGGTGTTATCGATATTGCTCCTTACAAAAAGGGGAATAAAGCGGCATGTACGTTCTGTAACTTCAAATCTGTTTGTCAATTTGATGAATCACTTGAAGATAACCAATTCCGTACGTTAAAAGATATGAAAGATAGCGAAGCGATGGAGAAAATTAGAGAGGAGGTTGGCGGAGAATGATAGAAAATTGGCCTCAGAAACCAGAAGGTAGTCAATGGACAGATGACCAGTGGAAAGCGGTTGTAGCGAACGGACGTGATATTTTAGTCGCAGCGGCAGCTGGATCAGGGAAAACAGCGGTATTAGTTGAACGTATTATTAAAAAGATTATAAGTGAGGAAAATCCAGTCGATGTCGACCGCCTGCTCGTTGTAACATTTACGAATGCAGCAGCGCAAGAAATGAAAAATCGAATTGGGGAAGCGTTAGAAAAAGTATTAATTGATGGGCCAGGTTCACAGCATATAAGAAAGCAGCTTAGCTTATTAAATAAAGCTTCCATTTCTACAATTCATTCATTTTGTTTACAAGTTATTAGAGGATATTATTACATGCTTGATGTCGATCCTCGTTTTCGTATTGCGAACCAAACAGAAAATGAGTTATTAAAAGAAGAAGTGCTAGATGACATATTAGAAGAAGAATATGGAATCGAAGATAATAGTATTTTCTTTGAACTAGTTGATCGTTATACGAGTGACCGTAGTGACGATGACTTACAACGAATGATTTTAGCGCTTCATACAGAATCAAGAGCGCATCCAAACCCGGAGAAGTGGCTTGATAAATTAGTAGAAGCATACGACGTTGAAGGAAAGACGATTGAAGATTTAGTGTACGCTTCTTACTTATTAGAGGATGTGAAGTTTCAGCTTGAAACAGCGGAAAAGCATATTCGTAAGGCGACTGAACTCGCAATGCTTCCTGATGGTCCAGCGCCTCGCGTTGAAACTTTACAAGCGGATTTAGCTTTACTTGGAACGTTATCCTCAGCAGCGCGTGGATCGTGGACAAGCGTTTATGAAGCGATGCAAAATGTATCGTGGCAAACGTTAAAGCGTATTAAAAAAAGTGATTACAACGAAGATGTTGTAAAACAAGTAGATTCTCTTCGGAATAAAGCGAAAGATGAAGTGAAGAAATTACAAGAAGAGCTATTTAGCCGCAGACCCGAAAGTTTCTTACGAGATTTTCAAGATATGCATCCTGTATTAGAAAAACTCGTGAAGCTTGTAAAAGTATTTACAGAGCGTTTCCAAGCGATTAAGCGAGATAAAGGAATGGTCGATTTCACAGATTTAGAGCATTTCTGTTTGCAAATTTTAAGCGAGCAAAGTGAAGACGGTGAAATGAAGCCGTCAGCAGTAGCACTTCAATATCGTAATAAATTTGCTGAAGTACTAGTTGATGAATATCAAGATACGAACTTCGTACAGGAATCAATTATTAAATTCGTAACGAAAGATTCTGAGAGTGAAGGAAACTTGTTCATGGTTGGTGACGTAAAACAGTCAATCTATCGTTTCCGACTAGCAGAGCCTGGTTTATTCTTAGGAAAATATAAACGTTTCACACAAGAAGGATCGGGCGGCGGAATGAAGATTGACTTAGCGAAAAACTTCCGTAGCCGTCATGAAGTGCTAGCAGGTACGAACTTTATTTTCAAACAAATTATGGGCGAAGAAGTCGGCGAAATCGATTATGATGCTGACGCTGAATTAAAGCTAGGTGCTAGCTATCCAGAAGGTGAAGATGTAGCGGCAGAGCTATTATGTATTCAGCAAACTGAGGAAGAAGTGCAAGACGGTGAAGAAGGTGCCGAAGTAGAAAAAGCGCAGCTTGAAGCTCGTCTTATGGCGCAGCGTATTAAAGCAATGGTCGATTCAGGATATGAAGTGTATGATCGTAAAACCGATAGTATGCGCCCAGTGCAATATCGTGATTTCGTTATTTTACTTCGCTCCATGCCATGGGCGCCGCAAATTATGGAAGAGTTAAAACTACAAGGAATTCCGGTATATGCTGACCTTGCGACTGGTTACTTTGAAGCGACAGAAGTAAATATTATGATGAACGTATTCCGCGTCATTGATAACCCGATGCAAGATATTCCGCTTGCAGCTGTACTTCGTTCACCGATCGTTGGACTAAATGACGAAGAACTTGCGACGCTTCGTGCTCATGGAAAGAAAGGCTCGTTTTATGAAGTGATGAGCTTATTCTTAAAGGGAGCGCCGCTTGAAGAAGAACAAGAACTGCATGATAAATTAGAGTGGTTTTATAACTTACTGCAAGGGTGGCGTGAATTTGCGCGTCAACAATCTCTTTCTGATTTAATTTGGAAAGTGTACGGTGAGACAGGCTATTACGACTTTGTCGGCGGTTTACCAGCCGGAAAGCAAAGGCAGGCAAACCTGCGTGTACTATATGACCGTGCAAGACAATATGAAGCAACATCGTTTAGAGGATTATTCCGCTTCTTACGTTTTATTGAGCGTATTTTAGAACGCGGAGATGATATGGGAACGGCGAGAGCTCTTGGAGAACAAGAAGATGTTGTTCGCATTATGACGATTCATAAAAGTAAAGGGCTAGAGTTCCCAGTCGTATTTGTAGCTGGACTTGGTCGCCGTTTTAATACACAAGATTTAATGAAGCGTTTCTTACTTCATAAAGATTTCGGTTTCGGTTCACAATTTATCGATCCTCGTAAACGAATTAAATATACGACATTATCGCAACTAGCAATTAAGCGTAAAATGAAAATGGAATTAATCGCGGAAGAAATGCGCGTGTTATACGTAGCGTTAACGCGTGCGAAAGAGAAGTTAATTTTAATTGGAACGGTTAAAGATGCCAATAAAGAAATGGAAAAATGGCTCGATGCAAGGGAGCATAGTGAATGGTTATTACCAGACCATATACGTGCCGGAGCGTCTTGCTACTTAGACTGGATTGCACCTTCATTATATAGACACCGTGATAGTGAAATGCTTCTTGAATTAGGACAAGGAAATATTCCAGGCGAAATTTATGAATATAGTGCTAGCTGGAAAGTAGAAGTTGTTGAAGGAAAAGATTTACTTGCACCAGAACCAGTTCAAGAAGAGAAACAAGAGTTATTAGAAGCGCTTCGTGATAAAAAAGCTGTTCCGTTAGAAAGTGAACGGAAAGAAGAAGTGTACGACAGATTGATGTGGGAATACGGGTATGCGGACGCGACATCTCACCGTGCGAAGCAGTCTGTTACAGAAATAAAGAGAAATTATCAATCTGAAGAAGGTAGCGATAACGCCTTTATTAAAAAACTTCGTGCACCAATTAAAACACGTCCGCGCTTTATGGAGAAAAAAGGGCTAACATACGCAGAGCGAGGGACAGCAGTCCATGCCGTTATGCAGCATGTAGATTTGAAGAAACCAATTACGATTGAAGTTCTTCAAGAACAAATTGCAAGAATGGTAAATAAAGAACTATTAACATTTGAACAAGCTGAAGAAATAGCGATTGAAAAGGTAATTTCATTCTTTGACAGTGACTTAGGTAAAAGGGTATTAGCAGCAAAAAGTGTTGAGCGCGAAGTACCATTTACGATGATGCTTTCAGCAGAAGAAGCGTATCAAGATTGGCAAGGGAAGAAAGGCGAATCAATACTTGTCCAAGGGGTTATCGACTGCATGATCGAAGAGGAAGACGGAATTACTTTAATCGACTTTAAAACAGATACGATTGAAGGAAAGTTCCCAGGCGGATTTGATCAAGCGAAACCAATTTTAGAAGACCGATACAAAGTACAGCTTTCACTATATGCAAAAGCACTCGAGAAAAGCTTAAAACATCCTGTGAAAGAGAAATGTTTATATTTCTTTGATGGAAATCATGTTGTAAATATTGAGGAATAGAGCTTAGAAAGGGGTTATGGATTATGGCGACGTTAAGAACTTGTGATCAAGGACACGAGTACTACAAAGTAGCGATTGTCCAACTTGCCCAACCTGTGAGAAAGAGAGAAAGCCAAAAGAAGGCTTTCTTTCTCTTCTTTCAGCACCAGCAAGGCGAGCGTTAGAGCACCATGGAATTCATACTCTAGAAGAACTTTCAAAGTATAGTGAAAAAGAAATTTTGAAACTGCACGGTATAGGGCCAGCATCTTTACCTAAATTAAGAGCGGATTTAGAAGATAAGGGATTATCATTTCAATAAAGAAAAACTAATCATTAGTGAGGAGTAGCATCTTAAACTAATGATTAGTTTATATAATCGAATTGATTATAATATTAAGGAAGGAAGTGCAACACTATGGATTTTGAAACAGTAATGCAAGAGCTTGAAACTCTCGGCAAGGAACGAACTAAAAAAATATACATATCCAATGGTGCAAAGGATCCACTTTTTGGCGTAGCTACAGGTGCTATGAAACCAATCGCAAAGAAAATAAAAATAAATCAAAGTTTAGCTGAAGAGCTGTATGCCACAGGTAACTACGATGCAATGTACTTTGCAGGCATTATTGCAGACCCAAAAATTATGAATGAATCGGATTTTGATCGTTGGATGGATGGGGCGTACTTTTATATGCTGTCCGATTATGTGGTGGCAGTAACTTTATCAGAATCAGATTTTGCACAAGACGTTGCTGATAAATGGATTGCAAGTGGTGACGAACTAAGAATGTCCGCGGGCTGGAGTTGCTACTGCTGGCTTTTAGGGAATCGAAAAGACAATGAATTTTCCGAAAGTAAGATTACCAGTATGCTAGAAGTTGTGAAAAATACAATTCACGATGCGCCAGAACGAACGAAATCCGCTATGAATAATTTTCTAAACACTGTGGGGATTTCATATGTGCCGCTACATGAAAAGGCAGTTGAAACTGCAAAGGAAGTAGGCATAGTGGAGCTAAAACGGGACAACAAAAAAAGCAGTTTTCTAAATGCTTACGAAAGTATTCATAAAGAACTTGATAGAGGAAGACTCGGATTCAAACGTAAATATGTAAGATGTTAAAATTAAAAGAAACAGCCCTAGCTCTACACAAAATAGAGCTAGGGCTGTTTCTTTTTTACGCTGTTCCAATTTGATCTTGGTCTGCTACATCAGAATCAAATGTATTCGTTGCGCTAACACCGCTAAAGGTGTTGACGACAAATCCGACATTGGAAGCCCCAGATCCGTTATAAGCTTTCGTATTTTCTTTTGGAGACACGTTATAAAAATCTCCTAAGTTGAAAGAGCCGTTACTGTTTTGAACGACAAGATTTCCTACAACCGAAGGCATACCATCCACCTACTTTACTAAGCTTTTTAATTACTATATGAATTATTTAGAGGAAGGTTCATCAGTAATAAATTGGCGGATTTGTAGCGTGCGAGAATTATTAAAAACATAGTCAACATTGCCGATTTGGAAGCACGCGGAATTTAAAAGCGTTCGCAAGTGAACATCATTTACTTCAATAAAAGGGCACTCATTTACAATATTCATTTTTACATCTGTTGTTCGCTTTGGAATTGTAATGTACTCATCTGTAAAGATTTCAAACGCATCAAAACGACCTTCACCTTTTATATAACAAGGGATTTCTCGATGAACGATAAGTGCTCTATTTTTTAATTCTATTTGATTAGAATCCCCGGCCTGGAAGACGGCTGAAACCCCCATAGAAATGATAGAAACATTTTGTACAATTGAAGTATGACGGAGCATAATTTTTCCTCTCCTCAACCTGGAGTCGGAGGGACATCTGTTACTAATGGTACAAATGGTCCCTCTGTAACAGATTCGAATGGCGTATCAAGAATAGAAGAAAGGATGAGAAGGTTTGCATCTCCAATTAAAAATAATGCGGAAGAAGAAACCCCGTTCATTTTAATCTGGCCTACTTTTAACTCGCGGTTTACAACATTTAAATTCATACATACTCACTCCTTTCGGAAATTGCCCGGTATGTGTTGAATAAAGGAAAGGAACGCCTTGTCAATATCTTGTTTCATCGCTTGAATAATGATGTCTCGTAAATAATCGGGATCTGTGGAAATACCCTCATACGATTGAACTTGTGATAAATAATATGGAAGTCTATGTTCCATCTGTTTTTTTATGTCATCCACCATCATTTGTCGATACATCTCATCAAGCGGCGTTCTCTCTTCTTGTTCAAAATGGAGAATTCGACTATATGCTTCTTCATCTAAATAGCGATGCATTTCTTGGAGGATACCTTGATAAAAGTCTGGATTTGTTTCTGTTTCAGGATTTACTTTTAATGTTTCTGTATCCACTTGAAAATCTTCAATTTGTTGCCCTTTTGATGAAAATGGATTCAAGCCAATATTTAAAGTGCCGTTTAAATTTTCTACTTTTAATTGATCGAATTTATATTCCACTTTTCCTATAGAAGAGGAGGGACGACTTTTTAACTCATTAAGCTCTTCTTGTAGTAGGCGAACTTGCTCTTCAAGGTTTAGAATAGTTTGCTGCTGTATTTGGAGAGCTTGTTGAAGTTGGTGTAGGTAAGTATATATATCTTGATTCATTTGTGAAACCTCCTTTTCAATAGGGAGGGGAAATATATTCCTGCTATATATTTATGACAAGGATACCTTAAGAAGAACTAGTTGATGGTTTGATGGAAATAATTTGTCCTTTCGCATGTAAAGGGCGAAGCGGTTCTGTAAATCCGCCAGAATTTGAGAATTTAGAAAGAGCCTTAATACTACCTGCAGTTCCAATTTGAAAAACGGAAGAGGTCGTAATGCTATCGATTTTAATGCTGTTAATGATGATACTTTGGTTCACATAAAAATTCAATGCAATCGCCCCCTTTAGTTCGAACCAATTATTGCTTGATCAATTACATCTGAATCATTGACGGTCGTTGAGCTTTGATAATTGTAGACAGAGACGTTATCCCCAACATTAAATGAACCGGCTCCGGCAAAAGCGCGTGAATAACTAATAGGTCTAATCGCAAATACATCTCCAATATGAAAAATACCACTTGATCCAATGTTAACGATACGAATATGTCCGACCATAGCTGGCATACAAAACACCTTTCGTTTTTAAAATTTTCTTTTCTACTATTGTATGGGCGTTTTCAATAAAATGTGTATTTTTTCGAAATAAAAGAAACACATACGTTATTGCGTATGTGTTTCGAACATTTGAGTATGTGTGCAATCTGTATGTATAGGCCAAACAACATTTAAGAGCCTGTCCAATTCCTGGCTACAATCTACTGTTTTTTGAGAAGTCATTCCGTAGCGTTCAGCAAAATAGATCATTTTTTCGCGTTTTTTTTCGATAGCTTGCTCAAACATTGAAATCGGCTCCATCTCTCAATAAATTTTATGTATATATGTAGTACATATTATACAAAAATCCCATAAAAAAGAAACATCTTCGCTAAAAAAAGTATAATTTCTACATTTTATGTCAAATAACGGATGAGGAACAAATGTAAGAATGGTTGAATATTGTAAAAATTAGCGTGTGTAAGAAGGTTTTTTTCTTAAGGATGCGAATACAATTATAGGGTATGAGTTTTAGGATGGAGAGTGGAAATGTTGCGTTTTGTAACGGCGAAGAAAGAAGAAAAAGTATTTGTAGGTATTGTGGATGAAGAGGAAGAAAAGGTATTACATTTAAGAGAAGCGCAAAGACAAAAAGGGGAAAAGGTTACTATCCCAATTACCATGTTAGAGTGTATTGAAAGAGGAAGCGAATGTCTTGAGAAAGTGTACGATATTGTAAATTGGGCGAAGGAAAATGCGGGATCGGCGTATTATCCGTTAGCAGAGGTGAAAATATTAGCACCGATTCCAAGGCCGAGAAAAAATATTCTTTGTGTTGGAAAGAACTATCGTGAGCATGCGGTAGAAATGGGCGGAATAGAGTCTATCCCTGAAAATATAATGATTTTTACAAAGGCGCCAACAACAGTTATCGGAATTGATGAGCAAATTAATGGTCACCCTCACGCGACGAATGAACTTGATTACGAAGGTGAACTAGCAATCGTTATCGGTAAGCGAGGGAAACAAATAAAAATAGAAAAAGCTCTTGATCATGTTTTTGGATATACAGTTATAAATGATGTAACTGCTCGGGATATTCAAAGGAAACATAAACAATTTTTCCTAGGGAAAAGTTTCGATACATTTTGTCCGATGGGACCGTATTTAATTCATAAATCGATGGTTAGAACGCCGAATGCATTACACATTGAAACAGTGGTAAATGGAGAAGTAAGGCAAACTTCAAATACGAGAGAAATGATTTTTTCAGTAGAAGAAATTATTTCAACTATAAGTAAAGGCATGACATTAGAGCCAGGAGATATCATTGCAACAGGGACACCAGCTGGTGTTGGTAAAGGTTTTACACCGCCGAAGTTTTTACATGCTGGTGATGAAGTTGTTATTACAGTAGAAGGAATTGGTACGTTAAGAAATATAGTGAAATGAAAAAAGAGCTATCTTGTGAAAAGATAGCTCTTTTCTATGGGCGTGGATTAATGGAGTAATCTATGATGGCGAAAATATACAATCCGATTAATGCTAAAGTACAAATTCCAATTAGCATAACTGCAAGTGCGCTTCTCTCACGGCCAAAACCGATAATTGTAAGGAAAACAGCAGCCCAAAATGATGTTTTGAGTAGTGTGAATGTATTAGGAGTTGAATAATGACTGAGTAAAGTTGTAGATAATATGAAGCCGATGAATGTCATAGAAATAAAAATTGTAGCTAAATTGTTAATGTGTTTACCGTATTTCAATAGCATACAGTTACCCCCTTTTTAACGAAAAACAGAATATTCAATTTTATTTTACGATAAACTACTAAAAAAAGAAAGAGGTTGTCCTATATTTAGGACAACCTCACTATAATTAAGATAGTACAGCTTTAATTTTTTGGAACGCCCACTCTAAATCTTCTTCAGAGATTACTAGAGGTGGTGCAATACGAATTACGTTTTCGTGTGTTTCTTTACATAATAGACCAGCTGCTTTTAGTTGTTCACAGTAAGGACGAGCTGGCTCGTTTAATTCGATACCGATGAATAAACCTTTACCGCGAATGTCAGTAATCATTGGGTTATCAATTTCTTTTAATTGCCCAACTAGTTTTTCTCCTAATTGAAGAGAACGCTCTGTTAATTTTTCTTCTTCTAATACTTCAAGAGCTGCAATAGAAACAGCACATGCAAGTGGGTTACCACCGAATGTAGAACCGTGAGAACCTGGCTCGAATACACCTAAAATGTCGCTGTTTGCTGCAACACAAGAGATTGGGAATACGCCGCCGCCAAGTGCTTTACCAAGTATGTACATGTCAGGAGTTACATTGTCCCAGTCGCAAGCAAATACTTTACCCGTACGGCCTAAGCCTGTTTGGATTTCATCTGCTACGAATAAAACGTTTTCTTTTTTACATACTTCAAAAGCTTCTTGTAAGAAACCAGCTGGTGGAATGTTAATTCCTGCTTCACCTTGGATTGGCTCTAAAATGAATGCAGCTGTATTTGGTGTAATCGCAGCTTTTAACGCTTCTAAATCACCGTAAGGAATTACAATAATGCCAGGAAGCATTGGACCGAAGCCGCGCTTGTACTCTTCGTTTGATGACATAGAAACAGCACCCATTGTACGTCCGTGGAAGTTATCTTCACAAACGATGATTTCTGCACGGTTTGCCTCTACCTTTTTCACATCATAAGCCCAGCGACGAGCTGTTTTAATTGCAGTTTCAACAGCCTCTGCACCTGTATTCATAGGAAGTACCATATTTTTATTTGTTAGTTTCGCAACTTTTTCGTACCAAGGACCTAATTGATCGCTATGGAAAGCACGAGAAGTTAACGTCACTCGATTAGCTTGGTCAATTAAAGCGTTAATGATTTTTGGATGACGATGACCTTGGTTTACTGCAGAATATGCACTTAATAAGTCCATATAGCGGTTTCCTTCAGGATCTTCTACCCAAACGCCTTCTGCTTTAGAAATAACGATTGGAAGTGGATGGTAGTTATTTGCCCCGTATGTGTCTGTAAGTTCGATAATATCCTTAGTTTGAATCATGATTGTTCCCCCTTTTGTTATTACAAGAAGTTTGTAAATACTCTAAATATTATAGCATTTAAATATAAAAAAGCGAAACATTTCCTGAAAATATATGAACATGTTATCATATAGAGTGAAAAAGTGTGAAAAAGAGGAGGCAGGGATACGATGGTACATATGCATATTACAGCATGGGCGTTAGGATTAATTTTATTCTTCGTTGCGTATTCACTTTATTCAGCAGGAAGAAAAGGTAAAGGTGTACATATGGGGCTTCGCCTTATGTATATCATCATTATTGTGACAGGTTTCATGTTGTACATGAGTATTGTGAAGACGGCAACAGGTAGCATGCACATGTGGTACGGCATGAAAATGCTAGCTGGTATATTAGTAATCGCTGGAATGGAAATGGTTCTTGTGAAAATGAGCAAAAACAAACCAACAGGGGCGGTTTGGGGCTTATTTATTGTCGCGCTAGTAGCGGTATTATACTTAGGACTAAAATTACCGCTTGGCTGGTACGTATTCAAATAAAAATAAAACCACCTTATGATCTCAAATATTTGGGAGATAAGGTGGTTTTTATTTTATGTCGCATCAATATGCAACTCTTCTCCGTTTACTTTCGTAAATCGCAAAATATTTTTATTAGAGGAAGAGTGGCGTACAAAATGATGCTGCAATGTACAAATCATTTCGTCGTTATCGAATAAAAGAATATTTACTCCTTCACCTGCTTCCTCTTTTGGCAAGAAGGATAAATAATTATGACAATACATGCAATCATATAAAGAGTAATTAAGTGATTGCAATGATTCGGTTAATAATGTAAAGACAGAGTCAGGTAATTCCTCAAGCCATTCATTATAGCTAAGAAGTAATTTTTTTCGAATTCGTATCATTTCCCCGTTTTGGAGAGAATGTTGTTCATTTGCAATTTGTAATATGTCTTGTTCATAAAAACGAGCTGGTAGCCAATTGTTGTTATATAAAATTTCAAAACCATCTTCAGCAATATCTTCTAATAGAAAAGCCTCATCATTTTCATCATCAAAGAATACCCATTCTTTGTTTATATATTCTACATTACCGACTGTATGAGCGCGCGGTTGGTTATACAAAATATGTTTGCGTTGTATCATAGTTCATTTCTCCTTTTATAGAAATAGTTATTCTTGTTATGGACAGTTCGTACGTTCTTTATAACTAGACACACCTAAAGATAGATGGGCATACAATAAAACACGCTTTACACTGTGAAACTGCTATTCCATATATGGATAGTTAGTTATCGTCAAGTTTGTTGTTTTTATGTATCCGCACTCATAGGGTGGGGATTACTGCACGTTCAGAAACAGATATTAGATTAGGAAGGATGATTCTTATGTGCGGGATTACAGGATGGGTGGATTATAAACGCTCATTAGAAGGGGAAAGGGACATCGTGACGAAGATGGCGGAAACGCTAGCGAAACGCGGTCCAGATGATAATAAAGTTTGGATTAAAGGGAACGTCGCATTTGGGCATAAACGGTTAATCGTTGTAGATCCTGAAGGTGGTAAACAACCCATGACTTGTTTAAAAGACGAAACGAGTTATGCGATTTGCTATAACGGAGAGCTCTACAATACAGAAGATATTCGCAAAGAGTTATTAAGAAGAGGTTATACATTTAAAGGGCATTCCGATACAGAAGTACTATTGGCATCTTATATTGAATGGAAAGAAGAATGTGTCGATCATTTAAACGGTATATATGCGTTTGCAGTATGGGATGAGAAAAATGAAAGAGTCTTTATTGCCAGAGATCGATTAGGTGTAAAACCGCTTTTTTATAAATATGATAGCGGACGATTATTATTTGGTTCAGAGTTAAAAGCGATACTAGCGCATCCAGATGTGAAGGCGGAAGTAACGTTAGAAGGGTTGTCAGAAATATTTGGCCTCGGACCATCTAGAACACCTGGTCACGGTATATATGCTGGTATTCAAGAACTGCGTCCGGGTCATGCAATGACGTTCTCAAAAGACGGTTTATGCATATGGAGATATTGGAATGTAGAAAGTAAAAAACATGAAGATTCATTTGAAGAAACAGTAGAGAAAACTCGTTTTTTATTACAAGATGCGATTACGAGACAATTAGTTTCTGACGTACCACTATGCACTTTTTTATCAGGAGGTGTAGATTCAAGTGCTATCACAGCAATTGCCGCGAAAGAGTATGAAAGATCAGGGAAAGGTCAATTGCACACGTATTCTGTTGACTATGAAGATAACGACAAATATTTTAAAGCGAATGCGTTTCAGCCGAATTCAGATGCACCATTTATTAATTTAATGACAGAGACATTTCAAACAATTCATCATCGCTGCGTCATTTCTAATGAACAACTAGCACAGTATTTAACAGAAGCAGTACTCGTTCGCGATTTGCCTGGTATGGCAGATATTGATTCTTCATTATTATGGTTTTGCCGTGAAATAAAACAAGATTTTGTCGTCGGTTTATCTGGAGAATGTGCAGATGAAATATTCGGCGGTTATCCGTGGTTTTATAGAGAAGATGATTTACAATCAAGTGCATTTCCGTGGATGCGTTCTACAGAAGCGCGTGAACAACTTCTGAAGAAAGAATGGAGAAATAAATTAAATTTACAACAATATGTACAACAACGCTATGAAGAATCCATTCAAGAAGTTCCTATTTTAGAGGGAGAGAGCCCATTAGAAGCGAAGAGACGACAATTATTTTATTTAAACATGGTATGGTTTATGACAACATTATTAGACAGAAAAGACCGTATGAGTATGGGGGCAAGCTTAGAAGTACGCGTTCCATTTGCGGACCACCGACTTGTCGAATATGCGTGGAATATTCCTTGGGAAATGAAAATGTATAAAAACCGCGAAAAAGGTCTATTGCGTAAGGCTTTAGAAGGATTACTTCCAAATGATATATTGTATAGAAAGAAAAGTCCGTATCCGAAAACGCATAACCCGCACTATACGAAAGCAGTCACAGTATGGCTCCAAGATTTATTAACGGATAAAGGCTCAATTTTGCATGAATTGTTCGATAAGGAGCAATTGAGCGGATTGATCCAGTCTGGCGGCAGTGCATTTCAAAAACCGTGGTTCGGTCAATTAATGACAGGTCCTCAACTTTTAGCTCATTTAGCACAAATTCATGTTTGGTTTAAAGAGTATGGGGTAAATATTAAGGAATAGGGAAAGAGCGGCTTATATTTATGTGAGCCGCTCTTTTTCTTAAATAAATTGTCATATAAAATTCGAAATCATATTAGAAACAATACTTATTTAGAATTATTATTTTGACGTACTTATTATTGCTTGTTATAATTGGAAACAAATGTTCTTGAAAAAGATTCTCATTTCCAAAATTGAGGTGCTATATAGATGACGAAGAAGAAAATAGGTTTGCTTGTAATGGCGTATGGAACGCCGGAGTCATTAGATGATGTAGAAGCTTATTATACTCACATTCATCACGGGCGTAAGCCGTCTGAAGAAGCGCTTCAAAATTTAACCGGACGGTATAAAGCAATTGGTGGAATTTCACCGCTTGGGAAAATAACGAAAGAGCAGGCGCATAAATTAACAGATTCAATGAATAAAATGTTTACAGAGTATGAATTTGTTTGTTACTTAGGTTTAAAACACATTGCTCGATTTAGGAGTTTTATATGACACCGATTATGAAGATAAAGTTGTAACTGATGAATTAAATGCCGCATATTTTAGACTAAATATGCCCAATTCACAATCTGTATTTATGGATTGTTTAGCTGAAATTGTTTCCAAAAAAATGAAGGAAATAGTTGACAAGGATTTAATTTCGAATAATAATTAGTTTATAATAATTTTAAATAAATAATAATTACTATGAAAGAAAGAGGAGGATCACCCTTGATGAATCCAAATAAGCGCTTAACAACAAACCAAGGTGCTCCAGTTGGAGATAACCAAAACTCTCGTACAGCTGGTCGCCGTGGACCGGTATTGTTAGAAGACTATCATTTAGTAGAAAAACTTGCTCACTTTGATCGTGAACGTATTCCTGAGCGTGTTGTGCATGCGCGTGGTGCAGGTGCTCACGGTGTATTCGTAACGAAAAACAGCATGCAGCAATATACGAAAGCAGCGTTTTTACAAAATGAAGGAACTGAAACACCTGTATTCGTTCGTTTCTCAACGGTTATTCATGGTCAAGGTTCTCCAGAGACAGCTCGTGATCCGCGTGGGTTCGCTGTTAAATTTTATACAGAAGAAGGAAACTACGATATCGTAGGTAACCACTTACCAGTTTTCTTCATTCGTGACGCAATTAAATTCCCTGACATGGTGCATTCTTTAAAGCCAGCACCTGATACAAATGTTCAAACGCCAGATCGTTACTGGGATTTCATGACGTTAACTCCAGAATCTACACATATGATGACGTGGGTATTTTCTGATTATGGTACACCGGCAAACTACCGTGAAATGGAAGGATTCGGCGTACATTCATTTAAATGGATTAATGCGGAAGGTAAAATTGTTTACATTAAATATCATTGGAAGCCACAGCAAGGTGTACGTAATTTAAGTGCGAAAGAAGTGCAAGAAGTGCAAGGGAAAGACTTCAATCATGCAACTCGTGACTTGTTCGATGCAATCGAAAAAGGAAACTATCCGAAATGGGATTTACACGTACAAGTGATGCAACTAGAAGAAACGGATTCTTTAGATTTCGATCCACTAGATCCGACGAAAGTATGGCCAGAAGATCGTTTCCCATTAATTGAAGTAGGGACAATGACGTTAAATCGTAACCCGAAAAACTTCTTTGCGGAAGTAGAACAAGCGGCGTTTACTCCAAGTGCAACTGTAAATGGTATTGAACCATCTGAAGATAAATTATTACAAGGTCGTTTATTCTCTTACCCAGATACGCAGCGTTATCGCCTTGGTGCAAACTATTTACAAATTCCTGTAAACTGCCCATACGCAGCTGTTCGTAATCAACAACGTGATGGTGCGATGCAAGTGGATCAAAACCCATCTACAATAAACTACGAACCGAGCCGTCATACTGAAAATCCAGTTGAGGACCCAACTTACCGCGATTCAACTATGAAAGTAGAAGGCTACGTATCTCGTGAAAAAATTGACAAACCAAATGATTTCAAGCAAGCGGGTGAGCGTTACCGTTCATTCTCTAAAGAAGAGCAAGACAACTTAATTGCGAACTTAACAAACGACTTAAAAGGCGTAAATGAGCAAACGAAATTACTAGCTATTTGCAACTTCTTCCGCGCAGATCATGACTACGGAATGCGTTTAGCAGGGGCGTTAAATGTTGATATTACGCAGTATGTAGGGAATGTTCCGAAGTAAATAGGAAAAGACGACTGGAAGAATTTTCGGTCGTCTTTTTATGTAAAAGATATTTTACACCAAATGTAAAAAATGTTATACTCTTGTCAAATGGATTTTACATATAAGGGGTGTATTTTGATGGATGTTTTGATTTTTATTATTGCATTAAGTGTCTTTTTATTTGTAGTGTTTGCTATTATAAAAATGTTTATAGCGATTGGAAAACAAGGTGATGAACGTGCTACGTTTATAAAAAATAAAGCGATGGCTGAGACATTTAAAATTGCGATGGGGCTAATGGTTCTTGAAATGATCCCTTTCATTTATCATCGTTTTAATGAAACGGTAGGAACACCGTTTAATCCAGTTCGCTTTTTAGCTGTAATAGCGATTGCGTTTCTTATTATATTAAGTTTGAATAAAAGTAAATACGGTGATTCGTAACTTATGCAGGGGTATTTTTCGGTTTCGTTATGTCGAAATTTATTGGTAAATCGATATATTGAAAGAATCGCTGATATATTCACGTAAATACTGGGTGGGGTATGCTGCCGCCCTGTACAATAAAAAGAGAGGCAATCTACTACCAATAGATTGCCTCTCTTTTTTTAGTTCACTCGCTCAGTATACTCATAAGCTTTCTCCCCGTGCATCGAAATATCAAGCCCCATTTGTTCTTCGTGCTCATCGACGCGAACAGGGAGGAAGAAGTTAATGGCTTTAATGATGGCGTACGTCATTATGATTGTGAATGCATATGTTGCGCCGATTGCTACAAGTTGTTTGAAAAGGAGAGATGCGTTTCCGTAAAATAATCCGTTAGCGCCATCGCTATTTATAGTAGTAGTAGCAAATAGTCCAGTTGCAATACCGCCCCAAGTTCCTCCAATGCCGTGGCATCCAAATGCATCGAGTGTATCGTCGTATCCGAATTTGTTTTTTAAGAAGAAGACAGCTCCGAAGCATAATATACCGCCAATTGCTCCGATAAGAAGAGCGGAGAAAGGTGTAACGAATCCACAAGCCGGCGTAATTGCGACTAAACCAGAAACAACCCCGGAAGCAGCTCCCATCGCAGTCGGTTTTGATTGGAAGAACCATTCAGAAAGCATCCAAGTTAGAGCTGAGGCAGCGGCGGCTATATTTGTATTAATAAATGCAGTTAAAGCTACGTCATTTAAAGATAATGCACTACCGACGTTGAAACCGAACCAGCCGAACCAGAGTAAGCCTGCGCCTAACATTGTAAATGGTAAATGATGAGGGGAGGTGCCGCTTATGTTTTTTCGTTTTCCAAGAAAAATAGCTAATACAAGACCAGCAACGCCAGATGTGATATGAACGACATTACCACCAGCGAAGTCTAACGCGCCGAGTTCTCTCAGCCATCCGCCAACGCCCCATACCCAATGAGCGACAGGATTGTAAACGATTGTTGTCCAAAGAAGGATAAAAATAAGAAAGGCAGAAAATCGCATTCTTTCGGCGAATGCCCCTGAAATTAAAGCGGGAGTTAAAATAGCGAACATGAGTTGGAACATCATAAATAAATTGTGAGGAATAGTAGATGAGTAGTCTGGGTTTGGTACGTAGGTAACTCCGTTTAGACCGAACCAATCGAGATTGCCGATAAGTCCGTGCCAATCTGGCCCGAATGATAAAGAATAACCGATAACAATCCATTGAATCGAAACGATAGCCATTGCGCTATAACTGTGCATTGTCGTGCTGAGTACGTTTTTACTGCGAACCATACCCCCATAAAAAAGTGCCAATCCTGGTGTCATCAACATGACCATTACTGTCGTTACAAAAATAAAAACTGTATCTCCCGTATTCATTCTCTCTCCTCCTATGATGTTAGAAAAAATAACATATATATGTTATGTTTCATATCATATTCGAAATAAAAAGAAAAATCAACTGAAAATTCAGAAAATTTTTTAGGTGATGTTAGAAAACCTAACATGATGTATTTTTGGGGGATAAAATCAACGTATGCGATTTGCTCTAAAAATTGGTATAATATTCTTACAATTGGAAGTTTGGGGGATGCGTGTGAAAAAAATATGGACTAAGGAACTATTCATTTGTTTTTGTTTAGCTGTTATTTTGTTTGTACCAGTACATACTTTTGCGGAAGAAAAAAGGGAATGGCGAGATGAAGTTATATATTCCATTATGATTGATCGCTTTAATAACGGAGAATCGAAAAATGACAAACAGTTAGACGTTGGTAATTTAGAAGGGTATCAGGGCGGAGATATACGTGGGATTATAAAAAGATTGGACTACATAAAAGAAATGGGATTTACTACTATTATGCTTTCGCCGCTTTTTGAAAGTGAAAAGTATGACGGATTAAGCGTTCGAAATTTTCAAAAAGTAAATGAACATTTCGGAACAGAAAATGATGTGAAAGAACTTGTAAATGAGGCTCACAAAAAAGGAATGAAAGTTGTCTTTCAATTTCCGTATGAAGAAAATGAACAACAATTAATAGACTCGATGAAATGGTGGATAAAAGAAGTCGATTTAGACGGAAGTTATGTGATACATAGTGAAAAAAAGCCGCGTGCTTTTTGGGATGAAGTGCAAAAGGATTTGCAGAAGGTAAAGAAAGATTTTCACATTATGACAAAGGAAGATAATGAGTACTATAAAAAAATAGTAGAGTCATTTTCAAAAGCAGATATGTCTGTGAAACCTTTATATGATGTGAGTGGAAAAGAAGAGGAATTCGCTACGTTTTTAGATAATCAAGAAACAAAGCGATTTGCACGTATTGCAAAAGAAAATATGTATTACCCGCCGTCTCGTTTAAAACTAGCGATCACTTACTTATTAACATCCCCGGGGATACCGAATTTTTATTACGGAACTGAAATCGCATTAGATGGGGGAGATGCTCCAGATAATAGACGATTAATGGATTTCAAATCTGATGAAAAGTTTATGCAGCACATAACGAAGCTAGGTGAACTTAGACAAGCGAGACCGTCTTTACGACGTGGTACGTTTGAACTTCTATATGATAAAGATGGAATGAGTATATTAAAACGAAAGTATAAAGATGAAGTAACACTAGTAGCGATTAATAATACGAAAGAGACGAAAAAGATTTCCTTACCTGTAAGTGCAATTGGTGAAAAACAAGAGTTAAGAGGATTGTTAGAAGACGAAATTATAAGAGAAGAAAACGGAAAGTTTTATCTTGTTTTAAAGCGCGAAGAGTCGAATGTGTATAAAGTTAGCGAAGAAACAGGTGTGAATTGGTTGTTTATCTCCTTAATAGTCGGTGTGAACGTATTATTTATTGCTTTTTTAATTGCGGTTAAAAAGAAAAGATCCTCTGTATAGATAGAGGATCTTTTTTTCTTAGCGGTAGTTAATGAACTGTACGTCGATTGGTAAGTCGACGCTGCGAACGGCTGCGATTACTGCTTGTAAGTCATCACGGCTTTTCGCTGTTACACGTACTTGGTCATCTTGTACTTGTGTTTTCACTTTTAATTTCATTTCTTTAATGATGTTGTTGATTTTTTTCGCGTTATCTTTATCGATACCTTGTTGCAGAGTTGCACGTTGGCGAACAGTATTACCAGATGCAGTTTCAACTTTTCCATAGTCCAAGTTTTTAATTGGAACGTTACGTTTTACAAGTTTAGAAATTAGAACGTCTTTTACTTGGTCTAATTTGAACTCGTCATCAGAAGTTAAAACAAGTACTTCTTTTTCTAATTTAATATCACTTTTACTACCCTTAAAGTCATATCGGTTTTGGATTTCCTTTAATGCGATGTTAATTGCGTTTGTTACTTCAGGTAATTCTACTTTCGAAACGATGTCAAAAGAACTCTCTTTTGCCATAGTTAGCACCTCCAAATAAATTTCTATCTTTTCATGCACCTAAATAGGCTATGTAATATACATATTAAAGTATAGCGGAAAATACATCGATTAGATAGAGTGTTGCAACTTAAGTGTTTTGACGGATCATCCGTAGGAGAATATAGTCCTATAGATACAGTCTTTATTTAATTATAGTGAATTTTGGGCAGTTGGACAAATAAAGGAAAAATCGTGTTATAATTAACTTTTGTTTGGAATGATAAAAAAGATAATTTTATATATATAGAAGGGAATTAAAAAATATGTATTTGCAATTAGGATCGATTGAACAGGTAACTGTTTTACGCGAAACGGAAATCGGATATATGGTTGGAAACGAAGAGGAAGAAATCTTCCTACATAAAAACGAATTAGCTGGAGAAATTGCAGAAGGCGATACGATTGATGTATTCTTATACCTTGATCACCAAAATCGTATTTCAGCAACAATGAAGGAACCACTTATTACAACGCATGATTGGAATTGGGTAAAGGTTGTAGAAGTTATTCCTAGTTTAGGTGTGTTTGTTGATATTGGTGTATCGAAAGATATACTAATTCCACTTGATGAGTTCCCAATTTATATGCCAGTATGGCCAGAGGAAGGCGACGAATTATATTGTACGTTAAAATTAACGAATCGTGATCGTTTAATTGCTCTTCCGGCAAGAGACAGTGATATGCAAGAAATTATCGTAGATGCAACGCCATCTATGCGTAATAAAAACGTAAATGGACGTGTGTATCGCTCACTTCAAGTTGGTTCATTCATACTAACTGACGAGCATTTCCGTGCTTTCTTACACCATACAGAAAGAAAAGAACAAGTCCGCATCGGTGAGCGCGTAACAGGCCGTATCATTGACGTGAAAGATGACGGCACAATCAACATTTCACTTCTTCCTCGTAAAGAAGAAGGAATGGAAGATGATGCTGCAGTACTTTATGCATATATGGAAGAACGAGGCGGAGCAATGCCGTTTTGGGATAAGAGCAACCCAGAAGACATTAAAGAACGTTTCAATATGAGTAAGGCTGCATTTAAGCGTGCACTTGGTAAACTGATGAAAGAAGAAAAGATTTACCAAGAAGAAGGTTGGACTTACTTTAAGAAATAAAGTGAATGAAAAAGATCTATTTTTCTCTAGTTTGTTAGGGAATGGGTCTTTTTTGTTTTGCCATTTTCTAAAAAATACGATAAATTAATTGAATATTCATGTTATTATTTATTATTATTGATGTTTAAAATGTTAGGGGATTATTTTTTTAAGGAAATACAACAGAGAAATCTGTCATGTTTGGTGGGAAAACGCAAACACACAAATATGAATATGATGTAGATAATAAAAATACAGTGTATGTCGATGCGTTAAATCGTCGTATTGAACACACATATGATGAAAGTGCAAACAAGATTAAAACAAAAATGCCAAACGGCTCAATTTTAGAATCTGTTTATGATTCAGCAGATCGCCTCATTGGTGAAAAGCGAAATGGAAAAGATTCATTTACATTCGAACGTGATGAGAATGGACAAGTTACGAAAGTAAAAGATCATGTTAATGGTGTAGAACGTACGAAAACATACGATAAGGCAGATCGCGCCACAAGTGCAACGGATAGCCGAGGCGGAAAAGTTGACTGGGCATATCACGACAAAGCAAACAGTAAGACAGAAAAATTAAAAGAACAAACAGTAACGCAAGGTGGATACACAAATAAAGTATCGTATGACTACAACACGTTAGACCAAAACATACGTGTGACAGACGGTTCTCAAACGTATCGATTTGATTACGACGATCAAGGAAATGTTCGTACGTATACAGCTGGAAATGGTTCAGGTTCTACCTTCAACTATGACCATGCGAACAAGATTAAAGATTTAGTAGTAGGTACATCAAACAGTATTCTACTTTCTGAACGATATGAATATGATCAAGCGGGGAACCGTACGAAGATAAAGCATGAAAGTACAGGCGGAAAAGTAACAGAAACAAACTTTATATATGACCCGATTAACCAACTATTAAACGAGACATTACCAAACGGAACAAGTAAATCTTACACATATGACTGATTTGGAAATCGTACGAGTGTGAAAGTTGTAGAGAATGGAAAAGAAGCAAAGTCTATAGCCGCAACGTTTAATGACGGAAATCAGCTCGTGAAATTCGGAAACGAATCGTTAACATATGATGCAAATGGAAATCGTACATCAGACGGAAAGTACATGTATACATGGAATGAAGATGACCAGATTGTAGCGATTACGAAACAAGGGGAAAGCAATGCATTCGCAACATATAAGTATGACGAGGATAATCGCCGTATTGAAAAGAATGTCAATGGTCAAGTAACACGTTATTTCTATGATGGAGATAGTATCAATCCATTGTATGAAACAGATGGAAGTGGAACTGTACTTCGTCAATATGTATATTCTACAAGTGGTACACGCTTAGCCATGAAATCGCAAGGACAAACAGTATACTACCACTATAACCCTCGTGGTGATGTAGTCGCGATGACAGATCAAAATAGAGAAGTTGTCGCAACGTATGAATATGATTCGTGGGGTAACGTATTAAAGAGTGAAGTAAAAGGTATCGCAGCAGACAATCCATTTGGATATGCGGGATACATGTATGATAAAGAAATTGGCACGTATTATCTGATGGCACGTTATTATAATCCAGATCATGGTGTGTTCTTATCGGTGGATCCTGATCCAGGTGATGAAGATGATCCGATTACAATGAATGGGTATACGTATGGTGATAATAATCCGGTGATGATGGTGGATCCTGATGGGCATGCTCCATGGTGGGTTGCAAGTGCAGCAATGGGTGCTGGTTTTGGATTAGCTTCTTATTTATACAAAAACAGGAAGAGTGGATATAGTTGGAAAGGTGCTTTAAAAGCCACAGGGACAGGTGCTTTACGTGATTTGGCTTTCGGAGGAGTAGGGAGAGTTTTAGGTTTTATAACTCCTATGAAAGGGGGGCAAGACTTCTGGGGAAAACTATCCAAGGAAGAGTGACTGTCCCGTTTAAACAGGTGGGTCGTAATGTATCCCGATTGGCTAAAAATCCGAAAAAACATTTTGGAAGGCTTCCAGGAGCGAGGTTAGAGAGTATAGCTAAAGCGAAGAAGAATTCTGCAAAAGCAAAGTTAATGCGTATTTCTAATGCGATAGGAAAGCGTAAATAAATTTAAAGAAGGAGAACTGAAGAATTGATAGCGGTTTTGGAATTTATTGTGATTCTTGTTTTAAATATTTTAATAGCGTCTGTTATTCTTTTGCAAGATTACTATGCGGGTAGTATAAAACTATTTTATTATCAAAAAATCGCTGCTGCGGTTATAGTTATACGTTCATTTTTGAGTATATGGATTACCTATTCTATGATAGCTACACTATTGGGGACATTAAAAATCTTAGTAGTTCAATCAGTTATATTACTTTGCCTTTGGGGGCTTATGCAGTATGTAAAGAAGTGCGGGGGAAAGTGGTATATTACAATGATTGCACTTATTATTTATGGTCTTAGCTGTTATTTTCATATTATGTATGCTATGACAGTGTAGAAGAAGTTTGTAAAATGTAGGAAATATGGGTGTATATAATGTTGGTTTAATTGCAGTTGTATTAGCGATTATGTTAAAAAAGACAATATAAAGTGGTAACGGTGTTAGTAGTGAGTCTAATATATGCCATTTTAATAAGTTTTACTTCCTATATGTCGCTCTTGAGTTGCAAAATTAACATATTGATATTCATTTTTCTAGGAATTAGTTTGTTCTTAGCTGGTATTTTTGAAAAAGAAAAGTAAAGTCGATTCGGTGTATCTCAAAATCTAAACAAATAGTTTAATTTTGGGATGCACTTTTTTGATACAAAGTAATCCGCTATACGAAACAGATGGAGAAGGAAATGTGATTGCAAGTTACGAATATGAGGCTATTACTCTAAGGTATTGTTCGCAGAAGGATAAACAATGGAAGAAGGTCATATGGTGGAAAGAAGAAAAGAATTTGAGCTGGTATTTTTAGGGGGCGAAAAACAGATAACCATTGCATCATTTGGATCTTTGTATCCAAATGATGATGAGTTGTATTTACGTGATTTACAACTGAATTTCTTAGCGGTATCCTCAAATAATGTCCATTATGAGTATAAAGGGCCAATGTTTTTGATGAGTGAAATAATTGGATTTGGTAAAAAACTAGAAGCATTACTACGAAAAGAAATTAAGGAAGTTATATTAAGTGCCGATGAAGAGGAAATGGAGCTTAAAGTGAAGCTCAAAAGAAATCGATTTTTCGTATACTTTACTTTTTCTAAAAATGATTTAAAGAGTGAAAAATGGGAGTATGAAGTATCATTTGAAGCGGATGTAAAAGGTATAGAAGAGGTATGTTATAACATCAAAAAGTTATAGGATTAACTATTCTATAGTTTTTAGAAGGTAGGATAGTTTTAGTATTAAAACTAAAAATGGTGAAAAATTAGGGGAGCCAATCAAATAATCGAAATGAACCTTCCTTCTTTAGGAAATATGAAGTAATGAGGCTGATAATATGCATATTTGGACGCTGAGGAATTGGGAAGAATATTATAATTTAGAAGAGGAGAGTCACCGTACTGGATTACGATTGAAATTTGATACAGATATTGATCCTGAAGTAAGAAGAGCCATTAAGGAATTTTGTAAATGGCTGCGCCAAGAATACTTTTTCCCAATTAGAGTACCTATTTATGTGAAAACTTCATATAAAATAAAGGCAATGGATGGAGAGCTAGTCTATGGTACTTTCTTTGGGCCGTTTGATCGAAATGTTGAGCCGTATATTCGTATTTCGACAGGGGATTATTATGATACGGTGCAAAAAAATGGAAAAGATAACGCTTTAGGGTGCTGTCTGGTTACTATTGCGCATGAGCTAACGCATTATTTCCAATGGATTAATGATATAAAACTAACGAGAATTGGATATGAGAGGCAGGCTACTGCTTATTCAGGATATATTATTGATGAGTATAAAGAAACTAGAGAGCATCCGTAAAGTAGAAACTGTATAGCTAACCGGAAGTATGAGAATTCCACATTTGTAATGAATGTTTAGTAACCCTTTGAAAAGGAGATATGCATATGAAATTTTATAACGCTGGATACCTCATAATTTCCTACGATAGGGAACTTATCTATAAAGAATGCAATATTGAGGGACTATCACAAACGATTTTAACGATATGTAATGAGATTCGGCCTACATTTCCGGATTATTGGTTTTTCCCTTGGTGTAATTCAAATAAAAATGATCCTATTGCTCAGATGATAAATGGAAGGTTGAAGATTAGTAAAGAGGAACATGAAAGTGGGCAATCTTTTTTAGATACACTAATGGAAGAAGAAAAGTTCTCGTGGCCGAATGTTTTTAAAAATTTAGAAGATGCGAGATTCTTTAAGCGAAATTATTTAAAAGGGATAGAAAATTTAGAGATTATTAGTTTGCATCTTTCAGAAGAGTATCGGACGGATTTTTTAATAAATGAGCGAGAAGAAAATGACTTTAAAGTTTCTATATATAACTTTCTCGAAAGTTCATTACCTGTTGATGTTGAAAACGATGAAATATTAGGATTTGATATATGTGGATTTAGTAACAATGATTTTTATTCTTTTATTCATAACAATTTACAAGAGGATTTTGGTAAGAAATTAAATGAATTATCACTTGTTGATAAGTATGAAGATGCAAAGCAGATTATCCATTTAATTGATGATGGAGAAATTGAGGCAGAAGAGGTATTGTGGTATCCGTGGTTAATTGTGAAATGCATATAATCTTTTAAAGAAAGAGGTATAAGCACCGGATTAAAATGGAGATAGAACTAGATCACATCAATTGGCATTATAAAAGTCTGAAGAAAAAGCTGAAAGTATTAATGAAAGAATAAAAGAAGTAGGCTGCTCAAGCAGCCTACTTCTTTATGTTGTCGATTTTGGTCGGCAAATCGATATATTTTAAACAATGCTTATATAATCTCATTTACCATCATGTATACTGTTTAAAAAGTTTGCACTCTTGTTTTTTAGTTCCCTTTCCCAAAAAGATGAGAAAATGTATCTTTTAAGTCACTGTCGTTTATTTTAATATCTGCCTTTTTTAATTCATCTTGTAATAATTTTTGACCGAAGGAAGGGTCGGCAAGACGTTCTTCTTCTAAGTCTTTACGTATAGAGTCTTTCACTTTATCGTAAGGTTGTAAATCTTTTTTATCAGTTAGTTTAATAATGTGATAGCCGTTTGGTGATTTTACGGGATTGCTAATTTGGCCGGGCTTTAATTTGTAGGCAGCTTTTTCAAATTCAGGTGTCATTTTGCCTGCCCCGAAGTATCCGAGGTCTCCGCCATTATCTTTTGATGCTAAATCTTGAGATTCTTGTTTTGCTAATTCTTCAAATGAAGTGCCGGTATCTAATTTCTTCTTTATCTCTTTCGCTTCATTTTCGTTACTTACTAAAATGTGACTAGCTTTAAGTTCTGGTTTATAGTGGTCTTTCACATCTTTTTCTGTAACGCTTTGTTTAATCGCTTCATTCAATGCAAGTTTGAATTTGATTTGATTTTTGAAATCTTCTTCATCTTTTAAACGATTATTTTCTAGTGTTGCTTTGAATTGTTCTCCGTATTGATCTTTTGCTTTTTCTACTTCTTTATCTACTGCATCATCAGATACTTTATATTTTTTAGTAATAACATCTTGTGCTACCATTTCGTATAGCGTGTCTTTTCCGTATCGATCTTTCAATTGTTTTTCGAAATCGCTCTTCGTAATGGTTGAGTTTGTTGTTGTAGCGATTGTGGCCGAGTCATTTTTTTGTCCGCAAGCAGATAGTATTAATATACTTATTAGTGCAGTGATAATGAATGTACTTTTTCCTTTCATGCTAACACCTCATCCGAATATGTTATCGCTATTGTAGAATATAGAAGTGAACATGAAGTGAATTTTTAATGTTTTTTCCCTGTAAAATGTAAAAAAAGTACATCAACATTAAAGTTGATGTACGATGTAATCAAAGGTGATCGGTTTTCTTAGAATATGCACGTTTTCCTTGCTGAATATTTTTTTGCTCTTGTTCATTTTTTTGAGTGCGCTTTGCATTATTGTCGCGTGCTTTTTTGTCGTTATCGCTAGTATGTGGCATATGTATCAACTCCATTTCTAAACGTTGTATGTTTATCATTTCCTTTTTCGTAAAGACTATGTATAGCGGTGCATTCATGAATACTAAAGGTGGATTAGAAATGGATTTGAAGCTGAATTATACTGAACTTATTAAGAAGTTAGTCGTTGTAATTATTGCGGGTTTATTAAATGCGATTGGGATGAATTTATTTTTAACACCAGCGAAAGTGTATGCGAGTGGTTTTGCTGGATTGTCTCAATTATTGTCACAAATATTAGGTGACTTTTTATCTATTCATATATCTACGGGGGTATTGTTTAGTTTGTTTAATATTCCTGTCGTTATTTTAGCGTGGAAAAAGGTTGGGAAGGCCTTTACATTTTTTAGTTTTCTTTGTGTTGTATTTATGACTTTGTTTTTAGAAATTATCCCAGTTAGAGCGGTTTCGCACGATATTATATTGAATGCGATTTTTGGTGGTATTATTTCAGCGATTGGGGTAGGGGTTGCTTTAAAGTGGGGGGCTTCTACAGGTGGTCTAGATATTATTGCTATGATTTTATCAAAAATAAAAGATAAGCCTGTCGGCACGTATTTTTTCTTCTTTAATGCACTTATCATTATCGCTGCTGGCTACGTATATGGATGGGAAAAGGCATTATATACTTTAGTCACTTTGTATGTATCAACGAGAATTATTGATGCGATTCATACCCGTCATGTGAAGATTACGGCATTAATTGTTACAAAGAACGGGGCAGATGTGCGAAAAGCGATTCACTCTCGCTTAGTGAGAGGGATTACAACTATACCAGCAACAGGTGCTTATACAAATGAAAATAAAGAAATGTTAATGATTGTTATTACTCGTTATGAGTTGTACGAATTAGAGAGGGTTATTAAACAAGTGGACCCAGGTGCATTTACAAATATACTGCAAACGGTCGGTGTGTTTGGATTGTTTAGAAAAGATTAAAGAGGACCAAAGCTGGTCCTCCTTTTTTAATGCGAATTCGTAATGTTTTGCAATTGCTCCTGCATTTCACGTAGCTGAACTTTTTCAGCAGTTGAAGAGTTTGCATAAGCAGAGTGCAAAGAGTTTTTTGCTCTATAAACGAGTTCCTGTTGTTCAGCGCCACTTGAACAAGAAACGGCACTTGAAACAGCGTCTCTAGCTTGTTGGAATAGTAAGTTCCCCATTTAAACCCCTCCAAATGAAGAGTTACTTCTCGCTTTTTCTGCCTCAGCTAATGTACCTCTGTACGGGAATCTTGCATCATGCTTCATAACAGCATCGGCTCCTTGCTGGATAAAACGTTTTGATTTGTTCTTTTTACCCATTCGAAAAACCCCCTTTATTTAGCTGAAAACAATTGACGCGCTGACTTTTGCGTCTAATAATAGTATGAGCGTTTAGCGAGAAACTATAAGCAGGGAATTTTTAGATTACAATCCAAGAACCTCTTCTAAATATAGAGCGATACCATCTTCTTCATTCGTTAATGTCGTATGATTTGCAAGTGATTTTAATTCAGGAATTGCATTACCCATTGCGATTCCATGACCAGCAAATTCGATCATTTCAAAGTCGTTATCCTCATCACCAAAAGCGATAATTCGCTCTTTAGGAATGTTATAATGGCCTGAAATTTTTTGTAATCCGACAGCTTTATTTAATCCGCTTTTTACAATTTCAATAATTGGCCAAGGTGCACCCCATTTTCTATGGTCGATGACTTCAGCATGCATATCTGTTAAATGTTGGCGAATTGCAGCAGAATGCTCGTCATGTGCATCGATTAATAAGCAAGTTGGATGGTCGTTTAAAATATTTAATAAATCTCCTGTGAAAATCTTTGGAGAACCGAATTCAAAAATATGTTTTTTATCTTCATCAATTTCACGGACATACACATCATCGATGACTTCAGCATAGACATTTTTCACGCCGAAATCAAAGCAAGCTCGGACTATTTCTTGCGCTGTTGAAAGTTCAAGAGGAGAGTGATGTGTTCCCCAACTTGAATCAAGAGGGTGATGCACGTAAGCTCCATTAAAGTTTACGATTGGTGTGTTAAGGCTAAGTTCTTTATAATAATCGTAACTAGCGCGGAATGGACGCCCTGTTGAAATAACGACAATATGTCCTTGTTCTTTTGCTTTTGCAATTGTGTTTTTCGTTCTTGGAGAAATTATTTTGTTGTCTGTTAATAAAGTTCCGTCTAAGTCTAATGCGATTAAATGTTGTTTGTTCATAATTTCACCTCTTATAATAAATTTTTTGATTCTATCTGTATTTCCGTTTTTAATATGCAGAAATAAGAGGTTAGACTGGGTGAAACTACTGTAGATGAAAGTTTCACTATATATCCATCTTACGTCGCGAAGCGCTGTGGTGTCTACTATTTCTCGTTGGAAATTAGGAAAAGTCAATATATTTTTAGAAAGTTCAAACAATGTTGCTTTCATTATGTACAATTTGTGAAAAGGGTTACATTGTTTGAATGATCCGACTTATAATGAACATGTAATCTTCTCGTATATGTTTGACTCTCCTTTGAAACTGGCCTAAACTTTGGTTGGTTTCTTTTTTTTCAACAAATATGCCAATAATTCCTGCTTAAGGTTGTGTAATTATATATATGTACATGGGTAAACGGTAGTACTTGTTTCCTAAACATGACAGAAAAGCTTTCTTTTAAAATGGATATACTAATGAGGCAAGACGTCATGGAAGGAGAATGGAAATGGGACAAAATCGCAGGTTTCGTTCAGGGCAAAAAGCGCCAAATGATGGCATTTACGTAGAAATTGGTGAAACGGGAAGTATGGTGAAAAATCCGCAAATGGTACAATTAACTGCCGGTGAAAAGTTTCCAGAGAACGCAAATCATAACCGTCAGTGGACATATAAAAGAAAACCGTAACAGAAGCCGCAATCGTTATTGCGGCTTTTTTGATTAGGAAAATGAATGTTACTTTTTTCTTTTTCCAATAATAAGTTTGAAAATACATAAGCAAAATTATTGTATAAAAAAGTCAGTTGGCGTATAATCAAATCAAAGGTCAAAGAAAGTCAAACGTTTGGAGGACTGTAAAGATGGACTTAAATCAAATGACAACAAAAACACAGGAAGCGATTATGAGTGCTCAATCTTTAGCGGTATCTCATCATCACCAAGAAGTAGATACTGTTCATCTATTGCTTACGTTATTAGAGCAACAAGACGGATTAACGGTACGTATTTTTCAAAAAATGAATGTCGATATAGAAGTATTAAAAACAGATGTAGAAAGTTTAATTAAGAAAAAGCCTTCTGTAACTGGAAGCGGGGCAGAGGCAGGGAAATTATATGTAACAGGTGCTTTGCAACAACTGCTTGTAAAAGCGGGAAAAGAAGCGGAGAAATTGCAAGATGACTACATTTCAATCGAACATGTATTACTTGCTTTTTCTGAAGAGAAAGGCGATATAAATCAATTATTTGCAAAATTTTATATTACGAAAGATAACTTATTACAGTCTTTAATGACAGTTCGGGGGAATCAAAGAGTGACTAGTCAAAATCCAGAAGCAACTTATGAAGCGTTAGAAAAATATGGCCGTGATTTAGTGGCTGAAGTAAGAGCGGGGAAAATTGATCCTGTAATTGGCAGAGATAGTGAAATTCGCCGCGTAATCCGCATTCTTTCACGCAAAACGAAAAATAACCCCGTTTTAATCGGAGAGCCAGGTGTTGGTAAAACAGCAATCGTTGAAGGATTAGCGCAGCGTATTGTGAAAAAAGATGTCCCAGAAGGATTAAAAGATAGAACAATTTTCGCTTTAGATATGAGTGCACTTGTGGCCGGAGCAAAATTCCGCGGTGAGTTTGAAGAACGTCTGCAAGCTGTATTAAATGAAATTAAAAAGAGTGAAGGCCGTATTTTATTATTCATTGATGAACTTCATACAATCGTCGGCGCTGGTAAAACAGAAGGAGCGATGGATGCGGGAAATATGTTAAAACCAATGCTAGCGCGTGGTGAACTGCATTGTATCGGGGCAACGACATTAGATGAATACCGTAAATATATTGAGAAAGATCCAGCGTTAGAAAGACGTTTCCAACAAGTGTTAGCAGAAGAGCCAACTGTTGAGGATACAATTTCCATTTTACGTGGTTTAAAAGAGCGTTTTGAAATTTATCACGGTGTAAATATTCATGACCGCGCGATTGTAGCGGCATCTGTTTTATCAGATCGATATATTTCGGATCGTTTCTTGCCCGATAAAGCAATTGATATTGTTGATGAAGCTTGTGCAACAATTCGAACAGAAATTGATTCTATGCCAACAGAATTAGATGAAGTAACGCGCCGCATTATGCAGCTGGAAATTGAAGAAGCTGCTCTTGGGAAAGAAAAGGATTTAGGTAGTCAAGAGCGCCTAAAAACATTGCAACGTGAATTATCGGATTTAAAAGAAGTTGCAAGTAGTATGAGAGCGAAATGGGAGAAAGAAAAAGAAGACATTCACAAAGTGCGTGACTTACGTGAGCATTTAGAGCGCTTGCGCCGTGAGTTAGAAGAAGCAGAAGGAAATTACGATTTAAATAAAGCAGCTGAGCTTCGCCACGGGAAAATTCCAGCTATCGAAAAAGAGTTAAAAGAAGCGGAAGAGATGGGTGCACATAATAAACAAGAAAATCGTTTATTACGCGAGGAAGTAAGCGAAGAAGAAATTGCAGACATTGTTTCAAGATGGACTGGTATTCCTGTCGCAAAACTCGTTGAAGGTGAACGTGAGAAATTATTACGTCTTGAACAAATTTTATCAGAGCGTGTTATCGGTCAAGAGGAAGCGGTAAGCCTTGTATCAGACGCAGTTCTTCGTGCGCGCGCTGGCATTAAAGATCCGAATCGTCCAATTGGTTCATTCATTTTCTTAGGCCCTACAGGTGTTGGTAAAACTGAGCTTGCAAAAACGCTAGCACAAACATTATTTGACAGTGAAGAGCAAATGATTCGTATTGATATGTCTGAGTATATGGAGAAACACGCAGTGTCACGCTTAATTGGAGCGCCTCCTGGATATGTTGGATATGAAGAAGGTGGACAATTAACAGAAGCAGTAAGACGTAAAGCATATTCTGTTATTTTGTTAGATGAAATCGAAAAAGCACATCCAGAAGTATTCAACATTTTATTACAAATGTTAGACGATGGCCGCATTACAGATTCACAAGGACGTACAGTAGACTTTAAAAATACGGTTATTATTATGACTTCAAATATTGGATCTGCTCACTTATTAGAAGGGCTAGAAGAAGATGGTTCTATTAAAGAAGAGTCAAGAGAACTTGTAATGGGACAATTAAGAGGACATTTCCGACCAGAATTCTTAAACCGTGTCGATGAAATTATTTTATTCAAACCTCTTACAAGGAATGAAATTAAAGGTATTGTTGATAAGATTGTACAAGAATTACAAGGGCGTTTAGCAGATCGCCACATATCATTAGAATTGACGGAATCTGCAAAAGAATTTGTTGTAGAAGCTGGATTCGACCCGCTGTACGGAGCTCGTCCGTTAAAACGATACGTACAGCGTCAAGTTGAGACGAAATTAGCGAGAGAATTAATTGCAGGAACGATTACGGACAATAGTCACGTAGTGGTTGATGTAGAAAATAACGAATTAGTCGTTCATGTAAAGTAAAAAAAGAGTTCGGATAAAATCCGGACTCTTTTTAGTGTTGTTCTACTGGCTCGTTTGGAATCGCAGCTGCAATCGCTAATACTAATACCGCAAGAACAACTGAGAAAATAGACGCTTGGTTAAAATCGTATGTACCGCCAGTCATAGAGCCGATTACGTAGCTCATCATATGTACAAGCGCGAACGACCAAATTAATGCCCAAATGAAACGCATATTTTACACCTCTATTCGTTCAATCTGTCCTTATTGTAACACAATTGAAAAAAGAATATAGAAAAATATTTGTAGATTTTTCAACGCAAATTTGCATTCTGTTCATACAGTATAAAAGAGTACTTTTATACGTTTAGAAAATAAGGCGGGAGAAAAATGAGTATTACGGAACGTTTTTTTTACTTAGAAAAAGAACCATGTGTAATTTATTTACCGGAAAAGCCAAATGGATTTTCTGTTATGCTCCTAGGAGATTATAACTATTTTATTGAGAATGGTACAAGTTTATGGACACAGCATGCAGGGAGAGCTTATTTTTTACAGGGCCTTATTGAAAAAGGCTATACGGTCTTTTCATCTAACTTATATGGAAGGCATTGGGGGAACGACCGAGCTGTTTGTCTTGCAAAACGTTTGTATGATGTCGTTCTAAGAAAAGAGACATTGAATGCGAAAATGCACATTATGGCAGATGGTATGGGAGCGCTTGTAGCGCTGGAGATGATGAACAAATACCCTGAATGTATACGTTCTGTCGTTATGTTAAATCCGTGTTTAGATTTACCAGAATATGTGGATTTTGAGAAAGAGCATAAGTTTTTTTACAAAAGATTAGTGAAGGAATTAAGTTTGGCGTATGATTCCAAAGAAGAAGAATTAGAATCAAAAATAAATAAGAAATCATTTGCGCTTCTGCCGTCTTGTGTACCTGTTAAAATTTTTGTCTCAACACAGGAAAAAAGAGGAAGAAAACAATTGTTACGTAAATACGAGAAAATGAGGCAATTCAATCAATGCGATACTTCTGTTTTATTCCATCTGCAAGATGTGAAATATAAAATGGTTAGACAAACGACTGATTTCTTTAAAAAATATGAAGAAGAATTGTGAAGCTCCCATATACATAAATGAGGAGCTATTTGTTTCAAGGGGAAAGGGTTGGTGGTATGAAACGCGTGCTGATTATAGGTGCACTTACGTTTGTAGGTTATCACCTTGTGAATAAAATGATTGCAGAAGAAGTAGAAGTATATGGTCTTGATTTTGATGAATTTGATAGTATGACAAAAATTAATGAAGAGAAATTATTGTTGATTGGGCGGAATGCGTTATTTACTTACTATTCTATAAGGGATGAAGACGGATGGCGATCGGTAGAGGAAGAGAGTTTCGATACAGTTTATTTTTGCTTGTATGAGCCGAATCAGCAAAGTGGATTTCGGAATGAAAGGGTCATATTACAATATTTAAAACGAATCGTAAGGATGTGTGAAAAAAATAAAGTAAAGTTAAATCTAATTTCTTCTATTGAAATAGGAAGCACTGAAGAATCCGAAAACAAACATCTATTTTCGAAAGTGGAAGAAGGGTTGAAAAAAGGCGAATTACAATATAGTGCATATCGAGTTCCTACATTATATGGGCCGTGGCAACCGTCGTTTATGATGTATCATCAGCTTATTTTATCAGAACTTGATGAAAAAGAGTGCCGTTGTATAAATGGAGAAAAAGGAAGGGATTTACTTTACGTTGAAGATGTATGTGAATATTTATGGGAAAATGGAATGAATGTAAAACACCTCGGTATATATAATTTACTTAGTGGAAAAGAAGAGTTATGGGAAAAAGGTATGAGTCTTTTACATGCAGATGATAAAGTAAATAACAAAAATGTGGAAGTAAGAGATGAAGCTGTAGAGGTCATTTCTATTCAAAAAAATACACCAGTAGAATTCGGTTTAAATAAACAATTGGCACATATGAAAAAATATAAAGAGTTATACGAAGGGTAGCATGCGTGTTACACTATTGTATGGATAATTGATTGAAAAGCTTTAATGGAGAGGAAGAGATTACATGAACGAAAAAAGTATGCAATTTTTACAAATCGCAATGAAGCATTTACCAGAAGCAAAGGCAATTTTAGATTCTAATGGAATTGCACTTGATATGGAGAAAGCACAGCCGGTGTTAGAGCTATTGATGAAAGTAATGGGCGAAGCATATGAGCTTGGGAAAGCAGATAAAGAATAAAACCAAACCCTTCTTTTTTGATGGAAGAGAGGCTCGAGCCGTGGATAGAAGCGGTTGGGGCCTTTTTTTGTTTCGAGTGGAGTGAAACCTGGGGGATGATGAGGCTAAAGGGGAAGGTTATGAGGAGAAGGTCTTAGTTTTGAAGGGAAAGCAGATAAAGAATAAAACCAAACCCTTCTTTTTTGATGGGAGAGAGGCTCGAGCTGTGGATAGAAGCGGAAAGGGCTTTTTTTGTTTCGAGCGGAGTAAGGTCAAAAGTATTGGGAAGTTTATCTTTTGAAAGGATAGGGATTTTTCTGTTTCTTTTAATGAAAAATAAAGTTAGTGATACGCTGTCTTATTTTTTTAGCTGAAATATATTCTAGACAAAAGTACATTTATGTTTTAAAATTAGTACCAAGTCATAATAATTGATATAAAACGGAGGGCTGCGATGTGAACGTGGGCATTTTAGGGATCGGAAGATATGTGCCAGAAAAAGTAGTCACAAATCACGATTTAGAGAAAATCGTAGATACATCTGATGAATGGATTCGTACGAGAACGGGAATTGCAGAAAGACGCATTGCCGATGATACAATAGATACTTCATATATGGCGGTAGAGGCTTCTAAAAAAGCACTTGAAGATGCCAGGATTAGCGGAGAGGATATCGATCTTATTTTAGTGGCAACAGTAACGCCAGATCGCGCATTCCCAGCAGTAGCTTGTGTAATCCAAGAAGCAATTGGCGCAAAACACGCAGCCGCAATGGATTTAAGTGCAGCGTGTGCTGGCTTTATGTACGGAATGATTACAGCGCAGCAATTTATTCAAACGGGAACTTATAAAAATGTATTAGTAGTTGGTAGTGACAAACTATCTAAAATTGTAGACTGGAACGATCGAAATACAGCCGTACTATTTGGGGACGGAGCAGGTGCTATCGTAATGGGAGCTGTTTCGGAAGGAAAGGGTGTACTTTCTTTTGAATTAGGAGCGGACGGAAGTGGCGGTAAGCATCTTTATCAAGACGAGTATGTTATGATGAACGGCAGAGAAGTCTTTAAATTTGCTGTTCGCCAACTTGGTGATTCCTGTCTTCGCGTGTTAGAAAAAGCGGGACTTACGAAAGAGGATGTGGACTTCTTAGTACCACATCAAGCGAATATTCGTATTATGGAATCTGCAAGAGAAAGATTAAATTTACCGAAAGAAAAAATGAGTATGACAATTGAAAAGTTCGGTAATACATCGGCTTCTTCCATTCCAATTGCAATGGTAGAGGAATTGCAAAATGGACGTATTCAAGATGGTGATTTAATTATACTAGTCGGTTTTGGCGGCGGGTTAACATGGGGAGCAGTAGCTCTTCGTTGGGGTAAATAAGGACTGAGAGAAAAAAAGGAGTGTATTTTGTATGGAAAAAAAGAGGGTCGTAATTACAGGGCTAGGAGCTGTTACACCGATCGGAACAGATGTTGAAACAGCTTGGGAAAACATTAAAAACGGTGTATCCGGAATCGGACGACTTACAAGAATAGATTCAGAACAAATTCCTGCAAAAGTAGCAGCAGAAATTAACGACTTTGAAGTCGAAAAATATATAGATAAAAAAGAAGCGCGCCGTATGGACCGCTTTACGCAATATGCAGTAGCAGCAGCGAAAATGGCAGTTGCGGATGCGAAGCTTGAAATTACAGAAGAAAATGCACCACGCATTGGTGTATGGGTTGGTTCTGGTATTGGTGGTATGGAAACATACGAAGAACAATTTAAGATTTTTACTGAAAAAGGTCCGCGCCGCGTGAGCCCATTCTTCGTACCAATGATGATTCCAGATATGGCAGCAGGTCAAGTGTCAATCGCTACAGGAGCGAAAGGAATTAATACTTGCTCTGTAACAGCTTGTGCATCTGGAGCAAACTCAATTGGTGATGCGTTTAAAGTAATCCAGCGCGGTGATGCTGATGCGATGATAACAGGCGGAGCAGAAGCGCCATTAACAAGTATGGCATTCGCTGGGTTTAGCTCAGCGAAAGCATTAACATTCAATGAAGATCCAGCAACGGCTTGCCGCCCATTCGATAAAAATCGTAGCGGTTTCGTAATGGGTGAAGGATCAGGAATTCTTATTCTTGAAGAATTAGAGCACGCATTAGCACGTGGTGCTCACATTTATGCGGAAATTGCTGGTTATGGTGCAACTGGTGATGCGTTCCATATTACAATGCCTGCTCCTGGCGGTGAAGGCGGAGTTCGTGCGATGCGTCAAGCTTTAGCTGATGCAGGTCTAGAGCCAAAAGATATTGATTACATTAATGCACATGGTACAAGTACAGATGCAAATGAAAAGTATGAAACGATGGCAATTAAAGAAACTTTCGGTGAGCATGCATATAAAGTAGCGATTAGCTCAACGAAATCAATGACAGGTCATTTATTAGGAGCAGCTGGTGCTGTTGAAGCGATCTTCTCTATTAAATCAATTACAGACGGAGTAATTCCTCCGACGATTAACTATGAAACACCAGATCCAGAATGTGATTTAGATTACGTACCAAATACAGCGAGACATCAAGAAGTGCGAGCTGTATTAAGTAATTCATTAGGATTCGGTGGTCATAACGCAGTATTAGTATTTAAAGCATATAAATAATATGTACAATAAGGTGTCTTTTCGTAAAGTATTACGAAAAGACACCTTATTTATTTTTTATCACCTTTACGTTCCTTTCTTTTTTGCATATACATAAGAAAAGGAGGGATGAAGGTGGGGGTTGTTGAAACGGCAGAATGGTTACATCTGTATTATGGACGTCCAGAGAAGCTTTGTGAGAAATTTACAAAGTATATTCCATTGCCAAAAGAGAGGCTGTATCGCTTTTTAATCTCTAAAGGTATGTATCGACCAGTAATGCGGGGGGAGCAGGAAATTAAAGAGTTAGAGAAGAAAGAAATTTGGAAAGAACTTAGCATGGAGTATGAAAAATTGAAAGGTTGGCTAAAAGGTCCAGATGTCCCTATCTTTATTTTATTATCAGATTCATACAATCGAACTGTACAAGAGGAATATAACGGGAAGGCTGGCTTATCTATGCGTCACGTTATATTCTTATTCGTATGTGGACGTAATTCAGTAGAGGAACTAAAAGCTTTATTAACGCATGAATACCATCATATATGTAGGTTACATCAAATTGAGACGAAAGAAACAGAGTATACATTACTTGATACGATGATTATGGAAGGGTTAGCTGAGCAAGCTGTGTATGAAAGGTATACAGAAAAAAGATGTGCACCGTGGACTACTTACATTTCAAAAGAAGATGCTATTTATTATTGGAGGAATTCAATACAAGAACGAATAGGCGTAAAGAGAGGTACGAGGGAGCATGATGTTTTATTAAATGGACTGCACTCGTATCCGAAAATGCTTGGCTATGCACTTGGATTTCATATTGTGAAAGATTGTGTAGCATTTGAAGGAGGAAATACACTTTCTTTATTATCTATAGATGCGAAAGAAATATTGAATAAAGCAAATACATTTCATGTTTCATGAAAAACAGGGGAGCTATCTCCTGTTTTTTTAATATTATAGAAGAAAAAATAATAATTAGAATATATTTCCTCAAGTGGAATAAAGTTAAGCAAAAATGAACATAATGATTGGTACAAACAGTAGTGAAGTGAGGGGTAGTGAATGTTATATCTACATGATGTATGGGTAAATTGGTTTGAAGGTGAAGAGAATGGGTATAACGTTTGTCATTTTTACGAATGGCGGAAAGATGATACGATTGAGCTATTAGATCAAGTGCCATTATTAAAAGTAGATGCCACATTATATCATTACATCGAGAACGAATTATTAGAGCTTCCGCAAAAATTATTGGAAGACGTATATCATAAGGCTTATATTCGTAAAAATCACGAACGCTTGCAACAAGAATATTGTTTTGTAGTTACAGATGGAAAAGGAATTATTGCGATTGATTCAATCGGCTATAATGTGCCAATTAGAAAAAGTAGGCTTATACCGCGTCAAGAACAGATGGTATATGAGATGGTAGAGAATGTGCAAGCAGAAAAGTATGAGTTCCAAGTGGAAGAGATTGAAAAAGAACATCATATTTTATCGCCGTCACCTTTCATTATGAACGGCCTAACTCGTAAAGAAAGACAGTTAAAACAATTATTATTTATGGCATTAGATCAATTACATACAACGAAAAATCCAGCTGAAATTCGCTATTGGTTCACAGAGTGGGATCCATCAGCGTACGGAATGGTCCAACATATGGAGTTTGAAGATGTTTGGGCTAAACTTTATGATGAAGCGAAAACTGGATGGTCTGAGAAGCACGAGCAATTATGTGAGCGCCTTGTAAAAGGACAGCCGTTTTTTGAAAAGTTATGGGAAATGGAAAATGAGCAGAAGGTAAATTAAAAAAACCGCCAATTGGCGGTTTTTTTTATGGAGGTGACAAGAATGTTCGGTGGCTTCGCGCCTTCCTGCGAGGCAAAACCCGCCTCTACGTCAGGAGCTCCATCCCCCTCACATTCTAAGCGAGCCGCTTCCGCTTTATGTGAAATCCAGCTCCGGCTCCTAGCCCTTCGCGTCTAAGAACCTTCCACACGAGAAGGTAAAAAGCACCTTCTGTGGGAAAGAACCTTAGCCAGTCAGAGCTGAACGAGCCGCTTCCGCTTTATAAATAAATCCAGCTCCAGCGGCAAGCTCTTCGTGTCTAAGAACCTTCCGCATAAGAAGGCAAAAAGCGCCTTTTATGCGAAAGAACCTTAGCCAGTCAGAGCTGAACGAGCCGCTTCCGCTTTATATATTACCTACGCTTTCTACTTAATCCCATTGCGTTTTCTACTTTGCGTAGTTGTTTGAATGCAACGCGGTTCGCTTTTTCGGCACCTTTGTCTAGAATTTCGTCTAGTTCTGGGGAGTTGATTAGTTCGTTATATTTGTCTTGGATTGGACGAATTGCTTCTACGACTACTTGTGCTAGGTCGCCTTTGAAGTCTCCGTATCCTTTTCCTTCGTACATTGCTTCTATTTCTTCAACTGTTTTTCCAGAGAATGAAGAGTAGATTGTTAATAAGTTAGAGATTCCAGGTTTGTTTTCTTTATCAAATTTCACGATACCTTCAGAATCAGTTACAGCACTTTTAATTTTCTTTTCAATTGTTTTTGGTTCATCAAGCATACTGATCATTGCTTTTGGATTCGGATCAGATTTACTCATTTTTTTCGTAGGTTCTGTTAATGACATAACGCGAGCTCCTACTTTTGGAATACGAATTTCAGGAACAGTGAACACTTCACGGAAGCGTTTGTTGAAACGCTCTGCTAGGTCGCGTGTTAATTCCATATGTTGTTTTTGATCATCACCAACAGGTACGATTTCAGTGTTGTAAAGTAAAATATCAGCAGCCATTAATGGTGGATACGTTAGTAATCCAGCTGGAACTGAATCTCTACCAGAAGATTTATCTTTATATTGCGTCATACGCTCTAATTCTCCAACGTAAGCAACTGATTGCATAATCCATCCTAGTTGAGCGTGTGCTGGTACTTCTGATTGTACAAATAAAGTAGCTTTTTCAGGATCGATGCCGCATGCTACATAAAGTGCAGCAAGACTGCGAATGTTTTTACGAAGTTGTACGGGATCTTGAGGTACTGTAATCGCATGTTGGTTTACAATACAGAAATAACAGTCGTGTTCATTTTGAAGCTCTGTAAATTGCTTCATAGCTCCTAAATAGTTTCCAAGTGTAATTGTTCCACTCGGCTGAATACCAGAAAAGATAACTGACATAAGTAATTCCTCCTAAATTTGAATGCGTGATGGGGAAGAGAAGGCAAACAAAAAAGCCCATTCATCCCAAAAAACTATAGGGACGAATGGACCGCGGTACCACCCTAATTATTTCACTACTGTGAAATCTCTCTAATCCATAATAACGTTTGGATATAACGCCAAAGCCTACTACTTTCGGTTCGGTTTGGTGCTCAAAAGCCCATTCCATACTGCGCAATTACTTGTTCACACCAGCCACAAGCTCTCTGAAATTGCCTCAATATGTACTCTTCTTTATCATCGCATACATGTAAATTTATTTATTGTTACCTAAGCTCTTTTAATATGAAAGAACTAAAGTTTTATAACAAAATGTTTTGCTGATTATTATATCATATGGGATAGTGTTTGCAAACTACATCAAAATAGTAAAGCTAATGAGGATCGAGAACAACCCAAGTACGATACCGGTAATACAAATCGGATACGTCCATTTGAATGAATATGTTTTATAAATACGTTCTTTCTTATCGATAGGTTCCTCTGCTTCTTCAATTAAAGAGTCAATTTTTTTATTCGTACCAAATACTCTTTGGAATGCGTAAATTGTTACGTTAAAAAATCCGTTTTGAAATATGAATAAAAAACCACCTATAAGAATAAAAAACAATGCAATATAGAATGAGATGTTGACAAAATTCAACAAAAAATGAGATGAAACGAGGAATGCGCCCACACTAGAAGCGATTATCGCAACCAAAAATAGTATACAAGTATGAAAAAAAACTTTATTCAAAATATTCCCCTCCGTCAAAATATTACTAGAATTATTATACTATAAAAGTTATAATAAGTAATATAAATAATTTTTTGAAAATTATACACAATTGAGGTTCTAATTTCAAGATGATGGTAGCAATGTTAACGTATCCCTTTACAAAAAATTAAAAATATAAACATTTTATTAAAAATTTTAACAAAAAAACAAAAAACTATATTCACAATCGTCATATTATATGTATAATGAAAATTGTAGAAACTTGGAGATTATTCTTTCAATTCTGTTTTTCTACAAGTGAGGGTACAGGAAGTGCAATTAGGGGAGGCAACACAGCATGAAGAAAAAGATACCGCTATTGCTTGCATCGACGTTGACAGTAAGTGTGCTAGGAGCCTGTAGTTATCAAAAAGATGATAATAAGGCAAGCGTGAAAGGATCCAGTACTTCAAATAAGCAAGTATTGAATCTAACAGAAACTGCTGAAATACCAACAATGGATACGACGCTATCAACGGATGCAGCATCTTCTAACATCATGAATAACACAATGGAAGGATTGTATCGTCTGGGGAAAGACGATAACCTCGTTCCAGGAGTCGCTAAATCTTATGAGAAATCAGAAGATGGTAAAAAGTATGTATTTAAATTACGTGAAGATGCGAAATGGTCGAATGGTGAACCTGTAACAGCGAAAGACTTCGTTTATTCTTGGAGAAGAGCTGTTGATTCAAATACGGGTGCCAAATTTGCTTACATACTATTTGATGTGAAAAATGCAGAGAAAATTAATAAAAAAGAATTACCAGTTGAGGAACTTGGTGTAAAAGCAATTGATGATCACACACTTGAAGTGGAATTAGATAATCCTGTTCCTTATTTTGTAAGTCTAACAGTCTATCCAACATTTTATCCTTTGAATGAGAAGTTTGTAAAAGAACAAGGAGATAAATTCGGATTAGAATCCAATACGACACTTTATAATGGCCCATTCGTTTTAAATGAATGGAAGCATGAACAAAGTTTCAAATTGACGAAGAACCCGACGTATTGGGAAAATAAAGTAGTAAAACTTGAGGAAGTAAACTTCAATATTGTTAAGGATCGTTCAACGGCTATAAATTTATATGAAACAAAAGCAATTGATCGTGTAGTATTAACATCAGAGTTTGTAGATAAATACAAATCAGATGCTGATTTTAAAACAATTAAGAGACCATCTACACAATTCATTCGCTTAAATGAAAAAAATAAGTTTTTAGCAAATAAAAATATCCGAAAAGCAATTGCGATGTCCTTTGAACGTGAAAATATCGGGAAAGTTATCTTAAACGATGGTTCAGAAGGAATGTATGGTTTTGTTCCGAAGGGTTTGGCAAAAGGACCTAACGGAAAAGACTTCCGTGAAGAGAACGGAAAGCTTATAAAAGAGGATGTTAAAGAAGCTCAAAAATATTGGGAAGCTGGTAAAAAAGAACTTGGTGTAGACAAAGTAGAGTTAGAGTTATTAAACTTTGATACTGATGATGCCAAAAAAATCGGAGAGTATTTAAAAGGACAATTCGAAAAGAACTTACCAGGTTTAACAGTTTCAACAAAAATGCAGCCATTTGCACAAAAATTAAAACTTGAAGCAAGTGGAGATTATGCGATGTCATATGCGGGATGGAGTCCAGATTATATGGATCCAATGTCATTCCTTGAAATGTATACAACAGGTAATTCACAAAATAAAGTGAATTACGCAAATCCAGCTTATGATGAACTAATTAAGAAAGCCAAAACAGAAGTAGATGTACAAGCTCGTTGGGATGCTCTATTAAAAGCAGAACAACAACTGCTTGAAGATGCAGCGATTGCTCCAGTATATCAACCTGGAAAGGCATATTTACAACGTAGTTCAATTACAGGCCTATTAGAACATAAATATGGCGGAGAATTTAGCTATAAGTGGGTTGAACTCAAAAACTAAAAATGGTTTCCATCATGAATAAGGGTATATGCCTATGATGGGCATATGCTCTTATTTTAAAAAAATAAAAGTAAGAATATTTTAAACTATCTTATTGCTTTTGAGAAAAACGGGGAGGTGCTTGACTATGGGACGTTATGTATTAAAACGTTTCGTGTACATGGCTTTGACATTATTTTTAATTACTACACTGACTTTCTTCTTGATGAAATTACTTCCGGGTTCTCCGCTGAAAAACCAGGAGAAGTTATCACCGGCACAAAAAGAAATCATTCTTGAAAAATATGGTTTAAATGATCCGGTACCAGTTCAATATGCACGTTACTTAGGTAACTTAGCAAAAGGTGATTTAGGGGTATCATTCCAATATGATAACCGTCCGGTAACAGATATGATTGTGGATCGTATTGGACCATCAGCACAACTTGGTTTACAAGCGATTATATTAGGAACATTTATCGGTTTAATTTTAGGAATCATTGCGGCACTTCGTAACAATACGTGGGTCGATTATGGGGCGACAATTATTTCCGTACTCGGGATGTCGGTACCATCATTCGTATTCGCCGCATTACTACAATATTTCGTAGGGGTAAAACTTGGTTGGTTCCCAGTAGCATTCTGGAAAGGACCGGAGTTTACTGTAATGCCTACAATTGCACTATCGATGGGAGTTATCGCAACAATCGCACGTTTCTCTCGTGCAGAATTAATTGAAGTTATGCAAGCTGACTACATTTTAACAGCGAAAGCAAAAGGGATTAGTCAAGGCGTTATCATTGTAAAACACGCACTTCGTAACGCGTTAATTCCAGTTGTAACAATTTTAGGGCCAATGGTTGCTGCATTAATTACAGGGACACTTGTTATTGAGCAAATTTATGCTGTACCAGGACTTGGGGAACAATTCGTTAAATCTATTACAGTAAATGACTATACAATTATTATGGGAACTACGATTTTCTATAGTGCAATCTTCATTTTAGTTATTTTCATTGTCGATATTTTATACGGAATTATTGATCCTCGTATTCGTTTAGCGGGAGGGAAAAAATGATGAAAGATGTACAAAAATTATCTCCAGATTTATTTCAACAAGCCAATCAAAATAATGTTGATAATGAAGTCATTGCCCGTCCAAGCTTAACGTTTTGGCAAGATGTAAGAAGACGATTGTTCCAACATAAAGGAGCAATGTTTGGTTTCATTTTATTAGCGCTTATTATATTACTAGCAATTTTTGGACCGATGATAAGTAAACACTCGTATAAAGAGCAAGACTTAGGTCGTGCGAAAATGCCACCGAAAATTCCAGTGATTGAAAATGTTCATTGGTTACCATTTGACGGTACAGATCAATATGGTGTTGACCAATATGAAAAACGTGATATTAAAGAGTACTTCTGGTTTGGTACAGATGATCTTGGCCGTGATTTATGGACAAGAACTTGGGAAGGTACGCGTGTATCATTATATATCGCTCTTTTAGCAGCAGCAATTGACTTAGTAATTGGGGTTGCATACGGAGGTATTTCAGCGTTCTACGGCGGCAGAGTAGATAATATTATGCAACGGATTATGGAGATTATTAACGGTATTCCATACTTAATCATCGTTATTTTAATGGTAATCATTATGGGGTCAGGTATTTGGTCGATCACACTCGCGATGGCGATTACAGGTTGGATAGGGATGTCGCGGATTGTTCGTGGACAAATCTTAAAGTTAAAAAATCAAGAGTATGTATTAGCGTCTCGTACATTAGGTGCAACAAATACACAATTAATTGTGAAACACTTAATTCCAAACGTTATGGGACCAATTATCGTAATGACAATGTTTACAATTCCATCAGCGGTGTTTGGTGAGGCATTCTTAAGCTTCATCGGTTTAGGCATTCAGCCACCATTCGCATCACTTGGTTCTCTTGTAAATGATGGATATAAATCAATTCAAACGTATCCACACATGATGTTCATCCCTGCGGTTGTCATCAGTATGTTAATTCTAGCATTCAACTTAATGGCAGATGGATTACGCGATGCGTTAGATCCAAAAATGCGTAAGTAAACGAGGAGGGAGAAGTAAAAATGAAAACATTGTTAGAGGTAAAAGATTTACAAGTCTCCTTTGATACACATGCAGGTGAAGTACAAGCAGTGCGCGGAGTTACTTTTGATTTGAAAAAAGGGGAAACATTAGCGATTGTAGGAGAGTCTGGTTCTGGGAAATCAGTTACTTCTAAAGCGCTAATGGGATTAATCCCGAATCCTCCAGGCCGTATTAAAAATGGAGAGATTGTATTTGACGGTCGTGATTTAACGAAACTAACAGAAAAAGAAATGCAGCAAGTACGCGGTAAAGACATTGCGATGATTTTCCAAGATCCAATGACATCATTAAACCCAACGATGACAATTGGTAATCAGATTATGGAAGGTCTTATTAAACACCAAGGGATGAGTAGAGCAGATGCACGTAAAGTTGCTTTAGAATTAATCGACCTTGTAGGTATTCCAAATCCAGAAGCGCGCTTAAAACAATATCCTCACCAATTCTCAGGTGGTATGAGACAACGTGTAGTTATTGCGATGGCGTTAGCTTGTAATCCGAAATTATTAATTGCCGATGAGCCGACAACAGCGCTAGACGTTACAATTCAAGCGCAAATTTTAGAACTTATGAAGGACATTCAGCAAAAAACAGAAGCAGCAATCATTTTCATTACGCATGACTTAGGTGTAGTGGCAAACGTTGCAGACCGAGTTGCGGTTATGTACGCTGGTAAAGTTGTTGAAATTGGAACGGTTGATGAAATTTTCTACAATCCAAAACATCCATACACATGGGGCTTAATCGCATCTATGCCAAGCTTAGATGGTTCAGAGGACGAGCTATATGCGATTCCAGGAACGCCTCCAGACTTATTAAAACCGCCAAAGGGTGATGCTTTTGCACCACGTAACCCGCAGGCGCTGAAAATTGATTTTGAAATGGAACCACCTTTATTTAAAGTAAGTGATACACATTATGCGGCAACTTGGTTACTTCATGAGCAAGCGCCAGAAGTAAAACCACCAGCAGTTGTTGAAAAACGTATTCTTCAAATGAAAGCAGGTGAACAACATGACTAAACAACGTGAGAAATTAATTGAAGTGAAAAATGTGAAACAACACTTTGATGTGAGTGGTGGTGTTGTTAAAGCAGTTAATGATATTTCATTTGATATTTACCGCGGTGAAACATTTGGACTTGTAGGAGAATCTGGTTGTGGTAAGTCAACAACTGGAAGAACGATCATTCGTTTATACGATGCAACTGCCGGTGAAGTGTTGTTCGATGGTGAAAATGTACATGGGAAAAAATCACGCGCAGAACTTAAGAAGTTCAACCGTAAAATGCAAATGATTTTCCAAGATCCATATGCATCATTAAATCCTCGTATGACAGTAGGGGATATTATCGCAGAAGGTATTGATATTCACGGACTAGCAAAAGGCAAAAAAGAGCGTATGGACCGTGTTCACGAGCTGTTAAATACAGTTGGTTTAAATAAAGAGCACGCGAACCGTTTCCCGCATGAATTCTCAGGCGGACAACGTCAACGTATCGGTATCGCTCGTGCGCTAGCTGTAGAACCTGAATTTATCATTGCTGATGAACCAATCTCAGCACTTGACGTATCGATTCAGGCGCAAGTTGTAAACTTACTGAAACAGTTACAAAGAGAAAAAGGTTTAACATACTTATTCATCGCCCATGATTTATCAATGGTAAAATACATTAGTGATCGCATTGGTGTAATGTACCGTGGTCAAATCGTTGAGTTGACAACAAGTGAAGAGTTATATGCGAATCCAATGCATCCATATACAAAATCACTACTATCTGCAATTCCGCTTCCAGATCCAGATTATGAGCGCAATCGTAAACGTATCGTATACGATCCAACTCAGCATGATTATGGTAGCGAAGTACCAACAATGCGTGAAATTCGCCCAGGACATTTCGTATTATGTTCTGAAGCGGAGTATAAGAAATATAAAGAGATTTATCAATAAAAAAGTAGAGCCATTCTTCTATTACAGAAGGATGGCTCTACTTTTTTATACTAGTTAAACTTAAGTTAGTATAAAGAGATTTTATCCAAGTTCTTTTTCTGTTTAAAGACAGCGAAGTAAGAGTTTCCGAGAATGAAGAAAAAGGCGACTGAAATCAGCCGCCTTTTTTTCATTTAGAAACACTTTTATTTTATTGCGCTTGAACAGAAGCACTATCTTCTTGTTCATCAGGTTTAACAAGTGCATAATTTTCCCACGATCTACTTCTCCATCGGAAGAACATAATAATCGCCCGCGTCCATTCATCAATAGCAATCGCTAGCCAAATACCAACGAGCCCCATGTCTAAATGGAAGGCGAAAAAGTAACCGAGTGGTAAGCTCATTAACACCATGGAGAATGCGCCGATTAAAACAGGATATTTTGCATCGCCAGCTGCACGAAGTGAATTAATGATGACGATGTTCATCGTCCGTCCTGTTTCAAGTAGTACACTTAGTAAAAGAACGCTTGCCCCTAGAGCGATAATATGAGGATTATCCGTAAATAGTCCCATTAATTGTGTGCGGAATGTAACAACGAGCATGACCATAAATAAAGTTACACCAATCGCCCATTGTACACTTTTCCATACGCGTGTGTAAGCTTCATCCTTTTCATTTCCGCCAACTAGGCGTCCAACGATAATAGCTGTTCCCATACCGATAGCAATGGCGAATAAATAAGTGAACATGGAAATGTTAGTAGCGTATTGTCTTGCAGCTAACGATTCCGTACCTAAGTATGTTGCGTAATATAAGAAGACAATTTGACAAGCTTGATACATGACTTGTTCGAATGCAGATGGAATGCCAATCTTCAAAATTTTGCCAACATATTCTTTTGATAAAGTGAAGTAATATTGTAATTTCACACGGTATTCCATAACGCGGTATAGTAACCAGAAGAAAATGATAAGTGCGATTAACCGGCTGACAGCGGAAGAAATCGCGGCCCCTTGCACACCAAGTTCAGGGAAACCGAATTTCCCGAAAATAAGTACGTAGTTTCCGGCGATATGAATAATATTCATTCCAAGCGAAACAAACATCGCTTGCTTTGTAAAGCCGTGAACGCGGATAATTGCGGCTAATGAGTTAATAATAGCTTGAAGGAAAATAGCTCCTCCGACGATGGATAGATAGCTTTGTGCATACGTTAGTACATCGCCTTGTAAATTCATTGCCGTCATCATATGTTTTGAAAATAAAAGAAAACCAGCGCTTATAATGAGTCCGACCACTAAATTTAATGTGACGGCTAATGCTGATATTTTTGATGCTTCCATAAAGCGTTTAGAACCGAGGTATTGGGATACAACGATAGCTGCACCATTCCCGATGACTTCTAGTACTAAAATCGCGATATGAAGGTATTGATTCGCTGCACCAACCCCAGATACAGCATCGTCTGATAATGCACTTAACATGAAAGTATCAGCGATCCCCATCAGCATAAAAAGAAAAACTTCTAGAAAAATAGGCCATGTTAATAAGAATAAACTTAATTTCTCTGTTGGCCCGTTTTTTGAGCGAATTGCTGTCATGTCCGTCCCCTCTTTACCGATATCTATTTTTAGCAAAGTGTATCGTAACACACTTTCATATCCTTTGCACTTATTTTAGCCTACATATTTTCAATATGAATAAACCTTCATTTTATGACAAAAAAGGAGGAATAATTATGCGTAAGATATTATAGAATATAAAATTTATTTTTCTCTGATAATTTAGAAAAGTATAAAAATCGTCATTTTCAACACTTTAATTCAATAAAAACGTAGTATGAAACGTTTACAAATACACAAAGTGTTAACAGAAAATTTTAATAAAATAGAAATATAAATATACAAAGAATATATTTGTGTGTATAATATGAATTATTAGAACATATATATATTTCTTTCTGTTTGAAAATGAAAGGGCTAACATTTTTTTGGAGGGTGGAAGTATGAAAAAAAAGATACCAGTTTTTGTAGCATCAACAGTAGCAATGAGCATGATTTTAGGGGCATGTGGCTACCAAAAAGATGAACCGCAAGCGAACGCAAAAGGGGATAGCGGGAAAAGCGGTGCGAAGCAAGTTATAAACTTAATTGAAACGCAAGAAATTCCAACGATGGACCCTGCGTTATCAGCTGATGCAGTTTCTTCAAAAGTAATGAACAATACGATGGAAGGTCTATACCGCCTTGGGAAAGACGATAAATTAGTTCCAGGTGTAGCGAAAGAATTCCAAAAGTCAGAAGACGGTAAAAAGTATACATTTAAATTACGTGAAGATGCAAAATGGTCAAATGGTGAACCTGTAACGGCGAAAGATTTCGTGTATGCATGGCAAAGAGCAATTAATCCAGATACAGCTGCGAAATCGGCGTACATTATGTACGATATAAAAAATGCTGAGAAAATTAATAAAAAAGAGATGAGTCCAGACCAATTAGGCGTGAAAGCGATTGATGATCATACATTAGAAGTAGAATTAGATAATTCTATCCCATATCTTATTGATTTAATGGTCTATCCGATCTTCTATCCTGTTAATGAAAAGTATGTGAAAGAGCAAGGGACGAAGTTTGGTTTAGAAGCAAATACAACACTTTACAACGGTCCATTTACATTAAGTGATTGGCAACATGAACGTAGTTTCAAAATGACAAAGAGCCCATCGTATTGGGACAATAAAGAAGTGAAACTTGAGGAAGTAAACTTTAATATTGTAAAAGATACGTCTACGCCAATTAATTTATATGAAACAAACGCAGTCGATCGAGCGACGTTATTAGCAGAGTTCATCGATAAATATAAAGGAAAACCAGATTTCAAAACAGTAGAAGAGACATCTGTATTCTTCCTTCGTTTAAATCAAAAAGACCCATCTTTAGCAAATAAAAATATTCGTAAAGCAATTTCACTTGGCTTTGATCGTAAACCATTCGTTGATACATTATTAAATAACGGTTCTAGGCCAGCGACAGGATTAATTCCTGATAATTTCATTAAAGGTCCGGATAAAAAAGATTTCCGTGCTGAAAATGGAGATATTATAAAACCAAATGTAAAAGAAGCGAAAAAGTATTGGGAAGCTGGTAAAAAAGAGCTTGGTAAAAATGAAATTGAATTAGAGATGTTAAATGAAGACGTTGAATTATCGAAGAAAACTGGTGAATATTTAAAAGGTGAGTTAGAAAAGAATTTACCAGGCTTAACAGTGAAAATTAAACAACAACCATTCGCACAAAAACTAAAATTAGAAGATGCAGGCGATTATGTAATGTCATTCTCTGGATGGGGGGCAGACTTCCCAGATCCAGTTACATATCTTGATATGTTTGTAACTGACGGAGCCCAAAACAAAATGAAGTATTCTAATCCGAAGTACGATGAGATTATTATGAAAGCGAAGAAAGATGGAAGCGATGTAAATGCTCGCTGGAAAAACTTACTTGAAGCAGAAAAAATGCTACTTGATGACGCTGCGATTGTTCCGGTATATCAACGTGGTAGAGCATATTTACAAAGAGAAACAATTAAAGATATGTACAACCATAAATATGGCCCCGATGTAAGCTTTAAATGGGCATCAGTAGGAAAATAAGAAAAAAGCAGGTGATGACCTGCTTTTTTTTAATACGTACGTTTTTTATAAATGCCTTTCCCGCCAACTTGGTTCCAGCCAGATTGTACATCTAAACTTTTGTTAACAAACTTCATTTTTTCTTTCCCACCAAAGAGTTTTTCACCGATGCTATTTGTAATGACACCAATCAATGCTGTTATTCCGATGATGAGGGTAGCAACAATGATAAAATCAGTAAAAAAAGCGATCATATGCAAATTCCCCCTTTGTCTGTCTGTATTTTTATTGTATGAGATAAATGGTAAAAAAGAAAGAAATGTCAGAAAAATATTCGATTTACTTTAGAAAGCATATAGACATGAGCGGAGAGATTTGTTAAAATAAGAACAAATGTTCCTTTTATTTCTAACCTTTAGAGTCTTACATTTCTCAATTGTTTTGTCGGGAAAAGGTAAGAAAACGCTCTCTTTTTAACGAGGAAGATTATGAAACTGTAATTGTATATCAAGTGAAGATTATTGTAGAAAGTAAGTATCAAAAGGGTTGAAGACCGTTGTTAAAGGACAGTTTTACTCAGTATAATCATGTTGCATAGCAGTGGAGTACACGGAGAAATTTTCTCAACTAGCAGTAAATTCACTGTATATTTCTTGCAAAAACTATTGTATAATGATTATAGAAGTTACTTATTAAAAGTAATTATTGTTGCTTACATGAATTGCGATTTTTTACTTTGCTATAAGACAAGTTATCGCGAAAAATTGCGGAAGTTAGAAATTTAAACTGTAATTAGTACAGAATTTGTACTCTTTAAGGAGAGTGAGCTTTGTATGGTAACATTATATAGTTCTCCAAGCTGTACGTCTTGTAGAAAGGCGAAATTATGGCTAGAGGAAAATCATATTCCTTATACAGAACGTAATATTTTCTCAGATCCATTAACGATTGATGAGATTAAAGAGATTTTACGTATGACAGAAAGCGGAACGGATGAGATTATTTCTACTCGTTCAAAAGTTTTCCAAGAATTGAATGTGAACTTAGAGTCTTTACCACTTCAAGATTTATATAAGATGATTCGTGATTATCCAGGTATTTTACGTCGTCCAATTATGATTGACGAAAAACGCCTTCAAGTAGGTTACAACGAAGATGAAATCCGTCGTTTCTTACCACGTACAGTAAGAACGTTCCAATTACGTGAAGCACAGCGTCTTGTAAATTAATTATAATAATATGAAAACCTTCTACCTATTATAGAGTAGAAGGTTTTTTTTTACTGTTTAACATTACGTAATCGCACTTGTTGAACGATAAAGCCTATGCATAAAATGGTGAAAATGAACAAATAAGGGATACTTGTGGCAAAACTAGGATTATGATGAAAAAACGTTGCAAGTCTGTCTTCGTGTGTAATCATTTTTCCTGCTGTATAGGCGAGAACTGCTGCTCCGCAATAAATGAGAAATGGAAAGCGTTCCATGAGTATTAAAATAAGTTTGCTTCCCCAAATGATAATCGGGATAGAAATGAATAAACCGATAATTACGAGTGAAAGTCTTCCGTGAGCTGCTCCTGCAATGGCAATAACATTGTCAAACCCCATAACGAGATCCGCGAATACAATTGTACGCACAGCTTGGAATAAAGTCGTTTTTCCTTTGATAGAAGAAAGGTCGTTGTTATTATCAGTGAGTAAATTGACCGCAATTAATGTGAGTAAAATTCCGCCGGTGAGTTGTAAAAATGGGATATCAAGTAAATAGACAGCTAGTATCGTGAGGAGAATTCGTAGCACAATTGCTAACATAGTACCAATCAAAATGGCTTTATTTCGTTTTGCTTCAGGTAAATTTCGGCTAGCTAGTGCGATGACAATTGCGTTATCGCCACCTAGTACAACATCGATACCGACAATCATTAGTACAGATGTTAAAAACTCTAAGTCCATTCGTCTGCCTCCATTTATGATGTTTTAATAAGCGAAATATATGTATGTGGTGAAGAAAGTTTGTCTAGTTTTGATCCCGCGCGCCTGGGGAAAAAATAATCACCTCTAATAGAAGTTTCACTTTATTACAGTGTACGAGGGAATATGGGAATGTATGTCCAAATTTTTTGCGAGCAGTGAATTGGTATAATGGTATATTTATTCCGATTAGTGCGAGCTAATAATCAGTGGAGGATGAAAAAAATACTGATTATTGTTTCACTTTATGTAAAAAGTCGAATACAGATAGGTATATAACTATTTTTGTAAAATAAATCGATTTTATTTCCCTTCTGGAGAATCTTATCATAAAATGAGAGTACAAGAATCTATTGTTTTGTCATATGAGTGGGGAATCCCTTCATAACAATTCTAAGCAGGAAGGGAGCGTTGTATTTTGGATATTGAAAGAATTAATGACCATACGATGAAATTTTTTATTACGTACATTGATATAGAGGACAGAGGGTTTAATCGTGAAGAAATTTGGTATGATCGCGAACGAAGTGAAGAGCTCTTTTGGGAGATGATGGACGAAGCTCGTGATCATGATGATTTCTTTATCGATGGGCCGTTATGGATCCAAGTGCAAGCAGTCGATAAAGGGATTGAAGTACTTGTAACGAAAGCGGAGCTTTCAAAGGATGGACAAAAGCTGGAATTACCAATAGGTGTAGACAAAATTATAGACATTCCTCTAGATGAAGGCATCGAATCATTATTCCAGCAAGAATTAGTGGAAGAGGTAGAAGAACAAGTAGGAACAAACTTTAATGAAGATGGTACGTTTGGCTTTTTAATTAAGTTTAATGATTTTGAAGATGTTATTTCATTAAGTCATCGTCTTATCTTTGAAGATATAAAAGATGAATTACATTCATTTGAGGACCGCTATTATGTATATGTGGAATTCGATGAAGTGCTACATGATGAAGAAGAGATTGATCGTATTTTAAGTATTGTTTTAGAATATGGAGAAGAATCTACTTTAACGATTCACCGTGTAAGTGAGTATGGGAAACAGGTTGTGAAAGAGCGTGCGCTTGAGACAATTCGCAACAATTTCCCTCCTAAAACGTAGGCCGATTTCTATAGTATGAAATCGGCTTTTTTTATGAAGAATAGGAAGGCTTTCTTATTAGGGGGGAAGAGATGAAAAATACACTAAAACTACTTTTCTTTTTTCTACTACTGTTCGCATTATTTGTTTCATTACGCATGTTTATTGATGTAGCATTTTATTCGGATGTCATGGGGATAAAGGATGTTTCGATTTTAGGTATTATTAGTATTTTATTTACGGTTTCCGCATTTTTAATTGGATGTGTTATTTTCTTAGAAAATCGCCATCCGTCAAAAACACTTACGTGGTTAATCGTACTAGGTATTTTTCCAGTGTTCGGTTTCTTTGCTTATCTTTTATTTGGACAAAACTTTCGCAGAAAAAGAATGTTCCAAAAGAAGGCATTACTCGATGAACAGGCGTTTTTACAATATAAGGGACACGAAGATTACGAAGAACGGATTTTACGAAATCATAAGCATCAAGAATTGTTATTTCGTTTAGCAGATCGATTGGGTGCTTTAAATATTTCATTTCAAACTGAAACGAGGACATTAACAAATGGAGACGAAACGTTTCAGGCAATTTTAGATGGGTTAAATCGAGCGAAACACCACATTCATATGGAGTATTACATTGTACGTGATGACAAGCTCGGTACAGAAATTAAAGATATTTTAATAAAAAAATCAAAAGAAGGCGTTGTCGTTCGTTTTTTATACGACGCGGTTGGAAGCTTTAAATTATCAAATTCGTATATTGCAGAATTGAATGATGCAGGAGTAGAAATGATTCCATTTTTCCCTGTGCGCTTTCCAATTTTAAACGATAAAATTAATTATCGAAACCACCGAAAAATCGTTATTATAGATGGAAATGAGGGGTTTGTAGGTGGATTAAATATTGGTGATGAGTATTTAGGGAAGGATAAATATTTCGGTTTTTGGCGAGACACGCATTTATATTTACGCGGTGAAGCAGTTCAAAGTTTACAGCTAATTTTCCTTCAAGACTGGTTTTATATGACTGGTGAGGCGGTATTAGCACCTGAATATTTACAAGCGGAAGCAGTTGAGGGTGATCATTGGGGCGGAGTCCAACTTGTTGGAGGTGGACCGGATAATAAATGGGAAACAATTAAACATTTATATTTTGCAATGATTGCTTCAGCTAGGAAATCGATTTGGATTGCAACACCATACTTTATTCCAGATGATGATATTTTATCTGCATTAAAAGTAGCTGCACTTGCTGGTATCGATGTTCGTTTGTTAATGCCAAGTAAGCCAGATAAGCGGACTGTCTTTTATGCATCAAGATCGTACTTTCCGGAGTTATTAGATGCAGGAGTAAAAATATATGAATATGAAAAAGGGTTTCTTCATAGTAAAGTTGTCATCGTGGATTCTGATCTCGCATCAATTGGGACAGCTAATATGGATATGAGAAGTTTTCATTTAAACTTTGAAGTAAATGCCTTTTTATATGATACAGGTAGCATTAGAAAGCTCGTTCAAGATTTTAAAGACGATTTAGAAGAATCCAGTGAAATTCATGTTGACCGATTTCATAAGAGACGTCTTCATAGGCGGATTGTTGAATCGACGTACCGGTTATTATCACCTTTATTATAGAAAGAGATGTCCTAATTTAGGACATCTCTTTTTTTGAGAGGAATTTGTAGTAAATTGTAGAATACAAGAAGTTGAAAGGGTGTGATGGTGATGTTTATTGCAAGGAGAGAAAACGGAGAGAAAATTCATCTATTATATAACCGGGATGAAGAACGTTTACGCGAAATGCGTAAACGAGAAAAATTCTTTTGTACAGCTTGCGGAAAAGAAGTGCAAATGAAATTAGGAAAACAAAAGAGCTGGCATTTTGCTCATAAGAAAGTGGATTCATGTCTTACCTTTTATGAAGCAGAATCTATGTATCATATGCACGGTAAAGAATTGTTATATAGATGGTTGAAACGTCAAAATTTTCATGTGGATATAGAGCAATACCTTCCAAAAATCCAGCAAAGACCAGATGTTTTCGTAGAGAGAGCAGGTAGGGAAATTGCGATTGAATATCAATGCGCCAATCTCTCCATAGAACAGCTTTCTAAACGAACATACTCGTATTGGCAAGCTGGTATACAGGTCATCTGGATCATTGGTGGAAATCAATTAAAAAAGCAATCTGCATATTGGATGAAATTTTCCTCACTTCTGGCTTTCTCCTTACAATCTTATCCTCAGCCATTTCTTATTTTCTTCTGTCCGAAACAAAAATCATTTATGAAATGCGCCTTTATCACTCCGTTTTCTACAAACGTCTCTTTCTCACATACTATTTATTTACCAACTGATACGACTACTGTTGACATGCTCTTTTCCCCCGTTCCTTTCCAAAAAGAGGTATTAGGACAAGAATGGAAGAGAAAAAAGAACCATTTTCGGCAAAACGCTCTATCTATCTGGAATTATAATCATAAGTCACTACTCCGCCTCTTATATCAATATAAATGTACCCCAGCGAGTTTTCCTTCTGAAATCGGTGTTCCGCTCCCATCCGCGTTTGCTTTTCAAACAAATCCATTTATATGGCAAGCTTCTCTTTATATGAAGTGTATAGGTATGCTTAAGGTAGGGGAGTATATTTCTCTGCAATACGCATGTAACTATGTAGCAAAATATACGAAGAGGCGTCTACTTCCGTATTTTGCACAACATATATGGAAGGTAGCAGTTGCGGAGTATATGACATTTTTATGTTATGCAGGTGTATTAATAAAAATAGGTATTAATAAGTATCGAAAAATAAGAGATGTTGTGTTGGTAAAAACAGAGGGAGAAATTATGAAATATGATGAAATTGGCTTAGCGCACGCACTATCTCTATTTGAGACAAAGTTCAACATGAGAGAAGAAAAAGGGGATATAATAAAGAATGAACGTGAAGGAATTACATAAGAAAAACAGAATTGTACTTAAGTAGAGATATTTAAAGGAGGGCTTACAGAATGTCTGAACAAAATAAAGCAAAAACATTACCAGATCGCAATGAGATTGAAGAAGCAAGCACATGGCGATTAGAAGATATTTTCCAAACAGATGCAGAATGGGAAAAAGAATTCCAAGCTATTAAAGAGCTATTGCCAAAGTTAACTGAATTTAAAGGGAAGCTTGGCGACTCTGCAGACAATTTGCTTGAGGCATTGCAATATGAAGATGAAATTTCAATGCGATTAGGTAAGCTATATACATATGCACATATGCGTTACGATCAAGATACAACAAACTCTGTGTATCAAGCACTGAATGATCGCGCAACAAATTTATACTCACAAGTATCTAGTAGTACAGCGTATATCGTACCTGAAATTTTAGCTATTTCAGAAGATACATTGCAAACTTTCTTACAAGAAAATCGAGAACTAAGTGTATATGAGCATGCATTAGAAGAAATTACCCGTCAACGTCCGCACGTATTATCTGAGGCAGAAGAAGCGTTATTAGCAGAAGCATCTGAAGTGATGAGTGCATCAAGTAATACATTCGGTATGTTGAATAATGCGGATTTGAAATTCCCATCTATTAAAGGTGAGGATGGAGAAGAGGTAGAAATAACGCATGGTCGTTACATTCAGTTTTTAGAAAGTGATGATCGTCGTGTACGGGAAGATGCATTCAAAGCTGTATTTGAAACGTACGGAAAATATAAGAACACATTTGCAAGTACGTTAAGCGGGGCTGTGAAACGTAATAATTTCAATGCGCGCGTTCGTAAATACGATTCTGCACGTCAAGCTGCATTAAGTAATAATAATATTCCTGAGGCGGTGTATGATCAACTTATTGAATCGGTAAATGATAATTTACACTTACTACATCGATACATTGATATTCGTAAGCGTGCACTAGGACTTGATGAGCTTCATATGTACGATTTATATACACCACTTGTACAAGAAGTGAAAATGAATGTGAAGTATGAAGAAGCGCAAGACCTGTTATTAAAATCTTTAAACGTACTTGGTGATGAATATGTTGAAATTTTAAAAGAAGCATATGAAAATCGCTGGGTAGATGTGTACGAGAATAAAGGCAAACGAAGCGGAGCGTATTCATCTGGTGCATACGGAACAAATCCGTATATTTTAATGAACTGGCATGATAATGTAAATAATTTATATACACTTGCTCATGAGTTTGGTCATTCGGTGCATAGTTATTACACAAGAAAGACACAGCCACACGTATACGGTGATTATTCAATCTTCGTTGCAGAGGTAGCATCAACTTGTAATGAAGCGCTTCTAAATGATTATTTATTAAAAACGACAGAAGATAAAAAAGAGCGTCTATATTTATTAAATCATTATTTAGAAGGATTCCGTGGTACTGTATTCCGTCAAACAATGTTTGCAGAGTTCGAGCATATCATTCATAAGAAAGTACAAGAAGGACATGCTGTTACGCCAGATATGTTAACGGAGATCTACTACGATTTAAATAAGAAATATTTCGGGGACGCTTTAGTAATCGATAAAGAAATCGGTTTAGAATGGTCTCGTATTCCGCACTTCTATTACAACTATTACGTATATCAATACGCAACAGGATTTAGTGCAGCGACAGCTTTGTCAAAACAAATTTTAGAAGAGGGACAACCAGCAGTAGAACGTTACATTAACGAATTCTTAAAAGCTGGAAGCTCTGATTACCCAATTGAAGTGTTGAAAAAAGCAGGAGTAGATATGGCATCACCAGAACCTGTAAAAGAAGCATTACAAGTATTTGAAGAGAAGTTAAATGAATTAGAAGCGCTATTGTTTGAAGAGAAGTAATGAGAAAAGACGAGGGATTTTATCCTCGTCTTTTTTGTTTGAAACATTTTCTCAAAAGTACATAATGTCGATATTTGTCGAATTATTAAGGTGATTTTCTTTACTTTTTCTATATTAGAAGGAATTTTCATGACTTATTTTTATAGTTAAAATCCTTTAAATCGTTTTCTATAGTTGAAATAAGAGACAGCGATGACGATAACTCCGAATAAAAGAGGGAAGGCAATAATTTTAGGAAAAGCTTGTAGTAGAGAAAGGATGTACAAGAAAAAAGAAACAATGAAAGCTAGAAAAATTAGAGCGATATGAGACTTTTTCATTAATAAAACCTCCTAAATGTTCTTTTTATAGCTTATTCAAAAATGAAAACGTTTAGAATGTGACAAAAATGTGAAATTCGACAAAAGGGGTTGTCATCTGACGTCGAATCTTGTAATATAATAAGCGTGAACGAATTCACATACAAACATATACCCCTTTGTTTGAACGTGAAAATTTCTCCCATCCCCTTTAATATTTTTATAAGCCGTAAAGAAAAAGACCTGGTGTTTACACCGGGTCTTTTTCTTTTGCTATCCATTTCCAATAACGCTCGCACTTCACTTCAATCATTTGTACTTTTCGTTTTAGTTGTAATTTCTTTAGTTCACGCTCTATTTCTTGTTGAGGGCAGTCATATATAAATGAGATTTCCTTTGAAGAAATAAATTGTGTTGCTTCTAGTAATACTTCTAAAGGAGGTAATGGTTCTGGCTCAATCTCGCACTTTATAAGTTCTTTTAATAACTGTACGTATACATCATAGGAATAAATTCCCGCGATTTTAATACCTTCCTCATCTGAATTTGCATGAAAAAATAGGAGGGAAGGTATTTCTGTAATATGCATCTCATTTGTGAATTTTAGGTCGCATTGGAAAGCTTTTTTTGCGCTAACTGAGTGTAGGTCTTTTTTAAATTCCTCTACATCAATGCCACTATCTTTAGCGCATGTAAGCAATAATTCACAGTCAGGGTTTGATACATTTTCAAGAAGAATGTATTCTTGGAGTTTTCGCAAAAATTTCGAACCTGCTTTTCGGCCTTGCAATTCCGCCGCCTTAATTGCCATCGAAACTAAATATGGTGTTGACGATGCCTCTTGCATATGTACTTTTCCATCACATGAAAAACCTTGTAAACTTGTTGTTTTTTCCCACACAAATCGAATATTAGCAGGTTTATTCCATTTGTGTGAGGAAGCGTTTGCTCCGTCCACTTTTCCTGTTACGATATGACGAATAGAGAAGTATTTCCCATACTCAAGCCATAGTTTAATAATAAATGGCTCGATATCCCAGCAATCTTTACAAAGTGGATCAATAAATAAATATGCTTCTACAGATTTATGCTCGCATGTGGAAGGAGAAGGCATATTTATATGCTTTGCTTCCTGCTTATCCATTACGCTTCACCTGTTTCATTTGGAGTATTGACCATATGTTGAGCAGTTAATGCTAAACGTTCAAAAACAAACTCTCTTATATGACCGTGCACTCCTGTATCATCCATTGCTTGCTCCATACATGACAGCCAAGCTTCTGCGCGTTTTGGAGTAATCTCAAACGGAAGATGGCGTGCTCTTAGCATAGGATGCCCATGTTCTTCAGTGTATAAATTAGGACCACCTAAATATTGCGTTAAAAATTGTTTCTGCTTCCTAGCAGTTTCTGTTAAATCATCCGGGAAGATCGGAGATAAGTCAGGGTGTTCACTGACATAGGAATAAAATGTATCCACTAATGTTGCAATGCATTGTTCACCGCCAATTGCTTCAAATGGTGTCATCGGTTGCTTGCTCATCCTTTATAAACTCCTTTTTCCATGAAATGTATATCTATTGTAGCAATGGAATGTTATGAAGAGCAACTAAACAGCCTTCATAACATTCTTTGCTTATTCTATATGTTGCTAATAAATCTTTTGCTTTTCAAAAAGGTGAAATGTAGCCGTAAGTACAGCTCTTCTTCACTGATGGAAATTTTACTTTAGCGCTCTTCGTTTTGTTTGGCAAGGAAAAAGCGTTTTACTTTGTTGTTTGTATGACGAACTGGTACGTTATGTTGCTTTAATAACCTTATAAATGCTGCTTTACCGATCTTTTCATCTTGCACTTCGTATTCAATTTCATAATCATCGTGATTGTAATAGAAACTATGATCAAAGACAAGCGTTCCGCCTTCAAATAATATTTCAGCTCTTTCTGTTGTTAAACTACCCATATAAGTTAAAGAGGAAACGGGAATTTGTAATTTGTGTAGCTGATCCATTACAGTTCCTTGAATGATTGTGTTTGTTTCCATCATAAGTTGTGCTTCTTTTTCTGTTACAGACTGATGAGTTTCTAATAAACCAATTTCAGCAGGTTGTTTTAATGTTAATGTATAAGTTCCATCTTTATGACGAATACGAAGTGCAGAGCCCGTATCTTTTAAAGAGAAGTGAGGCGTTTCAAAGTAGTGATTTACTTGTTTTGTAAATGCTTCAATAGAAAAAGATTTGCATAATGTTTGGAATTCTTCCTCTGTAACCATATTTTTAAATTCAATTTCAATTTCTTGTGTCATTGTATGCGCTCCTTTTGAAAAATAATTCTTTCCACATTATCGCTTTTTCGCAAATTTGGTTCAATGTTTTATTTGTTTGCGTCCATGTTATGATACAATAATACTGTTAAGTAAGACAGGAAGTTGAGATGGAGGAGTTCGAGTATGCAAAATAAAATTCAAGTTAAGAGCGTAGAAACGAGAGAGAATGCGCTTATTTTTTGTGCGGAAAATACTGAAATAGAGGTAAAGGAGTTAAGTGCGCGTAATCACGTACTTGTAGACTCAGACAATTTATCATTTTTATATATCTTAGAAAATGAATCATCTTTCATTTATGTAAGTATTCCGCATACATGCTGGGAAGCAATGCATGAAGCGATGAATAAAGATACAGCGATGTTTATTCGCGTGAATGATGTTGAAATAGAATTAGAAGGATTAAAAGAAGAAGTAGAATATTTAGTTGAAAATATTGAAGGTAATGCAAATTACGGAGAAGAACTAGTAACTGCTGTAGAAAAAGTGTTTCTATAAGCAAATGGATTGATTTTGGTGGTGGTTGAAATGAATCGTAATTGGGAAGAATTTTTAGCACCGTATCACCAAGCGGTGGCGGAGCTGAAAGTGAAACTAAAAGGAATGCGTACTCAATTTGCAATGTTAACGGAGCATTCTCCAATTGAGTTTGTAACAGGAAGGGTAAAGTCGGTTGCAAGTATTATTGATAAAGCGGAGAAGAGAAATGTACCGCTAGACCGAATTAGAGAAGATATGCAGGACATCGCGGGCCTTCGAATGATGTGTCAATTCGTAGATGAGATTAAGCCTGTTGTAGAATATCTTCGAAAACGAAATGATTTTGACATTGTAGAAGAACGTGATTATGTAACGCAAAAGAAAGATAGCGGCTATCGCTCTTACCACGTTGTCATTAGTTATCCTGTTCAAACGATACAGGGGGAGAAAAAAGTGTTAGTTGAAATTCAAATTCGCACGTTAGCAATGAATTTTTGGGCAACGATTGAGCATTCTTTAAATTACAAATATAGTGGACGTTTTCCTGAAGATATTAAAATACGCTTACAACGTGCAGCGGAAGCGGCGTTTTTATTAGATGAAGAAATGTCTTCCATTCGTCTTGAAATTCAAGAAGCGCAAAAGGTCTTTTCACGAAAGCAGGAAACGAAAGATTCTGAATCATAAACTAAAGGGTGTTGGGCGATGAAATTTACAATTATGTCAAAGGGAGATCAATCATCAGATACACTAGCAAGTACGATGAAAGAATACTTGTTAGATTTTGGGTTTACAATGGATGAAAAGGAACCTGATATTGTAATTTCTGTTGGGGGAGATGGAACGCTTTTATATGCATTCCATCGTTACTATAATCGATTAGATGAAACCGCATTTGTTGGTGTACATACAGGGCATTTAGGTTTCTATGCAGATTGGTTACCCACGGAAGTAGAGAAGTTGGTGATTGCAATCGCTAAAACACCGTTCCAAGTGGTTGAATATCCACTTTTAGAAGTGATTATTCGCTATGTGAATGGTAGTAAAGAGTCGCAGTATTTGGCGATGAATGAAGCGACTGTAAAAAGTGCAGAAGGTACATTAGTAACAGAAGTGGAAATACGCGGAGAGTATTTCGAAACGTTTCGCGGAGATGGTCTTTGTATTTCTACTCCTTCAGGAAGTACCGCTTATAATAAGGCGCTTGGCGGAGCAATTATTCACCCTTCTATTGAAGCGATTCAAATTGCAGAAATGGCATCTATCAACAATCGTGTATTTCGTACGGTAGGTTCACCGCTCGTACTGCCGAAGCATCATACATGCGTTTTAAAGCCGGCTGCAGGAATGAACATGCAAATTACCGTGGATCATTTGACGATGGTTCATCAAGATGTGAAATCAATTCAGTATCGCGTTGCAAACGAGAAAGTACGATTTGTTCGTTTCCGTCCGTTCCCATTCTGGAAACGTGTTCGTGACTCGTTTGTTGCAGATAAATAGAGAGGGTTTATATATTTGAACAGATTTACATTGAAATGGGATATAGGGCTTGCTGAAGAGGGAACTTTAGTTAGAGAATTTTTGAAAACAAAAGGGATTTCGAAAGCTGCTTTAACGGATATAAAGTTCCGCGGGGGAGCAATTGAAGTAAACGGTCAACACACAAGTGTTCGTCACAAGTTACAAGCTGGTGAAGAGTTACAAATCTTTTTTCCAGTGGAGGAAAGAAGTGAAGGGATGGAAGTGGAAGAGATCCCTTTGTGTATCGTATATGAAGATGATGCGGTTCTTGTTATAAATAAAGAAGCAAATATGTCGACGATTCCGTCTAGGGAGCACCCGTCAGGAAGTATTGCAAACGCTCTTTTATATCATTATGATAAACAAAATCTTGCAAGTACGGTGCACATTGTGACGAGGTTAGACCGTGATACTTCAGGGCTTATGTTAATTGCGAAAAATAGATTCGTTCACCACCTTTTATCGAAGCAGCATCAACAAAAAGGGGTGAAACGAACGTATGAGGCAATCGTTCATGGGACTATTTTAGAAGAAGTAGGAACGATTGACGCGCCAATCGGACGAAAATCGGATAGTATTATCGAGCGAACTGTCTGTGAAGATGGTCAAAGAGCTGTTACTCATTTTAGAGTGATGGAGAGTTCTTCCGATAAGACGCATGTAGCGCTTGAGCTCGAGACGGGAAGAACACATCAAATTCGTGTACATATGGCATATATAGGACATCCGCTACTTGGGGATGATCTATACGGTGGCCGAAGAGATGTGATAAAACGTCAAGCGCTGCATAGTACATCTTTGACGTTTTATCATCCTATTTTAGAAAAGGGAATGACTTTTACCGTAAGTATCCCAGAGGATATGCAATACGCTTTACATAACAATTAAAAGGGAACAAAATTCTTATCATAAAAAGAATTTTGTTCCCTTTTTTTAGCGAAATAATATTAAAATTTGATTTTCACCAGTACGTTTTATAACGAAAAAGCCACTTTCAGCTTTTGTGGCAATGCCGTCATCATTTGGACGACAATATCCGTGTGTTTCGCAAGTGCCGTCATCACGTACTAACATTTGTCCAATTAATCCGACAGGAAGCCACTCAGTACGGTCTCTTCTTGATATATACTTACAAGCTGGATCCCATTCTGTATTTAAAAGGGGTTGTATTTCTTGTTTATTAGTACGTGTATATTGACGTTTTCCGAAGCTGTCTGTTTCATAGCGTTTTTGCCAACTTAAAGCACCGCTATTTCCTATGAGAGCAGGAGTAGCGCTGGATATGCCTAATATGAATGTATCATTTGAAGTAGCTTTTCGAATTTTTTCTTCGCTACTAAATGTAATGAAATAGCCGATATCAATAGGGCTATGATCTGCTGCCTCAAACATTTGTGCAAAATCAGTACCACCTGCATTGTAAGAAGCACCATCGATATACATTTCTCCGTTATGGGCAAGCCATTTGGCACCTATATTATAATCAGTGTCATTTGTCCCATTTGCGATAAACCAGGAATAAGCTTCTTCTGCTGTACCAAATTTCCCCATAATATGGCTGCCTGCAAAATTAGCTGTTGATGTATGATTTCCTTCCGCATGAGATGAGAATCCGTTAGCGATAGTTGCGGTTCCTTCTGCATGTGCTGCTTCTCCCAAAGCAATTGCATGTTTTCCTTCTGCATGAGAATAAGAGCCGCCTGCTGTCGTTTCACTTCCTTCGCTATGCGAACTATGTCCAGTTGCCTTTGTTTTTGTCCCTTCTGCATGAGAAAAGGGACCCGTTGCATGTGTAAGAAGCCCTTCTGCATGTGAAGCGATTCCATCAGCTTTAGAGTGAAGTCCTTCTTTATATGCGTGACGAGCTCCTTTGTTATTTTCTTTTTTTATAGGTGTAGGTACAGGAGCCTGAATAGGGGTGGATCCTTCTATTTGTACATCGTTGCCCGAGATTAATGCTTCTTTTATTTTTTTTACTTGATTTATAATAGTAGCTGGAATTTCTGGTTGTACTTTTTCCTTTATTGCTGCAGGAATGTTTTCTTCTATATTTTCTTGTATCTTTTCCGAATTAAGCACAGGTTCATCATTATTAGAAGCGAGCTTCTTTTTTTGTTTTGCTTTTATTTTCCTGCTATCTATAATTCGCCTCATAACAGCATTTTCTAAAGAGATATATTTTTCTCTCGGTTTGCTTTTTTTTGATGACTCTTGTTCTTCTATTTCTTCTATAGCTGCAGCTCGAATACTGCACCAGTTGTTAATTCCATACATGGGATAGTATAAAGGGTGGAATTTTCTTTTTTGTTTAGAAGATTTTTTCTTCATTCCGTCACCTCCTGCGACAGTATATGCCGTGCAATTAAAAAAAGATGCACTTTATTGCATCTTTTTTTAATTGCTTTATCTAGTTTTAGTGTGGAATATGTCTAGAAAACACCATGATCCTCTGCAAATCGTGAATTGTATTAAGTAGAGGTATTTATCCCGATTGGTGCGGGCTCATAATCAGTGGGGGATGAACAAAACCCCCACTGATTAAAGTTTCACTTTATGAAATTGGGCGGAACTTTTCAGGGACAAAAGGTAGGGAAGAAGGGACAGAAACGGTCTCCAACTCAGGGTAACGTAGTCCAGTTAGTTTACCACCAAATACAGCACCAGTATCAATATTGACTGTATGATTCACAAAGCGAGGTTCATTGACAGGTGTATGTCCATAAACAATCCATGTTTCACCCTTATACTCTTTCGCCCAATCTCGGCGGACAGGTGAGCCGTCAGGGTGTTTTTCGCCTGTAATATCACCATATAGTACAAAGGTTTGTACTTTTTTATCTTGTCTTCCTATGTAATCTTGCCGAATACCAGCGTGACAGACGGTTAATTTTTTTTCATCCAGTATGTGATATAGCGGTGATTGTTCGTAAAGAGTAATGAATTTTTCTTTTATTATTTGTTGCTTATTAGAAGACAATGCTTCATATTCTGCAACAGTTGTTTCGAGCCCATGAGCGATTGTAACATTACGTCCAAGGAAGAAACGATACAGTTTATTACAGTGATTCCCTGGAGCATAGTAAGCATCTTTTCTATTTATTACGAGCTCCCATACAATTTCAATCATCCGTAATGAATGAGGACCTCGGTCTGTAATATCACCAACGAATGCAAGCCTTCGTTTTGCGTTATGAATTGGGATACCACTATCCCAGCTATACCCTAGTTTCGTTGTTAAATCTTGAAACTCTTGGAAGCATCCGTGAATATCACCTATAATGTCATATTTCATATTTAAACCTCCAGCCCATTTTTTCATTAGTATATCTAAAATGGACATAGAAAAAAAACATACCGTTTTTCGATATGGTTCATTTAAACATAAAGATTTTAGTTCTTGAGCGTACGTTTAAAATAAATCCAATAGCAACCATATATGTGAGCAGTGAACTCCCGCCGTAGCTCATAAGCGGTAACGTTATTCCTGTAATAGGGAGTAAACCAATTGTCATCCCAATATTTTGGAATACTTGGAACGTAAACATTCCAATTGTACCAGCGCAAATATAACTACCGAAAGGTTCATTGCTTTCTAAAGCAATATGGATCATTCGGTAAATGAGTAAGAAAAAAAATGAAATAATAACACTTGCTCCTAAAAAACCGAATTGTTCAGCGATATTTGTAAAAATAAAATCTGTATGTGGCTCTGGAAAATATACTTGTCTATTTTCCCATCCTTTTCCTTGCATCTCTCCGGATCCAGTAGCTAAAAATGCTTGTCTTAATTGGTATCCTTGTGCGTCATATTCATAAGGTGCAAGCCAACCATAGAAGCGATTTAATTGATATTCTTTTAGAATGTGCTCTTTAAAGAACTCTGGATGCGTGAAATAAATATATGTTAAGGTAGAGCCTATGGCGAAAATACCGGAGGTTAATCCGAGGATAAAGCGCCAACGTATACCAGAAACTAAAACCATTGTTGCAAGCATCGCTGAAATGACCATTGTGTTTCCTAAATCAGGTTCTTTTGCGATTAGAAGTAGTGGAGGTAAACTAGCTGCAAATATTTTTAAAAGTAAAATGAAATCTTCACGAGTTGTCCGAAAAAGGTATTTTTCATTATGATTCGCTATAATTCGTCCAACGACGATAATCAAAAATAATTTCATAATTTCAGAAGGCTGAAAGTTTCCGATGCCTGGAAGTCTGTACCACGCGGTAGCCCCTTTAATTGTAACGGCGCCAGGAACTTGAAGTTCTAGGCCAATTAGAAGTATGAGTGCAAAGCTATATAAATACCAAGCAATTTGTTTATAGCGATCGAAATCAATAACCATAATAACACCAATGGCGATAAATCCAATGGCATACCATTGGATTTGTTTTAATACAAAATTTACGTTTTGTAAAAATGGTGGTAAAGAAGCTTGTGCACTTGCGATAGCAAAGCAGCTAACAATCCCAATGGCAAATAAAATGAATATTAATATGTAGTCTATTTGATATTGAGTGTTCGGATCTTTCACTGTATGAATTCCTTTCTACTGCTCTCTATATTAGTGGGTTTTAGTTGGTGCATCACATAGTTTAAAAAGAATGTATGAACTATACGCATTATTCACGTAAAGCTCACACATTTTATTTTCGCAGAATAGACTAATGATGTAGCTCTTTTATAATTATGTCCAAACAATGGGAAAGACGTACATGTGTATCTGGAATGAGGTTTGGTAGCTGGCTATAATATTCTAAGGAATTTTTACACCATTTATAAGCGCTAATTAGACCTAGTCTATAATCTGTATTATCTTGTAAAAATCCGTATTCTTTTGAAGTTATAACGAGGTGCGTAAAATCCTCAGATCCTTCAAGGAGCTTGCTGTGTATTTGTTGCCCAGTATGGTAGCGAAATTGGCTTAAAGGTTCGGATATGTATACTGCGTTTCCTTTAGAAAGTAAGGAAATCCATGATGCCATATCGACACTACAAGAATAGTGCCTTCCTTTTAGCGTGCCGAAAGGTTCAGTGAGTAACTGTTTTCTAAACAGAATAGTTGTAGGCTCACCGATAATGTTATGTCCACCTTTTAACATCCAGTCGCCTAAAAATATTCCGTTTAATTGAATGTCTTCGCTATATAATCTTTGTGTTGGATGAGCATCTCCAATTAAATTTCCGTGATCATCAATACGTACTCGATAAGAAGTTATAAGAGCGAGATTTTTATTTGTGTCTTGCTCAAAATAAGCCATCATTTTTTGTATTTTATGATTATAAAACACATCATCGTCCATTAAAAAATTTATATACTCCCCATTAGATTTCTCTAAGAGCATAAGATCGTTATGAAATTGTCCTAAAGTAGTGGTATTTCGAATGTATGTTATGTTTTTATAATTAGGTAAATACTGTTCATTTATTAAGATTTCTGTTTCATCATTTGTACTATCGTCTCCTATAATAATTTCAATGTTTGGATAAGTTTGTGCTAATGCACTTTCTAGAGCGATTTTGAAATAATGTGGTCGATTATAAGTGGGAATAAGGATGGAAACGAGAGGTGGCTTTTTTTCATTATTCATACGAAACTACCTTTCAGAAGCTTTTTTTGTAAGAACGATATCTTGATAACTTGTATACTCATTTCTGCCGCACCATAAACCATAATGCGGTTTATTAATTACCTCTAAGCCATATTTATTTAATAAGATGCGGATATCTTCTTCAGGATAGGCAACTGCAAAATTAGGAATATCTTTATTCACAACATAACAATTTTCAATTTGATGATAAAAACCTAATGTACTTAGCCCTGAATTTAAGTAATAGGATGATTCAGGGTTAATGAGAAAGAAGGTAATAAAACATCTCCCATCTTTTTTTAGAACACGTACAATCTCAGATACGTAATGTTCTAATTCTTTCGGAAGGAGATGGGTAAATACAGAAGTTAAAAAAACAAAATCGAATGAATCGTCTTCATATGGAAATTTGTATTGAGAAGCATCTTCTTTTCCTTCTGGGTTGTAGAATTGATTATATATATCAACGTGTTCAAAATGAAAATTGCTACGGGCAGCTGAAATATTATTTTTGCACCATGTAATGCCATCTTTAAATAAATCAAATCCATAATAAGCTCCATCATCACCTAAGTAATTCATTAATGGAACCGCCATTCGACCGACACCACAACCTACATCTAACACTGTTTCATTGGATTTTAAACTACCAATTTGAATAAAATGCTTTATGAATTCTTTTCCAACCTTTTGAAAGTCGCCACCTACATATTGGACGAGTTCGGGAGGTGGGATTAATGCGATTTTTTTTTCAAGCTCGCTCATAATTTCACTCCTTCCTTGTAGTAAATAGGGAACCAACATTTTTAATCTGCAGCTAACATTTTATAGTGGGAGGGGAAACGATATTAGAACTGTTGTGATATGTAAAAAGCTCCCTAGAACAACTGGAAATAGTAATGGGAGCTTTTGTTTTTATTTATCATGCTATTGGCGAAGGCTAATAATTAGTGTGAGATGGAGAAACCCTAACTGAATAAAGTTTCGCCCTATTCTTTTCGCCAATAAACCCCGAATACATCAATTTTAGTAATAGGAGCTTTTAAGTTTCTTTGATTTCTAAAGTCTGTCACAGCCTCAGCACATGGTGGTAGCCCATAGTCATCGATAATTATATAGCCGCCCTTAGAAACTTTATCGTATAAGTTTACGAGACCATCCATCGTTGATTCATACATATCACCGTCAAGGCGAGCAATCGCAATTTTTTCTATCGGTGCTGACGGTAAAGTATCTTTAAACCAACCTTTTAAAAACTTTACCTGGTCATTTAATAAATCGTATTTTCTAAAGTTTTCTTGTACTTGTTCTAAAGAAACACGTAAATAATCAAAGCTGTGTAAGTAATCGCCGAAATCTCTCGGGTATTGTTCTATATTTGGTGTTGGGAGGCCCTCAAATGAATCGGCAACCCATACATTGCGATCAGTAATGTTGTTTGCTTGTAAAAAACCATTCATAAAAATGCACGATCCCCCGCGCCACACACCTGTTTCAATAAAATCACCTTCTATATTTTCACGGACAACTGTTTCTAATGCTTCATGTAATTGATTCATGCGTTCCCGGCCGATCATACTGTGTGCTGCTCTTGGCCAATCCATTCCGTCTTGACGTTCGCTTTTTAAAACATTAGGTTTAATAATTTTTAAATTATGATTTTCTGCATATTGTTTAATAAATAAAGGGAGTGGAACTGTAACGGGTTCGTATGGAAGTTCCTTAGATATATGTAACGAAGCAGGTAAATATGGCTCATACTCTAGCCATATTTCAAACAGAATTGTTTTCTTTAACAACTCGAGATAAAGCCGGACAGCAGATTTATTTTCCATATAGATGCCTCCTGCGAAATGTCATACAACAATATGATTATGTAGGTAGTGAAGGTTTCATGATTGAATTCATAATTGAAAAAGCAGTAAAACTGATATCAGTTTTACTGCTAAGTAAAAAAATTAAGCGATTTTTTCAATAATAATGGATGCACTTGTACCAAGAGCTAGAGATAATCCAAGTCCTGTAACAACAGCTTCAACCATTGATGGCGTTATTGTAATTTGTGTAATTGCCTGGATAACGAGAGGCGCTCCAAGTGAGATTAAACTTGTTCCAGCGCCAGGTATATTAACGCCGTTCACTTGAATTGCAAGGCTACCTAATACACTTACTAATGCAGTATATGCGATAACAGTAATTTTGTAGAATCCAGTTTCACTTATGATGAAAGTATCGGCATCTAATTGAGAAATTGCTGTACCAAACTGAGATCCAACAGTATTAAATGGTACTGGCTCATTAACTCCAAGAGCTACGCTAATTGTAGCAGAGTTAAATGCATACAATCCTGCTGGAAGTCCTAATCCAGATGGCCCAGTAGGCCCAGTCGGTCCAGTCGCACCAGTAGGCCCAGTAGGTCCAGTTGCACCAGTGTCTCCAGTAGGCCCAGTAGGTCCAGTTGCGCCAGTGTCTCCAGTAGGCCCAGTCGGTCCAGTTGCGCCAGTGTCTCCAGTAGGCCCAGTCGGTCCAGTTGCGCCAGTGTCTCCAGTAGGCCCAGTAGGCCCAGTCGGTCCAGTTGCGCCAGTGTCTCCAGTAGGCCCAGTCGGTCCAGTTGCGCCAGTGTCTCCAGTAGGCCCAGTAGGTCCAGTAGGTCCAGTAGGTCCAGTAGGCCCAGTAGGTACGGTAGGTCCAGTCGGTCCAGTAGGCCCAGTAGGCCCAGTAGGCCCAGTTGGCCCGGTTGGAAGTGTAAACGGTGGTATTGGTGGTAAAGTTGGACCTACAAGATTAGGATCAAATGCACTAGCTGATAAGAATTCATCAGGATTTAAGCCATCTGAATAATTATTATTTGACATAAATTCACCTCCATAAAGCTTTCATTATATAGTAGATGCAAAATCGTAAGAAAATGACACGGACATTTGAATTATTAAAAAGAAATCTTAAATAGCTTGAACAAGTTAAAAAAATGGAAAGTTTATTGTATGTATAACATATGATTGAGTTGGAAGAGGGTGATTATGTTGAACAAGCAAGGAATTACAATTAGTCTATGTATGATTGTTCGCGATGAGGAAAATACAATAGATCGATGTTTGGACGCGGTAGAAAAAATTGTTGATGAAATTATTGTAGTTGATACAGGATCCACTGATCGAACGAAGGAAATTGTAGCAAAATATACTTCTAACATACACGATTTTCCGTGGGTTGATGATTTTGCGGCAGCTAGAAATTTTGCGTTTTCAAAAGCAACGCAAGAATATATATTATGGTTAGATGCTGATGATGTGTTATTAGAGGAAGCTCAAGAATCACTGAAAACATTAAAACGAGAGTTAAATGGTAAAGTTGACGCTGTTTCTATGCCTTATTATCTTGTAATGGATTCTAATGGGAAACCTTTATATTGCACAAGAAGATATCGACTTGTAAAGCGTGAAAAACAATTTCAATGGTTTGGAAAGGTGCATGAGTATTTAGCTGTTTCTGGTGAGATTTACAATAGTAATGTCGCCATTACACATAAGAAAGAAAAAGAAATAACGAATCGTAATTTGAAAATTTTTCAAAATGCTGTAGCAGCTGGAGAAGAATTAAGCCCGAGAGATTTATTTTATTACGGTAATGAATCTATGGATAATCAAAAATACGACGATGCGGTTCTTCTGTATGAAACATTTCTTAATCAAGAGGAAGGATGGCATGAAGAGAAAATTTATGCATGTGGTAAGTTAGGAGATTGTTATGCGAAGTTAGGAGACTGGGAGAAGGCAGTTGAAACTTGTACGAAGTCGTTTCGTTATGGTATTCCTAGAGGAGAGAATTGTACAAGAATAGGATATATATATATGGAACAACAAAAGTATAATGAAGCGATATTTTGGTTTAAGCTAGCAACTGAAGTGCCGCTAGCAGAGGATAGTCCTTTTCACAGTCCGGCTAGTTATACGTGGATTCCATATTTACAAATGTGTATTTGTTATAGCAGATTAGGAGATCAAGATAAAGCTTATTATTATAATGAATTGGCAGCTTCTTATGTTCCGAATAATGCTGCGATTGAATATAACCGTAAATATTTTAGAGGCGTCTATGATAAACAATATAAAATGTAATTTGTTCTATTTTTAGGAAATGACTTGTCGCTATTCTAATGATAGTAGAATGGCTATATATTAGAGTATCGGTAATGCAACCAATAGAGATGGCATCCTTTGTAGAATATCTTTTGTTTCTATTTCAAATTCAATTTGCATAAGGAGTGTGTGAAATGAATCGGGAGAAAAGTTCTTTATACGAAGAAAAATCTGAACATTATTATAATGCGATAAATCCTAATTTATTCAAGCATATAAAAATGGAATGGCAAGAAGTTCTTGATATTGGTTGCTCGAGCGGTGCATTAGGGGCGGCTATAAAAGAAAATGGAGCACGTGTATCAGGAATTGAGGCGTTCCCAGAGGCTGCCGAAAAAGCGAAAGAAAAATTAGATCATGTTATTTTAGGTGATATAGAAACAATGGATCTTCCTTATGAGAAGGAACAATTTGATTGTGTCATATTCGGGGATGTATTAGAGCATTTATTTGATCCGTGGGCTGTCATAAAGAAAGTAAAGCCATATATAAAAGAAAATGGTGTGATTTTAGCTAGCATACCAAACGTTGCGCACATTTCAGTATTAGCTCCCTTACTCGCTGGAAATTGGACGTATACAGAATATGGCTTATTAGATAAAACGCATATTCGTTTCTTTACTTTTAATGAAATGCTAAGAATGTTTTTAAAAGCAGGATATTCTATTAGTAAAGTAGATCGTGTATATGTTGATCATAAAATATATGAGCCACTTATTGAAGAGTTATATGGAATTTGTAAAAAGTATCGTCTTGGAAGTGGCTTCATGGCTGAGACAGTTGTATTTCAATATATTATTGAAGCAGAAAAATCACAATTATGAGTGCTGCAGAAAAAACAATACTATTTGTTACATGTATAAATGATCGGAAATTGTATGCACAATGTGCGCGACATATATTGAAATTGGCAGTACCTCCTGGGTATACTATACAATTTATGCCGATTCGAAATGCAAAAAGTATGACGAGCGGATACAATCAAGCCATTTCACATCCAGCGAAGTATAAAGTGTATTTACACCAAGATGTCTTTATTATAAATGGAGCCTTTCTATACGGATTAATTCAATTATTTGAGGATCATGAACATCTTGGGATGATTGGGATGGTTGGATCCCAATATGTTCCTCCAAATGGTGTATGGAACGAAGGGCGTGGGATTGTCGGGAAAGTCATTGGTTATATGAACGATTTGTTTTATATGGCAAGTTTAGAGCAACCATTTCATGAATCGAAAACGTTTATTCCTGTGGAATGTATTGACGGTTTATTGATGGCGACACAATATGATATTCCGTGGCGAGAGGACTTATTTGATGGGTTTGATTTTTATGATGTATCCCAATCTTTTGAATTTAAAAAAGCTGGGTATACAGTCGGTGTCCCTGTGCAGCGTGATGCTTGGTGTATTCATTATCATTTTGATGTAAATATGACGAACTATGAAAAGTATAGAAAAGTATTTGTAGAGAACTATATGTCAGATGTGAATAAGGAAGAATAGAGGGCTACAAAATGAAAGATCATACAATATTAGTCGTTGTTTGTGTAAATAATGAAGAGCTTTTCGAGCAATGCGAAAGGCAAATAAGAAACATTGTTGTTCCCCCTGGCTATGTAGTGCAAATTTTTCCGATACGAGATGCGAAAAGTATGGCAAGTGCGTACAATCGAGCACTTTCATATCCGGCGAAATATAAAGTATATATACATCAAGATACTTACCTTATTAATCGTGATATGTTTTGTACCCTCATTTCGCTTTTTAAAGAAAATGAAAAGCTTGGTTTAATTGGAGTAGCTGGTGCTCAGTTTTTACCGAGTAACGGGATATGGTGGGAAGGAAAAAATTTAGTAGGGAAAGTGATTGAGTACAGAAGACAGAATTATCAATTATTAAATTTGGATCAGGGGTTTTATGGAAATCAATCTTTTATGTCAGTGCAAGCAATCGATGGTTTACTCATGGCAACGCAGTATGATATTCCGTGGCGAGAGGATTTGTTTCAAGGATTCCATTTCTATGATGTGTCACAGTCTTTAGAATTTCAAAAGGCTGGATATTTAATTGGTATCCCTAATCAAGCAAATCTATGGTGTATTCATTACAACGGAGATGAGTTTGATGCGGATACATATGAGAAATACCGGGGAATTTTTGTGGAACATTATAAAGAGGTGCTATCTCCATCATAAGGGAGAGATGAAGGATGAAAGGGATTATTTTAGCAGGCGGGACAGGATCGAGATTATATCCAATAACGAAAGTAACGAATAAACATTTACTTCCCGTTGGGCGGTATCCGATGATTTATCATGCGGTATATAAGCTGAAGCGATGTGAAATTACAGATATTATGATTATTACCGGTAAAGAGCATATGGGAGATGTTGTGAGCTTTCTAGGAAGTGGTCAAGAGTTTGGTGTATCCTTTACGTATCGTGTGCAAGATAAGGCGGGTGGGATTGCGCAGGCACTAGGACTTTGTGAAGATTTCGTAGGAAATGATCGGATGGTAGTTATATTAGGAGATAATATCTTTTCAGATGATATTTGCCCGTATGTTGAAGAGTTTACAAGTCAAAAAGAAGGGGCTAAAGTGCTGCTTCAATCTGTAGAAGATCCCGAGCGATTTGGTGTAGCGCATATTCAAGGCCGAAAAATAATTGGAATTGAAGAAAAGCCGAATGAGCCGAAAAGTTCTTATGCTGTTACGGGAATTTATTTGTATGATTCGAAAGTCTTTTCTTATATAAAAGAATTAAAACCTTCCGCAAGAGGGGAACTTGAAATTACAGATATAAATAATTGGTATTTAAAACGAGGAGTACTTACTTATAATGAAATGAGTGGCTGGTGGACTGATGCGGGAACGCATGCTTCTCTTCAAAGAGCGAATACGTTAGCGCGGGATATAAACTTTGGGAAACAGTTTAATGGAGAATAGGTGAAAATATGAAAGTTGTAGAAACAAATTTTACCGATGCGAAATTGTTAGAACCGAGATTGTTTGAAGACGAGCGAGGTTTTTTTACTGAAAGTTATAATAAGAAGATGCTAGAATCGTTAGGGATTACGCATTCATTTGTGCAAGATAACGTATCTTATTCAGCGCATTCGGGGACGATTCGAGGGCTACACTTTCAAAAAAATCCGAAAGCACAAACGAAACTCATTCAAGTTATGCAAGGTGCAATATATGATGTTATCGTTGATTTGCGAAAAGATTCACCTACATTTAAAAAGTGGAGAGGTTATATTTTAAGTGCGGATAATCATAGGCAATTATTAGTGCCGAAAGGATTTGCTCATGGTTTTTGTACACTTGTACCTCATACAATTGTTATGTATAAAGTAGATGAGTATTATAGTGCTGATCACGATTCCGGTTTGCTTTGGGAAGATAAAGAATTATCAATTCCATGGCCGGTAACAAATCCTATCTTGTCCGATAAGGATCGAATATTACCATTACTTCAGGAATATGAAGATAGTTTTTAAGTAGGAGAGTTGTTTATGAATATATTAGTTACAGGTGGAGCTGGATTTATTGGAAGTAATTTCATTCACTATATGTTAAAAAACTATGAAACATATAAAATCATTAATTACGATGCATTAACATATAGCGGGAATTTAAATAATGTAAAGTCTATTCAAGAAAATCCTAACTACTCATTTGTAAAAGGGAAAATCCAAAATGGAGAGCTGCTGGAACATGTTGTTAAGGAACGTGACGTGCAAGTAATTGTAAATTTCGCAGCTGAATCACATGTGGATCGTAGTATTGAAAACCCAATTCCTTTTTATGATACGAATGTAATAGGTACAGTCACGCTGTTGGAGTTAGTGAAAAAATATTCACATATTAAACTCGTGCAAGTATCAACAGATGAAGTATACGGTTCTTTAGGGAAAACAGGAAAGTTTACCGAGGAAACCCCGCTAGCTCCTAATAGTCCATATTCTTCAAGTAAAGCGAGTAGCGACATGATAGCCTTATCTTATTATGAAACGTATCAATTACCGGTTATTATAACGCGTTGTTCTAATAACTACGGACCGTACCAATATCCTGAGAAATTAATTCCGTTAATGGTTACGAATGCGCTTGAAGGAAAGAAACTACCATTATATGGTGATGGATTGAATGTAAGGGATTGGCTGCATGTAACGGATCATTGTAGTGCAATTGACACCGTTTTGCATAAGGGATGTGTAGGAGAGGTGTATAATATCGGCGGGAATAACGAAAAAACAAATGTAGATGTTGTGGAACAAATTATAAAACTTTTAGGAAAAACGAAAAAAGATATTGAATTTGTAACAGACCGTTTAGGTCACGACCGTCGTTATGCGATTGATGCACAAAAAATGAAGAATGAGTTTGAATGGGAACCGAAGTATACGTTCGAACAAGGATTAAAAGAAACGGTGGAATGGTATAAAAACAATGTGGACTGGTGGAAACCACTAAAAGAAAAGTAAGGGGCATGTAGATGAAAGAGCGGATTATCATAACGGGAGCGAACGGTCAGCTAGGGAAGCAACTACAAGAAGAGTTGAATTCTGAGGAATATGACATATATCCATTTGATAAAAAGTTATTAGATGTAACAAATATATCCCGAATTAAGCAAGTGGTACAAGAAATAAAGCCACATACAATTGTTCATTGTGCAGCGTATACGAAGGTAGATGGTGCTGAGAAAGAACAGGATCTTGCTTACTTAATAAATGCGATTGGAGCTCGAAACATAGCGGTTGCTTCACAATTAGTAGGGGCTAAGTTAGTGTATGTCAGTACTGATTATGTATTTCCAGGTGACAAACCGGATGGCTATCATGAATTTCATAATCCAGCACCGATAAATATATATGGAGCTTCTAAATTTGCAGGAGAGCAGTTCGTAAAAGAGTTACATAATAAATATTTTATAGTTCGTACATCGTGGTTGTATGGTAAGCATGGAAATAATTTTGTGAAAACGATGCTACGATTAGGAAAAGAGAGAGAAAACATATCTGTTGTAGCGGATCAAATTGGCTCTCCTACGTACGTGGCAGATTTAAATATGATGATTAATAAGCTCATTCACACTTCTTTATACGGTACGTATCACGTATCCAATAGAGGATCATGTTCTTGGTTTGAATTTGCCCAAAAAATATTTTCGTATGCAAATATGAAAGTGAATGTATTACCTGTTTCAACTGAAGAATTCGGATCGGCGGCTGCGAGACCAAAATATTCGATCTTTCAGCATAAAATGCTACAATTAAATGGTTTTTTACAAATGCCTACTTGGGAAGAAGGATTAGAAAGGTTTTTTATAGAAACAAAAAGTCATTAACAAATTTATGTTAGTGACTTTTTTGTTTGCCTTTAAGAGGTTTTATGGTACTATAATTATAGTATCAGGTACTAATAACAAGTATAAGTATTTCTGGGAGGATATATCATGGAACTATTACAAGGGAAAACATTTGTTGTTATGGGCGTTGCGAACCAAAGAAGTATTGCATGGGGAATTGCTCGCTCTTTGCATAATGCAGGTGCAAAATTAATATTCACATATGCAGGAGAGCGTTTAGAAAGAAATGTTCGTGAACTAGCGGAAACATTAGAAGGACAAGAATCACTTGTATTACCTTGTGATGTAACGAATGATGAAGAACTTACAGCTTGCTTTGAAACTATTAAGCAAGAAGTTGGTACAATTCACGGTGTTGCACACTGTATTGCTTTTGCAAATCGTGATGATTTAAAAGGCGAATTTGTAGATACTTCTCGCGATGGATTTTTACTTGCACAAAATATTAGTGCATTCTCTTTAACAGCTGTAGCAAGAGAAGCGAAGAAAGTGATGACAGAAGGCGGAAATATTTTAACTTTAACATACCTTGGCGGCGAGCGCGTTGTGAAAAACTATAACGTTATGGGTGTTGCGAAAGCTTCGTTAGAAGCTAGCGTGAAATATTTAGCGAACGATTTAGGACAACATGGCATTCGCGTTAACGCTATTTCTGCAGGACCAATTCGTACGTTATCTGCGAAAGGTGTAGGCGACTTTAACTCAATCTTAAAAGAAATTGAGGAACGCGCACCACTTCGTCGTGCGACGACTCCAGAAGAAGTTGGAGATACAGCAGTATTCTTATTCAGTGATTTAGCACGCGGAGTAACAGGTGAAAACATTCATGTTGATTCAGGATATCATATTTTAGGATAAATATAATAGGAATTAAAGTTTAAAAAGGACAGTCTCTAAACGTTGAGACTGTCCTTTTTAATTGTTCCCAGAAAGAACGATTTTTAACGAAAGTTCTAGCCACGTTATGAATATAACTATAATAGTACACGATTTATCCAGCTACGTATGGAAGTGGGAGGGACGAGTGTGAAGAATAAAAATAAAAGTTCAACAGTTGGAAAACCGTTGTTATATATTGCACAAGTAAATTTAGAACTCGCTGCACCGAAAATAAAAAGAATTATTTTAACGAATTTTGAAGATGAGGATCAAAAAGAGCAAAGTAATAGAAATGAAAGTATTGTAAGTATTGTAAGTAGTGCTGTGGAAGAAGTGGTAGAACAAGAGAAACAAGAACCACGAGAGGAGCCTCAAGTGGAGGTGGAAGAAAAAGTAGAGGAAGAGCAAGTGAGAACGGTCCCTTACAATAAATCCTTTAAGGATATGAATAATGAAGAAAAAATTCATTTTTTATTAAATCGTCCTCATTACATTCCGAAAGTAAGATGTAGGATAAGAACGACTACCGTCTCATATATAGGATCGATTATATCTTATCGTAATGGCATTGTATCCATTATGCCACCAAATAGTATGAGAGATGTTCGGTTATCTATAGAAGACATCAAAACGATTGATATGGCCGGTTTTTAAATATGTAAAGGTGGTAGAAAGCTTCTACCACCCCAATAGTTTTTTAGTTTACTTAACTATAGAAACGTCGCGTAAGCACTGAATAGCACAGAAGCAGCTTAAATCAACAGTAATGCAAGTAGATGTCGAGATTAATCTTGCATTTGGTACAGCTAAAAACGTACAAATTGGATCGTCGCCAGGTGGTACAGGAGACCCATCACCTAATACTACAGTTAACACACGTAGGACAGCACAGCTATCGTCATCTACGCTTTCTACACGGAAAATTGGAGATTGGCAGCTAGTAAGGCTTGCAGATGGTGCAAATGCTTCAAATGGCGTTCCAGCTTTTGTGTATAAAATAAAAGGGCGTGTATTTGCTACTGCTGCAGTATTGTGTGCTCCTAAAAATGGAATTTCACAACCAGAACCACATGTTGAACTAGAGCAATCTTGTAATTCATTGATGAATTTTACGACGTCAACTACGCAGTGAGAAGAGCTATGGTGTTTATTTTCGTTACAACTCATTAATGTCACTCCTTATCTTCTTGTTTGTATTTACATTAATAAGATATTGGAGTGGGGGAGATTTGGTCACAATCTTAAGACCTTTTTTTTTAAATAGGCTAAAGAGGATAGGGAAGGTGGAATTATGTTATTTACAAGCTGGCTTTTATTTTTTATTTTTGCGCTAGCTGCATTTAGGTTAACTCGTCTTATTGTTTATGATAAAATTACAGCTTTTTTGCGAAGACCGTTTATTGATGAGTTAGAGATTACAGAGCCTGATGGAAGTGTATCGACTTTTACAAAGGTGAAAGGGAAAGGATTAAGAAAGTGGATTGGAGAATTATTAAGCTGCTATTGGTGTACAGGTGTGTGGGTTAGTGCTTTTTTATTAGTTTTATATAAATGGATTCCTATTGTTGCAGAGCCTGTACTAGCATTATTAGCCATTGCAGGTGCAGCAGCGATCATTGAAACAATTACAGGATATTTTATGGGAGAATAATAAAGTGAAACTTTAATCAGTGGGGGCATTGCCCGCTTGTTATTAGCCCGCACCAATCGTGATAAATCTTCATGATGTTAGAAAAAGCGGAGTTTAAGAGGATGCGGGAACGGAAATAAGGAGTTGTTCATATAGTAAATAGACAGAATTGACAGTAGAGGAGATGTTTGCTGTGAGCAATAATCCAAGGCAAAATTCATATGATCTACAGCAGTGGTATAACATACAGCAACAGCAACAAGCACACCAACAGGCATATCAAGAACAGTTACAGCAACAAGGGTTTGTGAAAAAAAAGGGATGCAACTGTGGGAAAAAGAAAAATAAAATAAAACAATATGAAGAATGAAACACTCATGTTACTGTGAGTGTTTTTTATTGTAAAAATAAAAAGCGGTATTTCAATTAAGAAATACCGCTTTTTACTAGCTAATTTGTGCAACTGTTAATGCTGCAGCACGAATGTCTACAGTTCCAAGCAGTTCAACTGGTACAATTTGAATTAAGTCACCAGGGTTTAAGTTAATAAGAATAACACCACTGGATACGTCTACTTCACCAGTACCAATAACGTTAGAGCGAACCGCTGTACCTGATCCAGGAATAATGTTAGCTGGTGTACCTAATGATAAGAAGAAACGACCAGCTTCTGGTGCAGTAGGAACGTTATCAAGACTGATCGTTAATGTATAACTGATTTGATAAATACCAGCTACTTGAATTCGAATACCGTCTCCGACACTTACTGTATTATTTATTACAGGAACAGTAATATTTGGGTTTGGACTTACGCTAGGTAATAGTAATGGTGTGAATAATGAAGCGAACTGAGGTGCAGAAGCGTTGAAAGCAAAACCGAAGGCAGGTAGTGTACTAGCTGGTTTCGCCTCACAATCAATGTTATTAAATTCGCAATCAGAAGAGAACATGTTTTTCACTCCTTTATCTGTTTCTACTTTTAGTTAATGAAAAGGACAGGTTTTATGTTCTAGACAAGTTCCCAATTTTATAAAAAATACATAATAATACCTTTTAAGCATGGATTGGGTGGCAGAATCATCTGCCACCCAATCCATGCTTAAATTAGTATTCAGTTTTATATAGAAACATCGCGTAAGCATTGAATAGCGCAGAAGCAACTTAAATCAACAGTAATACAAGAGGAGGTTGATACTAATCTTGCATTTGGTACAGCTAAAAATGTACAGATTGGATCGTCACCAGGTGGTACAGAGGTACCATCACCTAAAACTACAGTTAATACACGCAATACAGCACAGTCATCATCATCTATACTCTCTACACGGAAAATTGGAGATTGGCAGCTAGTAAGGCTTGAAGATGGTGCAAATGCTTCAAAAGGTGTTCCAGCTTTTGTGTATAAAATAAAAGGACGTGTATTCGCTACTGATGCAGTGTTATGTGCTCCTAAAAATGGAACTTCGCAACCAGATCCGCAGGTTGTGGTTGCACATTCTTGTAGTTCATGTATAAAACGAACGACATTTGATACACAGTTGAAATCACAATCATGGTGATGATGATCTTCATTACAATTGCAGCTCATTATGTTCACTCCTTATCGTGAGTTCTGACATACACTATTACAATATGAACGGGATATGATTGATATTACGTTAATTCTCAGGATAGAAACAGGGAATTTATATAGAGGGGATGTACATAACGTGATATGCAAAAAGACACCCTTATTTAATGGGTGTCTTTTCAGGTAAATCTTTTCGCGCAGTATATAAAAAACGAGATATATCTAGTTTTTTTCCTCTGAAAAATTGCGGGGAGGAAATGTAAAGTTCTTCTTTTGCGCGTGTAATGGCGACATAGAGTAATCGTCTTTCTTCTTCTAATGCTTCAGAAGTCTCAGTTACACGGTCATTTGCATCTTTTAAAGAAGAAGTATGCGGCAATATACCATCGCTTGCTCCGAGTAAAAAGACGCATGGAAACTCAAGGCCTTTCGCGTTATGAATTGACATAAGCGATACGGCATCTTTTTGCGGCATTGTTTTTAATGCTTCCATTTCTTTTTGACCTTGAATGGCCTCGTTAATAAATTGTAAGTAAGCTGGAATATCCGTAAAGCGAGTTGCTGATTCCATTAATTCTTCTAACATTTCTTCTTGTATGTCCTTATGCATCGTAAAGGAAGAACGATCATTACTTTGTAAGTACTCTAAATACTTTCCTTTACCATGAATAATTTCTTTCAATGCTTTTTTCGGTTCAAGTTCTTTTATAAACTTAATAAAATCGATTCGCTCATTTACTTTTTTAACTTGAAAAGGTTTCAAGCTCGGGTTTAGTAATAGAAAATGAAGAAGAGAAGGGAAACGGCCCTCACCATATTTCCATTGTTCACGTTCAATAAATGAAATGCACTCATCACGGCCAATATACATTGTTGGTAATATATTTGAAAGTGATTCGAGGCGGAACGGTTCAAGCACGAGTCGTAAGTGATCTAATACGGGCCTAATTAAAGAATGTTCGTAGAACGATTGGCTCGCTCCATGTTTAATAAATGGAATCTTATGAATTGTAAGCTGATCAAGTAAAGAACGGCTTACAGAATGTGTACGATATAATAAACAAAAATCTTTATAATTTCGTTCACCACTATCTACTTTTTCCTGAATGAGTTGCAAAATTTGATTTGCTTCATCAAGAGTTGTAGCTGGTCGTGCGTAAAATGGTTGTACACCTTCTTCACGAACAGAATATAGCTCTTTATCAAAACGTTCTTGATTTAGCTTAATAACTTCATTTCCAAGTCCGACGATAAATGGATTAGATCGATAATTCGTATTAAGTGCGATAATCGTTGTATTATCAAATTCCTTTGGAAAAGATAAAATAATTTGGTGACTTGCCCCTCGCCAGCCGTAAATCGCTTGATCGTCATCACCTGCGATAAATAAATTATTTCTCGGCGTGGCTAACAATTTTACAATTTCATATTGTGCATACGACGTATCTTGAAACTCATCTACTTCAATGTAATGAAAACGCTCTTGTAATTGAGTAAGCAGGGGAGCGTTATTTTCTAACATATAATACATTTCTAATAAGATGTCGTCAAAATCGATATAATTGTGTCGTTGTTTTACCTCTTCGAAACGTTCGTATACTTCTTTGAACTCTTGTTCAACCGGTGTTTTCGCTTTTACATCTTTCGGACGATTCAATTTGTTTTTCTCAAGTGAAATCATAGCGAGTATCGTTTCGGCATCATAATCGTCTTTTAAGCGCAATTCTTTCAAAATTTTCTTTATCATAATTTGTTTATGTTTTTCATTTGCTAAAATTTGCTGATTATATCCTTGACTACGAAGCAATTTTAAAAAGACAGAGTGGAATGTACCAGCAACGACATAGCTACTTGCGGCATGATTCATACCAGGTAAATTCGCTACACGGCTTCGAATTTCTTCAGCTGCTTTTTGTGTAAACGTCAGCAGCAAAATATTTCGCGGATGGACATGTTTTACATTAACTAAATAACCAACGCGAGTTGTTAAAACAGATGTTTTACCACTTCCAGCACCAGCTAGTGTAAGGACAGGTCCTTCTGTCGTTTGCACTGCTTCTAACTGTTTTTCATTTAAATAAACACCTTGCTGTTCTAAAGCGCGGAAATACGCCGCATCTGCATCTTCTTCCATAATTAAATGGGTAGATGTTTTCGGAATATGATACGTCGCTTGCGGAATACCAGCGTGTGTTAACGATTTTTGTGAAAATTTTTCTTGTGTCATATATTCACCTTCAAAACTATAGCATCAACATTTAACTTTAGCGGAAGAAAAAGAAAATAGCAATGTAAAAAACAGGAGGGGCTACCTCCTGCTACAAAATTACCCCGCTATTTGCGGGCAGTAAAACTCTCACCTCAAAATTCAGGTGTCCGTAAACGCCCGATTGGTGAAGGCTAATAATCAGTGGGGGATGAACAAAACCCCCACTGATTAAAGTTTCACTTTATAATTCTTTTATCATTACGACGTGCGGGATATTTGCTTCCATAAACACATCAGAAGCCGTCACGTATCCTAGCTTTTTATAGAAAAATTCAGCATGTGTTTGAGCATGGAGTTTCAATTTCGGTAGAGACTCTTCCTTCGCATACGCTTCAAGTGCATCCATAATGATTTTGCCAATGCCTTTTTTGCGATGGGAAGCTAGTACGCAAATGCGTTCCATCTTTCCAACTCCATCAACGATGCGGAAGCGACCAGCGCCAACTGGAACATCATTATCATATATAACAACGTGTGTTGAAATTTCTTCAAACTCATCATACTCTTCTTCTGCAGAAACACGTTGCTCATTCACAAATACTTGCTTACGTACAGAGAATGCATCTCTTAGTTGTTCGTCCGTTTGTACGATTTGTGCGTGCAAATTAGTTGTTCTCCTTTCCAAGGTGGAATGTTTCATGTACAGTCCACGTTCCATTTTCTAATTGGTATAGAAGGTGGAAACGATCGATTGGTTGTTCATAATAGAAATCTTTCATACGTAATCGACCTAATACATCAGCATGCTCTGCATCTGATAAATCTTGACCGATTGTTAAATGAGGTACGAAAGAGTATTCACGCTCTTGTGTAAAGAAACCATTATGCATTTCTTCATTTAAGAAAGTTAGTTCAGGTGTTTTTTCTACTTTAAAATAAAGGACATTATTAACAGGTGCGAATGAACCGACTTTTCCAACATGAAGGGTGAAAGGGTTCGTTTTACTTGCGATTGTATGTAACTCGTTTACAATCGATTCTAGTTGATCATCTTGCGTCTCAAAGGGTGTTTTCAATGTAACATGTGGCGGAACTAATGCGTAGTGCGGATCATAACGTTTACGCAATCCGTTCGCTTTATCTTGAATCATTTTTGATGGGAAAATTACAATTCCTAATTTCATGTTCCAATTCCTCCCTTTGCAAGTCTAGTTAGATTTTGAGAATAAATCTCTTTATCTATTATATCAAATTATTCTGAATACCGCTCTCTATTATTTCATTGATAGAATATGAGAAAAAGCTCTCGGTAAATCAGCTTGCCAATACTTCCAAGTGTGATTCCCTTCAAACTCTTCATAATGCGTGATGAAATTTCTATCTGTAAGAAGTTTATTTAACTCGCGATTTGGTTCTACGAAATCAGATACTTGTCCGTCTGTGCGCTTTACAGCTGTTTCTTCTGTTCCAATGATGTGATAAAGTTCTAACGCCTGTGGATCTTTGAAGTCTTTTGCTAAGTTCATTACTGTTTCATCAACAAATGGTGATTGCATAACGACTTTACCGAATGTATGCGGATACATAAGTGAAGTCATGAAAGAAACTGTACCGCCAAGAGAATCTCCAATTAAAACGCGTCCTTTACCCATTTGATACGTTGGATAATTTTCATCAATATATGGAGCAAGCTCGTGAGCAAGGAAGCGAATGTAAGCAGCATTCTTTACATCATTTGGGAAATATTTTTCCTTACGATCGTGTACATTTTTATATGGAATACCGACAATAATTGTGCGGTCAATTTCTTCAGTTTCGCGAAGGCGCTCAATTACACGGTGCGCTTTACCAAGCTGAAAATAATCTCTACCATCTTGTGCAATAACAACCGTATGCTTATGGAGAGGTGTGTAATTTACTGGTAAATAAACAAGAAGTGTAAGTTCCTCTTGAAGTGATGTACTAAAAAATGAAATTTCTTCAATTCTCCCTATTGTTTGATTCATGTATATCCCCCTAAATAAAAATTTACTATGATTGTAACAGCGACGCTTGTAGTGAAAAGGAAAGAAATATTCACTAATAGGTGCCTCAATTTATATTTTACCATAATGGTACGAAGAATCTAAAAAATTAGTATTTAAGTTATGAAAGAAAACGGATATAATGAAGTGGGATTTTTACAGGTGAGAGGGGAGACAGGGTTTGAAACAAGAAAAATCAATCGCACTACCATTAGCAATTTCTATTATAGCAATTTCATTCGCAGCAGTTTTTGTAAAGATGTCCTCAGCACCATCTTCTATTTTAAGTATGTACCGATTATGGATTATCGTACTTATTATGCTGCCAATCGTTTGGAAAAAGCGGGAAGAGTTCCATAAGATTCAAATAAAAGATTGGGGATTTTTAATTGGATCTGGATTCTTTTTAGCGCTTCATTTTCTTTTATGGTTTGAATCTTTAAAGCATACAACAGTTGCTAGTTCAACGATTATTTTAGCACTTCAACCGATCGTATCTTTAGTTGGAGGTTTCTTCTTATTTAAAGAAAGAACAACCTATTCAGCCATTGCGACGATGGGTATCGCTATATTAGGTGTAATGTGTATTGGTTGGGGAGATTTAGGTTTAAGTAAACAAGCAATTTATGGAGATATATTATCCTTTTTAAGTGTAATAGCGGTTGTCGGTTATTTATTTATCGGGCAAACGACAGTAAAGAAAGTATCACACTGGATTTATAGCTTTACAGTTTTTGCATTCGCAGGTATTTTTATGGGGATTTATAATATCGTGCTACAAGTACCTTTTACAGGTTATACGAAGTGGGATTGGACTATTTTTCTTTTACTTGCGATTGTGCCGACAGTGTCACATGTCATTAATAACTGGCTATTAAACTACGTAAATGCAACAACAATTTCAATGAGTATTTTAGGAGAACCAGTTGGGGCATCTATACTAGCGTTCTTCTTACTTGGAGAAAAATTAAATGCAATGCAAATTATCGGTAGCATGCTCGTATTGTTTGGTGTATCTGTTTTCTTACTACAGCAACAAAAGCGAACAGCAAAAAATGTGGTGAACGAACCGGCTTATACACAGGAATTATAACGAGTTTATTCTAATTTGCGAAAAGAGAAGTTATTGGTAACTTCTCTTTTTTTTGTTCCATGCAGAAAATAAAACAGATTAATAGGGGGAATTCCCACCATGTAGCATGAAAAAAGATAATATATAGTGGGGGAAGGAGAGACCAAATGAAAGAGATTTTAATGAAATACATGACAAATCTTACAACATTAAGTGAAGAGCAGCAGCGCATGATCGTAGAAGAATTACAAATTGAAGAGTATAAAAAAGGAACAGTGCTCTTAAGACAAGGAGATGTTCCGTCTAAATGTTATTTTGTATTAAAAGGATGCGTGAGGCAACATTGTATAGATGAATCTGGAAAAGAAGTTACATCAAATTTTTATACAGAAGAACAAGCAATCGCGAATTTCAACCATCATAAACAAGATAAATTATCCCCACATACGTTAACGTGCCTAGAAGATTGTCTAGTTGTAGTTGGCGATCTGTATAGTGCAAAGGACATGTATAAGAAATATTCACAGTTAGAAGAAATGACGCGCCAAATGATTGAATACAATTTTGGTGAAGTACAAGAAGAACTTACATTATTTATTACATCGACACCAGAAGAGCGCTACAAATCATTATTACAAAAACGACCTCATTTAATCGATCGTGTTCCTCAATATCAATTGGCAAGTTATCTGGGTATTACGCAAGAATCATTAAGCAGAATTAAGAAACGACTCAAACAGTAGAGTTTTTTCCACCTCTAAGCAATAGCCATATACTAAATCCTAGTTCACCTGCGATCATCGGTAGTTGAAAGACAACGTTAAGAATGGAAATAATCGCATCATATTGTGAAAACATCGTATTCATTACGTTAATGATGATATAGCCGATTGCAGCAATGAGCAGTAATATACTAATAGTTTTCGGTATGTTTTTAGATTGAAAGGTTACGTATCCTAAGGTGAGAAGATGTAAGCCGAAAATGATTAATCCTACAGACCAAATGTATTCAAAAGCTTCTAGAAATAACATTGTATATGCTTCTGAATTAGCAACTGTGTTTTTTGAAAGAAGTAATACAAATATTAAATTGAATATAGCAATCCCAAGTATAGCTGTATACATAAGACGAAGACAGGCAGCTAGTAATGAGAGGCTAGTATGGATAGGTTTTAGAAAGAAATAAAGAGCCCACGAGGCGATAATATCCGTAATGAAAATGATAATCCATCCGAAAATTTCAGCTTTGAAAAGTGAACTTGAAGTTTGAATATTATGGAGTGTCGTGCTCGCATCTCCTTGTACAACGAGATTTCCGTGAACAAAACCGTAAGAAAAAAATGCAGCAAATGCCATAATAAGAAGAGAAGCACCAGTAAATAAGGCAAACTTTCGTTCATTCATATGTCGTCCTCCTATTTCAATATTACTTTTATTTTAATAAGGGAAGGAGGAGAAGTCATTGACTTAAATCAAGAGAGGAGAGAGCGTAATGGAATTTCCATCAAAAAAAGATGTATGGTTATATCCAATCTTTTTCATTGTTTTAGGCGCCTGTTTCGCTCCAATATTTGCAGGGAGAGAATATTTTCTCTTATTTTTTACAATTCCATTAGCTATACTGTTTAGTTGGAGTTGGTTTTCAACAAAATATATCGTTAAGGAAGAAATAATTATAATTACATCAGGTCCCGTTAAAAAACGTATATTTATACGAGACATAAAACGAATTTCCAATACAAAAAATCCAATCGCAGCTCATGCACTATCATTCGATCGATTAGAAATTGTTTACGGATCATATGAAACAGAACTTATTTCTCCAAGAAATAAAGAAGAATTTATTTTGTTGTTAAAAAGAAAAAATCCTGGGATTGAAATAAAGTAAGAGAGTGGATTCATATCTACTCTCTTTATGTCACTTTGGATTTGTCATATAAGGTTGCACGTGAACGACACATAAGTCGCGGAATTTTCCTTCGGCAGTTGTGACAATTACGACTGCTCTTCCTGCACTTTTTCCAGTAATCGTTACTGTCTCACCTTTCGGATAGATGGTGATGACGTCGGAGTTCATATTTGTCCAAATAAGCTCTTGATTCTTTGCCTGCATTGGCAAAACGGAAGCTGATAAATCGGCACTTTGTCCGGTTTTTATTTTAAGCTTATTTTTCTGTATATGAATACCAATTACAGATATAACAGAAGGAGCAATTGAAATTTTGGATGGATTAGGTTGTATGTTTAAACGAGAAGTAGAAGTGTTTGTGATAGGTGAAAATTTTCTTATATGTTGTTGCTGTAAAGATGCTAACATTGTGGGGTCCCCTTTCTGTATAGGTGTCGATACTAATAATATAAAGGAAGAATGTTATAGTAAATTTAACGAAACATAAAGAAATTGTTAAATTCGAGAAGAATATTGTCGAAATGCGGTTAAAAGAAAGCTCTGCTGTTATCGTAACAGCAGAGCTTTCTTTTTATAGATTATGAATATGTTGTTTTTCAAAATTCTCAAATTGCTCTTCAACTTCTTTTGAAGGTTTAGTTAGTAAACTAACAATTATGATCACTATTAAACTAATAGCGAAACCAGGAATCATTTCATATAAGAAATCTTTTAGAAACTTAAACTGTGTCCAAATAATTACTGTGGTTGCACCTGAAATCATACCAGCAAGCGCGCCCCATTTCGTCATACGTTTCCAATATAAGCTTAATAAAATAGCAGGTCCAAATGAAGAACCAAATCCAGCCCAAGCATATCCAACAAGAGCTAAAATCGTATCATTTTGTTTAAGCGCTAATGCACATCCAATTAAAGCGATACCAAGAACAGCCATACGACCGACAAATACAAGTTCTTTATCAGAAGCAGAACGCTTAAAGAATGTACGATATAAGTCTTCTGTTACTGCACTTGAAGTAACGAGCAACTGAGAAGAGATTGTGCTCATAATAGCTGCTAAAATAGCGGCTAATAAAAATCCAGTAATAAGTGGATGGAATAAAATTTTTCCAAGTTCAAGGAAAATTGTCTCTGGGTTAGATAATGTCAAACCTTGTTGTGAATAGTAAGCAATACCGATAAGACCAGTAAACATAGCTCCGACAACAGAGAAAATCATCCAGCTCATACCAATTCTTCGCGCGCTTTTAATTTCTTTTACAGACGAAATTGCCATAAAGCGTACGATGATATGAGGTTGTCCAACATAACCAAGGCCCCATGCGAATAAAGAAATCATTCCTAAAGTAGAGGCACCTTTAAAAATATCTAGACGTGTTGGATCTACAGATCGAATTGTATCAAATGCAGGTCCAAGTCCGTTTGTATTCATAATTGTTACGATAGGAACAAGAATAAGGGCAACTACCATAATGATTCCTTGCACGAAGTCCGTCCAACTTACTGCTAAGAAACCACCAAATAATGTGTAAGCTACAACAACGCCTGCTACAATGAGTAATCCAACATGATAGTTCATACCAAATGAATTTTCAAATAATACAGCGCCTGAAACTAATCCTGAAGCTACATAGAAAGTAAAGAAAATCATAATAACAAGTCCGGATACTAAGCGTAGCATGTGAGATTTGTCGTGGAAACGGTGTTCCAAAAATTCTGGAATAGTAATAGAGTTGTTTGCAATTTCAGAGTAGGTACGTAAGCGAGGAGCGACATAAAGCCAGTTTGCGTATGCGCCTAGTGTTAGGCCGATCGCAATCCAACTACTACTTAATCCAACGCTAAACATTGCACCGGGTAATCCCATTAAAAGCCAACCACTCATATCAGATGCTCCAGCACTTAATGCTGTTACTGCGGGGCCTAGTGTACGCCCGCCAAGCATATAATCTGTTAAGTTGGACGTTCGTTTGTAGGCGAAATAGCCGATTACTAACATCCCGAGCATGTAAATAGAGATAGAAGTTAAAGTTAACATCTGCGTACTCATGTAGTTCCCCTTCCTTTTGTCATGTCTTTTGATGCGTTATGCATATTTATAATCTATCATGATTATTCTGAAAAATCCATACAGAAATACGAATTTTCAGAAATGTAAGCGTTTTTTGACATCGTTTTACTTTTTAAATATATAAATTTCAGACGAAAAAACCTTAATTTTAATAGAGTATTTATTATATTTACATAAAAACACGTTGTTTTGTCAATATAATATTGAAAGAAGGGAGAAATATTTTTTTAAAAAAAGTATTGACTTGTGAAAAAAGTTAGGTCTATAATGAGTGCAACTTAAAAAAATGCAAGCGTTGATGAAGAAGAGTACACATGATGAACATGTCAGAGAGCTGATGGTTGGTGCGAATCAGTATGGGATTGATGTGGAATGGGCTTCGGAGCTTCCAAACCGAAACGAAAGAAGTAGGCTTTGGCGACATGATCTCATCGATACAAGAGACACGTATTATTTTTTGATACGGCAAAGTGCGTTACATTCGTAACGAATTAAGGTGGCACCACGGGAGTACCCGTCCTTTCTATAGGATGAGTACTCCCTTTTTGTGTACAAAAAATTAAATATGTTAAATCGTTTAAGTAAGAAGAGTACGTATATTGGAGACGTTTCAGAGAGCCGGGGACAGGTGGGAGCCCGGTGCGGTGCCATATACGGAATGGGCTTACGAGAGGTATGCTGAACAATTATTTTCAGTAGGCAACCCGGGTTCCGCCGTTACAAGGATAAGGTATATATTTTGTACCTGAATAAAGCGGGATGCTTTTGCGTCCAACCTGAGGTGGTACCACGGTAAATTTATCGTCCTCTACATATTTCGATATGTAGGGGACTTTTTTATTTTTCAGAGTGAGGTGAAAGGCATGATGACAAAAGAGGAATTTATGAAGCAAAAAGAACAAAGAAACACATTTTTAGTAATCGCTGAAGAAGAAGGAGATAGCATTACGCCAATTTCTTTATATAGACGTATGAAGGGAAAGAAAAAGTTTTTATTAGAAAGTTCGCAGCTTCATCAAGATAAAGGGCGCTATTCTTACTTAGGGTGTAATCCTTATGGAGAAGTGAAAAGCGTTGGTATAGAAGTAGAGCGAATGATGTATGGGAAAAAAGAAAAGCTGCAGGGTAACGTACTGCAAATGCTAGAAGAGGTAATCGCACCAGCGCAAGTAGACAGTCCATTTCCGTTTTGCGGGGGAGCAGTTGGATATATTGGCTATGACGTCATTCGGCAGTATGAAAACATTGGAGCAGATTTACACGATCCATTAAATATTCCAGAAGTACACCTTTTACTATATCGTGAGTTTACCGTTTACGATCATTTACGCCAAAAGTTGTCATTTGTATATGTATGCAGGGAAGACGATTCAGCTTCTTATGAAGAAGTATACGAAAGATTGCAAGTATACAAAGAGGAAGTGCTAAAGGGAGAAGAAGCGGAAGTAAATGAAATACAATCAATATTATCATTCACTTCTTCAATAACTGAAAAAGAATTTTGTGAAATGGTAGAAACAGCGAAAGAATACATTCGGGCCGGAGATATTTTCCAAGTTGTATTATCCCAGCGTTTGCAAAGTGAATGTATTGGAGATCCATTTGCATTATACCGGAAACTTCGAATTGCAAATCCATCACCATATATGTTCTATATCGATTTTCAAGATTATGTTGTACTTGGCTCTTCGCCGGAAAGTTTGTTATCAGTAAGAGAGGATAAAGTGATGACAAACCCAATTGCTGGTACGAGGCCGAGAGGGAAAACGAAGCAGGAAGATGAGGAAATCGAAAAAGAACTGTTAGGAAATGAGAAAGAGCGAGCAGAGCATATGATGCTTGTGGACCTAGGACGAAATGATATTGGCAGAGTAAGTGAAATTGGCTCTGTGACGATAGATAAATATATGAAAGTAGAAAAATACTCTCACGTTATGCACATTGTATCTGAAGTTTACGGAACATTGCGAAAACAAACGAGTGGATTTGATGCATTAGCGTATTGTTTACCAGCTGGTACAGTATCAGGTGCTCCGAAAATAAGGGCGATGGAAATTATTAATACGTTAGAGCATGAAAAAAGAAATGTATATGCCGGAGCGGTTGGATATATTTCATTCTCAGGAAACCTTGATATGGCGCTAGCAATTCGAACGATGGTTGTAAAAGACGAGAAAGCGTACGTTCAGGCAGGAGCGGGTATCGTCTACGATTCAGACCCGGTTGCTGAATATGAAGAAACATTAAATAAAGCGAGAGCGCTTTTGGAGGTTATGAAATGATTGTACTTATCGATAATTATGATTCGTTCACATATAACTTGTATCAACTATTAGGCGAGTACGAGAAAGAAATTGTTGTCGTAAGAAATGATCAAATAACAATTGAACAATTAGAGGAGATGAAGCCGAAAGGAATTGTGCTCTCGCCAGGACCTGGGAAACCAGAAGATGCTGGAATTTGTATCGATGTTATTCGTCATTTTTATAAGAACGTTCCCATCTTAGGGATTTGCCTTGGCCATCAAGCGATCATATCCGCATTTGGAGGAGAAATTGTTAGAGCAGAGCGCATTAAACACGGAAAAACATCGCGTGTGAAACATAACGGAATGTCAATCTTTTCGTACGTAACGCAGCCGTTAACAGCGATGCGTTACCATTCACTCGTCGCAGTGCAAAATAGTTTGCCGCAGTGTTTTGACATACTTGCGACAGCGATGGATGACGGAGAAATCATGGCAGTTCGTCACAACTATTATCCGCTCTTCGGATTACAGTTTCACCCAGAATCAATTGCAACAGAAGAAGGCGGAAAGTTAATACGTGCCTTTTTAGCAGAAGTGAAAGAGGAGGAGAGAGTATGAACAGTTATCTTCGAAAATTAGTAGAGGGACAACATTTAACAGAAGAAGAAATGTATGAAGCGGGACTTCTTTTATTAAGTGACAACATATTGGAAAGTGAAGTTGCAGCTTTCTTAGTATTGCTGAAAGCGAAAGGCGAAACAGCAGAAGAAATATACGGTCTCGTTCGTGCTCTTCGCGAAAAGGCATTACCGTTTTCAAATCATATAAAAGGCGCGATGGACAATTGCGGAACGGGTGGTGACGGTGCGCAAACATTCAATATTAGTACAACATCGGCATTTGTACTTGCCGGAGCTGGTGTAAAGGTTGCGAAACATGGAAACCGCGCTGTTTCTAGTAAAACAGGAAGTGCTGATTTATTAGAAGAACTCGGTGTAAACATAAGCTGTACGCCGGGTGAGATTGACTATTTATTAGAGAATGTAGGTATTGCCTTCTTATTCGCACCAGCGATGCATCCAGCATTAAGACGCATTATGAAAATAAGAAAAGAATTAAACGTTCCTACGATTTTTAACTTAATTGGACCGTTGACGAATCCGGTTAATTTAGAAACACAATTTGTCGGTATTTATAAGCGAGATATGTTATTGCCAGTAGCGGAAGTATTGCAGAAACTTGGCAGAAAACAAGCGCTCGTCGTAAACGGAAGTGGCTTTTTAGATGAAGCATCATTACAGGGAGAAAATCATGTCGTCGTTTTAAAAGATAATGAAATAGTAGAAATGAGTATTGATCCAGAAAAGTATGGTTTTTCAAGAGTGAAAAATGAAGAAATTAGGGGCGGGAATTCGAAAGAAAATGCACAGATTACGCTCGGAGTATTAAGCGGAGAAAAGAGTGTCTATCGCGATACTGTTTTATTAAATGCAGGTCTAGCCCTTTTCGCAAATGGAAGAGCAGAAACGATTGAAGAAGGAATTACACTAGCGGCACATAGCATTGACTCTGAAAAAGCATTAGCCAAACTAAACTTATTAATTGCAGCAAGCCATGAAAATTTAGAAAGGGTGAATTAAAATGGGGACGATTTTAGACAAAATTGTAGAGCAAAAGAAAGTAGAAGTTGCGGAGTTATATGAAACATATTCACCAGTGAAAGAAAAAAGGAAAACACACTCACTTGTAAAAGCTTTAGAGCAGTTTACTGTAATAGCAGAGGTAAAGCGAGCGTCTCCATCAAAAGGCGATATTAATTTACACGTTGATGTGCCAAAACAAGTGAAAACATATGAAGAATGCGGTGCTGGAGCAGTTTCGGTTTTAACAGACGGTCAATTTTTTAAAGGGTCGTTTCACGACTTACAAACGGCAAGAGCAGAAAGTAACATTCCGCTTTTATGTAAAGATTTTATAATAGATAAGATTCAAATTGATAGGGCGTATGAAGCTGGTGCAGATTTAATTTTATTAATCGTTGCAGCATTGTCAAAAGAGAAGCTAAAAGAGCTTTATAACTACGTACTAGAAGTGGGATTAGAAGCGATTGTTGAAGTTCATGATGAACAGGAATTAGAAATTGCAATCGAATTAAATCCGCACGTTATCGGAATTAATAACCGTAATTTAAAAACGTTTGAAGTAGATTTAAGCCAAACTGAAAAGCTCGGAAAACGACTGAATGAGGAAAACCTACTTTGGATTAGTGAAAGTGGTATTCATTCAAAAGAAGATATTATTCGCGTCAAACGAGCTGGTGCAAAAGGCGTGTTAGTCGGAGAAGCGCTTATGACATCGTCTTCTATTAGTACCTTTTTTGAAGACTGTAAGGTGAGTATATGAAAGTGAAGATTTGCGGCATCACTGATATGGAAACAGCAAAAAGAGCGTGTGAATACGGAGCAGATGCAATCGGATTTGTTTTTGCAGAAAGTAAACGGAAAATCACTCCAGGACAAGCGAAAGAAATTATTGGGGAAATTCCAGCCCACGTTTTCAAGGTAGGTGTTTTCGTAAATGAATCAGTCGAAGTGATCCAGAAAATTGCAGAGGAGTGCGGGTTAACGCATGTGCAACTACATGGGGATGAAGACAATCATCAAATTACAAGATTGAATATTCCGTCTATAAAAGCGGTAGGAGTAGCTTTAGAGAAAGATATTGAATGTGCGAAAAAATACGATACAGATTATCTGTTATTTGATAGCCCGAAAGAAAAGTTCCACGGAGGAAACGGAAAGACATTCTCATGGGAGTTACTCGCACATATGCCAAACGAGTTGCGAGAGAAAACGATATTAGCTGGCGGATTAAACATCCTTAATATAGAAGAAGCAATTCGAACCGTTCAGCCATATATGATCGATGTGAGCAGCGGAGTAGAGACAGAAGGAAAGAAAGATCTAAAGAAAATAAAACAATTTATTAAAAAAGCGAAGGAGTGTTCAAAATGAACTACGCATATCCAGATGAAAAAGGTCATTACGGTATATACGGAGGACGATACGTTCCAGAAACGTTAATGCAATCCGTATTAGAACTAGAAGAAGCATATAAAGAAGCGATGCAAGATGAAGCGTTTCAAAAGGAATTAGATCATTATTTACAAACGTACGTTGGAAGAGAAACACCGCTTTATTTCGCTGAAAATATGACGAAGTATTGCGGCGGAGCAAAGATTTATTTGAAACGTGAAGATTTGAACCATACGGGAGCTCATAAAATTAACAATACAATCGGTCAAGCACTTCTTGCGGTAAGAATGGGTAAGAAGAAAGTTGTCGCTGAAACAGGAGCAGGACAACACGGAGTTGCAACAGCTACTGTATGTGCACTTTTCGGTTTAGAATGCGTCATCTTCATGGGAGAAGAAGATGTGAGACGACAAAAATTAAACGTGTTTCGAATGGAATTACTCGGAGCAAAAGTAGAAAGCGTAGCGGCAGGTAGCGGCACGTTGAAAGATGCGGTAAACGAGGCGCTTCGTTACTGGGTTTCACATGTACACGATACGCACTACATTATGGGATCAGTTCTCGGGCCACATCCATTCCCGCAAATTGTTCGTGATTTCCAAAGTGTAATTGGGAAAGAAACGAAAAAGCAATACGAAGCGTTAGAAGGGAAATTACCAGAAGCAGTCGTTGCTTGTATTGGCGGTGGTAGTAATGCAATGGGAATGTTTTATCCGTTCGTACACGATGAAGAAGTTGCTCTTTACGGTGTTGAAGCAGCTGGAAAAGGTGTTCACACAGAAAAGCACGCAGCCACTTTAACGAAAGGAAGTGTCGGTGTTTTACACGGATCGATGATGTACCTTCTGCAAAATGAAGAAGGGCAAATTCAAGAAGCACACTCTATTTCGGCAGGGCTGGATTACCCAGGTGTTGGGCCAGAACATAGCTTGCTAAAAGATATTGGCCGCGTTTCTTATCATTCCATTACAGATGAAGAAGCGTTAGAAGCATTTCAATTATTAACGAAAAAAGAAGGGATTATCCCGGCATTAGAAAGTTCACATGCTGTTGCATACGCTTTAAAACTAGCGCCGCAAATGAAGAAAGACGAAGGACTTGTCATTTGTTTATCCGGCCGCGGTGATAAAGATGTAGAGAGTATAAAACGTTATATGGAAGAGGTGTAAAAAATGGGAGTAGAAAAAATTATAGCAGCGTTTGAAAATGGCAAGAAAGCATTTATTCCGTATGTAATGGGCGGAGATGGTGGACTTGAAAAGTTAAAAGAAAGAATTCGTTTTCTTGATGAAGCAGGAGCAAGCATCGTTGAAATTGGTATCCCATTTTCAGATCCAGTCGCAGACGGTCCAACTATTCAAAGGGCAGGAAAAAGAGCATTAGATAGCGGTGTAACATTGAAAGGTATTTTTCAAGCATTAATAGAGGTGAGGCAAGAAGTTCAAATTCCATTTGTACTTATGACATATTTAAATCCAGTACTCGCATTCGGAAAGGAACGTTTCATTGAGAGCTGTCTTGAAGCAGGGGTGGACGGTATTATCGTTCCAGACTTACCGTATGAAGAACAAGACATTATTGCACCGCTCCTTCGCGTGGCGAATATCGCTTTAATTCCACTCGTTACCGTAACGAGCCCTATTGAACGAATCGAAAAAATTACGAGTGAATCACAAGGATTCGTCTACGCCGTTACAGTAGCGGGCGTAACGGGAGTACGTCAAAACTTTAAAGATGAGATTCGTAGTTACTTAGAAAAAGTAAAAGCACACGTCCACTTACCAGTAGTCGCAGGATTCGGTATTTCAACACGAGAGCAAATTGAAGAAATGATTACAATATGTGACGGCGTTGTCGTTGGAAGTAAAGTCATTGAGCTGTTAGAAAATGAAAAGCGAGAAGAAATTTGTGAGTTAATACATGCAGTAAAAGAAACAGAAGAGGCTTAAGTCTCTTCTGTTTCTTTTGTGTAATAAATGTTAAAATATACAGAAAATACTTATAACTTAGAGGGTGAGAAGGCATGCTAAGACGTAAACTATTATATCTTCTTTTAACTGTACCATTATACGCTTGGCTCATTAGCATGACGAAAATAGAGTTGATGGCTCTGTTTTTAGGATATGTATTCATCTTTTCCCAATTAAATCGAATACAAGAGCAATCTATTTTAGAAGTATGTATATTTTCGGTTAGTATAGAACTATTTAGTATCGTTTCGATTGTATTATTAAGTGAATTATTCCAATGGATCCATTCATTTGAATTAATAAAACTTGGGAATATTGTATTGCAAGTAATATGTGCTTATATTGTGTTTGTTGTGCTAGAAAAAATGATTGGACAGCAGACGGTTTTTCAGGATAAAAGATAAAATATTAGTTATTCAAAAAAGGAGCCAAGCGGCTCCTTTTTTAAATCTGTTATAAAAATAATTGAAAATCATAACATCTGTTATATAATAGTTAAAAATTGCAATTTTTACGAAAAGAGATGATAGCATGGCCATATTGTTGGCACTTATCCCGATTATGATGATTTTTATTTGTTTGTTTTTGTTTAAACAAACGTCATTAAGAGCCTCATTAATCTCTTATACCGTTTCTGTCGGAATCGTTTTACTCTCGCCAACGTTTCAATTAGGGATAAGTGAAACTGTACACGCAACAATTAAAGGGTGGTTAATTTGTTTCATTGTCGGATACGTTTTATTTTTCGGTATTTTTTTATTTCACCTCATGAACAAAATGGGATACATCGATCAAGTAGCACGATTTCTAGAACAAGTCACGCGCGATCGATTATTGCAAATGCTTCTTATGTGTTTTGGTATTTGTCCACTTATTGAATCAGTGAGTGGATTCGGAATTGGTTTTATGGTCGCAGCACCTATTTTTCTTTCGCTCGGTTATAAACCGTTTCAAGCTGTGCTACTATCGTTTATCGGTTTACTTGCAAGTTCATGGGGCGCAATGGCAACGGGTACGATTATCGGTTCTCAGCTTATTAACATGCCGCTCACAACTCTTGGTACAAATACAGCATTATTAAGCATCCCGATTTTCGCATACTTTATCTTCCTTTCTTTATACGTTGTCGGTGGCTGGCAGGCAGTTATAGAAAAGTGGAAGGAAGGAGTAGGATTCTTTCTATTATTTTCTCTCGGAATCTATCTTTCTAACGCATACGTAAGTGTTGAACTAGCAGGGATATTAAGTTCTATCGTTACCATTTCATTTGGTTTTTTAATCATTAAGTTAAAAGGAAAAGATGAGCAAAACCTTTTAACAGAACATGCGGCGGCTACGGAGAGAGAAGTATCGATTATAAAAATTATTAGCCCTTATATATTCTTAACAGTTTGTATTTTACTTTCTCGCCTCGTTCCAGCATTACATGATTTTCTTAGGTCATATGCAGTTCTCGATTTAAAATCATATTCTTACAAACTAGAGCTACTATATTCGCCAGGATTTTGGCTCGCCATGACTTGTTTATTTACAATTATTTTCTTCCGCATTCCATCTAATGTTATTAAACAATCACTCTCGCAAACGATAAAACAATGGATTCCTTTCGCTATTACAACGACGATGTTCATTGCAATTTCAGAACTAATGGGCGCATCTGGTATGCATTCATTACTCGCAAAAACAGCTGGTGAAACCTTTGGTACCTTTTTCGTTTTCGTTGCTCCATTCATAGGCGGAATTGGCGGTTTTTTAACTGGTAGTAACGCAGGATCAAATGCGATGTTTATAAAGCTACAAATGCAAACAGCCCAAAACGTAGCACTCCCGTGGCAATACGTCACAACGCTCCAAAACACCGCATCATCAGTAGCGACAATCGCTTGTCCATCACGGATTACACTAGGCGCGTATTTATGCAATATCCCGTATCGTGAAAATGAACTATTAAAGAAGACGACGTTAATGATTTTTGGTGCGGTGTTACTTGTAGTAGTGGAAGTTTTCTTTTGGTATATATTGAGAAATTAAAAATCCTCCTAACATAGGAGGATTTTCTTTATGACTGGATAATGTTTTAAATATGAAAAGCTTCTACTAAATGAATAGGAGATGAAAGGTATGCCCTTAAAAAACTACGGTGTATTAAAAGGTACAGTTATACAATCTAAGATTGGAAAAGGCAAAACACCTCATTATCAAGTTCATTTACAAGGTGAAGCAGGAGTAGATTATCGCATTGCAATTAACGTGAAATCGCAAAGTTATCCATCGGAAGTTTTATATTTTGCGAGCGACGATATTCGATCAGAGGCGATTCATATTTTACCGACATTACCGTTCGGTTTTACAGAAATAAAAAATAATGAACCGAAAATAGCTTTAGATTATGTAAGAGGTAATTTATTTGATTCAAAGCAAATGATTCCTTTACCTGCTGAAAAAGCAGGAGTTGATAATGATTTAAATGAAAAGATAGAGCGTTATATAAAGCGAGCAATAGAAGAAAAGGCGATTATTTATGCGTTTGGTGAAAGGTGGGGACCAGAAGAAAAGGTTCCGGATTCGTATTTCCACTTTACACCTGGAAACGGTATACACGATATTCATATGAATCAAGGGAATGTAGAGAAATGGCAAGGTGATGATGGCAAATGGCAAGACGGTGGGATATTGATTCACTTTGAGAAGAAGGAAGAGTGGATTGGTATTTTTCTTGCCTTTCAGTCACAGTCATGGTGTACGGATGAAGAAGGGCATGCTCGTGTTCCGGTTGAGCATTGTGATTATAAGAGGGAGAAGTGATAAGAAGAGCTAGTTCTAAATGAACTAGCTCTTCTTATCGTGAGCGAGGTATATGGCATGGAATGGTGAGATTATGTTTGCAATATTAAAAGCAGTGATAGAGTAATCGATTTTCATTCGTATTAGAAAGTAGGTACCAATTAGCAGTACAAGGAGGTCTACGCTTGAAGATAACAGAAGAAAATGTTGTGCAACAAATTCAACAACGTAATGAAAAGAGCATTACGTTCATTATCCAAACATATGGAGGTTTACTCAGCGCTATTATTAAACGATATGTATATAGTAATCAGCAAGATTATGAAGAATGCTTAGATGATGTATTATTAGCCATTTGGTTTCATATCGATTCATTTGATTCAAGTAAAAATACGTTTAAACAATGGATAGCAGCCATTGCTAAATATCGGGCAATTGATTATCAGCGGAAACATGCGAGAAATCAGCAACAAACTGTCTGTACAGAGATTAATGATCGTCTGTATCAAGAACAAAGAAAACAAAATGACTTCTTAGACGTACAGGAATTGCTTAGTGAGTTGTCAGCAACAGAGCGTAACATTTTTGAAAAGTATTATTTAGAAGGTGTACCGTCTCGTGAAATTGCATCCCACCTTAATGTGAAAGAGTCATGGATTCATAACAAACTGTCACGCGGACGAAAAAAGCTCAAACAGATTTTTATTTTTAAAAATGGAGTGTGAGGGCATGTCTATTTATAAAGAGTTAAATGATATTCAGTTGGACATCACAGAGTTTGAGGAGACTCCCTTAACCAAAATAGAGGAAAAGCAGTGGGAAAAACGTGTGAAAAATAAGCTACGCAAAAATAAAAAAACAAAAAAATGGTTCGGAGTCGCAGCAGCTTGCATGTTAATTGTCAGTATTATAGTGCCACTTGGACAAACATCTTTAGCAAATATGCCATTTATTGCGGGATTGATTGAAAAATATATTGATAAACAGCAACCACTTGACTATTCTCCCTATAAAACGGCTATTGGGAAAACTGCTGAAAATAAATACGGTAAACTGACGTTAAATGAGGTATTAGTGGATGACAATAAATTATTCATCAGTTCAACATTTGAGCCAGCGAAGGGTGTGAAATTTGATTATCAAACATATTTAATTCCACAGGTACGAATAAATGGGCGTGACTTTTCTAATACAAAGGATGCACAATCAATTGAAGTAAATGATTCTATGTTTACAATTTACGGTGGTATCGAGTTAAGTGAAATGCCACAAACTGATGAACTTCAAATCGAAATTACTTATGATACATTCAACAGGGATACTGTAATTGAGCAACCATGGATATTTGATATTGAAGTATCGCAAGCTCAGTTGATGAAAGAGAAGCAGACGTTTGATTTAAATGAAACAATTGTTTTATATGATGGCAATAAAGTAACTGTTAAAAAAGTAGTTTCTACGCCGATTTCCACAACGATTTATTATGATGTGAAACAAAGTACAAATGAAGATATTTATTTTAAAATCGAATCAGAATCTGGGGAAGCACATACATTTAAAGAGGTGGTTATATCGAATGAAGATGGCGGTATTTCTTTTAGTAGATTTGATGGAATAAATGTAGCGGTGGGAAAATATTCACTTGTACCGTATTCGGGGAAAGAAAACAAAAAAATTGGACCACCTATTCCGATTCAATAACTTATTAAAGCTGATAAATAATTATTTAAGGAGAGAAGAGGACGTTCACAACGAACGTCCTCCTCTCATTTTATAAAACCCAAAACTAACAAGTGTAGAAATAGAAGAGAAAAGAAGCGCCACACTAGAAAATGCAATGAAATACATATTATATTTCATAACTTTGCCGATTAGTTGATTACTATCGTACTGAAAAAGTCCTGCTATTATATTGAATAAAAATAATATGATAAACATGACGATAACACCGTCTATTGATCCTTTAATGTCTGGTTTACTTAAAGCGATATGTGCGGAAATGCAAATAGCGATAAATAAAAATAACCAAAATGAAGGATTCAATAAATTGCTAAATGTAAATAAGCTTTTCAATAATACAAATGTCGATAGTAGCATGTTTTGGATCATGTCTAAGTTAATAGAAGTCGATGCAACAGTTTTTTCCAGATTCGTATTAAATAAATAATATGACTCTGGTACGAAATAGCGCATTAAAAGTATTAAGGCAGTAATACCAGAAATAATAGGACCGATGCCGATAAAGAAATTACCGATTCGTTGATATACGCTTTTTTGATTGTATTGATGTTGGACGTAACCTAAAGCTCCTTGACTTGTATCTGTCGGGAAGAACTGCGTTGCTACAATTTTATGGCGGAATAATAGACACATAATTGCATGTCCAAGTTCATGAATAGGAACACCAATCCACGCAGTCAAAAGAAAGCCTTTCCTACCAAAAGCTCTCGACCAATACGTTCGTGTGAGAGATTCTAAATAACCTAATATAAATCCAATTACAATGATGACACCAATTAAAGAAAATAATTGGATCACGCTTGTAAGGAGTGTTTGAAAAATCGAGTTTACAAATTCCACTGTCTTCATCCAATCTGTTTAAAGTTTCACTTTATTTGCTCTGTTTCATAATACCATTATTTTTCTATAATACTAGCACACATAGTTTCGTTTAAAAGAAGGATTTCATATTCTTTTTCTTGTAGTCATGTTTTATGTACAAAGTCATATATTGAATTTGTAACACCCTATAAGGTATATGCTTAAGGAGGGATGAGAGAATGAAATGTCCGGCATGTAATACTGAAAATGCAGCGGAAGCAAGGTTTTGCGGGAATTGTGGACATTCGTTAACGGAAGAAGTGGTAGCGAGTGGTGGGCAGGAAGAAGGGCAGCTATCGCGCCCGGCACGAGTAAAGGAAACTCGTCCGAATGAAACGGTAGAGCAAGCGAAACAATTTGCAAGTGGCTATTTTCAGTTCTTTAAAAATGCTTTTAAATCACCATCGGCCATTATGGAAAGTGGAAATATTGAAGTGCGAAATGGAATTGTAAGTCTTGTGCTTATTTGTTTTTTAGGAGCGTGTATTTTTTATAGAATGATGAGCGCAGCGGCGACTGTTACGAGGACATTAGTGCCAGATGTATCTACTCCTACTTTCTTTGGAGAATCTGTAATGGTCTTTTTCTTTTTATTAATTTTAACTTTATTTGTCGGATTTATTATTTTTGTAAGTGGTAAGATGATGAAATCATCTTTTTCTTTTCTTGAAGCATTCGGTATATGGGGGACGATAGCGACGCCAGCTATTGCTATACTAGTTCTTTCTTTTCTTTTTAGTTTTTTATTAATCTTTTTCTTACCAATATTACTATGGATAGCTACAACGTATATGGTAATTAGTATAATTGTAGCTATATTAAAACTAGACAACGGCGGATTAGATCCTGTGTACACACTTATTATCGCAAATGTTTTAATCGGAATTGCAACGTTTATCGTGTTTTGGTCTTACATTAAAACGATAATCCAAACCTTTATCGGGGGATTAACAGGCTTCTAACGAAAAGGTGGTTGAACGGATGAATGTATGCACAAAGTGCGGGACTCATTTTGAAGACAGTGTGCAATTTTGTCAAAACTGCGGGACGAAGAGGCGGGATCCTGTAGTAAAGAAGCAGAAAATGAGCAAAGGGACAATAATTGGAATTACACTTTTAACATTTTTTATTATAGTATTGGGCGGATTATATGCGTATGGATCTTCATATTACTCACAATCATCGCAAGTAGAGAGAATTATTACTGTTTTACAAGAGAGGGACGGGGAGAAATTAGCTGAGATCACCACGGCAGATGATCCAGCCGTTATTGTCACAAGAGAGAGTGTAACGCCTCTATTTTCATATATAAAAGAAAATCCATCTTACAGCCCTTTCCGAACGAGAAAGCATTGCCTTTAGGCATGGGATGAAAGTGAGGTTGGATACGGAGTACCACTAAAAATCGCAAGGTTCGTGGTACTTTAAGTATCCAAAATATAGGGAGTTTCTTCGAGTCTTTTTGTTGTAATTTTTCGAAAGTAAATGATACATTGTAACTAGAATCAATGATGATAGCAGTACGTTTCAAAGTGTTTGAGAGGAAAATCTCCTCACCTCATGTAGTTGTAAAGTTTATGGACACGTTCTCATTTTGTTTCTATTGCTAGAAATGTATCAAATGCACGATGTTGAAAATCAAAAAACAAGGGGATGAAACGCATGTCACAGACCCTAACAGTGAAAGTGAAATTGATTCCAACAAAAGAGCAAATCCGTTTATTAGAACAAAGTAGTCATGAATATATCAAAGTTATAAATACACTTGTATCGGAAATGGTTAAAGCAAAGACAAGTACGAAAAAAAGCACAAAAGATATTGAAGCAAATATCCCAAGTGCGGTGAAGAATCAAGCAATCAAAGACGCGAAAAGTTTGTTTGCTACAAAAGTAAAGAAAAGCAATTATAAAATCATTCCGATTTTAAAGAGGCCTGTTTGTATATGGAACAATCAAAATTATTCGTTTGACGCCACTCATATTTCAATCCCGTTTAAGGTAAATGGAAAGGCCACTCGTTTAAAGGTCCGAGCTTTATTAATCGATAAAAACAATCGCAATTTGGATTTGCTAAAACATAAGTTAGGTACACTTCGCATCACAAAGAAATCGAATAAGTGGATGGCCCAAATATCTGTCATGGTTCCTACAAATGAAAGAGCAGAGACGAAAATTTTAGGAGTAGACCTAGGCCTCAAAGTCCCTGCGGTAGCGATTACAGATGATGACAAGGTTCGTTTCTTTGGAAATGGTAGGCAAAACAAATATAGGAAGCGTAAGTTTCGTAGTGTGCGTAAGAAGTTAGGAAAAGACAAAAAAGTGAATGCGATTCGGCGATTGGATGATAAAGAACAAAGATGGATGCAAGATAAAGATCATAAAATAAGTCGTGAAATTATTAATTTTGCGATTGCAAATCATATTTCTGTCATTCGATTAGAACAATTAACGAATATAAGACAGACGGCAAGAACAAGCCGTAAAAACGAAAAAAACCTACACACTTGGTCATTCTATCGTTTATCACGATTTATTGCATACAAAGCAGCATTAGTTGGTATTCAGGTTGAATATGTGAATCCGGCTTATACAAGTCAAAGCTGTCCGAAATGTGCTGAAAAGAATAAGGCACAAGACAGAAAATACAAGTGTCCATGTAGGTTTGAGACACATCGTGATATCGTTGGGGCGATGAATATTCGCTATGCAACTGTGATTGATGGTAACAGTCAATCAGCCTAAGCACCTATATGGTCTGGTTTAGGAGGGGCAATGAGATGCCCTCATCTTGAAGGCTGTTCAAAACAGAAATGGACTGCGAACGTTTAGTCATTCAAGAATCCCACCCGTAATTCCATAAGGATTCGGGCTTGCGACTTTAGTCGTGGGAGTCTCAAGTGAATGAATTGAACGAATATTTGAGGCAAGGTGAAAAACGAGGGGATGGAATAGAAAGAGCAGATTTTTCTTTAACGAAAGACGGGAAGTATTTCTTTTTATTTGATCGGTATAAATTGAAAGCGAAGACGTATTATACGACGTTGCTTTCAAACGAAAGATATGCAAGCGTATTTTTTAAAACAGTCTTGGTACAGAGAAAATCCGTATTTTACAGGAACGTTAACGAGTGTGGAATCTTATAATGTTGAACTGATTAAATCAAGAGAATAGAGTGCATGAAAAAGGTACAGTGTATATTACTGTACCTTTTCTATGGTTGTTTAGCTGGACCAGGATCCCTTGAGAAAAAGATGTGAAAGAGGAATGTGACTTTACTTGCTCCTCCTGATGTACTTGCTTGCACATCAGATAAAGAACTAGACGTTAAAGCAGCTTCAGAACGAGGGGGAACGACTATTTTGAGTGCATCATCTGATTCTGATGATATAGTAACCGTTATTGTATCCTCAGAAAAGTTCACAATTTTAACAGTACCAACTGGGAAGATGGATTTGCGAGCGTGTGAGGCAGAAGCAAAGCGAGTCGATTTCCAAATAGTTTGTGAGAAAGTGTCATTATCAGATAACCAAGCACGTGCACTGTATAAAGTTACACTAACGGTAAACTCTTGTTCAAGCGGGAGGGCGGGTCCCGGTTCTATCGGTTCCTCTGGAAGCTGGACGAGAAGGCCGGCGCACATGTATATTTCACCTACTTTCAATAGTTGCTGTTATAGCATATTAAACATCTTGTTTATAAGACACGACGGATACCTATTAAGGCATAGTTTTGTGCACCAAACTTGTAGATTAAATTCTTTTTCTTTACAATTTAAGTAGGTGTTATTTCTATAAAATATGGAAATCGTAAAGAGTATGTAAAAAAGAAGGAGTGGTAAAGTGAACTATGTCATTATTGGCGGAGATGCCGCTGGTATGAGTGCAGCAATGCAAATTGTTAGAAACGATGAAACTGCAAATGTTGTAACGTTAGAAAAAGGTGAAATCTATTCATACGCTCAGTGCGGATTACCGTATGTGATTAGTGGTGTTATTGCTTCTACTGAAAAGTTAATTGCACGCGATGTAAAGACGTTTCGTGATAAATATGGAATTGATGCGAAAGTACGTCATGAAGTAACGAAAATAGATACGGAAAAGAAAATGGTGTACGCAGAGCATACGGAGACGAAAGATGTTTTTGAATTTCCGTATGACCGTTTATTAATTGCGACTGGAGTGCGTCCTGTTATGCCAAAATGGGAAGGGCGAGATTTGCAAGGCGTTCATCTTTTAAAAACAATTCCGGATGCTGAGCGCATATTAAAAACGCTAGAAACGAATAAAGTTGAGGCTGTAACTATTATTGGCGGCGGTGCAATTGGACTAGAGATGGCAGAAACATTCGTCGAACTTGGTAAGAAAGTAAGAATGATTGAGCGAAACGATCATATTGGCACAATTTATGATGCCGATATGGCGGAATATATACATAAAGAAGCAGATAAACATAATATTGAAATTTTAACGAATGAAAATGTAAAAGCGTTTAAAGGAAAAGAAAGAGTAGAACAACTGGAGACGGATAAAGGGACGTATAAAACTGATCTCGTTTTAGTGTCTGTCGGTGTACAGTCAAATACTGATTTTCTTGAGGGGACAAATATACGTAAAAACCATAAAGGTGCAATTGAAGTAAATGCTTATATGCAAACGAATGTGAAAGACGTATACGCTGCTGGTGATTGTGCAACGCATTACCATGTTATAAAGGAAATGCATGATCATATCCCGCTTGGAACGACTGCGAATAAACAAGGGCGACTTGCCGGACTCAATATGGTTGATAAACGAAGGGCATTTAAAGGTACGTTAGGTACGGGCATTATTAAATTTATGAATCTGACGCTCGCAAGAACAGGCTTAAATGAAAAAGAAGCGAAAGGGCTAAACATCCCGTATAAGACGGTCAAAGTAGATTCAACAAATATGGCGGGCTATTACCCGAGCGCTTCGCCACTTCACTTGAAATTACTATATCACGCCGATACGAAACAATTATTAGGCGGTCAAGTAATTGGAGAAGAGGGAGTAGATAAACGTATTGATGTTATCGCGATGGCACTTTTCAATAAAATGAGTATTCACGATTTAGAAGATGTCGACTTAAGTTACGCACCACCATATAACAGCGTTTGGGATCCAATTCAACAAGCAGCAAGGAGAGCGGAATAGCACTTTTTTAAGTGCTATTTTTTTTGTGAAAGGGGAATAAATAAAGTTTCACTTTATTGTGAATATACCGTTCACCCTTGAAAACATAGTGCGTATCGCTTATATTGTCATATAGTATTTATTTTTTAATAAAGCAATGAACGAACCAGGGGGCACAGTATGGCAATTAACATGAATACAATCGAAGAATGGATTGCTGAATCAAATGCAAGAAACGAAGAAGACTTAGGAAACATTGTTGAAGAGATGAAAGAAGTATGTGTCGGACTTGATAACGCGACATTAATTTATACGAAAAACGTATTTTGTTTCGGTAAGAAAGTAGAAGTATTCTTCTTCTTCCAAGATCACGTCGTTATCGGAGAAGAGAAGGAAGAGTATATTGAGATTGAAAAATTAAAGTATGATAACATTACAAATAGCAACTTAAAAACAAATGACAAAAATACAACGTTAGAATTAAAGTTTGCTAATGGACAATCTATCAATTTAGATAGTTTAAATGATAACTACGGTACGAAAAATTGGTTATTTGCGAGACAAATTAAGAGTATTTTTAAAGTAATCTAGTGAAAAAGCAGGCCTCAAAGGGGGCTGCTTTTTTAGGTTGTAGATAAAGAAACAAGTGCTGATAATACTTCAGGGTATAAGTAACGATTTCGAACAAATGTTTCCTAAAAGTAAATGAAATGGTATTAAGTTTTAACGTTAGATTTATAATGCCTGGAATAATGAGTGAGTAGAGTTTATTAAATAAAAAAATAAAATTTCATAGGTTATATATATCTGAAAATTTATTTAAAAATAATTTTCTAAAGATATTGCAATTTCTTTATATTTTGTATATACTAAATTTTGTAAGCTATAAAATTGAATATAAAGATTAATTCTTATTAAGAGAGGTAGAGGGACTGGCCCTATGACACCTCAGCAACCTTGTGTTTAAAAGAAGGTGCTAATTCCTGTAGGATGTATATCCTAAAAAATAAGAAGAAGTATTTTTAATAAAAAAACCCTTCTCCTTATTTAGAGAAGGGTTTTTTATTAGCGTCTTTTATTATTACCATAAATACTATAAAAATGATAAAAAAGAGATATATGTACAATTAATTCATATTATACACATGCGTTTAATGTGTATTGGTGGCGTATTCAAATTCATAAAACTATTTATTTATTGAAAGGAGGTGAAAAAATGGAAAAGTACTTAGAATCAATTCTTGAAGAAGTAGAAACAAATAGTAAAGAAGAGTTGTCATTAGAAGATGCAACAGCAATGCATTCTTTAGCCTTCGTATTAGCGGGTGAAATGACATCTATGTAGTGTTGTATCTTCTAAGTGAAGGGAGGTGAAAGAAATGGAAAAGTACTTAGAATCAATTCTTGAAGAAGTAGAAACAAATAGTAAAGAAGAGTTGTCATTAGAAGATGCAACAGCAATGCATACTTTAGCCTTTGTATTAGCGGGTGAAATGACATCTATGTAGTGTTGTATCTTCTAAGTGAAGGGAGGTGAAAGAAATGGAAGAGTACTTAGAATCGATTCTTGAGGAAGTAGAAACGAATAGTCAAGAAGAATTGTCATTAGAAGATGCAACAGCAATGCATACTTTAGCCTTTGTATTAGCGGGTGAAATGACATCTATGTAATCAATTGAGATTTACATAAATTCATAAATTATCATAAGCCACATCATAAGGAGAGTTTTAGGTGTGTTGTGGCTTACGATGTTTAAGAAATTAATATCAATAAATTGTTAAAATAAGGAATGGAAGGTGATAGGGAATGGCTGATATTTTAATGCTTGTATCAGGGAGACATTATGTAGAAAATGAGGTGTTCCAAGTAGAAAATCATTATTTATCTTTTGGCGCTGCAGTTTTAGAGAAGCATAATTATGACGTCAAAGTATATGATTTTAATTTGAACCCTCAAGAATATAATATTCAAGATTTGATTAATGAGAAGCCCAAACTAATTATTGTATTTACACATCTAAATAGTTATGATTGGGAACCTAACAAAAAATTAATTGAATTAATAAGTAAAGAAGAGGCTTTTAAAGAGACACATCTCTCTCTTTGGATCCAAAGCCCAAATCATTTTCATGAATATCTTATAGATGGAATAGTAGATTCTCTATATTTAGGTAATATTGGTGAAGAACAATCAATTGTGAGATATGTCAGTAGTGTTTTGGAGAATTGTGTGAAAGATTCTCCAGCCACTGTATTTTTACAAAATGGATCTATTAAAATTAATAAGCCATTACCATTATCAAGCCAAGAAGAATTGAATGAGCTACCTTACTACAAAAGATATCAATTTGAAAACTTAAAGAAAGAAAAGAAGCCATTCAACAATTTACTATGTCTTATTCGAAGTAGCTATGGATGTTATGGGAAGTGTACGTTTTGTCAGGTCCAGTCCTTCGCAGATTTTTACGAACGTTATAATTGGAGAATTATGTCACCAGGGCGCGTAGTAGATGAGATAGAAAATGTAAATAAAGAGTATGGTGTGAAATTTTTTTACTTTGGTGATCCACTATTTATTGGACCAGGAAAAAAGGGGAAAAAATACGCAAAAGAAATTGCGCGAGAAATTATGAGGAGAAATATAGATGTCAAATTTTTCCTTTACGCGCGTGCTGATACTGTAGATGACGAAACAATCAAAATACTAAAAGAAGCAGGATTAACTACCATACTGTTAGGCTTAGAATCATTTAGCCAAACGCAATTAAACAGATATACCAAAGGAACAAAAGTAAAAACTAATATGCGAGCGATTGATATTTGTAAGAAATATGATATATATATACATCCTGGATTTATATTATTTGATGCTGAAACAACCATTGAAGAACTAGAAGAAAATATTGTGAATCTTAAAGAAATTTGTAAGACTAAAGGATGGCTATTTTCTAAACCTGAAAAATTGATAGGTGGGGTGCTTTTTGTTACTGAAGGAACACCATCCCATCTTGAATACACAAAAAAGGGATTTCTGTATAACCAAAGTGCTGAACATATTGAAAATGTTGATAAACATGCTCTAAAGCGAAATCATAGCGAAGCTTTTATTTATCAAAATTCTAAATTGGCTACAATTGCTCATGCATGTGGACTTGTTCGAGGTGAAATAGGACGCCAAATATTAATTAATCAAAAATATAGAACTAGTTGCTTAAAGCGAATTTCTGAAAATCCAAATCATCAACAATCTCATGAAGAGTTAAAGAAATTAATAGAGTGGAATAAATACCTAGCTAAATTTACAGTAGAAACTTTAAGTTATATAGTCGAACAACTAAAAGATGAAGAAGAACACGAAATAAAACAATTTGAAGTTTTAGATAGTGTATGGGAAAGCTTCATGAAATATAATACGTATTTTCTTGGAAAAGAAAAAGCTCTTATACATAGCTTAGAAAAATATCAAGAGATAAAAAGAGAATATGTAACTAATTAAAACAATGGTTACATGGGGTGAAGTTTATGAAAAAGTATATAGCTTATTCAAAAATAGGAATAAAGCAACAGTTAGTATATAAAGGTGATCTTTGGCTAAATGTATTTGGGATGATAATAGCCTTTGTCCTTTGGATCTTTTTTTGGAAGGGATTATATCAAGGAAAAGAACAAATCGATGGAATTTCAATTAGTCAGATGATTACGTATATGGCAATATCATATGCAATATTAATTCCACAATTACATAGTATGCGAATGCGACATCCATTTAATGAGAAAATTAGAAATGGGAATATTGTCTTTGATATTTTAAGACCAGGTAATTTTATAAGGAAACTTTTTTTTGAAAGAATAGGTACAGTTTTAATCTTCTTTTTCTTTATTGTACTTCCAATTTATAGTTTTGTAGTGTTTTTAAGTACTGGGTATATCCCGGAAGCTAAAGTATTCTTATCTTTTTTAGTAGCTACAATAATTAGTATACTTGTAGGTTTCTTTATTAATATTAATTTTTGTCTGCTTATGATGAAATATGTTGAAACAAGTGGAGTTTGGGTACTTTTTAATTCACTGACGTTTTTTTTGGGAGGAATGCCTTTTCCAATTTGGATATATCCAGAAAAAATACAATATGTAATACAACTATTACCACTTAAATTTTTATACTATGTTCCAACAAGTATATTTAATGGAATTATATCGCAAGAGGACGTACTTTCAGAATTAGTGACAGGATTTATATGGATAGTAGTGTTATATATTACAAATATAATTTTATGGAGAGTAATGTTTAAAAAGTTGATAATTCAAGGGGGATAGTAATGTGAGGTATCATTTAAGGTTGTTTTTTACATTGAAACTAGCTCACTTGAAAGGCCGATTTTCATTTCATTTTAACTTTATACTTGAGCTGATAGGGGTATTTTCGTCAGTAAGTGTTTGGTTATTTGGCATAAAATTTGCGATGGTTAAGTATGGAACAATTGGAGGGTGGGAATTTTCGGAAATATTGTTATTGATTTCATTATTCTATATGTCATGGGCAATAGCCTCGATTTTTTGTATTCATGTGGCAACTTTAATTTTTGAAGTAAGAGATGGCAATTTTATAAAATACTTAATTCGTCCAATTTCACCACTTTATTATTATATTTCAAGTAATTTACCCATAAGTACGATTGGTGTTGCTTTATCCTCTATCATTATGTTTATATGGGGAGTTTTATCTATAGGTATAAATTTTACAATAATAGATGTTATTTTCTTAATATATAGTACTATCGGTGGAGCAGCTACAATTGCAGGTACATTTATTTTAAACTCTAGTATGGCTTTTAAACAAATAGATACTACTGAAACATTTGAGAATACAATTGGGGTATCAAAAGAAATGAGTAGATTTCCACTGTTGATATATCCTTGGTATCTGAAATGGATTCTTGTTTTATTAATCCCATATGGGATAGTAGCGTACATACCGATTCACTTTATATTAGGAAAACAATTGGTAGATTTTCCCGATATATTAATTGGTATATCTCCAGGATTGGGTTTTTTCTATTTAATATTCACATGGAAAATATGGAATTTAATGTTACGAAAATACGATGCAACAGGATCATAGTATAAAAGAGGAGTGTGTTACTATGAAGGTCATTCAAGTGAAGAACTTGAGTAAAAGCTATAAGGTACCAAAACCCACAACCAATAAAATTGAAAAAGCAATGAGTTTATTTTATAGAAAGTATAATCAAATTGATGCCGTCAAAAATATTAGTTTTGATATTGAACAGGGAGAAATAGTTGGTTACATTGGGAAAAATGGGGCAGGAAAGTCTACGACTATTAAGATGTTAACAGGTGTTTTAATGCCATCAAACGGTGCTATTGAGATTAATGGTTTTGACCCTTACATTGACAGAAGAAAAATATCATCAGAAATTGGAGTTGTTTTTGGTCAAAGGACACAACTTTGGTGGGACCTTCCTCTTATAGATTCTTTCAAACTTTTAAGAGATATATATGGAATATCGGAACAAGAATTTAGAAGGAAAATATCACAATTTGATGATGTTTTAAACTTGCAGTCGCTTTTAAATAAGCCGGTTCGTCTTATGAGTCTTGGCGAAAGAATGCGCTGTGATATAGCAGCTAGTTTGCTACATAATCCAAAGGTATTGTTTTTAGATGAGCCAACAATAGGATTAGATATTGAAGCAAAAGAGGAAATCAGAGAGTTTATAAAGATAATGAATCGTGAAAAAAAGGTCACTGTTATCCTTACAACACATGATATGTCAGATATTGAAAAGCTTTGTAGTAGAATTATGTTTATTGATGATGGACAAATATTTTTTGACGGTAGTCAAAATGAGCTTAAAGAACTATACGGGGGGATGAAATCTATAAATTTAATTACTCAAAACCCTGTTATCATTCCAGATGAATTTAGGGATGTTTTAGAAATTAATAAAAAATCCAATTATAATATAGAAATTTTTTATTCTAAAAAAGATTTAGAAATATCTGATGTTTTAATACCTTTCTTTGAAAGAAATATTATACAAGAAATGGAGGTTTCAGAAGAAAATATTGAAAGAGTTATCTCTAAATTGTTTAGAAGCTTGGATGCAGCTACTACTAATAATATGAAAATTAGTTAGGAATGATTTTGTTGAAAGATAATAAAATAATGCATATGCCATATAAAGAGTTATTAGATTTCTCACCAAATAGTCACCAACAATTATATAGTTATGTTGATCATGTGGAAAATTTACTTTCTGAAATTAAAGAAGCTCATATTGATATTTATTATAATTTTGCTAAGGATGAGGAAGTTGATATTCAAAAAACAAGAAGACTACAAAAAATTAAAGCCGAATTAATTAATTCAAGTGGTTTTTATAAAAATATAGTAGAGTGTAAATTTAGTAATATAGATGTAAATGTGAAACAGAAAGTAAAGGCACTTAAAAGGTTATATGTTGAACAGCAAGTTTTGAACTCTGAATATTTATTTAGAGTAGAAAAAAAAATAAATTTAATAGCTAGTAATCACTATAAAAAAATAAAACTTACTGTAAATCAATTTGAAAACGAGATGAGATTTCAAGCCAGCGCTTTAAAAAGAAAATGCTTATATGGAAATTTACCTATGATGGGGGGAGAATTAGAGAAGCATATTAAAGAGCTAGTTCAGACTCAAAATCAAATAGCAAAAGAGAATAAATTCGATTTTTATTCTAATTTATTATTAGAAAATCAGGGGATGGAAATCCCAAAACTCAAGGCGTTAATAATGAGTTTTGAAGAACGGACTCGAGAGCTATATACCTATTATTATAAAAAAGAATCTGATAATCTTGGCTTGAAAAAAGTAAGACATTTTGATTTGATGCATTTATTTAGTAGAAAAGAATTTGAACACCCATTACTAAATATAGATTCAACAGAAATAATATTACAAATAAAAAACTTTTTATCTGATTATGGATTTTTGAAAAATAAATCAAATATTCAAATAGAATATTTGGGTAAGTCGAATTTTCCTGCGGTCACAATGTTTAAGAATAAATTTGAGATTAAAATATTAATAAACCCTTCATTGAAAAATCTAAATATTCTAGAAGTTATCTTTCATGAATTTGGTCATGCCCTTCATGCAGAATATATAAGGTATGATAATTTCTTATTTCAAGGAGAAAGTACAGCCTTTACAGAAGGGATGGCACAAACAATAGAATCCCTGGCTAAGAGTCGTGAATTTTTACTTCATTATATAGGACTAAGTGAAAATGAATATTATGAAGCCCTTGAAATATGGAATAAGTACTATTTATTATTTATTAGGCGCATCTGTTCAGCAGTTATGACTAAAATTGAGATATATGAAAATGGTGGCGAGAATATAAATCAAATAAAATTTGAAAATGATCTTAAATTTCTGCTAGTAAATCAGGATATAAATGAAATGAGATGGAGTTACCAGGAATTAATTGGAACTAAAAACCAATATTCTGAAGCAAGACTCATAGCATTCTTTATTGCAAGGTCAATTGAAAGTCAATATAGAGAATTGAATCAAAATAATATAATTAAATTTCGAGACAGCCTAATTAATAGTCTTTGGATACCGGGTGGTTCAATAGAATGGACTGAAAAAATAGAGGAAGTTTTAGGGAATACATTATATATTCCTTCTAATGGGGGATTAGAACTTGGGAGAGGTGAGAACAGTGTCTATTAAGGGTAAAAATATATATTATATTTTAACTGGGGCTAGAAAATCTAAGGAGTCTTATCGATATATAAAGGAGTTATCGGATTTAGGTGCGAATGTATTTGTTATTTTAACTCCTTCTGCGCATCAGATGGTAGATTTAGAGTTGTTAAAAGAGGCCAGTGGAAACTTCATCAGAGATTCATTTGATAAAAAAGACGGTGAATCACTTCCGCTTGAAGATTTAATAGTTATTGCACCTGCAACATATTCAACAATAAACAAAATAGCAGGAGGAATTGCTGATAATTTTGCTACTTCTTGTATTGCAGCAGCAATTGGAAGAAATACACCTATTTATTTAGCGCCTTCAATGAATATTGATCTATGGAGAAGTCCAATTTTACAACAAAATCTTCAAAAATTAATTAAAATTGGTGTGAAAATGATCCATCCTAGAATAGAAGGGTCTTACTGTACGATGGCGTTCGGTGAAAAGGTAAATGATAGTATAATATATGATTTTAATAAAATTAGATTTAAATCAATTCAGGTATTGAATGATGATACAGATGAATCTTTCACTTGGCATCGTACCATAAAGAATGTATATGAAGAATTTAAAGAAGTAGGTGGAAAATTAGTTACGTATGGTTTAACTAATGGTTCAAAGGGGTGTATTAGTAAAAGAGTAGAAAAAGGATTTGTAATCACTTCCTCAGGATGTGAGCTTGGAAATATTAAAATGGAAGAACTTGTATGGGTACAACATGTAGATCATTTAAATAATGAAGTATATTGGAAAGGCATTAATTCACCTTCGAGTGAAACACCTTTGCACTATGAAGTTTATGCTAATACTGAGATGAAATCTGTCATACATAGTCATTGTCCGTCTTTAACATACGCAACTTTTTTAGATAGATATCGAAGCAATTCATATTTAAGATATGGAACTTTCCAATTTGGGAAAGGAATTATACATAAAATGCAATCCCTGCAAAGTAATTTTGCCATTGCTAGAGATCACGGTGAGATAGTGGTAGGGAATACATTAGAAAAGGCCATAGAACATTTAATTAAAATACAATCAGACAGTAGTAGAGAGCTAGAACTAGTATGATGAATTTTTCAATAATTATTACGGGGAAAGAATTGTTTACTGGAGTACGTGATGAAAATGGTTATTGGTTAACGAACTATTTTTCAGGCTGCGGTTATAAGTGTCAAGAAATTAGAATTATTAATGACAAAATTGAATTAATAAGAAAAACTATAATTGATATTTCTAGATGTAACGATTTCGTGATTATTACAGGTGGGATGGGAGGGAGTGATTTGGACGTTACAAGACAAGTGGCTTTGGAACTATCTAATACGCCACCAAAGATTTTAGGGAAAATGTATAGGGATCAAATCAAAAAATGTTATTCAAAATGGAATTGTAGGTGGCCTAGAGGGATTTCTAAACAGCTTGTAGTGCCAAAAGAAGCAGAAATATTCTTAAATGATTTAGGAACTTCGCCAGCTTTTTCAATTTTTATTAATAGTACGATGCTTATTTTCTTGCCAGGGGTACCGAAAGAAGTGAAAAATTTAATTGAAACATCAATTAGTCAATATATATCTATCAAATACAAACCGTATTTAACTGTGAAAGAAATTCATAAAATAGAAAAAAAAATTGAGGGAAAAGCTGAACTAGAGGTTAATAAGAGTTTAAAAGAGCAAGGATGGTTCAATGATAAAAATGTAGATGTACTATTAAGGGTAATAAATAACCAAATAAAGATAACTCTAACCATATACAAGCACCATGAGTATTACAAAAAGAAATGGGAGGACTTTATTTATTCTTTAGAAGGGGGATAAGATGATTGACGACTTAAAAAAATTATTAAATGGAATGGTAGATGAACCAATAGAATCTATTCAATTAGCTAAAGGCAGTTATTCAAATCAAGCTTTTAAAATTCAGTTAAAAAATAAAATTCTCTACCTATGGTTAAATAAGTATCATATTTCACATAAAAAGAAACGCCAAATTTTCATGTTGGAGATCTTAGGTGAAAATGGTCTAATTGTTCCTAAGATATTGCAACATGGGAATTTTCAATATAATAATCAATCTACTGAATTCATACTTACAGAAGGGATGAAAGGATCTAATTTAGGAATATATTTAGAAAATAATGTAGAGAACTTACCAAGAATCTTTTTTAAGATGGGGAAGACATTAAAAAAGATTCATTCTATTAGGACAAATGAAAAAATCGGTTATATAAATGCTTCTACAGTATTCAACTGGAAAGATTTTCTAAGGATACGAATAGATAAATGGATATGTGAAATAAAGAAACAAAGAATTTGTATAAATGGTATGTCTAATTATTTAGTTGTTCTTAGAAAGTATTTTCACTATTTAATAGATGAAATGAGAGAATCTAATAATTTAGCTCTCTTACATGGGGATTTTTATCCAAATAATATCGTAGTTGATTTTGCCTCGGAAGAAAGAATAGGTATTTTGGATTTTGAATGGTCCTTAATTGGAGATCCTATATATGACTTTAGAGTTCTGGAAATGTTTATCTTTCCTCAATTTAAATATAAAGAAATATTTTATCGAGGATATGGTATAAATCCTGAAATTTTTCAAAAAAACATGCTTATATATTTGCAAATATATAAGTTGGAATTGGCGTATCTATTAATTTTATCTACCCCAAACAGAATAAGTGAGTCAATTGAATTTATCCAAGAACTCTATAATACTGCTATAAAATTTATAAGTAAGGAAGATGGAGAAGTATGGAGTATATCGAATTTATTGAATTTATAAGGAGAATTATTAAAAAGGCAGGAAAAATGTCATTAGAAACTAAAAAAAATTTAGAAGTAACAAATAAAGGGCTGAATGATATTGTTACGAGTATGGACAGAGATATTAATTGTTTTTTAGAGAGTAGCATAAATAGGTATTATCCAAATCATAACATAATCTCAGAAGAGAATAATACAGATTTGAGTGTGGTACAGAATTCTAATTATTCTTGGATTATTGACCCTTTAGATGGAACAGTAAACTATGTACATCAAAAAATAAATTTTACAATTGCCATAGCTTTATGTAAAAATAATGAACCTATGATTTCGGGAATTTACGATCCTTCTAGAGATGAATTTTTTTATGCTATTAAAAATAAAGGGGCATTTTTAAATGATAAAAAAATTTTCATGAAACATGAAAACTCGCTACAAGAGTGCTTGCTTAATGTTTGTTGGAATCAAAAAAACAATCCATTTAAACAACCATTTAACGTACGAGGAATCAGGCAATTAGGAAGTGCATCTTTAGAATTAGCTTATATTGCGGCTGGTAGATTAGATATATTTTTATACGACAGGTTACAACCCTGGGACTTTGTAGCAGGAAAATTGTTGATTGAAGAAGCAGGGGGTATTATAACAACAGCGTATGGTAAGAAACTTACTATCAATAATAAAAGCTCAGTATTAGCCACTTCTCAATCTATCTATCAAGAACTAAATAATTATATGAATTTAAAAACTGTGGAGGAATAGAAATGCAAAGAGCAGTTATATTTGATTTTGATGGTATTATTTTTGATACGGAAAAACATGAATATAAAAGCTTTAAAGAGCTATATAAATGTTTTGATGAAGAGTTTCCAAAAGATTTATGGTTAAACAATATAGGCTCACGTCACAAAACTAATCCCTATATGTTTTTAGAAAAAAAATTAGGTTACAATGTAAATATAAAAGAATTACATAGGGAACGTAAAAAGTTGTTCTATTCTTTATTAAGCGATGAAAAACCTAGAGAGGGTGTGAAAGATTTACTAATATCGTTAAAAGCTAGCAACGTGAAAATAGGTTTAGCATCTAACTCAGACATAGATTGGGTACTTAGTTTTTTAATGCATTTAAAATTATTAGATTTTTTCGATATTATAAATACTGCAAATGATGTAACGAATTTTAAACCTAATCCTGAAGTCTATATAAAAACTTTATCTGAATTAAATGTTTCTGCTTCTAATACGATTGCTTTTGAAGATACTCCAATAGGTTTAGAATCAGCTTATAGGGCCGGATTAAATTGTATTGTGATACCAACAAAATTAACGAAAAACTTATTGTTTAACCATGCACATGTTAAATTCGATTCTTTTTTAGAGTTTAATAAAGAAAATTATTTTGAACGCGTGTATATTTGAATTGCACCCTTTGTGTGAACAAAGGGTGCAATTTCAATTATGCAAGGACCCTTTTAGCCAATTTCGCGCTCGATACGCCCCAACAGGAATTTGAATAAGTGACGTTTCTTTTCCAACATCTATCCCGTACAATTGATCGCATGAATTTGTATCAAAACTAAGTAAAGGATGCCCACCCATTCCCATCGCAGTCGCTGCAAAAACGAGTTTATGAACGAGCATGCCAGCTTCCATTTGATGAATTCGATATCCTCTATAACCTAATTTATTTTTATAGTAATCTTTATTTCCGATTACATGTAGACAAAGTGGTACTTGAAAAAGATTTACGTTATCCATCGTCATACTGGATTGCAGAGAATAACGAAGGTCTCCGTACCGAAGTGGCTGTATGGAATGTGTCCTACTGTTATAAGCGTAAGCGCCGTTTTCTATGTCTTTTACGTTATAAAAGCATCCATATAGTGAGACTCGTGCGTTTTCATTTACATACTTGCCATCAAGGTCGTTGTAATAAGGGAAGGAGAGGCTCGCTTCTTGTAGTAAAGTAGCGAGCTCGGCTGCATCCCATTTCGTTAAAATGAAGTCAGAATCAGGTGAATATCGTTTTTTACAAAGTTGTAAAAAATCATATGATAAACGTTCCACTTTAGGTAGCTGCATAGCGTGTGCACTATATTGTTGTCGTTCTTCACAGGTAAATGTTTGGAAGTGTTCTGTTGATTCAATCATAGATGCCGCGTTTATTTTTTTTATCATCGGATATTCATCTACATATTTTGAGCGAACGAAATGCTCATGTGTTAACGGCGGGATTTGCTGCAACAAGTCATGAGAAGTAATGGTTTTATTTTTACGATGATCATCATGAAACCAATCTGTATTCGGTTCTGTACTTAAAGGAATAACAGCATACACACTTTCTTCACCTTCTGACAGTCCAAGTAAATGATTCATTGCCCGATCTAGAAACTGAAAATATACACCATTTGTATAACCAAATTGTTTTGCGCATTCAAGTAATTGACCGATGAGAACACCGCTATCTAATCCTTGAAGACGATACGAAAAGTTATTGTATTTAAAGAAGTTTTTCCAAAACATAGTGGATACAAATGCAGCACCAAAACAAGAATGTATGTTACAACGATTGCCGAGTGCTTCTGTAAGATAAGAATCAAAATTTCCTTCACGAAGTAAGATAAGACGGTGGTGCGCGGCGTCGTAATGGTAAATGCCGTCTGGATAATGATCAATTTTTAAATACATATATAATTCATTTGGATATAAAGCACCCCCAGAAGGGATGAATCTTCGAAATAGAGTCGTTGTTTTATTATTTTCTAGGTTAGTAGTAGGCTGACATAATTGTGTTAAACCAAATGAGTACCAAAGATAATGACCGATTTCCTCTAAGGTAGGTTCAGTAGAAGAATTCCGCAAAGTTAATGGGATTTCTAAAGAGAGAGGGATTACTGGTAAATTTCGATATAATTTATAAGGAAGTGGTGCGTCTTCCCAGTCAATATCTTTATCGGACGACATAATTTCATTAATAGAAAAATGGAGATGATGTAAAAAAGTATCAGGTTGCATCAAATTTCCCCCTCACTATGAATTATGGAAACGGATGCGGATGTGGATTTAAACTTTCATTCGTTAAAGGCTCAGCCCAATATCCAAGTGTCATCGGTACGGTATACACTCTATCCAGTCCTGTAACCCGAGTGAGATGGTGACCGAACGTCATCGGTAACATGCCTGGAATAATTACTTTTACACAATGTAAGCCGTTCTTTTCTATAAGGGGGACCGTTTGATCTACAACAATTACTTCAAGTCCAGATTGATGTAACCTGTTTAAAAGTTGATGAAGATCAGATGTTAAATCCACATCAAATGATTGTAATGCATTCATTTCTTGGAACGTTTGCACCGGAGCATCATCACGTAAAAGGAAGTGAAGACGTTCTTCCGCTTCTTTCAATCCATACAGCATACTATGGTCTTCCATTTGCGAAACAAGATATGGATCTTGTAAACAGTTTTCATATTTCTCTCTTTTTTGTTCAAGCTCTTCATCTGTTATAAGTAACATGCCCGCTATTTCATGAATTGCATTTTTTACAGCTCGAATTGGTTCCATATGTGCGCCGCCAGCACAGACGAGATTCATACCATCTTGCCTTGTATTTTTCGCAATGACCCATATGCTCGGAATACCATGTTCCATCGTCGCGTTGAAAACGTATAATTCATATCCAGTAATTGTGCGTAAGCGTTCAATCATTAATTGCAATTCAGTATCATTGGCTGAACTAAGATCGAGACGGGGAAGAGGTAATTCGGCATACCAAGTGAGCAAAAAGGCGTCACGCTCTACAATTTCTAAAATGCCGTGAAAAATTGCTTCTTCTAAACTACCACCAATGGCACATCCATTTGATGTTTCATACACGAAAGCATCTCTATGACCAAGGCTATAATAAGCGATTGATTCTGGAACTAGAAGGGGCCTGCTTTGTAATAAAGAATATCCCCATACCCAGTTTTGCTCATAATCAGGATCAAACGGCTTAAATGGAAAACTATCACGATTGTAATGTTCATTTGTATGTACACCAAGTGTGAGGGGATTCAGTGCAACATCTTCTAGCTCACGAAAACTGCCATGTACATTTGTTTTTTTTCCACGAGGCGACATACCGCAATAGCGTTCTAATCCTTCTAAAATAGCGGTTGCTTCACTAAGTGAAAATGAATGAGTCCGGCCCGCGACACCTTCATTTCCAAACAGTAACGGCATGTTTATAATGACATCAGCAAACGGTAATAAAGAATGTTGCATTTGGCCGTTTAAAATACCAGTCCGGTAATCTAAATAGTCTCTCGTTAAAAATGTGTTTAGCTCATGAATGGAACGACAGCGATACGTTGCAGTACTCGTTTTCAAACTTGGTTGTAAAGAAATTTGCGCTGCATCTGCTGTATCGTCAGACAAATTGCTGCATACCGGACAGAGAGGGTCTGGAAGAAACGAATTCCGGGTACATTGTAACGTTTGTAAGTCCAGTAAAATGAGTTCGTTTTCTAAAGAAGAATATCCATGAGCTAATATTTTCTCTGTTTCAGCATGAATGAGCTGGCACATTTGTAACATTCCATTTTGGGTGGCGCGTACATCACGCCTCGTCACGTTCTCTGCTTTTAATGCATATTTTCGTTGTAGTTCCCACATTTCTCTTTGATCAAAGCCAGCTATAAACCGGCGTCCATCAGCGCAGTGGGAACATCCAGTTGTAAGAGGCTTCACGTAAGGACCGATAATACCTTCACCAAACGAAGTAAACGCGCGAAGCCACGGAATATTATTTGAGCGAAAGATAAGCTCAGCATCGCGATGTACGGAAGAAGGAGACCCGTCATGTAAAACGAGAGCAAGATGAATGTTTTCAGGAAGAGCTTCTGTAATTGTATGCTGGCGGATGAGTGAATATTGCTTACACAATTGTTCATGTACATAGTCTGTGAGTAGGCCATCTCCTATAAGTAGTATGTTTTGAGTCATTGGTCATCCTCCTTTGCAATTAATACTCCATATACACCGTCTAAGCTGTCTCTTAAAAATGACTCAATAGCTAAATCAAAAACGAATGGATACAAGTTGTTTTCCGCTAAATTTTGCAAAGAAACTTGTAAAGACTGTACGCCTGGAATTTCTTCCTCTTCTTGTATTGCTACTCTAACAGAATCCGTGCTATATAAAACAATGGATGATTCCGGTAACATATTAGCTTTATAAGGAATCTCTTCATTTTGAATATGAAGGAGTGCTTGTTGCAGAGCATTTCTTAATGCGAGTGTTATATTAATATTTGCCGCACCATACCATCTATCATTAATACCGATCCAAACGACAGGAAAACCAAGTAACTCCTCACTCATTCCTACTTTAGGTATTTCATGAATTGTAGAGAGAGCATCGTAGTAAAACCTACAATGTTTATCATGAATTTCGGTTAAATAAAGCTCTGTAATCTCTTCTAGCATATGTGATTGGCGTTCATATAGCTTATTATTTAAATGTTTTTGGAGTGCTCGGTATACACCTTCTATCATCGTTTCCCCAGCACCAATACCGATATCAGTATGTTCGGGGATAAGACGATGAATCATTTCAGCTACATATGTTTCAACTCCTGTTAAACCAGCTTCGCGGCGTGCTTCATTATGAGTTAATCCACCGCAAGTTATAGTAGGAAGGGGAGAGGTAGGTCCGTCTGATAATGGATTTGCAACTTGAATATTGCACTGTGATAAAGGCAATTGGTGTAAATCTTGTTCATCCCACATGTGGAATATGCCAGCTTCTTTAGAAGTTAACGTATCAAAAAAACGAAAAAGTTCAGTTGAAGTATATTGTCCGGAACGTTGGGCAAGGTTTTCTTGAAGATTTTGCACCGTATCAATTGTAAAGATTTCATCGGTTGCGAGAAGATGTTTTATGAAAGGGTGCCACTTTCCTTCAAGTGTTTCCAAGTTTAATAAAAAGAATTGAGGATTATGCTGCCTATGTGAATCTTCAGCGACATGTTTAAATAACTCAAAAACGATAACATTTGCTAACATTGCAGATGCAATTGGTGAGAAAGGTTCAGGTGGATTTTCACTTTGTAAAGTAGTTTCGTGTAGACGATGCCAAGCTGATTCCCAGCATTCCTCACGGTCTGTGGTTACGACGGGTCCAGCTAAACCAATTCTTGATAAGCAAATAGCTGGTATGAAATTTTTCTTAAACTCTCTACAAATAGTATGGATTGCTCTTAAACTTTCAATATCTCCATTTTGGGAAACGTATAAAATCCAGTCGAAAGGCTCGAATACTTCATGTAAAGGGCGATCAATTGTAATATCTATTTCTTGAATAAGTACATTGTCATCATTTGCATATGCACGTTCGCTTAGTTCATGAATTCGATCGTAGTTTGTTTCAGCACGATCTGTAACAAGATAATGGAATGTAGGTAAACCAGATTCTAATAAAGAAGAAACTAGGGAAGTAAGCATATCGCCAGAACCAATTATAAGCACATTTGCTGCGCGGTACGTTTCGAATTTTAAAGCGCCTGAATGGGAATCAGCTTCTAAAAACTCAATTTGCGAAGCATATCTGTCGAGTAATGCACTGTTTAATTCGTGGGGAGCATCTTGGCTTACATCACGAATGAAACCATTTTCATATAAAATCTCTCCAATTTCAAATACACGATTTTGATAGGGGAGAGGGAGACCATCGGTTATTTCTGTCAAAGAATGATTACCGTTAAACATAGGCATTAATTTCTCAATCCAGTCATAAATTCCATCACCATCCATACGGAATGAACTGGAGTTATTTCGAAAGTAAACACCCCCGTTTGAATCGGGGAGGAAGAAAGTATCCTTATTTGCTTTAAGTTTTGCATGAACTGGAAGGTTATTCATGTTTATCCCCCTTACGTTTTAGGCATACATTGTTAGTCTATGTAGTGTGATTTGTCCCATATGAACATAATGAAAAAAGGCTGTAGAATGATTCATTCTACAGCCTTTAATAGATTAATAATCTATCAACCTTCTAATAATAATGATTTTGGATCTTCAAGCATATCTTTAACAGCAACAAGGAAGCTAACCGCTTCTTTACCATCAACAATACGGTGATCGTAAGATAGTGCAAGGTACATCATTGGACGGTTTTCCATACGCTCGTTATCGATCGCAACTGGACGTACTTGGATTTTATGCATCCCTAGAATACCTACTTGTGGACTATTTAGGATTGGTGTAGACATTAGAGAACCGAACACACCACCGTTTGTAATTGTAAATGTACCACCTTGTAGCTCTTTTAATGAAAGTTTATTATCGCGTGCTTTCAGACCTAAATTACGAATCTCGCTTTCAATTTCAGCGAAGTTCAATTGATTAGCATCGCGTACAACTGGAACAACTAATCCATCTGGAGCTGCTACTGCAATACCGATATCATAGAATTTTTTAATGATAAGCTCATCGCCTTGAATTTCAGCATTTAATAATGGGAACTGTTTTAATGCTGCAACAACTGCTTTTGTGAAGAATGACATAAAGCCAAGACGTACATCATGTTTTTTCTCGAAAGCATCTTTGCGTTCTTTACGTAATTCCATGATTGCACTCATATCAACTTCGTTAAATGTAGTTAACATTGCAGATGTTTGTTGAACTTCTACAAGACGTTTTGCAATTGTTTGACGGCGGCGGGACATTTTCACACGCTCAACTGGTTTTTCGAATTCAGTTTTTGCAACTGGAGCAGGAGCTGGACTTTTTGGAGCAGCTGGTGCTTCTTTTGGCGCTGCAGCGTGAGCTTGTACATCATGTGGTCTCACACGTCCAAGTGGATCTGTGCTGCGTACGTCGTTTAAGTCGATTCCTAATTCACGAGCCATTTTGCGAGCAGCTGGTGATGCGATAGGACGATTTGTATTTGGTAAACCTTGTAACGCTTTATTTTGTTCAGCACTTGGAGCTGCTGCTTTAGGTGCTTCAGTAGTTTCTTGTTTTGGTTGCTCAGCAGGTGGTGCTGGTGTACTTACTGCAACTCCTGCGCCGTTTGCATCTAAAATTGCGATAGTAGCGCCAACTTCAACTGTATCCCCAGGTTCGCCTAGTAACTTCGATACAATACCTGAATCCTCTGCAATGATTTCTACATTGACTTTGTCAGTCTCAAGCTCAACAACGCTGCCACCTTTCTCAACTTTGTCGCCTACGTTGATAAGCCATTGTGAAATAGTTCCTTCTGAAATAGATTCTGCAAGCTCAGGTACTTTAATTTCGATCATTTTAAATGTCCTCCCCTTATTTGCCTAACGGTGTGTTTTGTCTTCTTTAATCTTCGGTAATCTCCATTTGTTAGCCTGGCTGTGGCAGACTATCTGCCATAGCCAAGCCTGAAAAACTCATTGTTACTTTCAGTTGCTGAAAACTTCAATTTCTTGTTTATCTTGACGGAAGTTGTACTTCACATCTAAAGCGTGTGCAACGATTAATTCTTGCTCAGCTTTGTGAGCGAATGGATCGCCACCAGATGGGCTAGAACGATCCGGGCGCCCAATGTAACCTGTTTTCACTTTATCCCCAGCTAGTTCGAACAGAATTGGAGCCATGTAATGCCATGCGCCCATATTACGAGGTTCTTCTTGAACCCAAATGATTTCTTCTAAGTTTTTAAAGCGTTTAATAATAGATTGAACTTTTTCAGCAGGGAATGGGTACAACTGCTCGATACGAACCATATGAACTTCATCTAGGCTGTACTCATGCTTACCACTTTCGATTTCTGCTGCTAAGTCAATTGCCATTTTACCTGTACTTAAAACAAGACGTTTTACTTTGTTTGGTTTCGCACCAAGGTTTTCTTGTTCTAAAGCAGATTGGAAACGTCCTTCGCTTAACTGACTAGCAGTTGAAAGCGTAAGTGGATGACGTAATAAACTCTTTGGCGTCATAAGCACTAACGGTCGAACAGCTTCTGTTCCTAAGATAGATGCTTGACGACGTAAAATATGGAAGTATTGTGCCGCGCTCGTTAAGTTTGCAACTGTCCAGTTGTTCTCAGCAGCTAATTGTAAGAAACGCTCTGGACGTGCACTAGAGTGCTCTGGCCCTTGACCTTCATAACCGTGTGGTAATAGAAGAACTAAACCAGATTTTTGACCCCATTTTGCTCTTCCTGCTGAAACATATTGATCAAATAATGCTTGCGCAGTATTTGAGAAGTCACCGTATTGAGCTTCCCACATAACAAGAGTTTCTGGAGCAAATACGTTGTAACCATATTCGTAACCAACAACAGCAGCTTCTGATAACGGACTGTTATGAACAGAGAATGATGCGTTAATGTTCGGTAAACGGTGTAATGGTGAATATGTTTCGTTTGTATCAGTATCGTGTAATACGATATGACGGTGCGCGAATGTACCACGCTGTGAATCTTGACCAGTTAAACGAATTGGCGTACCTTCTTGCAAAATTGAAGCGAATGCTAACGATTCAGCAAGTGCCCATTCAATTTTACCGTTCTCTTCAAGAGCATCTTTACGGCGCTCAAGAATTTTCTTCACTTTTGGATATACGTTAAAGCCTTCAGGCCAAGATAATAGTCCTTCATTAATTGCACGAAGTGATTCAATTGAAACACCAGTGTCAATCGGCTGGATTCCTTTTGCAACAACCTCTGGAACTTTAACGTGAATTGTTGCAGCACTCGTATCAGCTGGTGGCACTTGTGCGTATTCAGCCTTTAATTCCTCTTGTATAAACTGAGTAATTGTTTCAACCTCATCTGCATTCAGAACGCCAGCAGATTGTAATTGATCTGCATAAATTGCTCTTACAGTTGGGTGATTTTTAATTTTTTTGTACACTTGTGGTTGCGTAACTGCTGGATCATCCATTTCGTTATGACCATATCGGCGGTAACCGATTAAATCGATTAAGAAGTCCTTTTTGAACAGCGTACGATATTGGATCGCAAGGTTTGCAGCAGCAAGACAAGCTTCCGGATCATCAGCATTCACGTGAACAATCGGAATATCGAAACCTTTTGCAAGGTCGCTTGAATATTTAGTAGAACGAGAATCATAGCTATCAGTCGTAAAGCCGACTGCATTATTTGCGATAACATGAATAGTTCCGCCAGTTTGGTACGCATTCAATCTACTTAAGTTGAGTGTCTCAGACACAACACCTTGACCAGGGAATGCAGCATCACCATGAACTAAAATTACGAATGATTTTGTAGTATCTTGTTCTGGAAGACCAGATTTTTTACGATTCTCTTGAGCAGCACGTGCGAAACCTTCAACAACAGGATTAACGAACTCAAGATGACTCGGGTTATTTGCTAATGTAACACGAGTGCTAACTTCTTCATTACCAACGACTTGTTCTCTACCTAAATGGTATTTCACGTCGCCAGTCCAGCCAGCATTTGCCACTGCACCTTCTATTTTTGCATGTTTGAATTCTGCAAACATGTGATTATATGGCTTTTCTAATACGTGAGCGAGTACGCTTAGACGACCACGGTGAGCCATACCAATCATGACATCTTCTACGCCGTCTTTAGCACCTTCAGAAACAATTTCATCTAGTACAGGTACAAGCATATCAACGCCCTCTATTGAGAAACGTTTTTGACCAACGAATGTTTTATGCAAGAATTGCTCGAAACCTTCAACAGCAGTTAAACGTTTTAAAAGAGCAGTTCGTTTTTTATTTGATAATGGTTGACGCAATGAATTTGATTCCACCATTTGATGCAACCACGCGCGTTCTTCACTATCTTGTATATGTGAGAATTCATAAGCTAAAGATTTTGTATAAACGTCTTTTAATCTATGAATTACATCAAGTGCAGTGTGAATACCCTCTGGTGCATCTTGCCATACTGTTTTTGCTGGAATCGCTTTCAAGTCAGCATCGCTCAGTTCGTTCATTGTTTTCTCGATAAGAGATTGTCCGTTTGCAGCATCTTCCATCGGATTAATGTGAGCCAATGTATGCCCGAAAGAACGAATCTGTTCAACAAGTTGAACGACTTTAAGAATCTTTTCAATGTTCCCTGTGTTTTGAGGAGAAAAATGTGTTGCTGTGTTGTCCCCTGTTACGACATCATCTTGAAACGAAGGAGCTCCAAAAATTTCAAAAAGCTCTTGTAATTCCGGATCAACAGAACCTGCTCCAGTTACGTAAAGATCATACTGTTCAATAACATAACCAAGGTTCGGACCATGGAACTTGGCCCAAGGGTTTGTCGTTGTATTCTTCCTCGTCATTTGTTTAAACCTCCCAATGCATATAATCCTTTTTCCATACAAAAAGGTGCATTTTGCTCTTTTCAATAATTGATGAACCAATAATCAATGTAAATGTTTTTCTTTACTCTTATGTTATTACAATAATTTACATAATACCAAACACTATTACTTATCTGTTTTGTAAAAAAACATTCACAATAACTTATCACCCAAGTTAATCTTTCATGTTATAAAGTAATTTCACGGGAAAACGGGGTGGATATATTTGGTATACCTACATTAATACCTATAATTGTTGCATTTAAATATAAGTATAACTATCAGAATGTTTCGATAAAGTTTAGTTCGAATTATGTATATTGGAATAATAAGCGCTTTCATTGATATTATACAACAATATAACGGAATATAGTATAAAAAATAAAAAATTATGAATTTACCATAAACTTTATCTCGATAGTGTTAAATATCGAAAGGAAAATGAAGGATTTCTACAAAAAAAGTGGCTATACATAAAAAATGCTTCATAAACCGTTAGTTTCTATAAATATGGCGAAAAACAACGTAAAAACAATAGCGCATTTCACTCGATAAAGAGCAGAATGAAACATTTTAAAAGGATAAAACAAATATGGAGATATTAAATTTTCATAAAAACGGGGAGGAGATATAGTAACGGCTATATACATTGTTCCATGTTTCATTTCAAAATAGACGTGCTGAATTTGAAAAAGTTTCTTCTATATAAATAGAATGAAAAATAAACGAAATGAATGTAAAGGAACCTTGACGTAAAGTTTCCTTTACGTATATACTCGGTATAAGGAAGGAGGGAGAAATTTCCTTGGAAAATAAAATGGTCGAATATCGAAAAAAACTTGGACTATCTCAAGAAAAATTGGCTGAGAAACTTGGAGTTTCCAGACAAACCATTATCTCAATTGAAAAAGGGAAATACGATCCGTCACTTCCGTTAGCATTTGAAATTGCAAAAACATTTCAGACAACGATAGAACATGTATTTATTTATGAGGGAAAAGAAGAGGAGGAGAAAGGATGAATTATTCACAAAAGTACTTTGTAATTATGGGGATTATTTTTCTATTTATGAGTGGATTTATGATATTAACAGGTATAATGACGCATTCTGCACCGCCAGCTATAACTTATCCATTGCTTGGGATGATGATTATGAGTTTCTGCCTAAGTTACTTGCACCCACAATTTAAAGAAAAAGACGAGCGAATGAAGCTTATTCGTTATAAAGGGATGTTCGTGACCTTTTTTGCACTAACCGCATATTATCTTCTTTTCTCTATCGGCTTAAACTTAAAAATACTTACACTATCTGCTACTGAACTATTGAACATACTTATGGCACTCACGATGAGTACAGTTTTTATATCGTTTGTTGTTTTATCGAAAAGATATTAAGATGTAATAGAGAAAGGAAGATTAACATATGCAAATGATGTACGCTTTTGGCATGGGGCTTGTATTATTTTTAGCGGTATTCTTATTTATTCGTAAAGACGTTCAAGGCGGAACGTTAACGAAACGAGGATTTTATAAAATGATCGGCTGTTTAGTTGTTATGTTTATAGCGATTATCGTAATGATCGTTTTAATAAATCAGTCACTATAGAATTTAAAAATGGAACCTTACTTTTGTAAGGTTTTTCTTTTTGAAAATAAAACTAAAAATTACCATAAAATCCATTTTTTATCTATATCTTTTATTATATAATCAAATAAAATGATAGATAAGGAGAATAGTATATGAATAAAAAAGCTATCTTCTTTTTATTAACATGTTTACTACTTGTAGCTAGTATTACTTATATAATATGTAACAAACGAGAACAAGTGCCACCTATGTTAGTATGGGAGAACCAAGAATACTACGTTACGAATGAACCTGCCAAAGCAGAAGAAATCGGACAAAGACTTGGTGAAGTAACAAAGAAAACTGAAACGAGCAAACAGCCTACTAAAGATAGTGAATCCAACATATTACAAGAAAAAACAGAAGTATTTGAAATGATTTTAGAAGAAGAGGATGAAAGGCCGCCTATACTCGCAAAAGAACCTAATAGTGAAGAATGTAGAGTAGTAAGGCCGATGTTAAAGTAAGTACTATAATAATGAAAAAATAAATTTTTAATAGAGAGTAGTGAGCGTTATGAGATGGAAAGCAGGAACTTTTGAAAAAATAAAAACGAATGACTCATCTGTTGAGCAGCTTATAAACACGTTTAAGGAACAAAACTTAAATGGTGGCGCAATAATAAGCTGTTTTAAAGTACATAACGAAAATTTTTTCAAAGAAATACCTTATAAAAATATTAAAATATGCAAAATTGCATATTGGTTATTCTAAATCTTATGCTAAACTTATAATGGAAAATATAACATTTGTTGGTAATGAATGATTTTTGAAGGAAATAAGTTGTCGAAAAAAATACCATATAGGGAAATTATTAGAAGTTCAGATGTTACAAACGTCATCTTATTTTCAATGTCTGATAAAAGCGATGCCATTAGAGGTCAAAATATTGTTGTTGACTATGGATATACAATTGTATAAATAAATCATCTTGGGAATTAAGGGTGTGGATAATGAGTTTACTAATTAAAGATTTAATAAAGAAATTTGACGAACATGTTGCAGTGAATAATTTGAATATCGAGATACCAAAAGGTGAAATATTTGGATTCTTGGGCGGGAATGGAGCAGGTAAAACGACTACATTTCGAATGATACTTGGACTTTTATCGAAATCAAGCGGAACCATTTCATGGAATGGTAAACCTATAAATTATGATGTTACGGATAAGATTGGGTATTTACCAGAAGAACGTGGGCTTTATGCGAAAATGACTGTCAAAGAACAGGTTAACTTTTTTGCAAAATTAAAGAACATGAAAAGTAAAGATGCAGAAAAAGAACTTCACTATTGGCTGGAGCGTTTTAATATAACTGAGTATCTGAACAAAAAGGTAGGAGAACTTTCAAAAGGGAATCAGCAAAAAATTCAGCTGATAACAGCGATTATACATAAGCCTGAACTCTTAATTTTAGATGAACCATTTAGTGGTTTAGATCCAGTAAATGTTGAAATGTTAAAAGAAGCTGTTCTTGATATGCAAAAACAAGGGGCGTCGATTCTTTTTAGTTCACATCGTATGGAACATGTGGAAGAATTATGCCAACACATTTGTATCATGCACAAAGGAGTACCTGTTGTTCAAGGAGACATTGCCAAAATTAAAAGTGACTTTGGTAAAAAGAATGTTGTAATCGTTGGCGATCATGACTTTGACCATTTGAAAGAAATAAAAGGTGTAGAAAGTATGAAGAAACGTAAGAATGCAGTTACTCTTAAAATCTCATATGAAGAAGTTTCGCATGTTTTATTTAAAGAGATAACGAAATTAGGGTATGTTAAAAAGTTCGCAGTAGAAGAGCCTACACTAAATGACATCTTTATTGAGAAAGTAGGTACACAGCATGAATAGTTTCTGGACGATTTTTTTACAAAACTATAAATCTAAGGTAAAAGCTAAATCATATATTGCTATTACAATCATAATTTCTATGTTAATTATAGGATTGATGAATTTTGACAAAATTTATAACTATTTTGTAGGTAACGAGGAAGAGCAAGTTGTCATTGTTACAGAAAAAGAAGAATTATATACAACTATTCATCAAGTGTTTAAAAATGTAGATAGTAAATTGCATGTTAAACGTAGTACGGATAAACCAAAAGCAGAATCAGGTGTTAAAAATGGTGATTATACATATGCAATCGTTGTAGAGGAATTGGATAATAAACAACTAAAGGCTACGTATATAACTGAGACAGATACAAATCAGCAAGATGTTAGCAAGGTTCAAACTATTTTATCTCAAATACAATCTTCTAATTTCGCTCAGCAATTGAATCTATCGCAAGATGAATTAAAGGTGTTAACAACGCCAGTAGAAATACAAACCAAAACTGTTTCAGATAAGGTTAAAGATGGAGAACATACAGAGGGTGTAGGAATTTTAATTAATACCTTTATCATGCTAAATTATGTAATGATATTAATGTATGCTGCACAATTAGCTACAGATGTTGCAACAGAAAAATCTTCTCGTGTAATGGAGTTAGTTGTTTCAAGTATTTCGCCTACAAAACATTTATATGCGAAGCTCTTCTCAACATTGTTGGCAGGTATTACACAAATAATAATTTGGGGCTTGGTCGCAACTGTAGGGTATAAAACAGCAATTAATGAATCGAAAAATGATATTTTAAATAGTATTGATTTAAATTCTGTTGCTCCTACTCTAGTAGTGTATGGGATTCTATTCTTCACATTAGGATTCTTATTATATGGCTCATTATCTTGTCTACTCGGCTCTATTATTAGTCGTATAGAGGAATCTTCTCAAGCTGTTATGCCACTGATGTTTATGTTAATTGCTGCTTTGTATATCGCGCTTTATGGAATGTCAAATCCAAGCAGCACGGTTGTTACCATTACTAGCTATATACCTTTCTTTACTCCTATTGTTATGCTCGTACGAATTGGATTCCTCAATATCCCAGTATGGGAGATTGCGCTTACATTAGCGATTCTATTAGTAACAATATGTATGATGATTGGTTTAACGAGCCGTGTTTACCGCGGTGGTGTATTATTATATGGTAAAGGTGCATTCAGTAATATAAAAAAGGCAATCAAGTTAGGGAAGAAATAAGATTAGCCCATTCATTTTACAACAACAAAGAACTACATGGTTAATCTATGTAGTTCTTTGTTGTTGTAAAATGTATATAAATAAATATAAAAATTATTGTATTAGGCTATTTTTCAAAGAAAACTTTAAAAAGCTCCCAAGAAGAGAGTGAAGAATTGAGTTTTGGCGAACAACGCAGAGTGATGATTGATATAATTTATGTCTTTCTCAAGAATTGAGGAAAAGAAGTAGGGGAAAATGGTAGAAATATAATATTAGCGATTGATGAACCGGAAGTCTCACAGAATCTTACGCAATGTTTCAATCGAGATGAATATAAGTTGAAAGAAAAGGATATATTTACTTATTTTTTAATATATTTATAATATTACAAGTTTAGAATCGCACTTTGCTATATCACGGTGAACGATATTACAAATAGCAGTAAATCAAATAAAATAAAGCTAGCTTAGATTGAATTTTTTTGTCTAAAATATTGACTCAAATCTAATAAGAGATTTAAAATCATAAGTTTATTTTCATATGAAAAATTAATCGTTAACCAAAAGAGAGCTATTGATCAAATCTTGAACAGTATATAAAAAATTTATTATAAAAATAATATATTGATTTGCTACATAAAGAAAACCCCTTGACTATCAAGGGGTTTCTCATATGATCCCGACTGGCCTCGAACCAGCGACCTCCACCCTGTCAAGGTGGCGCTCTCCCTGCTGAGCTACGGGATCTTTAAAAATGCTTATCTAATAGCATCTTTAATAATTATGCTAAAGCAATTATATATAATTAACTGAAATTTTACAATATTTTTGTGGTAATCTTTTAAAGGTAAAGTATTTGGAATCAGGCTAGTAGTGTATTAAGGAATATATAAGAAGAGCATTTAATTGAAAGTGGATTTTGAATAAACCGGTTATATTATGATTTCCGATACCAATCCAAAGGACCTTTATCGCTTAAATCAACAAGAAAAGGGAATAAGAAGTGTAAAGGTAAGCTTATAAGTTCTGGCATAGCGTTCAATGTTTTCTTTGATAGATATTGTCTTCCGAAACAATACGGACAATCTTTTTCAAATGTCACGAGTATTGACCATACATCTTTTATTTTCCACTTCGTTTTACAATACGTACAACGCGCCATGGAGTTCCTCCTCATTTTAAGGTATTTTCTAATATATTCGATTTCATTGTACTAAAGTCAAGTGTGTTTGGTGTGATATAATGTAAGTTGGTTTGTTTTTTTATATGGATGTATTCCGTAATTTATGACTAAATGAATGTAGTGTGAGGGTTATATAATAAGAGATTTTCATTTTTAATATGCAAATTGGCCAATATATCCTTTTTACAATTTTCAAGAAATCATGTATAAAAGAAGTACAAGATATTTATAAATATTCAGGAGTAGAGGGAGAATAATTGTAATGGTAAGAAAAACGTTCAAGATGCGTGTGTCTAGAAATAGAACGATTTCGATTGATGGTTCGATTCTTGATGTGGATGTGACGCATGATGAGTTTTTGCAAGAGTTCGTTGAGTGGGTCGATTCTAAAGGGTGGTCATTTATGGGGATGACGGATGAGATTACGGCCGAGGAAGCTGGACAAAAGTTAATAGATTCGTTGATTGATGAGAAGGATAAGAAAGAGTAATTCCTTCTTATTTTTTATTGTATATTTATGTTATTTATCGTAAAAATATGATATAGTAAAAAACAGTGAATATTCTTCCAATTTAATACAAATTACATATAGATTGGTAGAGTCATTTTATAGAGTGTGAAAGTAAAGTGAAAAGGGAGAGTCATATGGTTAATTTTAAGAAAATTTCGGCTTTTATTATGGTTATTTGTTTATTTTTTTTGACACCTATGACGTTATATGCTGAGACGAATGTTGGAGTGAATCCGGAGCAAGTGGCACCACCACCAGCGGAAGGGCCGAATGTTTTTAGTCAGTTTGCAGCTACGATTGATGCGAAAACAGGGGATGTGTTGTATGACAAAAATGCACATCATCGTGCGTTTCCGGCTAGTATAACGAAAGTGTTAACGGCAATTTTACTTATGGAGCATACGAAGCCAGAGGATCAATTTACATTTTCGCAATTAGCATTAGATCAGGAGAAGAGTAATTATCAAATTGAGTTTCAACCTGGTGAGACGGTGAATAGAAATACTGCGCTTATGATTTTAATGGTGCTAAGTGCGAATGATGTGTCGTATGAGATTGCGGAGCGTATTGGAGGAAGTGTTGAAAATTTCGCTAATATGATGAATGAAAAGGCGAAGCAATTAGGGGCTAAAGATAGCCATTTTGTAACGCCAAATGGATTGCATGATCCAAATCATTATACGACGCCATATGATATGGCCATGATTACGAGAGGTGTGCAAAAGTATCCTGAAATTTTACAAGCGATGAATACGAAAAGAACGACGGTTATGACATCTACGCAAACAGTTTCTATTTTTAATAAGTCTACTTATTTTGAAAATCCATATAGCATTGGTGGTAAGACAGGATTTACGAATGAAGCGCGCAATACGCTCGTTTTATTAAATGAGAAAGATGGAAATCGTATTATAAATGTAGTAATGGCTTCTCAAAGACCTGAAATCTATGAGGATTTAAAGCAGATGGCGGAATATTCTTTTGGGCAATTTACGAAACAAACGGTGCTAGATAAACATAGTTGGCATCAAAAGACAACATATTTAAATAAAGATGTTGATTCTGAGTTAGAAAAAAGTGCTGAGCTTATGCTTAAGAAAGATGAAGGGAAAAATGTGAAAACTATTTTTCGAGCCGCTTCATTAGATAAAGACTCTTTGTATCATAAGGGAATCCATCGTGGTGAGATAGTTGGTGCAGTTGATATTACGAAGAATAATCAAACAATTGCGACGATAAATGTTCTTTCAAAAGAAGATGTTACTTTTGCGATGCCTAAAAAAGATACAGTTGCACCTGAAGTAAAGGTATCGAATGTGAAAGTGATAAGTGTTGGGATCGGTGCGATTGTATTATTTGGAGCGATTTTATATGTAGTGCTGCGCCGAAATAACCAAGGGATGAAATCAGAAGAAAAATAAATTGCTAGTAGACCGTGATGAGATTTTGTCACGGTCTTTTTTGCATGCATTTCAAAAGTGATTTAACTAATAATTGTAAATTTTCACCTTGCATTTCTTATTTGTTCGTTATATTATTTGTTTATGTTCTTGTTAAAGAACAATTAGAGCGTTATTAATTTCAAAATGATATAAAACAACAGAGAGGGAGAGAGATGATGAAATTCGTTTGGAAGATTATTAGCAACGTTATCTCATTTGTTTTATTTGCACTGATGGTTTTTTTAGCTTTTGTAGTTATTTCGTCAAAAGCGAGTGGCGGGGATCCGACTGTTATGGGATATCAATTTAAGAGCGTTCTTTCAGGGTCGATGGAACCAACATTTTTAACAGGATCCATCATTGCGATAGAGCCTACGAAAGATGGATCTAAATATAAAAAAGGTGACGTTATTACGTTTAAAGAGAAAGATAACAAAATTATCACTCACCGTATTATCGGTGTGAAAGATACAAATGGAAAAGTAATGTATGAAACAAAAGGTGATAACAACAACGGACCAGATTTAGCACCAGTACTTGCAGAGAATGTAATCGGAAAATATGCAGATATTACAGTTCCATACCTTGGTTATGGACTGAATTATGCGAGTTCAAAAGCGGGAGCAGCATTACTTCTTATTATTCCAGGAGTCTTTTTACTTGGTTATTCCGCGATTTCTATTTTTGGCGCTATTCGTAGCATCGACGGAGAAAAGAAAGATAAAAAAGTAGAACAATCCGTATAGTTAGTTTGGTTATATCTTCCTATTAGGAAGTTAACAAATATATATTATGGGGGATTTGGACATGACTTTAAAGAAAAAATTAGGAATGGGTATCGCATCAGCAGTACTAGGAGCAGCATTAGTTGGTGGAGGAACATTTGCATTCTTTAGCGACAAAGAAGTGTCAAACAATACATTTGCGGCTGGTACACTTGATTTAGCGGCAAACCCATCGACAGTTGTTGATGTATCGAATTTAAAGCCTGGCGATACAATTAAAAGAGATTTTAAACTAGAAAATAAAGGCTCTTTAGACATTAAAAAAGTTTTACTAAAAACAGATTACAAAGTAAGCGATGCGAAGGGCGACAATAAAGATGATTTTGGTAAACATATTAAAGTAACATTCTTAAAGAATGTAGATAAGCATGAAACAATTGTAAAAGAAACAACGCTAGATAAATTGAAGGGTGACACACTTACAGCGGTAGACAATGATTTATCTGCTTGGTTCTGGGATGAAAAAGGTATTTCTGCAGGTAAGTCAGATAAATTTACAGTGAAATTCGAGTTTGTTGATAATAAAAAAGACCAAAATGAATTCCAAGGCGATAAACTAAATTTAACTTGGACGTTTGATGCACAACAAACAGATGGTACAGAAAGATAATATAATGTAAAAGGGGCTATCACCTTGATAGCCCCTTTTACATTTAAATAGCGTGGATTGGAATGTATTTTCTAGGATATGGCTATCATTTTGTACAGGTCTTTATTATAATGAAAGTAACGTTCTGTATAAAGAACACATTGTTCGATGGGAGAGATTAAGATGCTGAAAACACCTCGCAAATTAAAAAGGATGCTTATATTGCCGTGTATGTGCTCTATTACGTTTTATTTAGGCTCTCAAATGATGACGTATACAGAAGCTTCATTTATTCACGAAACGAAAGTAGAAGCCACTCTTTCTACAGCGATTATATTTCCGAAAACAGTTGATACGTTAAAAGAGCAAGCTGAGCAACATAAACAGCTTATTGGACATGAGTATGGAGAAATGAAAGCGAAATTGAAAGTTACTTCTATTGAAGAAATAGAACAAGCAATTGTTGTATGGCAGCAAGGGCGTGAGAAAATTGCTTATGAGAAGGAGTCTTTACAAAAAGTATATACTTTAATAGAAACGCCTTACAATCAAATACAAGAAGAATTGAAAGTGAATAAAAGTGAATCAATTCAGCAAGTATCCTTGTATGTGAACGAAGGTTTTCATAGCATTAAAGAGAAGCGTGATTATGTTGATAAAGAGGCTAGTTTGCAAGCCATTGATGAACAAATTCAGGCGTTACAACAACTATTAAAAGATGAAACAGTAAAGAAGCAGAATGAAACAGAAGCACAGAAGAAGCTAGAAGAGCAGAAAAAAGTAGAAGAACAGAAGAAGCTAGAAGAGCAGAAAAAAGTAGAAGAACAGAAGAAGCTAGAAGAACAAAAGAAAACAGAAGAGCAGAAGAAAGTAGAAGAACAGAAGAAAGCAGAAGAACAGAAGAAAGCAGAAGAACAGAAGAAAGTAGAAGAACAAAAGAAAGCAGAAGAACAGAAGAAAGCAGAAGAACAAAAGAAAGTAGAAGAACAGAAGAAAGCAGAAGAACAAAAGAAAGTAGAAGAACAGAAGAAAGCAGAAGAACAAAAAAAGCTAGAAGAGTAGAAAAAATATAAATAGAAAAACAGTCTGATCAAATGGATCATGAAACGGCTGGAAAATAATAATGTGGTGCAAGAGAATGCGAATACATTAGCTGTAAATAGTTATAAAAAATATTAATGTTTATATGAGTGTGAGGGAACGCCAGCCCTCACCTCTTTGTTTTACTTTCTTTTTCTTATAGTATTAAAAATGAATAATTGTTAAATTATTAAAGTATCTCTTTTTTGATTTCTGAAAAGTCAAAATAATATTGAGAAATAAAAATAATCAAAAATATATTGTACTTATATAGATTTGTTCGTTATAATGAACTTAAGGTTTTTAAAAAAGAACAAATATTAGCTAAGCTAATATAGTTTTAGTTACACCTCTTATTTTGAAATAAGAGATAAAAATACAAAAAACAGCTAGGGGGAATTGATTGTGAGTCTGAAAAAGAAATTAGGTATGGGAGTTGCATCAGCAGCATTGGGGTTATCTTTAATTGGTGGAGGAACATTCGCTTACTTTAGCGATAAAGAAGTATCGAACAATACATTTGCAGCTGGGACGTTAGATCTTACATTAAACCCTAAAACGCTTGTAGATATTAAAGATTTAAAACCAGGGGATTCTGTTAAGAAAGAGTTCTTATTAAAGAACGACGGTACGTTAGCGATTAAAGACGTTAAATTAGCGACAAAGTATACTATTAAAGATGCAAAAGGTGATAATGCTGGTGAAGATTTTGGTAAGCACATTAAAGTGAAATTCCTTTGGAACTGGGATAAACAAAGTGAGCCTGTATATGAAACAACTTTAGCAGATTTACAAAATGTGGATCCAGATGTTTTAGCTAAAGACATCTTTGCTCCAGAGTGGGCAGAGAATGGTGGTCTAGCACCAAATTCAGAAGACTATCTATGGGTACAATTTGTATTCGAAGATGATGGTAAAGATCAAAACAAATTCCAAGGCGATTCATTGAACTTAGAATGGACATTCAATGCTAACCAAACAGATGGCGAAGAAAAATAATAAATAAAAAAAGCGGGGGATTCCCCGCTTTTTTTTATAAAGAAAAAAAGAAGTGCCCGTTTTAAGCACTCTTTCATATGTATTATTGTTGATTTTTCTTCCATTGTGTAAATTCGAGAAATTCACGAAACTGTTCTTTTGAGACACCAGAGCTCATCGCATCTTTAACGAGCTGTGTCCATTCGGAGTCTAGATGACTTTCCGTTGTTGTTTCATCGTGAAGTAAAGTATCAACTGGAATTTGTAGAACAGCTGCAATTTTTTCAAGAAACTGAATAGAAGGGTTTTTTTGTAAATTCCGTTCTATAGAACTAATGTAAGATTTAGCGACACCAGCTTTTTCGGCGAGTTCTGTTAATGAAATGCCTTTTTGTAAACGAAGGCGTTTTATACGTTCTCCTATCATATTTGCGCACCTTTCTATCAATATGTAGTCGTCTTATGATGTGATTATTATAACATAAACTTCGTTAAAAAGAACGAGGCTATTGAGCCTGGCTCGTATGCTTCATACGTTGAAAAAAGTGTTCAATATCTTGCAGGGCAATGCCAGCATCTAGAGCTTCAAGTATTAAATCAATCCATTCTTGATCTAGTGAGTCAGCCTTATCTTTGTACAAATGTAATTCCTCCCTAATTAGTGGTCATAATTGCTGCTACAGAATATATGATAATGCAATCGGATTTTGTATTTTATATAGTGAATTATCAAATATTTTGTAGATGAAACAAAGATAAAATCCCCATTAAATTCCCTCTATGGCGATTATAAAGTTTCTGACAAATATTTTCAATATTTTCTGAAAACATTGTTGAATTGTGATATATTCGTATACTAACTATGAAATTTTTACAAATATATTAAAAAAATTACATAATATAACTAAATATTGAAAATATATTGAATTTTTAATAATATAGAGTATGTAATACATATTTTATATTAGGGGAGGCAATAAGGGATGAAAAAGAAACCATTTAAAGTGTTATCATCAATTGCTTTGACAGCTGTTCTAGGCTTGTCGTTTGGTGCTGGAAGCCAGTCTGTATATGCTGAAACGCCGGAGAACAAGACAGCTACAAGCCCAGTTGATGATCACTTAATCCCAGAAGAGAGATTAGCAAATGCGCTAAAAAAACGTGGGGTAATTGATTCATCTGCTTCAGGGACAGAAACAAAGAAAGCTGTCGAAAAGTATGTAGAGAAAAAGAAGGGTGAAAATCCTGGGAAAGAAGCGGCAAGTGGGGACCAACTTACGAAAGATGCATCTGACTTTTTAAAGAAAGTGAAAGATGCAAAGGCAGATACGAAAGAAAAATCAGAGCAGCCAGCAAACGGGACTACAGCAGGAACAGGTCCAGTTAGAGGAGGCTTAAATGGGAAAGTACCAACTTCACCTGCTAAGCAAAAAGAGTATAACGGTGAAGTTCGTAAAGATAAAGTACTTGTTTTACTTGTAGAGTACGCTGATTTCAAGCATAACAATATTGATAAAGAGCCTGGCTACATGTATTCTAACGATTTTAACAAAGAACATTATGAAAAAATGTTATTCGGTAATGAGCCATTCGCGTTAGAGGATGGAAGCAAAATCGAAACGTTTAAACAATATTACGAAGAGCAATCAGGTGGTAGTTACACAGTGGACGGAACAGTCACAAAATGGTTAACAGTTCCAGGTAAAGCTGCTGATTACGGTGCAGATGCTGGTACAGGTCATGATAATAAAGGACCAAAAGGACCACGTGATCTAGTAAAAGATGCATTAAAAGCGGCTGTAGATAGCGGACTTGATTTATCAGAGTTTGATCAATTTGACCAATATGATGTAAATGAAGATGGAAATAAAAATCAACCTGATGGTTTAATCGATCATTTAATGATTATTCATGCGGGCGTTGGACAAGAAGCAGGCGGTGGTAAATTAGGTGATGATGCGATTTGGTCACATCGTTGGACAGTTGGATCAAAGCCATTCCCGATTGAAGGAACAAAGTCGAAAGTTCCGTATTGGGAAGGAAAGATGGCTGCGTATGATTACACAATTGAACCAGAAGATGGTGCAGTTGGTGTATTCGCACATGAATATGGCCATGATTTAGGTCTTCCAGATGAGTATGATACACAGTATAGCGGTGATGGTGAACCGGTTGAAGCTTGGTCTATTATGAGTGGCGGAAGCTGGGCTGGTAAAATCGCAGGAACAACGCCAACGAGTTTATCACCACAAAATAAAGAGTTTTTCCAAAAAACAATCGGTGGTAACTGGGCGAATATCGTAGAAGTAGATTACGAGAAATTAAATAAAGGTATCGGTCTTGCAACATACTTAGACCAAAGTGTTACGAAGTCAGATCGTCCAGGTCTGATTCGTGTTAACTTACCAGATAAAGATGTAAAAGGAATTCAGCCTGCATTTGGTAAACAGTATTACTACAGCACAAAAGGTGATGACCTTCATACAACGATGGAAACGCCACTATTCGATTTAACGAAAGCAACGACTGCAAAATTCGATTATAAGTCATTGTATGAAATCGAAGCAGAGTACGATTTCCTTGAAGTACACGCTGTAACAGAAGATGGACAAAAAACGTTGATTGAAAGAATTGGTGAGAAAGCAAATAGTGGAAATGCAGCTACGACAAATGGAAAATGGGTTGATAAATCATATGATTTAAGTCAGTTCAAAGGTAAGAAAGTGAAATTAACATTTGAGTACATTACGGATGGTGGTTTAGCGTTAAACGGATTTGCTCTTGATAATGCGTCATTAACAGTAGATGGTAAAGTTGCATTCTCTGATGATGCAGAAGGTACACCACAATTCAAATTGGACGGTTTCGTTGCATCTAACGGAATGGATAAGAAAAAGCATAACTACTATGTAGAGTGGAGAAACTATGCGGGTTCAGATAACGCATTGAAATTTGCTCGCGGTCCAGTATATAACACTGGTATGGTTGTATGGTATGCGGATTCAGCTTACACAGATAACTGGGTTGGCATACATCCAGGACATGGTTTCCTTGGTGTAGTTGACTCTCATCCAGAAGCAATTGCAGGAACTTTAAATGGCAAACCAACATTTACAAGCAGTACGCGATTCCAAATTGCTGATGCGGCGTTCTCATTCGACAAAACGCCAGCTTGGAAAGTTGTATCTCCAACGCGTGGAACATTCGTATACGATGGATTACCAGGGGTACCGAAGTTCGATGACTCTAAAAAGTATATTAATGAGCAGATTCCAGATGCAGGACGTATTTTACCGAAGCTTGGTCTGAAGTTTGAAGTAGTAGGACAAGCTGATGATAATTCTGCAGGTGCTGTTCGTTTATACCGTTAATACAGTAAAACTACCGGGAGATTTTCTTTCGGTAGTTTTTTGTGAGCAATGAATTTTATATAAAGGGAAAAGTTATATATAATGTAACTTTAAGAATAGAAATTTGTTACATATGAAGTCTATATAAATAATGAAAGAATTGGATAAAAATAGTGGGAGAAGGTGAGTGAATGAGTATTTCCTCTATTGTAAATAAACAAAAGGAATATTTTTATAAAGGGCATACGAGAAGTGTAGAGACAAGAAAGAATAATTTGCAGAAGCTGTATGAAGGAATTCAGCGTTTTGAAGGTGAGATTTTTCAAGCGTTGAAATTAGATTTGAATAAATCAGTTCACGAATCATTTACAACAGAAATTGGATATGTACTAAAAGAGATTTCTTTTCAAATGAAGCATATTTCATCTTGGAGTAAATCAAAGCGTGTTCGCACAGCTCTTACTCATTTTGGATCGAAGGGGAAAGTGGTGCCAGAACCGTATGGTGTGACGCTTATTATCGCACCGTGGAACTATCCGTTTCAATTAGCAATTGCACCACTCGTAGGAGCATTGGCAGCTGGCAATACAGTCGTTTTAAAGCCGTCAGAGTTAACGCCAAACGTTTCAAAAGTGCTTACGAGAATGTTAGGTGAATTATTCCCAGAAGAGCTTGTATCGGTAGTAGAAGGCGGTGCTCAGGAAAGCACTGCACTTTTAAAGGAACCGTTTGACTATATTTTCTTTACAGGTAGTGTTGGTGTTGGAAAAGTTGTGATGGAAGCAGCGGCGAAAAAATTAACGCCTCTTACGTTAGAGCTTGGCGGGAAAAGCCCATGTATTGTACATAAAGATGCAAAGCTAGATGTAACCGCAAGACGTATCGTTTGGGGGAAGTTTTTGAATGCTGGGCAGACGTGTGTAGCGCCTGATTATATGTACGTTCATTCTTCAGTGAAAGAGCAGTTAATCGAGGCATTAAGACATGAAATCGCAGAGCAATATGGAAAAGATGCTTTGCAAAATGACAATTATGTACGAATTGTGAGTGAGCGTCATTTTGAACGCTTATGTACATTTTTGCAAGATGGTAAACCTGTGATTGGCGGGAATTATACGAAAGAAACATTACACATCGAGCCGACAGTGTTAACGAATGTTACATGGCAAAGTGCTGTTATGGAAGATGAAATTTTTGGGCCGATTTTACCAATTATAGAATATGACAAAATAGAAGAGGTAATTGAAACGATTCAGCACCATCCAAAGCCGTTAGCACTATATGTATTTTCTGAAGATAGAAAAGTGCAAGAGAAAGTGACGAGTAATATTTCATATGGCGGAGGATGTATAAATGATGTCGTATATCATCTTGCAACGCCATATTTACCTTTTGGGGGCGTTGGAAGTAGTGGATTAGGCAGCTATCATGGTGAACAAAGTTTTCGGACTTTTTCCCATTATAAAAGCATTTTGTCCCAATCTACAGCATTCGACATGAAAATTCGTTACTCTTCTACAAAAAGTGCTTTAAAATTCATACGAAAGTTGTTAAAATGATGATGGTGTTTATCAGTAGGCGTAGCCGTATGATAAAAACCCCTTCGCAACTGAAGGGGTTTTTCTGTTCGACATATGTATCATGCGAAAATGAATCAAACATACTACATAAAGAATAGAAGAGAACGCTGCTAAACAACCATTTTTGTTTGGATCGAAACAAAAAATAGTCTATAGAACATAAATATTTATTCATGAATATAAAAATTAAAATTTAAGGTAGATAGGACGGGAAAATGAAAAAGATTATTAAAGTTGAAGCAGTAGAAAAACATTTTGGAAATCAAGTGATTATCCCCCCTCTTTCTTTAGATATTAAAGAAGGAGAATTTTTAACAATTTTAGGACCGAGTGGTTGCGGGAAAACGACTTTACTTCGTATGATCGCAGGATTTGAAACCCCAACTAAAGGGAATCTTTTATTAGATGATGAAAAGATTAACGATTTGCCGCCATACAAGCGTCATATGAATTTAGTGTTCCAACATTACGCACTATTCCCACATATGAATGTTGAAAAAAATATTTGTTTCGGTATGAAAATGCAAAAAGTATCAGCAGCAGAACAGAAAGAACGTGCGGAAGAGGCAATGCGTTTAACGCAGTTACTTGAGTTCCGTAATCGTAAACCTTCGAAGCTTTCTGGTGGACAGCAGCAGCGTGTAGCAATTGCAAGAGCAATTGTAAACAACCCACGTGTATTACTATTAGATGAGCCACTTGGAGCGCTTGACTTTAAGTTAAGAAAAGATTTGCAACGTGAATTGAAAAACTTACAACGTAATTTAGGAATTACATTCATATATGTAACGCACGATCAAGAAGAAGCGATGAGTATGAGTGATCGTATTGTCGTTATGAATAAAGGGCATATCGAACAAGTCGGCACGCCTAAAGAAATTTACAATAAGCCGAAAACATTGTTTGTTGCGACGTTCATCGGTGAAAATAATATCGTGAAAAATGGGGAAAACTACGTAGCAGTTCGCCCTGAACATGTAAAAGTTCGCTCGGTTGAAGAGCCAATTTTAAAAGAATACCATCTTGGACATATTGAAGATATTGAATTTGTTGGAAATATGGAAAAGCTATATGTACGTGAGGAGAAAACAGCGGAATTACTAATGGCATACCAAACTGCTGAAGAAGCAACGCAGTGGAGCATTGGAGATAATGTATATGTAGGCTGGGAGCAAGAGGACGAGGTGACCTTAAATTGAAGAAAGGGAAATTACTCGCATTACCTACAGTCGTATGGCTGTTACTCTTCTTCCTAATTCCACTTCTGTTCGTATTAGCATTTGCCTTCATGCAGCGCGGAGCATACGGGACAGTGGAAATGAAATTTACATTAGATAACATAGCACGTGTGTTTGATCCATTATATATGGGGACATTATGGGAAACAGTGAAGATAGCTGTTATTACGACAGTACTATGTTTATTAATCGGTTATCCATTCGCCTATACAATTACAATTGTTGATCGTAAATATCGTTCTATCCTTCTATTATTGGCAACGATTCCGTTCTGGATTAACTTTCTTGTTCGTTCATACGCATGGATTGTTATTTTACGTTCACAAGGACTTGTAAACACATTGCTATTGAAACTAGGTATTATTAGTGAACCTTTAAATCTGTTATACAATACACCTTCTGTAATACTCGGAATGGTATATTCTTTATTACCATTTATGATTTTACCAGTGTATGCAGCAATTGAGCAGCTTGATAAGCGTAAGCTAGAGGCAGCTTATGATTTAGGAGCAACACCAGTAAAGGCATTTTGGAATGTAACAGTACCGATGACGATGTCAGGGATTACTACGGGTTCTATTTTAGTATTCGTTTCGTCTATCGGAATGTTTGTTGTATCAGACGTTATGGGTGGATCGAAAGTAGCATTAATCGGAAACGTAATTCAAAACCAATTCTTAGGTTCACGTGACTGGCCGTTTGGTTCCGCGTTATCTATGATTGTTGTTCTATTCTCTGTTCTGTTAATTTACTTATATTATCGTGCAACGAAAGTATATAAATATGATGGAAACGGAGGGGAATAGGCAAAAATGAAGAAGTTTTTAGTTTCTTATTCTTGGTTAATCTTATTGTTTTTGTATTTTCCAATGATGGTTTTAATGGTATATTCCTTCAATGATTCTCGCATTAATGCGGAATGGGAGGGCTTTACACTCCATTGGTATACAGATTTATTTCAAAAACAAGATGTTATTGATGCGTTTGTAAATAGTATTACGATTGCTCTTATAACGACAATTGTGACGACAGTTCTTGGTGTGATTTTTGCTATTGCAATACACCGTTACAAATATCGTTTTGAAGGGGCCATTAACGGTCTTGTATATTTACCAATTTTAATTCCTGATATTTTAATGGGATTATCTTTACTTATCCTATTTAGTCAATTAGGTATAGAACTTGGAAAAACAACAATTATTATTGCACACATTACATTCAGTATTTCATTTGTTGTTGTTATTTTAGCGGCACGTCTTTCTGGTATGGGACGTGATTTAGAAGAGGCTGCAAACGATTTAGGAGCAACGCCGTGGCAAACGTTTCGTTATGTAACGTTTCCAGCAATTGCACCAGGAGTTATTTCAGCCGCATTATTAACATTCACATTATCGATTGATGATTTTGTAATTAGTTTCTTCGTATCAGGACCAGGATCAACAACATTGCCATTATACATTTATAGTATGGTTAAGCGCGGAGTATCACCTGAAATTAATGCTCTTTCTACAATATTAATTGTTGTAATTGTAGGATTAATGGTGCTATCGGAAATCTTCCGTAATAAAGGTGCAGACGGTGAAGAAAACTCTGGAGGACACCTTCCTTTATAATACGAATGATATAGAAAGAACGAGGAGGTAATAAACCGATGAAATTAGTGAAGAGATTAGCTGGTATAGCAATTAGCTTCAGTCTTGCTGCAGGTGTACTTGCTGGTTGTGGTGAGAAAAAAGAAGAATTAAACATTTATAGCTGGGCTGACAATTTTGATGAGCAAGTTTTAAAAGATTTTGAAAAGAAATATAACGTGAAAATTAACTATGATAAATATGCAAGTAATGAAGAAATGCTTGCGAAATTACAAGCTGGTGGCGCGACATATGATTTAATTCAGCCATCTGATTACATGGTGAAAACGATGGCGAAGATGGACTTATTAGCGCCTTTAGATAAGAAGAACATCCCGAATATCGAGAACCTTGTTTCTAACTTTAAAACACCTGCGTTTGATCCAGAGAATAAGTATTCTCTAGTATATACTTGGGGTGTAACAGGCATTGCATACAATAAAAAGTATGTGAAAGAAGCACCTACAAGCTGGAATGATTTATGGAACGATAAATATAAAGGACATGTTACTTTATTAAATGATTCTCGTGAAGTATTAGGAATGGGACTTAAGAAAAATGGTTTCTCTAATAGTACAAAAGAGGATGCACAGTTAAAGACAGCGTCTAATGATTTACAGAAGCTACTTCCAAACTTATTAGCATTTGATACAGATAATATTAAACAAAAATTCATTACAGAAGATGCGTGGATCGGGACTGTATGGTCTGGAGACGCAGCATTTATCGCGAAAGATAACAAAGATGTAGGATACGTTGTACCAAAAGAAGGCGGCACAATTTGGGCTGACACGTTAGCGATTCCAAAAGGTGCGAAACATAAAGAACTTGCAGAGAAGTTTATGAATTACTTATTAGATGAAAAAGTAAGTGTGAAAAACTATGAGTCAATTGGTTACAGTAATCCAAATGAAAAAGCTCGTCCTCTTCATAGTAAAGAATATCGTGAAAACCACATGATTTTCTTAACGAAAGAAGAATTAGATCGTACAGAATGGCTTGTTGATGTAGACGATAAGTTAAAAGATTACGATCGTTACTGGACAGAGCTGAAAACAAAAGGTAAATAAGTAAGAAAATGCGGTTTCTAAAGTAGAAATCGCATTTTTTCATAAGTAGGAGGAAATCGTTTGAAGAAAAAGTTACATCGATATGAGTTCATGTGTATGATTTTATTACTTGCTTTATTCGGCATTATCGCTTGGAGAGTACAAGCAAGCGGAGTTACAGCAGTGGATACATATGCCCGAGAGATGGTAAAAGGATTACAAACAGAAAGCTCAATTACATTCTTCACATATTTTACAAAGTTAGGATCTGCAATTGGAGTTATAACGACACTAATTATAAGTTTGCTCGTTTTTTGGAAAAAACGTTATTATGCTGCTATGATCGTGTATCCAATGGCTATATTAACGACACATCTTGTTAATAAAGGGATAAAAGAAATTGTAAAAAGAGACCGTCCATCATTAAACGAGGCACTTGATGCACTTGGATATAGCTTCCCGAGTGGACATGCAATGCTATCTATTATGACATTTGGTTTTCTTGCCTATATCATTGCTGCGAATTTGAAGAGTGTAGCTGGAAAATGTGGTATTACGATTTCAATGGGCATATTAATTATATTGATTGGATTAAGTAGAGTCATTTTAAATGTTCATTATCCAACCGATATTTTAGCAGGTTACTGCGCAAGTGGTATTTTGTTAATTATAGCAATTTATTGTCATCGTTTACTTACCGAGAGATTGGGACTTAATAACGAGAGATAGAAAAACGTCTAGAAAAACTAGTATTATAGTTTTTCTAGACGTTTTTTGTTTACGGGGAGATGTGATACAGTATAAATGACAAGTGAATTATATAAAGTAGGTGAAAATGTGTGAAGACAAATGTACATAAAATTGATAAGTGGGGGAAGTTAGGAACTTTTTTGTATCAATTTCGTTATACAGTAATTGTAGCATTACTACTACTTGCGATAGTGCTCGGTATTTTTGCTCCAAAACTTCCAGGAGTATTGGGCGGTGATGGTTTCCAAACAGAAGGGGATTATCAAAAGACGAAGGAAATTTTAGATAAAGATTTTAAGCAGTCTCAGGATACACTTTTACTCATTTTTGAGAAGAACAAGAATGCTTCACATGAGGAGTTTCAAAAAGGTATAGAGGGAATTATAAAACATATTCAAGAGAAAGAAACGTATGAGTCTTTCCATCATCCGATAGAAAATAAAGTGATGCTACAAGATGATATCGGTTATGCGACGATTTTATTTTCCGGGAAAACAAATAAAGAACGAATGGAAAAGACATTACAATTTGCCGGAAAAATCGAGAAGGAAAGTAATAGCGTATTAAAAGTAACACCGACAGGATATCCGAAAATTAATCAAGAGATTAATGAAAGAACGCAAAATGATTTAAAAGTAGCAGAGATGATTGGATTACCTATTGCTTTTCTCGTACTATTATTCTCATTTGGTAGTCTGATTGCTTCTATTTTACCGATTGTAAATGGTGCGCTTAGTGTAATTAGTACGATGGGGATTTTATATTTTATAGGTAGTGATAAAGAGCTATCTATTTTCGTGTTAAATGTTGCGCCGATGATTGGGCTCGCATTATCAATTGATTTTGCACTGTTATTTGTAAATCGTTTTCGAGAGGAAGTTGCGAGGAGAACAGTGAAAGAAGCGATAGCGATTACGTATCAAACGGCAGGGCGTGCTATCGTATTTTCAGGGTTATGTGTATTCGTCGGTTTATCAGGCTTATTTTTCTTTAAGATAGATTATATTCAGTCTGTTGCTATTAGCGGGATGATTGTCGTTATTATGAGCATTTTGTTTTCGCTCACACTTCTTCCAGCGTTATTATCTTTAATTGGTAAAAGGATATTAAAAAAGAATCAGGCGGCGCCTACCCCATCAAATGTATGGCGTAAATTTGCACAGTTTGTAATGAAACATCCAATCGTCATGATTATTGTTGTTACAACATTTATTGTTATTTGTTTATTACCGCTACGTACAGCTAACTTGCAGTTTCCTGGTGTTGAAGCGTTACCTGAAAAGAGTGATACGAGAGTTGCATTTGAGAAGTATGAAGAAGCCTTTAATAAAACTGTCCAAACACACGCTGATGTTACATTAGTAGTAGAGACGAAGAAAAACATAACAGAAAAAGAAAGTTTACAAAAGATAGAAGCTGTTGTTCAAAAGTTAAAAGATGATAAGCAAGTATATAAGGTGAAAAGTGTATATGACGGGCTAAATGGAATGAAGGCAGATCAAGTTGCTGGAATATTGCAGTCGCCAGAAGCTGCGAAAATAGCTCCTGTATTTGAAGCGTATACGAAAGGAAATAAAACAACAATGGAAGTCTTTTTGGATACGAAGCCAAGTACAGAAACTGCAAAACAATGGGTTCGTGATTTCAAAAAGAATTATAAAGAAAATGATGTTACTTATTATTTGGGCGGTATGACAACGTTCCAGCAAGAGTTAGAAGATGAAATTAAAGATAAAGTTGCAATTGGTATGTCTGTTATATTTGGATCAACCTTTGTCATTTTATTATTGGCATTCCGCTCTATACTCATTCCAATTAAAGCTATTATTATGAACGTACTTAGTTTAAGTGCAACAATTGGAATTGTTATTTGGTTATTTGAAGGTGGCCATTTCGGATTAGAAGAGAGTTCAGTTTTATTTGTATTACCAATCTTTATTTTCGGCCTCGTATTTGGGCTTAGCATGGATTATGAAGTATTTCTTATTTCACGTATTCATGAGCTCTATGAAGAAACAGGAGATAACGATCAAGCAACGTTAGAAGGACTTGTATCGACAAGTAGAATCATTACGTCAGCTGCTTTAATTATGATTGTTGTTACCGGTGCGTTCGCCTTTACTGATATTTTACCAGTAAAGCAGATGGGGCTTGGGGTTGCATTAGCAATATTTCTTGATGCAACAATTATCCGTCTTATGCTCGTACCAAGTTTAATGAAATTGTTTGGGGATTGGAACTGGTGGCTACCATTTCGAAAGAAAAGAGAAAAATCATCATAAAAAAACTCATCTATAAGATGAGTTTTTTTTATGAATAGCAGGGCCTATATTTTGCGCATAGTATGTGATAAGAAGATTACATACAAGTAGGTGAAGGCAATGTTTCGTTATTTTAAGTTTAAGCTAAATGATACAGTACAGTTTGCTGAAAACGATGGGCATATGTATCGCATTGTCGGTTATCGGTTAGAAAAAGGGTTTTACCCAAAAGATGAATGGACTCATATTATTTATGAACTACTTAGAGAATTTGACGGGTATACGATGGATGCGGAAGAAGAGGAAATTGTAAAAGTTATTCAAGTAGAGGATGAGTATTATAAAATACAAGAAGTATCGGGGTATCGTTATCCAGTAAAAATGAAGCAAAAGCAGCAAGTTATGAAAGGAGAGAAAATAGACGACTTATTAGATACGTACAACGACTATAAACGATTGGCGGATTTCTTTAAAGATTTGTTGTATGAACAAAAAGCTGAAGAAGTGTTGCAGGAGATGAAAAGGCTTAGAGCGTGAGGGGACAGTCGATTATAAGACTGTCCTCTATTTTTGACGGTGCATCAAAGTATGTTTTCCGTTACAATGAGAGAATCAATAGAAATAAGGTGATTATAGTATGGAAACAAAGAAAAAGGGCGAATGGTGCGAAATTACGGTTCCAGCGACGTGGAATGGTATAAGTATTGAGTCGTTGTTAAAAATGGAATGGGAAGTACCAAAAAAGTTATTACATCAACTTCGTATGGAAAAAGGTGTTACGGTTAACGGAGAACAAAGGAGATGGAATGAACTTTTAAAAGAAGGAGATAAGTTACAAGTTCATATGTTTATGGAGGAGGAGTACGGCGTAGAGCCGGAATATGGTGAATTAAATGTAGTGTTTGAAGACGATCACGTACTCATTGTAAATAAGCAGGGGCAAATGGATACACATCCTTCTGAAAAAAATGGGACGGGAACACTTGCCAATCTTGTTGCTTTTCATTTTCAAATGCAAGGTTTAGAGACGAAGGTTCGGCATATCCATAGATTAGATAAAGATACGACAGGTGGTGTTGTATTCGCAAAACATAGAATTGCGGGTGCAATTATGGATCGTTTATTAATGGAACGGAAAATCAAAAGAACGTATATGGCACTTGTTGAAGGAAAAGTAAAAAAGAAGCAGGGGACAATTGATGCAGCTATCGGAAGAGATCGACATCATGCTACAAGGCGTCGTGTTTCTCCAAAGGGAGACCAAGCTATAACGTATTATAAAGTAGAGAAATATTTTAAAAAACAAAATGCGACGCTCGTAACGTTACAGTTAGAAACCGGTAGAACGCATCAAATTCGCGTTCATATGAGCTATAATGGAAATCCATTAGTTGGGGATGTATTATATGGTGGGCAAACAACATATATGTCCGGGCAAGCGTTACATGCGATGAAGATTAATTTTTTGCATCCGATTACGAAAGAAGAGATCGTTGTTGACGTACCTTTCCCTACAAATTTAAACGATACAATGAAAAAATTTGAAAGAGAAAATGGGTAAAGTGTAAATTTAAAGTTGAAAAAGGTAGATTTTTGCAGGGATTTCTCTAAAAGAGGCGAAGCCGTTAAGAGAAAAGAGAGGTGAGAATTACTTGATCAAATATAAATATATGCTAGGGATATTTTTCGCTTGTCTTTTACTTACTCTATGTATTTATCCATATTTACCAACTCGTATGGCAGTGCATTGGAACGAGAATGGTGGAGCGAACGAGTTTATGAGTAAACAAGTTGTCGTATTATTTATCCCTGTCCTTATTATTATTTTACATGGATTAGTATATGTTATTTTACATAATATATATAAGTTTAATGAAGGGGAGTACTTCATTATAAATGGATTTATAAAGAGTATTACTTTATTTATGATGTTTGTCCATATACTAATTCTCTTTATTAATTTGGGAAGTATTATATCCTTTCAGACAGGACTAACGATTGGAATTAGTATGTTTCTTTTTATGTTTAGTAAAGTGTTTAAAAAGGTGAAGGATAGAGAGAAAGAACCGATCAAATTACAAAAAATCCGTTTAGTTAGTAGGCGAATCTTTCAAGTGATGGCATGCAGCATATTATTTTCGTTGCTTTTGAGCCTGAAGTGGGGATTTTACTTGTTAATTAGTGTAATAAGCTGCGGGTCTATTTTGTTTATGTTCTACATTTTATACGCATACATATTAGAAAGCTATGAAACATAAAAAAAGAGTCTTCTAGGAGAAGACTCTTTTTTCTATTTACTTCGTAATAAATTGTTGTGTCCAGTAGTTTCCGCTTTCTACATAGCCAACACCGATATGAGTGAAGCCACTATTTAAGATGTTTGCACGGTGTCCAGCACTGTTCATCCAAGCTTGTACAACTTCTTCTGGTGTACGTTGACCTTGGGCGATGTTTTCACCTGCAGATTTATAAGAAATACCAAATTTCTTCATCATGTCAAACGGAGACCCGTATGTAGGGCTGTTATGATCAAAGTAGTTGTTTTTTTGCATATCTTCAGACTTAATGCGTGCTACTTTGCTTAATTCAGTATCGATTTGTAATGCTGATAAGCCTTGTTTTGTACGCTCTGCGTTTGTTAATTCAACAACACGTTGTTCGAATTCGCTTAAAGATTTTGCTTCTTCAGCAGGCTTTTGCTCAGCAGGTTTTTGTGTTTCAGTTTGAGTATTGTTATTTTCAGCAGGTTTTTGAGCTTCTGGTTTTTGAACTTCTTCAGCAGGCTTTTGAGCTTCTGGCTTAGCTGTTGGTTGTTCAGTAACAACATTTTCAGTAGGCTGTTGACCAGGAATGAAGCAATCTTGTTGGAATTGACCTTGATTCCATTGTGCTAATGATTCAACTCCCATAGATTGTAAGAATGCTTGTAATTCTTGTTGGCTCATTTGCTTCATCATCATTTTTGAATGCTGAATATTTTGAACCTTTATGTTAGATGGTTGTACTGTTGCAGCTTGTGCATCTAAAGAAGATACTCCTAAAGTAAGAGCTGTTGCAGCAGCTACAGATAATAAAACACGCTTTTTCATGATGTGTGTCCCCCTATATAAAGTTTTAATTTGTTTTCACACGATTTGTTTTTGACAGCCTGTCTGACTGACCAATTCATCGTAGCATACAATTTGCGAGAAAAAAGATGGAAAAAAATTCATAGACTTTAAATTTTCCTAATTTATCCTAAGAGGAGGAAAGGGATGAAATAAGAGAAACATAGAGTATAAAAGGAATTTTTAGCATTTTTATACTTGGTTTTAAGAGGGGATTTTTGGATAAATGTACCTATATTAAAAATAAAGAATCCTATTGTATCAATGATTTGAGCATTTTTTCGAGGAATATACTGGATGTATTTTTACAAAACTGTAATGTTTCTGTTGTTCTTTTTTATAATAAAGTAACATATTTTTAATGTTGTAGCAGACAAAAAAGCGGCTATCTCTTTACATAGACGAAGGAGATAGCCGTTTTCCTATTATTACGTATGTTACGAGTTATTACGAGTTGGTTTCAATTGCTTCTAATAATAGATCTACAATGTGAATTCCTCTCATTTTATGAGAAAGATCTTCTCGTTCAATACCTAGTTTCATTTGTAATAGACATCCAGGATTTGCAGTAACAATTGTCGCTGCATCTGTTTCATGCACACGGTCCATTTTGTAATCTAGAAACTCCATTGATAACTCTGAATGAACAATATTATAAATACCAGCAGAACCACAGCAGCGGTCTGCATCTTTCATTTCACGATAGATTGCACCTTTGATGGCCTCTAGTAACATACGAGGTTCAGAAGATGTTCGCATAACATTGCGTAAATGACAAGAGTCTTGATACGTAATGATTTGCGGCGTGAGTCGTAAGTCATTACGTTTATGGAAATCTAGTTCTACTAATATAGCAGTAATATCTTTAATTTTAGAAACAAACTGCTTTGCGCGTTCTGCCCACTCTGGATCATCCTTTAGTAAATAATCATAATCTACGAGGTAAGCTCCGCAACCACCTGCATTCGTAATAATATAGTCGATGTTTAAATCTTCGAATGCTTCTATATTTCGCTTCGCTAATTCTTTTGCTCCACTTTTTTCACCAGCATGTCCGTGTAATGCCCCGCAGCAACTTTGTGTTTTCGGAATAACGATATCACAACCAGCTAACTGAAGAAGTTTCATCGTTGCGTTATTTGTTTCTAAAAACATCGTATCCATTAAACAGCCTGTGAAGAATGCAACTTGTTTCTTCTTTGCCACCTCAGCAGGTAAAAATTCAGGACGATCTTTCATTGCTTTCATTTTAGGGACTTTTGGCAAAACGAGGTCCATCGTTGCAAGTGTTTCAGGGAATAACTTCATAATACCTGTTTTATGTGTTAGCGTTTGTAAACCAGAACGCTGGTAAAATCCGATTAGTCCTGTTAATGTTCGCATTCGGTTTTGATGCGGGAATAGTCCTTCAAAAACAACTTTACGAACAGCTCTCACGGGCATGGAGAACTTTTTATTTTGATTAATAATATCACGAGCTTCTTCTAATAAATGTCCATAATTCACACCAGATGGACAAACAGGTTCACAAGCGCGGCAGCCAAGGCAAACATTTAATGTATCTTCAACATCTTCATCCGGCTCAATTAAACCATCAGCGACGGCTTTCATTAAGGCGATACGTCCGCGTGGGGAATGTGATTCTTTATACCCAGATTGAATGTAAGTAGGGCAAGTTGGTAAACAAAAGCCGCATCGCATACAGTTTAGTAGTTCATCTTCACTTAATCGTTCTTTAAATTCCTTTTGAATGTTTTCTTTATTTAATGTGGTCATCGCTCAACCACCACTCTTTTACGAGAGTCTTTCGCGAACATCTTTCCAGGATTCATAATGTTGTTTGGGTCGAAGGCTTGTTTAATCCCTTGCATAGCAGCAATACCTTCTTTACCTAATTTCATTTCTAAATACGGAGCTTTCATTGCGCCAACACCATGTTCACCAGTAATCGTACCACCAAGCTCAATCGCTTTCGCAAATATTTCAGCAAAAGCTTGTTCGGCACGATGCATTTCTTCTTCATTACGGGCATCTGTCATACAAGTTGGATGCAAATTGCCATCACCAGCATGACCAAAAGTACAAATAGGAATATTATATTTCTTTGCAATTGCATTAATTGCTTCAACCATTGGAGCGATTTGTGAACGTGGTACAGTTGCATCTTCTAATATTGTTGTCGGTTTTAGTCTTGCAAGTGCTGATAGTGCACTACGGCGTGCTGTACGAAGCGCATCTGCTTCGGCTTCATCTTTTGCAATGCGAACATCGACCGCATTCATAGCACGGCAAACGTTAGCCATTTTTTCAATATCTCGATTGACAACCTCGGGCGGGCCATCTTGTTCAATTAATAAAATTGCTTTGACATCAGTTGGTAAACCGATTTGTGCAAACTCTTCTACAACTTCAATTGTCGGTTGATCTAAAAACTCAAGTGTCGCAGGAATGATTTTATTTGCAATAATAGCAGAAACAGCTCGAGCAGCTTCGTTAATATCTTCATATAGCGCAAGCATCGTTTTCTTCGTTTCAGGCATAGGGACAAGTTTTAATATAGCTTCTGTAACAACACCAAGTGTTCCTTCAGAACCAATAAATAAACGAGTTAAATCATAACCAGCTACATCTTTTGCTAATTTACCGCCAGTGCGAATGATATCGCCGTTCGGTAAAACAATTTTAAGCCCCATTACATAATCACGTGTTACGCCATATTTTAAACCACGTAATCCGCCGGAGTTTTCATTAATGTTACCGCCGATTGTAGAAATTTTCATAGAGCTTGGATCTGGTGGATAAAATAAACCTTTTTCTTCTACTGCTTTAATAATATCAAGTGTAATGACACCAGCTTGTACGGTAATTGTTAAATTCTCTTCATCAATTTCTAAAATATTGTTCATATGGCGGAAAATAAGGACGATACCGCCTTCTAGTGGACAAGTTCCTGCACAAAGGTTTGTTCCAGAACCACGAACATACACAGGGATTTTGTGAGCGTTACATACTTTTAACACTTCAGCTACTTCATTTGTATTACGAGGAGCAATGACTGCATCAGGCATCGCTTGGAAGTTTGGAGTGGCATCATAACTATAAGTTAAACGCCCCATATTGGATGTATCTACATTATCTTCGCCAACAATAGATACGAATGAATCAATAATTTGCTTTTCTAACATTGGAAATCCCCCTCAAACTGTTAACGTATTTCGTCATAATAAAAAACGTTGTAACAGTGCTTTCGTTATAATGATAAAAAAGTTGGGGGATTCTTTCTATGTACAATCATCTAAAGATTAATCTATTTTATCATTATTTTTTGTATGATTATCTAATAAGAGGAGTGCGAAGTATAAAACATTTAAATCTTTGAATTGTTTCGGGTCAAGTCCTGTATGCTCTTCAATCTTTTTTAGCCTGTAATGCAATGTGTTAATGTGTATATGTAATTGCTCAGCTGTCTGCTTATAAGATTGGTTATAATCGATAAATAAACGTAAAGTGTGCATAAGCTCAGGAGATGATACTAAGTTTTCAATGGTACGCTCTAGAAACTGTTCTCGAGTTTCAGTAGAAATATCTTGTAAGCACATTTCTAAACGTAAATCTTCATTAAATACAATTTTTTTCGTTTCAAGTGATACTGAAAGGGCGCGTAATGCTTGTTCGTACGATAAGTTCATATTGCTTGGCGTAACTGTTTGTCCAATCCCGATATATAAAGTAATAGAAAATAAAGTTTCACAGTCTTGCTTTAACCGTTTTAAAAATTGAAAGGTTTGCTCTTTGGATTGGATTGTTGTAAACAAAATAAACCGATCATTTCCCCAGCGAACAAATAAATTTTCTTTTGCTAAAATGTTGCGCATATGTTGCCAAATTTTACGCTGGAGCATCGTATTATCTTGGGCGATTGATAATAAAATAAGTTGTTTCTTCTTATATAAATCAATGCCAAGCGTTTTTGCACGATCGAGAAAACTTGGAGACCAGTCTGTATTTTGAAGCCAATCAAAGACAAATGCTTCATAAGAACGGTGCTCAAGTTCTAGTTGTTCTAAAAAGTAGTTTTCATGAATTAATAATTCGGTCATCTTACGTAATATTTCTCCGTATTGTGAAATATTTTCAGGTTCTCCTGTAATTCCAATCACGCCGATTACTTCGTCATGGAATAGTAAAGGAAGATTCATACCAGCTTTTACACCTTGCAGTCGTCGTTCATCATCTTTTGTAATAATGACAGTTTTCTTTTGTTTCGCACAGCGGAGTGCACCTTCATGAAATTGACCGATTCTTTCCGCATCTGTACTTGCGATAATAATGCCTTGTATATTAATAATAATAATGTTTTCAGTAATTAATCTGCGTACTTCACGTACAATTTTATTCGCTAAATCAGGAAAAAGCATAATTTACACACCTCAAATTCTATTTGTTGTACATTATATATGTAAGTTTATTAATAAAGGAAGATTTCACATTTTCCACACATTTATTTGTTATTTTACAATTATAACGAAATCATCTGAAGATGGAGGGAATCTTTTGAGAAAGTATGTTTTTCTTCTCTGTTTTTTATTTCTATTAGTAGGGTGTCAAGGAAGTTCGTATACACCGATTGCTAAAGATAAAAGTGTTATTATAACAACGAATATAAAGGAAGGTAGTATTAGTTTTATTGATAAAAAAACAAAGAAGCTATTAACAACATGGGAATTAAATGAGCCGATTGCGGGGGTTACGCTACTTCCAAATGGCGAAGAAATACTTGTTTATGGTAAGCAATTAGAATATATGTATGTATATTCACTAGCAGAAGGAAGACAAGTGGACAAATATAAGACTGGAAAAGGAATTGCTAATGTTATCGCATCAGATGATGGAAAACAATTATTTGCTGCCGATCAAAATGAACAAAAGGTAAGGTTCTTTACGATAAAAGGAAAAGAGACAGGGAGTGTTTCAACAGGAAAAGGGCCGATAACGATGGTAGAGCATCATAACCAGTTATCAGTACTCAACTTTTATGATACGAAACTAACGACCATTGATACAAAGAAAAAAGAAGTGATACAGTCCTTTATGATTCCACCAGCATCAACAGGAGCAACGGTTAGCGCTGATGGGAAAGAAATATGGATTGGTGGACATGGTGATGGAAGTCAAGTGAATGAGAAAGTATTAGTGTATTCTTTACAAAGCGGAGAGATGATGCGTTCTTTACATGCTCCGTTTATGCCTGTGAATATAACAAAGGATGATAAGTATGTATATGCGCTAAGTCACGGTTCAAATACGCTTAGAAAGTTTGATGCAAGTACGTATCAAGAGGTAGGGTTTGCAGAAGTAGGATCTAATCCATTTGCATTTTTGAAAAGCGGGGCAGAAGGATATGTAGCTAGTTATGATAGCGATGAAGTATGCGTAATGGATATGAAGAATATGAAAATAAAACAAACAATTAAAGTCGGAAAAGGACCGTTTCAACTCATAGAGAGAGAAGGGGAAGGACAATGAGTAAATATAACGTGCTAGTCGTAGATGATGAAAGTGATATGAGGCAACTTGTCGGAATGTACTTAGATAACTTCGGATACGAGTGGGGAGAAGCTGAAAATGGAAAAGAGGCACTTCGAAAATTAGAGACGGATCATTACGATTTCGTTGTACTAGATATTATGATGCCTGAGATGGATGGGCTTTCAGTTTGTAAAGAGATTCGAAAAACGTCGGATGTACCTATTATATTTTTAACAGCAAAAGGTGAAGAGTGGAATAGGGTGAACGGCTTACGTATGGGAGCAGATGATTATATTGTAAAGCCATTTAGTCCCGGGGAACTAATTGCTCGTATGGAAGCTGTTTTAAGACGATATACAAAGCAAGAACAGCAAGAAGAGATTCAATTTGGACCGATTCTTATTAATGAAAAAAGTAGGAGGGTCGAGACGAATGGTGAGACGATTCCTCTTACGGTAAAAGAGTTCGATTTACTATATTTTCTTTGCCAACATAATGGACAAGTATTTAGCCGGGAACAATTGCTTGAAAAGGTGTGGGGATATGATTATGCAGGAAGTACAAGAACGGTAGATACGCATGTGAAAACGATGCGTCTAAAGCTAGGAGAAAGTGGAAACTACATTCAAACCGTTTGGGGTGTAGGTTATAAATTTGAGGTGTAACGTATGTTTACGATGGTACAAAAGCTTTGGCTTACAGTAGTATGTGCAGTATGTGTAACAGTTTCCTTTCTTTATTTTGTATCTTTATACTCATATGAAAAGTTATACGTTGATAATTTAAAAGATTCATTAGTAATGGAAGGGAAACGTCTTGCCACGCAATATGATAAACGTGAAGGAGTATCCACTTTTGAAGAGAAAGTAAGGGCATATGATCAAATATCTAGTTCAGATGTCCTTTTCGTATACAATCCGCGTGATTTAAGCGCATGTTTGCCTTTTGATGTTCACCATCATTCTCTTATAAGTGAAGGGGATAGACAGGCACTATTAGATGGGAAAACTGTGACAAAGATAGGGTATGAAGAACATTTTGATCGTAATATTATGGGTGTTGTCATCCCTGTTTTAGATAATAAAAAATTAGTTGGTATTGTATACTCTTATATTCCTTTAAAAAGTATAAAAGACTTAATATTTGATATGGGTCTTATTTTAGCGCCGTTAGCACTTGCAATGATTTTAATTACAATATGGATTGGTAGAAAAATTATTATCGCCATTACGAGACCGCTTTCGCAAATGGAACGAGTTGCAAATCATTTGGCTACTGGAGATTTCTCAGAGCGGATTACAATTTCTTCAGAAGATGAAATTGGACGATTGGGAAAAGCCTTTAATAAAATGGCAAATTCCTTAGAAACAGAAGATGTAAAGCGTAAGGAATTTTTAGCTAATGTTTCGCATGAACTTAGAACACCGCTTAGTTATATTAAAGGATATAGTGAAGCTATTTTAGACGGTGTAGCGAAGGGGCCGCAGCAGGAAAAAGTAACGCAACTTATTCATAAAGAAGCAGGTCGCATGCAGCGCCTCGTTCATGATTTATTAGATCTAGCGCAGCTAGAAGGTGAACACTTTCCCCTAAAGAAACAACCTATCGTTTTTTCACAGCTTATTGAAGATGTACTAAATACGTACGAGTTACAGTTTGTAGAAAAAACCCTTCGTATTTCAACGAATTTAAATCCTGAAATTATCGTAATGATTGATGAGGATCGTATGCAACAAGTACTTCATAATGTGTTAGATAATGCGATACGTTATACAAATCAAAACGGGGATATCATAATAACATTAAAGCAAATCGATGATTATTGTGAATTGCACATAAAAGATACAGGAATAGGTATTGATAGAGAGCATTTAGAAAATCTGGGGGAACGCTTTTACCGAGTAGATAAAGCGAGAAGTCGTCAACACGGTGGAACAGGTTTAGGTCTTGCAATTGTAAGGCAAATTGTTCATATACATGACGGTGAGTGGAGAATAGAAAGTGAAAAAGGTAAGGGCACGACAGTTAGTATTAAATTAAAAGCACAAGATGAGGAGAGCATATTCTAACTTTTGGAATATGCTCTTCATATTGAAGGTAAATAGTTACGCGTAAATGTATTAATTAATATCAAACAAATATCAAAAATTTGACTATTTTATGAACAAAACATTTGTACTTCTTACTAATTCGTTCTAAAATAGTTATGGATGCTAAGTTCTTATAAAACGTTACAATTGTTGTTTGGAAGATACTGAGGTGATTTAACTGGAGTACAAATCTATTAAACCGAAAAAAATTTACGAAGAAGTATCTGAAGCTATTTTAACAATGATTAAAAATGGTACGTTAAAACCTGGTGACAAACTACTTCCTGTTCATCAATTAGCTGAGCAGTTTCAAGTTGGCAGATCTGCTGTTCGTGAAGCGCTAAGTGCGCTAAGAGCAATGGGCTTAATTGAAATGAAACAAGGAGAAGGTACATATGTAAGGAATTTCGATCCTTCTTCATTAACAAAATCACTAAATAACAAGTTATTAATGAAGAAAGAGGATATTTTGAATTTATTAGAAGTACGGAAGGTGCTCGAAGTGGGGGCAGTTCGAGCGGCAGCGGCAAAACGTACGGAAGCTAATTTGCAAAATATGAAGCAGTGGTTAGATGAAATGGCAAAGAGCATTGGAGATGAGAAGGCTGGCGAAAAAGCAGACTTTCATTTTCATATGGGAATTGCAGAATCTTCGCATAATAATATCTTGCTTGAGCTCATGAATCATGTTTCAGAGATGATTGCTGAAACGATTGGTGAATCAAGACGCATTATTTTATATGGTGAACAAACAACATCAGAACGACTTTTAGAAGAGCATCAATCTATATATGATGCGGTGTTAAAGCAAGATGTGGAATTAGCGCAGCAAGCGATGCTAGATCATTTAACAAATGTAGAACATATTGTCACAGGTAAAAGCGATATAAATTCGTAATTTAATCTTTTAAAAATCTAATTTTCTGATAAAATAGAGAGAGATTAAGTAAGCGCTTTCTTTAGAAGGGGGAGAGGATAGGCCATGGTTGAGCCTACTTCTTCTAATCTTAGTCATCTGATGACCATATGATTTTTGGCGGAGTTGTAATGAGGGGGAATTATAGTTATGAGAGTTACTTTATTTGTTACTTGTTTAGTCGATATGTTTGAAACAAACGTCGGTAAAGCAACAGTTGAAGTATTGGAGCGTTTAGGTTGTGAAATTGAATTTCCAGAAGCACAAGTTTGTTGTGGTCAGCCTGCTTATAATAGCGGCCATGTAGAAGCAGCAAAAGAAGCGATGAAACATATGATTGAAACTTTCGAAGATGCAGAATATATCGTTACGCCATCTGGATCTTGTGCGACAATGTTTCATGAGTATCCGCATGTTTTTAAAGATGATCCGAAGTGGGCTAAACGTGCACAAAAGGTTGCTGATAAAACATATGAATTTACACAATTTATTGTAGATGTTTTAAAAGTTACAGATGTTGGTGCAAGTTTACCAGGGATAGCTACTATTCATAAATCTTGTCATATGACACGCCTGCTTGGAGTAAAAGAGGCACCAGGAATTTTATTATCAAGCGTAAAAGGATTAATTGTGAGAGAACTGCCGAACGTGCAAAATTGTTGTGGGTTTGGGGGAACGTTTTCAGTTAAGATGACTCCAATTTCTGAGCAAATGGTAGATGAAAAAGTAGATAGTGTAATGGAAACAGGTGCTGATTATTTAATCGGTGCAGATTGTGGGTGTTTGTTAAACATTGGCGGACGTATTGAGCGTTTAGGAAAAGAAGTAAAAGTAATGCATATTGCTGAGGTCTTGAATAGTCGCTCATGAAGGGGGAACATAAGCTATGTCTATGAAAATCAGTGAGAAAAAATTTAATGATCGCGTTGGCGATGGAATTCAAGATTCGTTTATGCGCGGAGCGGTATCTTCTGCACAAACGCGTTTATATACAAATCGATTAAAAGCAGCTGACGAGTTGGGAAACTGGGAAGAGTGGCGTGAACTAGGTGAACAAATTCGTCAACATACGTTAGAAAATCTTGATTATTATTTAATGCAGTTAAGTGAAAATGTATCAAAAAGAGGCGGTCACGTTTACTTTGCGAAAACGAAAGAGGATGCAGCAAAGTATATTCAAGACGTTGCAAAAAAGAAACAAGCGAAGAAAGTTGTAAAATCAAAATCAATGGTAACTGAAGAAATTAGTATGAATCATGCCCTTGAAGAGATTGGTTGTGAAGTGTTAGAGAGTGACTTAGGAGAGTATATCTTGCAAGTAGATAACGATCCACCATCACATATTATTGCGCCTGCACTTCATAAAAACAGAACGCAAATTCGTGATGTATTTAAAGAAAAACTTGGATATGAAAATTCTGATGATCCATACGAAATGACAAAGTTTGTTCGTAAACAACTTCGTGAGAAATTTATGGATGCAGAAATTGGTGTGACAGGTTGTAACTTCGCTGTTGCAAATACTGGCTCTCTTTGTTTAGTGACGAACGAAGGTAATGCCGATCTTGTCATGTCGATTCCGAAAACACAAATTGCAGTAATGGGTATGGAACGTATGGTTCCGACAATGGAAGAATTAGATGTTTTAGTTGGTTTACTATGTCGTAGTGCGGTAGGTCAAAAATTAACAAGTTATGTAACAGTAGCAGGACCAATTCAAGAGGAAGAGGTAGATGGACCAGAAGAGTTTCATTTAGTCGTTGTTGATAATGGCCGCTCTCAAATTCTTGGATCGGAATTCCGTTCAATATTGCAATGTATTCGTTGTGCCGCTTGTGTTAACGTATGTCCCGTATATCGTCACGTTGGTGGACATTCGTATGGATCTATTTATTCAGGACCAATCGGTGCGGTATTAACACCACTTTTAGGTGGGTATGACGATTACAAAGAGCTTCCTTATGCATCTAGTTTATGCGGAGCATGTACAGAAGCTTGTCCAGTAAAAATTCCATTACATGATTTATTATTAAAACATCGTCAAGTCATCGTTGAGCAAGAAGGTCGTGCCCCACTTGCAGAAAAATTAGCAATGAAAATGTTTAGTATGGGTGCTTCTTCAGCAGCTTTATATAAAATGGGATCGAAAATGGCACCGGCAGCAATGAGTCCATTTACATCTGGTAACCGTGTATCAAAAGGTGTTGGACCACTTAAAAACTGGACGGATATTCGTGAATTCCCAGCTCCAAGTAAAGAACGATTCCGTGATTGGTATAAAGATCATAAGAAAGGCGGGGACAAATAATGACAGGATTAATTCAAAACCGTGAGTCCTTTCTAGATAATATCGCAAAAGAACTTGGGCGCGCGCGTAAAACAGAAGGCGTAGAACGTCCAGCATGGAAAAGTAATGTGAATGTAGAAACGTTAAAAGATTATTCACAAGAAGAATTGTTAGAAGTATTTAAAAAGCAATGTACAAACATTCATACAACTGTTGTGGAAACGACAAACGACCGCTTACGTGAAGATATTCAAAAAGTAATCGTTGAAAACGGCGGAGGACCTATTATATTATCAGCAGATGAACGTTTTGATTCCTATGGATTGACTTCTTTATTTAAAGAAGAGCTTCCAAAGCAAAATGTTGAGGTAAATGTATGGGATCCTGAGAAAAAAGAAGAGAATATGCGTATAGCGGAAAAAGCGAATATCGGTATTGCATTTAGTGATTATACTTTAGCTGAATCTGGTACGATTGTTGTACAAAGTCATAAAGGACAAGGGCGTTCTTTACACTTTTTACCGACTGTATACTTTGCTATTATTCCACGTGAAACACTTGTACCGCGTATTACACAAGCAGTTCAACATATGAACTCACGTGTGGAAAAAGGTGAAGCAGTCGCATCTTGTATTAACTTTATTACAGGACCAAGTAACTCTGCGGATATTGAAATGAATCTTGTTGTCGGAGTACACGGGCCATTAAAAGCAGTATATTTCATCGTATAAAATAGGGGAAAGCAGGCCGGAAAACGGCCTGCTTTTTTAATAGAATAAAGATAATATGAAGTAGAAGTTCTCTCCTTTTTTTGTTATGTTCTTTTGGAAAGGAGAGGAAGGGATGTTCACTTATTTATATGCATTGTTAATAGGTATGGTGTTTGGTTCTTTTTTTATGGTGATTGCGATGAGAGTCCCAGTAGGGGAATCTATTATTACACCGCGTTCGTACTGTCATTACTGCAAGTATACGTTACAGCCGAAAGAACTTATTCCAATCATTTCATTTTGTATACAAAAAGGGCGTTGTACGAATTGTAAAAGGAAAATCTCAAGTTTGTACATAGTATTTGAATTTGTTACAGGCAGTTTATTTTTTCTTACTGTATATGTAATTGGAATGGAACGAGAGCTCATCATCATTTTATCGCTTTTTTCGTTACTTCTAATTATTTCAGTTACAGATTTAGTATATATGCTAATACCTAATCGTATTTTAATTTGGTTTGCGCTTTTGCTTATTTTAGAATGTATTTTTGTACCGTTAGTTACTTGGATAGATAGTTTAGCTGGCAGTGGAACTATATTCATTTTGTTATATTGCATGCAAAAGATTTATCCAGATGGTCTTGGCGGAGGTGATGTAAAATTACTTTCGTTACTCGGATGTATAGTCGGAGTGAAAGGGGTTTTTATAACTTTATTTTTAGCATCTTGCTTTAGTCTTTGTTTTTTCGGAATAGGTATAGCGCTAAAGCGTATAAAAATAAGAACTCCAATTCCGTTTGGACCTTTTATTAGCCTTGGAGCAATATGTTATGTGTTGGTCACATATGCAAAATAGAGAGGAGATAGAAAATGAATGTATATATGGATGATCAAAGAAGTTGCCCATACGGATATGTTTTGGCAACTACAGTAGAATCTGCCTTGCAAATTGTTAGGGACAATGAGGTAAATATTATTTCCCTTGATTATAATATGGGATGGCGACAAAAAAGTGGGTTAGATTTCGTAGAAGCTTTCTGCAACGAAGGTTTATATGTTAATGAAATTCACCTTCATACAAATGATGTCATCGGTATGCATCAGATGAAAAAGAGCATAGAGAGAGGGAAGGAAAACGGGGAAATTAATCCTTATATTGCCTTGAAATATGTAGGGAGCTAAAAACTCCAAAGTGAAACTTTGGAGTTTTTAATGTTTCATATGTGCTTGTAAAGGAATAATTTCCTCTGTTTGAGCTCCAACTAATTGAGTTTTCTCTTGTTCAACAACAGGTGCTTTCTTTGTTAAGTAATGATATACCATACCGACAAATACGGATCCGCCAATAATGTTACCGATTGTAACTGGAATTAAGTTATGAATAGCGCCCGCAAAAGAAATTGTCTCAGGATGTGGTGATACTAAAGATAAAGCAAACAGTGATAAGTTAGCAATGCTATGCTCATAACCAGATAAAAAGAAAGTGAAAACGAGCATCATCATCATTAATATTTTGGCTGTGTCACCTTTCACTTGAGAAGGTAAGAAGCAGGCAAGACATACGAGCCAGTTACATAAAATCGCTTTAAAGAATAATTGCATTGTAGGTGTATTCATCTTTCCTTCAACAACTTTATTCATTAAATGACTGTAATCAATTGCTTCGAAAATTCCAGTTGCGTAAAATAGTAAGGCAAAGAATAAAGCGCCAGCTAAGTTACCTGCATAACAAGCAACCCAGTTGCGAAGTGTATCAGAAATCGTTGTTTCTTTTCTTAAAGTTGCCACTGTGAAGTACATCGTATTGCCAGTAAATAATTCAGCGCCGCCATATATAATAAGTACGAGAGCAATTCCGAAAAACATGGAGGAAGCTAAATATGTTGCTGGTGAATCTGCAATATGAAAAAAGTTACCTAATTTAAAACATAGTACAATAATAAAACCGATATAAATGCCCGCAAGTGCAGCACGAATGAAATATTGCATTGGATTTATATCTAGCATTTGTTTTTTGCTCTTAGCCAGTTTTACAACGTAATCTAATCCTTGTTCTAGCATGAGTAATACGCTCCTTTAATACATCGTCTATAAATACTCCTTATATGAATAAGGTACATGGATTTGTTCATAGTTTCAATAAGTTTGTGCAATGTTTCACAAAAAGGACATACATCTAGAAGGGAAGCGCTTACAAAAGGTAGTATAATGGAATTTTTTCTAAAAATAGAGAGGGGGATTGAAACGAGAAAAAAGAAAAAGCGCTGTAATTACAGCGCTTTTTCGTCTAAATTCTTTTCTACTTTTACTTCTACTTCTTTCGAGAAGAACCAACCGCCAACTGCGATTCCAACTAATACAATCCAGAAAGTAAGTTTCCACGGAGTAGATGTTGGGAATGAATGCGGAATTACATTTAATGCAGGGTGTGCTAATGTATAAACTGCTAATTTCACACCAACCCAACCTACAATTAAGAATGCTGCAGTTTCAAGTCCTGGTTTACGTTTTAAAATTTGTACGAAAGCAGTTGCTGCAAATCGCATAATGATTAATCCGATAAGTCCACCTACAAAGATAACAATGAATTGTCCAGTATCAAGACTACCGATTGTACCTAATCCTGTTTTCGGTAAAGTCATTGCTAATGCAACAGCAGCTAAAATTGAATCAACTGCGAAGGCGATATCAGCAACCTCGACTTTAAATACAGTCCACCAAAAGTTCTCTTGTTTTTTCTTTGCTTCTTTTTCTTCTGTTTCTTCATCTGAATTCTTTTTAACATACGTTTTAAATAAGTGATTACCAGCGATAAACATAAGGTAAATTGCACCGATTGCTTGCACTTGCCATACATCGACTAGGAACGAAATCATAAATAGTGATCCGAATCGGAAAACGAACGCTCCTGCTAATCCATAAAATAGTGCTTTCTTTCGTTTTTCTTCTGGTAAATGTTTTACCATAATTGCGAGAACGAGAGCGTTATCGGCCGCTAAAATCCCCTCTAGTGCAATTAGGATGAGTAATACCCAACCATACTCCAATAATAATGATACATCCATGTAAATTCTCCTCTCATTTCTATAAAGTCTAAACAAGTGAAGAAGTTCCCCACTGTTTAGTTTCCCCATACTCCTGCGCATCAACGGTGGAGGAAATTTGAAAACAAAAAAGACCTCTGCCGTTGATAGGCAAAGGTCTTGCTAGACATATGTAATGAAAATGCCAACAAAGCCGGAAGAACTAAGTTCTACGTAATGACGACTTTGTTTCCAAGAAATAGTTCTTGGACGCTACTCCCCTTTGGAGATATGCTATTGTACTCTCATTATATGGATAATTTATACGGTTGTCAACCTGTTAAAATATCTTCGTTTGGATATTTTATTTTTCTTTGTTTTTTACGTGCAAATGAAAAGGCTAATGTTAAAGGCCCCATCTTTCCAAAAAACATCATAAAGATAATAATTGTTTTGCCGATGATTGTTAAGTGTGGTGTCAAATTCATGCTAAGGCCGACAGTTCCAAATGCTGAAAATACTTCAAAAGCACTCATTAATAAAGGAACCTTCTCAGTGATGCTTAAAATTAAAATGGAAAGAAAAATAAACGAAATTGAAATAATAGTAATCGTTAATGATTTGACAATGAGCGTATCTTTAATGGATTTTTTAAACACGACAATATCATCTTGTTCTTGCAAAAATTTAAATACGCCGAAAAACATAATTAAAAAAGTTGTTAATTTAATCCCACCACCAGTAGAAGCACTGCCAGCACCAATAAACATAAGAAGCATCATTAATAAAAGTGATGGTTTAGATAGAGCGGCAATATCCACTGTATTAAACCCAGCTGTACGAGTCGAGATTGCTTGAAAATAAGCAGCCATACCTTCTTCAAATGGTGTAAATCCTCTCATAGAAAGAGAATTATGGAACTCGAATATAAAAATAAAAGCTGTAGCAATAATATTGATGATTAGAGTAGAAGAGAGCATAAGCTTTGAGTGTAAAGTAAGGTTTTTAAAGTTTTTCTTTCTTTTTATATCTACGATAACCGTAAAACCAATCCCACCTAAAATAATGAGGGAAGAAATAACGAGATTGACGAGAATGCTATGGGAGTGCGGCATTAAATTATCGCTCCACACAGAAAACCCAGCATTGTTAAAGGCTGAGATAGAATGAAAAAAGCTATAATATATACCTTTGGCAACCCCGTATTTTGGTACCCATTCAAAAGAGAGAAGTAAAGTAGCGATACATTCTACAGTAAAAGAAAATAAAAATAACGCTTTTGCAAGACGAATGATTCCGCCGACATTTGTTTGGTTTAATGCTTGTTGTAATAAAATCCGGTTTTGAAGGCCGATTTTTCTGCCGAGCATAATTGCAATTAAAACAGCAAAGCTCATAATGCCAAGCCCGCCAACTTGTATAAGTGTTAAAATGACACATTGGCCAAATAAGGTAAATACTTTACCAGTGTCCACAACACCAAGCCCTGTAACCGTACAAGCAGAAACCGTTGTAAATAAAGCATCGAGCCATGAAATAGACGTTGTTGTAGCAATTGGCAATTTCAATAGGCATGTACCGATAATTGATAGCATAATAAAAGATACAGTAAGAACACGGGGAGGACTCATGCTAATGTTAATCCGTTTCATTTCACATATCGTTCCTTTCGATTTGCTCTTACTAGTATGTGAAGAAGCACTATTATGTATGTTAAAAAAGAAAGAGGCAGAGAATATCTGCCTCTAAGCCATAGGTTATATAGTTATCCGCGTAATTGTTGTTGAGCTAAAGCAACAAGACGTTTCGTTACTTCACCGCCAACTGATCCGTTAGAACGAGATGCTGTATTAGATCCTAAGCTTACACCGAATTCTTGTGCGATTTCATATTTGAATTGTTCAAGTGCTTGCTCTGCACCCGGAACTAGTAATTTGTTTGTTTTCACCATGTTGATACACATCCTTAAAGAGTAATCCAGTTTAGCTAAGTGCTATCTGGTAATGTTATTTTATGTGTAAACGACGTACTCATACACGGAAGTAAACGGTGTGATTAGAAGTTCTTGGATAGAAAAAAGAGTAGCAAATTTGCTACTCTTTTTTCAGTATTGTCGCTGTACCTTCTACGACAATATCATCAGATTGATTATATATGTTTGTTTGCAATGTGATAATTTTTTTATCGTCCCGTTTTTTAATAACTTCTGCCACAACGCGAAGTGTATCACCGATTTTGACAGGAGCACGGAATGAAACGTTTTGTGATAAATAAATCGTATTTTTGCCAGGAAGTTTCGTTCCAAGAATGGTAGAAATAAAACTTGAAACGAGCATGCCATGGGCAATACGTTCTTTGAACATTGTCGTTTTTGCAAAAGAGTCTAGAATGTGAATAGGATTTACATCTCCAGTCAATTTTGCAAAATTGATAACGTCCTCATCCGTAATATTTTTTGTAAGTGATGCTTGATCACCGACTTGAATCTCATCGTAACGAAGCTCCGGAACAGTTTGTGCTTCTTGAAATGGATTCATTTTGTCCTCCTTCTTTTCCATATCGAAAAATGTAAGCCATCTTGATGTAGTAGGAGGAAGAAAGAGTTTTGTTTGTGCTGCAGTTAGTTGCCACATTTTTCTTACTTGATGGAAGTAAATAGATTTTTTGAGTTTTCCTCGAACTGCTTTGCGAGTTCTAGTTGTTTGGACTTGAACTCTCCCAAAAAAACTTCTAACTGTTTTTGAACCTCTTCACGTTGCGACTGTTGTTGTTCGATAAAGTGTTTTGTTGTTTCTTCAAATTGGCCGCTAGTTTGAGTAAGAATAGACAAAGATGTTTTCGTAGGCGAAACAGTAAGTTGGTGCATTTGATTAGAAAGCTCATTCCACTTTTCTTGCCACTCGTTAATTTGATCATTTAAGGAGTTTCCAGTTAATTGCTTCACATAGTCTGTATATTGGTTATTGAACTGAGCAGTGAATTGGTGTAGTTCTTTTTCTAGTTCATCTACTCCTGATGTTAATTTATGCAAAGCGTCTTGTTGTTGTTTTAACGTTTCTAAAGTAAGTTGCTCTAATTGTTTCCCAGCTGAAGAGAAGAGGGAAAGAGATTGAGACCAGTTTTTCCAAAATGCATCGACTAATTCGTATGGCTTAGTTTCCATTGTTTGACCTCCAAATGTTTTTTTGCATATTGTGAACGCAGATTACTCTGCTGTACCACCAGGTGAAGATGAAGAATCCTTTTCATCCTTTTCTGGAGAAGTAGAAAATGGAAAGAATGCATTGGTGTATAACGTGAAAAACGTCCGCAACATATTTTGATAATGTTCAAAAGAAGTCGCACATGTTGTTAAATATTGCTCTCCATATTCTGTTAAAGAATAAATTCGTTTCGCTGGCCCGCCTTCGCTTGTATCCCAAGTAGAAGAAATAAGATTTTCTTTTTCTAATTTGCGTAGTGTCCTATACACATTACCTTGGTCAACAGAAGAAAAGCCGATGTCCATTAGCATTTGAATAAGTTTGTAACCATGAAGACTCCAGTCTTTTAGACAGAGAAGTAAGAAAGGAACTAAGAAGTTTTTTGGCATGGAGTTTGGTTGTTTCGCTTGGTTTTTTTCCAAACTTTCTGGGTGTTCTGGTTCATTATGTAGCATGATTGTGCATCACCTCATGAATCAGTTAGATGGAATTTTTTGCTTATAAGTGCAATTTACACCTATCTGTTTTTAATGTCAATACATTTGTTAGAAAATAAAGAAAAATAAAATATATACTTGAAGTTTTATTCGGAATATTAGAAAATAGTGAATAGGTTGAATTGTTTCAAAAACGAAAAAGGGAGTGTAGTCGAAGTGATTGATCAAAAATTCGATCCATTGCAAGCATGGAAAAATGCTTATGAACAAACCGAAACATTTTGGGGAAAAGCGCTCAATGAAACAATTAAAACAGAAGAATATTCTGCTTGGATGGGCAGCGTTCTAGATTTGAATTTGTTTTATCAAAAAGCATTAAATGATACGACAAAAAATTATTTAGAACAGGTGAATGTGCCGACGAGAGAGGATATCGCTAGAGTAGCTACGCTTGTTATTAACTTAGAAAATAAAGTTGATAATATCGAGGAAATTCTAGAAGAGAAAGTGGATTCATTAGGACAAGCCCCTACATTAAAGCGTGATGTTACGAAAGTAAAACAAGATATGCGCACGTTAGAAACGAAAGTTGATCAAATTTTAGAATTGCTAGAAAAGCAAAATGCAGTACTAGCTAAACTACAAGTACCTGTAAAAGAAGAAGTAAAGCCTGTAGTAAATAAGCCAGAAAATAAAAAATGATAATCGCGTTTGTTTATAACGTGTAAAAGAGAGAGGGAGAATCTCTTTTCATGTATAAACAACGAAACATAATTAATATATGGACTCAATTAGTATGAGTACCAAAATGATTCATAACAATCGTTCACAAATTCATTTAAGGGGGAAAAGAAATGGTTCAATTAAATGGCAAAGTAGCAATCGTAACAGGTGGGGCAAAAGGAATTGGAAAAGCAATTACAGTAGCATTAGCAGAAGAGGGAGCAAAAGTAGTTATTAACTATAACAGCAGTAAAGAAGCAGCTGAAAACTTAGTAAATGAATTAGGAAAAGAAGGACATGACGTTTATGCAGTTCAAGCGGATGTTTCTAAAGTAGAAGATGCAAACAGACTTGTAGAAGAAGCTGTGAATCATTTTGGTAAAGTTGATATTCTTGTTAATAATGCTGGTATTACAAGAGATCGTACATTCAAAAAATTAAATCGTGAAGATTGGGAGCGCGTAATTGACGTGAACTTAAGCAGTGTATTTAATACGACAAGTGCGGTACTTCCATACATATCGGAAGCAGAAGAAGGAAGAATCATTAGTATTTCTTCTATTATTGGCCAAGCTGGTGGATTTGGACAAACAAACTACTCAGCAGCAAAAGCAGGTATGCTAGGATTTACAAAATCATTAGCGTTAGAACTTGCAAGAACAAATGTAACTGTAAACGCAATTTGCCCAGGATTTATTGATACTGAAATGGTAGCAGAAGTACCAGAAGAAGTGCGTCAAAAAATCGTTGCGAAAATCCCGAAAAAACGTTTTGGTCAAGCTGATGAAATTGCAAAAGGTGTAGTATATCTATGCCGTGACGGTGCGTATATCACAGGTCAGCAATTAAACATTAACGGCGGATTATACATGTAATGAAGTAAGAAAAAAGTGCATATCCATAGCAGGAATGCACTTCTTTTTTTAGAAAGAAATTGACCAAAAAGGAGATAGAAAAAATGACTACATTCGTAACAGAATGGGAAAAGCAATTGGAGTTGTACCCAGAAGAATATCGTAAAGCATATCGCCGTGTGAAAAGAGCGAGCGAAGTTTTATTACGCGAACCAGAACCACAAGTTGGTTTAACACCGAAAGAGGTTATTTGGACGAAGAATAAAACGAAGCTTTATCGTTACATTCCAAAACAAGAAAAAACACAGAGAGTTCCAATCTTATTAATATACGCTCTTATTAATAAACCGTATATTATGGATTTAACTCCAGGTAATAGTTTAGTGGAATATTTAGTAGATCGTGGTTTTGATGTGTATATGCTTGATTGGGGCACATTTGGTTTAGAAGATAGTCATTTGAAATTTGATGATTTCGTGTTCGATTATATTGCAAAAGCAGTGAAAAAAGTAATGAGAACTGCAAAATCGGACGAGATTTCTTTACTTGGTTATTGCATGGGTGGAACGTTAACATCTATTTATGCAGCGCTTCATCCGGACATGCCAATTCGAAACTTGATTTTTATGACAAGTCCTTTTGATTTCTCTGAAACAGGGTTATACGGTCCTTTATTAGATGAGAAATATTTCAATTTAGATAAAGCAGTTGATACATTTGGAAATATTCCACCAGAAATGATTGATTTCGGAAATAAGATGTTAAAACCAATTACAAACTTTGTCGGTCCATATGTTGCTTTAGTCGATCGTTCAGAAAATGAGCGCTTCGTCGAAAGTTGGAAATTAGTTCAAAAGTGGGTAGGCGATGGTATTCCGTTCCCAGGTGAATCGTATAGACAATGGATTCGTGATTTTTATCAAAATAATAAATTAGTGAAGGGTGAACTCGTTATTCGCGGACAAAAGGTAGACCTTGCAAATATTAAGGCGAATGTCTTAAATATTTCTGCGAAGCGTGATCATATCGCTCTGCCATGTCAAGTAGAAGCTTTACTTGATCATATTTCTAGCACAGATAAAGAGTATGTATGTTTACCGACAGGACATATGTCTATTGTGTATGGTGGAACGGCTGTAAAGCAAACATATCCGACGGTTGGAAATTGGCTTGAAGAGCGTTCTAATTAAAGAGAAAAAATCCAACTAGCGTATGTTAGTTGGATTTTTTTATGGAAAATGACGAAACATAGAAAGGAGAAAATTATATGGTAGGAGTATAATTATGAAGCTTATGACTGGTAAGTTGTTTTGGAATTCTGGAGTTTCTGTACCTTGTTATCCAACGTTAGAAAATGATATGATATGTGATGTGCTCGTAATTGGAAGTGGAGAAGCGGGTGCTCATATAGCGTATTCGTTAGCTAAAATTGGAATGCGTGTTATGCTCATTGAAAAAAGAGCAATTGCATGTGGTAGCACAGCTGCAAATACAGGATTATTACAATTTGTTCATGATAAATCGTTAACCTCTCTTATTCATACATTTGGTGAAGAGAAAGGGGTACGAGCATATAGACTTTGTTATGAAGCGCTGCAAACAATGGAGAAGGTTGTGCCAACTCTCGATATTGATCCCCATTTTATTCCGCGAAATAGTTTGTATTATGCAAGTAGAGATGAGGATGTTTCATTTTTACAAGAAGAATATAATACGTTACGCCATTATGGATTTCCGGTTGAATATTTTACAGAGTCTGATATTAAGAAACGTTATTCATTTGCAAAACAAGCAGCGTTATATACAAGCGGTGATGCAGAAGTGAATCCGTATTTATTAGCGCATAGTCTTTTGCATAAAGCGAAACAAATGGGCGCTACTATATACGAACATACAGAGGCATTACATATTAAACAAATCCAAAATGATTTAATTTGTTACACGAATACAGGAAATAAAATAGTAGCAAAGAATATTATTATGGCGACAGGTTATGAAGCAATTTTTGGAAAGAAAGAAAAAAATACAACAGTAGAAACGTCTTATGCCGTTGTGACAAATAAGATAGATTATTTTGAAGGCTGGCATGAGCAATCGTTAATTTGGGAAACAGCACGTCCGTATTTGTATAGTCGAACGTATCAAAACCGCATTGTTATAGGCGGATTAGATGAGGCGCTGAAAATTCAAAAAATCGGCGATACGAAATTATTGCATAAGCGTGATCTTCTTATTAACATTGTAAAAGAAATGTTCCCGCAGTATAAAAATATACGGGCAGAGTACTATTGGGCAGCAGCATTTGGTGGCAGTCATGACGGTCTTCCTATTTTAAAAGAAGATAAAAAAATACATAATTTATATTACGCACTGCCGTATGGGGGAAATGGAACTGTATACGGAATGGTATTTGCGAAACTATTTCAGCAGTTATTTACAAATGAAGAAAGTGATGATTTTTCTTTATTTAATCGATAGAAAAAAAAGGTAGCGAAGTGATGGAATGAGAGATATAAAAAAGTTTTTACAAAAGTTACGTCCCGTACAACTTATCGTTGTATTTTATTTACTAGCAGTAGTCGTATCGGTAATTTTGCTTAGTTTACCATTTGTTACGAAGCCTGAAGTGAAATGGACATTTATCGATGCACTATTTACATCTGTTAGTGCGGTAAGTGTTACGGGACTGTCTGTTGTTACGATTTCAGATACGTTTACAACGGCAGGAATTATTGTTTTAGCCCTTATTTTACAATTAGGCGGATTAGGAATTATGGCGCTTGGTACATTCGTCTGGATTATAACGGGGAAAAAGATTGGTTTGCAAAGAAGAAGATTAATTATGGCAGACCATAACCAAGGGAATTTATCGGGCCTTGTAGAATTGATGCGTTCTATTTTAATTGTAATTATTTCGATAGAACTCATTGGAGCAATACTGTTAGGTACAAGATTCTTACTATATTTCCCGACTTGGCAAGAAGCTTATTTTCACGGTTTCTTTGCCGCTGTGAGCGCAACAACGAACGGAGGATTTGATTTAACAGGACAATCACTTATTCCGTACAAAAAAGATTATATTGTTCAAATGATTCATATGTTGCTTATTATTTTAGGAGCTATCGGTTTCCCAGTGTTAATGGAAGTAAAACAATTCCTTAGTAAAAGGCGACAACAACTATTTCGCTTTTCGTTATTTACAAAATTGACGACAACGACATTTTTTGTACTCGTTATTGTTGGAACAATTATGATTTTTCTATTAGAACGAAATCATTTTTTAGTAGGAAAGTCATGGCATGAAACTGTATTTTATACATTATTCCAATCTGTGACGACGCGAAGTGGAGGACTCGCTACAATGGACATACGTGAATTATCACAACCAACGCTTTTATTTATGAGTATATTAATGTTCATTGGGGCATCTCCAAGTTCAGTTGGGGGCGGAATACGTACAACAACATTTGCAGTTAGTATATTATCGTTATATACATTTGCAAGAGGCGGGAGAACAGTCCGAGTTTTCAAACGCCAGCTACATGAAGAGGACGTGTTGAAAGCATCTGTCGTTATGACGATGGGGATTTTATTATGTGCCTCAGCGCTATTCATTTTATCTATTACGGAAAATGTACCGCTTATGAGCTTAATCGTTGAAGTTTGTTCTGCTTTCGGAACGACGGGACTATCAACAGGTGTTACTCCTGATTTAACAACTGTTGGTAAACTTGTACTTATTGTACTTATGTTTATCGGACGCGTCGGTATTTTGACATTTATTTTAGCTAGTGGTGGAAGAGAGCAACCAGCTCGCTATAAGTACCCGAAAGAGCGAATTATTATTGGATAGTATGAAACCATTCTACCTGAGTTAGGTAGAATGGTTTTTTTAGTCGTTAATTCCGAATTGGGGATGCATAAAAGCATCATTTTTATTATCAACTTCGTTTTTAAGTAATTCTTGATTTTCTTCTGCAATCCATCCGATATCATTTGTAGGATGGATCCATTCTTCCCCAGCCATAATGGCAGGATCTACCTCATCACTCCAATTATTAAGAGGACTGTTAGTGGAATCGTATTTACTGTCTCCAATTACAACATCATATTGATTTATAAAAGGTTGTTGCATCTTTTTGCCTGTGCCTTTAAAAGAAGGAAAGTTCATTTGATGAGGGAGCGTCTCGTCTAAAATTGGCGATTGTATCGTTTCTTTTTCTTTCAAAGTAATCGCTCCTTTTTGTAATGGCTTGTTCGTATGTAGTATTTCCATCTATAAGCTCTTATGTACTTGTTAACACTTCCCAGTAATAATTACTGTAAGTTGTTTCAAACTAGAATAGAAAGTTATTTCGTGAGAGCAGGTGAATATGTTGGTAAAAAGAAAAGTAAAACAAAATGCAGCAATTAATAATAATAAAACTCCGAAAGAAAGCTTACCAGATGCAGAATTTGCATTAGAGTATGAAGGAGAAAATAGTGCGAAGTATGCAAATCGTAATTCAAAAAAAGGTAAACAAAAATGAGGCGTTTTTTACAAACGCCTCATTTTTTTGTGGGATTATAAAGGTTTTTTTAATTATTTGTAAATTTCACGTTTGATATTAGCAGAAAAATGCGAAAAAACATAGAAGTAGCAACGTATTACACAAAAACAAACAACAAACAAAAGATTAATGTTGGTTTAATACTGCTTTTACACTAGTTGTTTATATTAGAGTTGTACATAAGATTTGTAAAAGGAGAGAGAGACAGTGAAAAAAACAATCTTTAAAGCTGTAGCAACTGGAATGGTATTTTCGTTATTAATGGGGTGTGGTGCAAAGAAAGAAGAAAGTGCTGGAGCAAAAGTAAAAGATGATAAATTATCTGGATCATTAACTGTCTACACAGCGATTGAAGAAGAGCTTGTACCAATTTATCTTGATTCTTTTAAACAGAAGTACCCAGACGTGAAGTTGAACATTGTTCGTGATTCAACAGGAGTTATTACAGCGAAATTGCTAGCTGAAGGAAAAAATACACAAGCAGATGTTGTATGGGGAACTGCAGCGTCTAGTCTATTAGCTTTAGAGAAAAAAGATATGTTAAAAGGATACTCTCCAAAAGGAGCAGATCGTGTCCTTCCGCAATTTAAAGACGATAAGAAACCAGAAAAATGGGTAGGAAATACTGCATTTATGACGGGGATTGCTGTAAATAAAGAAGAATTGAAGAAGAAAAATTTACCGATGCCAGAATCATATGAAGATTTAACGAAACCAGAATATAAAGGAACGCTAGTTATGCCGCATCCGGCTTCTTCTGGAACAGGATTTTTAACAGTTTCTGCATGGCTACAAATTATGGGAGAAGATAAGGGCTGGGATTACATGAAGAAACTTCATGATAATATGGCAACTTATACTCATTCAGGTTCAAAACCAGCGAAATTAGCAGGCGCAGGTGAATATCCAGTTGGTGTATCAATGGTTTATAGTGCTTTGAAAGAGAAACAAAAAGGTGCACCAGTTGAAGTTGTACTGCCGAAAGAAGGATTAGGCTGGGAAGTAGAAGCGAACGCACTTATTAAAAAAGATAATGCTAAAAATGATAAATTAGCGCAAGCATTTTTAGATTGGGCAATTACAGATGATGTAATGAAGTTATACTTCGAGAAAAATGGATTTGCGACAATTAAAAATGATTATAAACTTCCAGATGGATTCCCTAAAGATGTGACAGAAAAGTTATATAAAAAGAATGACTTTAAATGGGCAGCAGAAAATCGTGACAAAATTTTAGAAAAATGGGAAAAAGAGTTTGGCCAAAAAGCAGAACCGAAAAAGTAAGTGAGTGGGAGAGAGAAAAATGAGCGAATATTTATCAATTCAACACATTCAAAAACAGTTTGATGCATTTACAGCGTTAAAGGATATTTCTTTTACTGTGAAAAAAAATGAGTTTGTTTGTTTATTAGGCCCAAGTGGTTGTGGGAAAACGACATTGCTCCGAATTTTAGCGGGGCTAGAAGAGGCAACAACAGGTAGTATTGCTGTGAATGGAAAAGATATTACAGCATTACCACCTGGAAAGAGGAACTTCGGAATGGTTTTTCAATCGTATGCATTATTTCCGAATTTAACTGCACTTGAAAACATTGAATACGGCTTAAAAACAAAAAAATATGGAAAAGCAGAAGTAAAAGAAAATGCGCTATCGGCGTTAGAACTTGTTGATTTGCTGAATGTAAAAGATAAATATCCTGCTCAAATGTCTGGTGGACAACAGCAGCGAGTAGCACTTGCACGTGCGCTCGCTCTGTCTCCCGATATTTTGTTACTTGATGAGCCATTATCTGCTTTAGATGCAAAAGTGCGTGAAAAGTTGCGCAGAGAAATGCGTGATTTGCAAGAAAAAGTGGGAGTAACAACTATTATGGTAACGCATGATCAAGAAGAGGCATTAACGATGGCTGATAAAATTGTTGTAATGAATCATGCGGAAATTATGCAGATTGGAACACCAGAGGAGATTTATCAAAGACCAGCCAATCCGTTTGTGGCAGATTTTATTGGTTCTATTAATTTCTTTTCGAAAAATAACGAAGAACATGCAATTCGTCCTGAACATGTAACAGTTGTACAAAATAATGGTATTAAAACAGTTGTAGAAAGCATGGAATTTCGCGGTTCTGTATACCGGACGGAAGTGCGGGTCATAGAAGAGAAAACACACCTTTATAATGAGAAAATTGTAGTGGATATATTGGCATCAGAAGTAGAGGAAACTGCTATTAGAAAAGGAAAGCCAATTCAAATCTCTTTCTTAGAAAATCATATGTTGTCATATGGAAAGAAGGTCATTGTATAGATGGAGATGTTAGAAAACTTTAAGGTAGAAAGTACAAAAAAAAAGATTAAGAGACGTATCGGTAAAGAAGAGTGGATACAAAGACTATTAATTATTGGTATGCTTCTTTCATTTTTTATCATGCTTGTATTGCCTTTATTACAACTGTTTACACAAGCCTTTTATGATAAAGATGGAGCTTTTGTTGGTGTTGCGAATTTCAGTAAATATTTCACAACACCAACGCTAGTTCAATCATTACAAAATACGATATGGATTTCGGGCGCTACAACAATTATTTCGGTTACACTCGCTTTCGCTTACGCATATGCGATCACTCGTACAAATGTTTTTGGAAAGCGCGTATTTCAATACATAGCATTATTACCATTATTCGCACCAACGATGATGCACGGTATTGCGCTTACATATTTATTTGGTAATCAAGGGTTAATAACAAAAGGGATGTTTGGTTTATTTGAAGGAATACAAATACCGTTATACGGACCAGTAGGAATTGTAATGGCTGAAGTTATGTATACATTTCCGCAAGCATTCCTTATTTTATTAATTGCTCTCCAAGGTTCTGATTATCGTTTATATGAAGCTTCTAATATGTTGGGTGCAAGTAAAGTGAAACAGTTTCTTACGGTTACTTTACCTAGTGTGAAATACGGATTAATTAGTGCGATGTTCGTTGTATTTACACTTAGTTTCACTGATTTTGGGGCACCTAAAATTGTTGGAGGACAATATAACGTACTTGCTACTGACGTATATAAGCAAGTAATTGGACAGCAAAATATGTCCATGGGCGCAACTGTCGGAATGATTTTATTGATCCCAGCTATTTTCGCATTTGCAGTTGATCGTATTACGCAAAGAAAACAGGCGAATCTTTTATCTTCAAAAGCAGTACCTTACAGAATAATAAATAATAAGAAAAGAGATGTTATTTCATTCGTATATTGTAGCGTAGTCACGTCTATGATCATTCTTTTATTTGTGGCAGTTGGTATTGCTGCAAGTGTGAAAGTATGGCCCTATAATATGAGCTTTACACTTGAGCATTTTAATTTTTCAAGTTTGACAGGAGACGGACTTGAAGCGTTTAAAAATAGTGTAATTGTCTCAGCCGTTACGGCAGTTATCGGTGCGATTTTAACATTTGTGTTCGCTTATGCGATTGAAAAAATAGAACAGCTACATTTTTTCAGAAAAGTAGGCTACTTTTTTTCTATTGTACCGTTAGCGATTCCTGGATTAGTACTTGGATTAGGATATGTCTTTTTCTTCAGTCAACCAACAATTCAAATTCTAGGACTTTCAGTAACAAATCCGTTTCATTCCTTATATGGCACAATTGCTGTTTTAGTATTAGTAAATATCATACATTTTTACTCTGTAACGTTTGTTACCGCAACGACTGCTTTAAAGAAACTGGACCGAGAGTTTGAACTTGTTTCACAGTCGATGAGTGTACCATTCTATAAAACTTTCTTTCGAGTAACAGTACCGATGTGTTTACCAGCTATTTTAGAAATGGTTATGTACTATTTCGTAAATTCAATGGTAACTGTATCGGCAGTAGTGTTCTTATACGCGGCTGATTTTAAACTAGCTGCTGTATCAATTGTAAATATGGATGATGCAGGAAATGTAGCACCAGCAGCTGCAATGAGTGTACTTATTGTTGTTACAAATATTGTAGTGAGGGTTGTATATGAATGGGGAACGAAAGCACTTCGTAACCGAACGTCACAATGGCAAAAAAGATAAGTAAGAAGGGTGATGGATAGAATGAAAATTGAAGCAGTTATTTTTGATTGGGCAGGTACGACAGTTGATTACGGATGTTTTGCACCATTAGAAGTATTCATGAAGATTTTTCATAAACGCGGTGTTGAAATTACAGCAGAAGAAGCTCGTAAACCAATGGGGTTATTGAAGATTGATCATGTTAGGGTATTAACGGAAATGCCCCGTATTTCGAATGAGTGGAAGCGTGTCTTCGGACAATTACCAACAGAAGAAGACATTCATGAGATGTATGAAGAGTTTGAAGAAATTCTCTTTGCTATTTTACCGTACTATGCCACGCTAATTGATGGGGTAAAAGAAGTGGTTTCTTCACTACGTGAAAGAGGTATTAAAATTGGATCAACAACTGGTTATACGAGAGAAATGATGGACATTGTTGCAAAAGAAGCAGAAATACAAGGGTATAAACCTGATTTTCTTGTGACGCCAAATGATGTTCCAGCAGGTCGTCCATATCCGTGGATGTGTTATAAAAATGCGATGGAACTCTGTGTATACCCAATGAATCATATGATAAAAGTTGGAGACACCGTGTCAGATATGAAAGAGGGCCGAAATGCTGGAATGTGGACAGTTGGTGTAATCCTCGGTAGTAGTGAGCTCGGTTTAACGGAAGAGGAAGTTGAGAATATGGATCCGTTAGATCTTCGTGAAAAAATAGAAGTAGTTCGTAATCGTTTCGTTGAAAATGGGGCTCATTTTACAATTGAAACGATGCAGGAGCTCGAAAACGTAATTGAACATATCGAGAAACAAGAACTTATTATTTCATAAAGGGGGGCACACGATCATGAATGAAAATCACTATTTATTATTAACACCAGGACCATTAACGACAACAAAAACTGTAAAAGAAGTTATGTTATACGATTGGTGTACGTGGGATGTTGAATATAACACGATGGTGCAAGATGTAAGAAATAGGCTTGTATCGTTAGCGACAAAGGAGGAAGAAAAGTACACAACAGTTTTAATGCAAGGAAGCGGTACGTTTTCGGTTGAAGCAGTAATTGGTTCTGTTATTCCTAGAAACGGAAAGCTGCTAGTTTGTACAAATGGTGCGTATGGTAAGCGGATTGTACAAATGGCAGAGATGTTACATATAGATGTGGTGGTCAGTCAAACAGAAGAGTGGGAGCCTACTAATATTGCAGAAGTAGAACAGTTATTACAACAAGATAAAGAGATTACGCATATTGTAGTTGTTCATTGTGAAACAACTACAGGTATTATTAATCCAATTGTAGACGTATGTAAATTGGGAAAACAATATGGAAAAGTTACACTGGTTGACGCAATGAGTAGTTTCGGTGGTATTGAAATAGATATCGCTGAGTTGCAAATTGACTTTCTAATTAGTAGTGCGAATAAATGTATTCAAGGTGTTCCCGGATTCGGTTTTGTCATCGCAAATCGTGATGAACTATTGAAATGTAAAGGACAAGCTCGTTCTTTATCATTAGATTTATATGATCAGTGGGAAACGATGGAAGAGCAAAATGGGAAATGGCGCTTTACTTCACCTACACATGTTGTACATGCTTTTTATCAGGCATTGCTTGAATTAGAAGAAGAAGGCGGGGTAAGAGCCCGTTACAATCGATATTATAGCAATCAAAAACTACTAGTGCACAAAATGAAAGAAATAGGCTTTAAGCCATTAGTAGATGAAAAATATCAATCTCCTATTATTACATCTTTCATTTATCCAGAAGCAGGATTTGAATTTTTGCAGCTATATAATGAATTAAAGCGATATGGATTTGTTATTTATCCAGGTAAAATTTCGAAAGTAGATACGTTCCGCATTGGAAATATCGGTGATGTACATGAAGACGATATTAATCGCTTAGTTGATAGTATTGCTAAAGGGGTTGTTATAGGGTGAAAGTATTTTGCTTAGGTGGAGCAGGTAAAATTTGTCGTGAAGCAATTTTAGATTTAGTTCAATTTTCATCTTTTGAGACGATTACGGTAGCCGATTTTAATGAAGAGGAAGGCCGAAAAGTAGTAGAGTGGTTAAATGATCCTCGTGTTGATTTTGTGAAAGTCGATGTGACAAATCATGAGGATACGGTCGCAAAAATGAAGGGCTATAACATTGTAATGGATGGTACGACGATAAAGTTAAATGGATTGTCTACTCGCTGTATCGCAGAGGCCGGTTGTCACGGTGTGAACTTAAATGGATTCGGTGAAGAAAATGAATCCCATTCTAAATTTGTTCAACATGGAACAACATGTTTACCTGGGTTTGGTATGACACCAGGTGTAACGCAAATGATGGCCATGTATGCAGCAAATCAGCTAGATACTGTAGAGTCAGTTCGAGTAAGTCATGGCTCGTATCGTCCAATTGCTTTTTCTGCATCAATTACAGAGACAACGACATATGAATATGATCCACATTTGCCGACGCGTACAGTGTATGAGGAAGGTGAATTCAAGCAAGTACCTCCGTTTGCGCGCCCGAGAGAAATTGAATTACCAGCACCTTACGGAAAAACAATGCAGTATATAATCCCGCATTCAGAAACGATTACGTTAGCGAAGGCACTGGAGGATAAAGGTGTACAGCTTATTGAAACAAGAGGAACTTGGCCAGAGCAAAATATGCAGCTCGTTCGTGCTTTATATGATTATGGTATATTGCGTAATGATCAAATTGAAATAAAGGGTAAAGAAATTGGTATTATGGATTGTATTTCGAAGTATCTATTAAAATCGAAAGAAGGACAAGAAACAGAGCTTTATGGTTATGCACTTCATGTAGAAGTAGTAGGTATGAAAAATAATCAAAAACAAAGGCATGTGTTATACCATACACATCCGCTATCTGACGGTTCTGTAGTAGGTTGGGAGAAATTAAGGGCCTATACAAGAAATGTTGGTATCCCATTTGGAATCGCTACAGAGTTAATTGCAAAAGGAGTAGTTAATAAAGTCGGTGTTATTACTCCTGAAGAAGCTTTCGAAAATCCACAAATTATTTTTGACGAACTAGAAAAGCGCGGTATTTATATTCATGAAGAGATTTTCACTGAAAAAGAAAATTATAACTTTGTATAAGTAAGACAGTTTATGAGGTAGATATAAATGGGGTGAGGCTATGTCTGTAGTAGGTGAAGAGAGAAAGAGGACAATTCTTGAGAAGGTAGAGTTTAAAGGAAAAGTAAAAGTTTCAGAATTAGCGAGAGAGTTCGCAGTATCAACAGAGACGATTCGTCGGTATTTAGAAGAATTAGATCGTGAAAAAAAATTGAAGAAAGTGTACGGTGGAGCCGTTCAACTTCCGGGAGCTGGGATAGAGGCACCGATGTTAGAACGAGAGATGCTGCATATAGAAGAGAAGAAAAGAATTGGGTATAAAGCAGCAACGTTTGTGGAAGATGGAGATGTTATTGCGATTGATGATGGAAGTACACCACTTCAAATGGTGCCATATCTTGTTCATCGTAAAAATTTAACGATTGTAACAAGTTCATTTCCAGTAGCAACACAATTAATTTCTTCTATTAATAAAAAGATGTTTCACGGTGAAGTTTTATTTATAGGCGGGAAAGTATCTCCAAAACATTCACGTGTGTCGGGGTCTATTTCACAGCAAGTAATTCATCAATTTCATTTTCATAAAGCATTCGTTTCGATTGATGGGTTGTTGCAAGGTTTTGGGGTTTCTAGCTTTGAATTAGAAAAGGCGAAACTGTCAGAAGCGATGATGAAATTAGCTGAGAAAACGTATATTTTATGCGATCATACAAAGGTAGGCGTAAAAGGGAACTACCGAATAGCAGGATTTTCTCGTATTCAACATATTATGTGTGATAAGAAAATGCCCTATAGTTTTGAAGAAGAAGTCAAAAAGCATAATATTCAATGGACAGTTTGCTAAATGAATTGAATACGTTTAGACTCCCACCTAATTTTTAGGTGGGAGTTTTACTAGCAGCAAGTAAAAAAATAAAAGCTTTGTATTTATGCAAAAAGTGGACACATTTTCTCATCTCGTTCATATAATTTACCAATACAAAAAAAGTTGGTCGAAGGAAAGAAGGGAAAGTATGTCGGAACGGATATATAATAAACTTGTATTGTATGCAAACATTTTGCAAAAAATTGGTGTTATTAATGAAAAAGAAAAAAGTGAAATCCTTCATACGATAGGCAAAAAAGCCCTTTGAGTAAAGGGTTTTTTATTTTTTATCTATGGAAATATAAACTTAATGTAATATTCTTGTTGACAATGATAATGAGATTCATTATCATTTATTATGTTAGTAATTGATAGTAATTATCAATTGAAATATATATAAGATAAGGGGATATTATTTTGAAAAAAAGTTATATTAAAGCTCTAGTAGTAGCAACAACATTAGCTATTCCATTTGCTGCGTATTCTACTCCAGCGTTAGCAGCAATAAAAATTGAAGCAAACCAGTCGGTAGCAGCAGCCAGTGATCGCACGTATGATACTGAGATTAAAATATATAAGGATCAAAAAGATGAGCCATCTATGGTTTCTCAGTACATAAAAAATCCTAAAGTAGCAATTAAAGACGGGAAAAAAATCGTTACTGTAACAATACAAGATAGCGATTATTTTCAATATCTTAGAATAGAGGATAAAAACCAACCTGGTGTATTTCAAGATGTGAAAGTTTTATCAGAAGATAAGAGGAAAAATGGAACGAAAGTAGTCCAATTTGAAATTGGCGAATTTGAGAAGAAGCATAATATGCAAATGCATATACTTATTCCGGCCATCGGATATGATCACAAATATCAAGTTCAATTTGAAATTAAAGATCCAACTGTAGGTGACAAAGAAACAGAGAAACCAGATGATAACTCTAATTCAGGCAATACGGAAACGGATCATCCAGTTGATAGTCAAAATATGATAACAGATAACAAATTAAGAGAACTTGTTAATAAAAAAGTATTTAATCGAAAAGATTTAAATACACCAATTACGAAAGAGGAGTTATTACAAGTAAAGGACTTGTTTTTAAACACGAATGAGATTCTGGATTATAGTGCATTAAAATATATGCCAAATTTAAAATCTTTAACAGTTGCGAATGCGAAGATAACAGATCCGTCGTTCTTTGCGAATTTAAAGCAATTAAATCATTTAGCTTTGCGTGGTAATGAATTTTCAGATGTAACACCACTTGTTAAGATGGATAATTTAGAATCTCTTGATTTGAGTAATAATAAAATTACAAATATTGCACCACTAATTGAAATGAAAAATGTAAAAAGTTTATATCTATCAGGCAACCAAATAGAAGATGTAACAGCATTAGCGAAAATGGAACAACTAGATTACTTGAATTTAGCAAATAATAAAATTACGAATGTTGCTCCATTAAGCGCGTTGAAAAATGTAACATACTTAACTTTAGCAGGTAATCAAATTGAAGATATTAAACCGTTATATTCATTACCTTTAAAGGATTTAGTATTAACGCGTAATAAAGTTAAAGATTTATCGGGTATTGATCAAATGAATCAATTAAATAAATTATTTATCGGGAAAAATCAAATTGAAGATGTGACACCACTTGCTAAAATGACTCAGCTTACAGAATTAGATTTACCTAATAATGAGTTAAAGGATATTACTCCATTATCAAGTCTAGTAAACTTACAAAAGCTTGATTTAGAGGCAAATTATATTTCAGACTTAACACCAGTTAGCAATTTGAAAAAGTTAGTATTTCTAAGTTTTGTGGCAAATGAAATCCGCGATGTGAGACCAGTTGTGGAACTAAGTAAGACAGCTTACATTAATGTTCAAAATCAAAAAGTCTTTTTAGCGGACACAGAAGTAAATAAAGAAGTGAAAGTACCTGTATACGAAAAAGATGGTAAAATCTCTACAAAAATTCGTTTGAAGAGTGAAGATGGTACGTATAGTAACGATGTAGTTAAGTGGAGTACACCAGGTGAGAAAGTATATGAATTTGGTGTGAAAGACCCATTTGCAGATACAGGAATCTTCTTCACAGGATCTGTTATTCAAAATGTAGTAGAAAGTAAAGAGGACAATCCTTCTAAAGAAGACGAGAAAATAGAAGCAGTAATAGAATTTAATGATGTGCCGAAAGGACATTGGTCAGAGACAGCAATTAACTATTTAGCGAAAGAAGATATTTTTAAAGGATATGGAAATGGTAAATTTGGATTTGGGGATAATATTACTCGTGGACAAGTTGCGTCTTTAGTACAAAGGTACTTGAAATTAGAAAGTAAAGTAGAGCAGAAAGAGATGTTTACTGATACGAAAGGGCATATGTTTGAGCAAGATATTGCTACAGTTGCACAAGCTGGAATTATGCAAGGAGATGGTACAGGTAAGTTTCGTCCAGAAGGAGTATTAACTAGGTACGAGATGTCAGTAGTATTACAAAAAGTATTTCAGTTAAATGAAAATGAAAATAATTTGGAGAACTTTACAGACGTACCAACAGGTCATTGGGCAGAAGGATATGTGAAAGCATTAGTGGATAATAATATATCAAAAGGTGACGGGAATGGGAACTTTTTAGGGGATGATTTCGTAACACGTGAGCAATATGCGCAATTTCTGTATAAGGCAATAAAAAAATAATAAATGAGAAAAATACGTTATTCTTTAATAAGAAGAATAACGTATTTTTTATATGTACAAAATCAAGTGCTAAATAGACAGGAGTGTTTACATGTGATAGGCCTATTTTTCCGATAGGTGCTGAAACGATATTGACAAAAAGGCATTCTCGTGTGATAATTCAATTAAATTTTTAGAATAATCAAAAAACATTCCTTTTATATAGAAAGGATTTGAACATTATATTAATATTACGCCGGGGGTGACGAAATGTTATTTTTTCTGAAAAAATGGAACGAATTAAAAGATGTGAAAGCAGAATTGGCACTTCGCGATTGGTTTTATGGTACGAAAATTAGTTTATCGATGTGTACGTCAAAAGAGCCATTAACATTTTTAGTGAATGTAGAGGGAAGAGATAAAGGGGTATTTTCTGAAGAAGATTTTATTGTCGTAAATTGCATGTGTGAGCCAGTATTTGAAAACGAAGAAAAACCAGCTATAGAGTCATTTATGCATGCGGATATTTATAAAAAAAGTAGTGCAGAATGCATTTTACAAGTACAGACTGTAGATAGTCATTTAATGTCAGAGCTATATGGGAAAGAAGGAGAAGTAACATTCGAAAAACGTAGTGTGGAACGTGTTTTTGGAAAAGATGGTATTACAGAAATGACAATTCCAATTGTAGAAGATGAAAAGAAATTCGCTAATTTATTAGAAAATAATGTTCCGAATTTTATTGAAGGTGGAGGAGTAGTCCTTGTTCATAATTACGGAATGATCGTGTGGGGGAAAACTCCAGAAGAAGCGAAAAAATGGTTGGAAGGTATAGAGTATTTAATGAACTATCACGTAAAGCTTTTAATGATAAAAGGGGCAAAAAGTTCTGTTATATAAAGATGTATTCACAGAGATTACCATTCCATAAAAATGAAAGCGTTTTAAAAAGAAATTTCACTCATAAAATATAGGTCTCCTTATTATATATAGATTACATGTTGACATGTAAGGAGGAACATATTTTGCGAGTTAAATATCATTTTCTGCCAAAACAGCAGGTGACATTTTGTAAAACGAATGATTCTGGTGAAAAGGCGTTACAAATTATGAATGAAACGGGATTTCGCGCAATCCCTGTATTAGCAGAAAATGAGAAGGAATTCACGGGGATTATTTATAAAGTAGATCTTTTAGAAAAGAAGTGTAATAGCAGATTAGAGGATGTAAGTACAGAAGATGTACTGGAAAATCCAAATTCGTTTATTTTTGAAAAGGATTCTTTTTTTAGAGCTTTTTACGTTATTCGTCGTCTCCCGTTTTTAGCGGTTTTAAATGAGTATAATGAATTTGTCGGCATTTTAACACATTCTAATGTATTTGATGTTATTGAGGATTCGTTCGGTATGCGGACGGGTGGTTATATATTAACAATTGCAACACAAGATTGTAAGGGAACAATTAAAGAGCTTGGGACATTATTAAAAGCATATAATATCGGTGGGCTGTTTACGCTTGATAATGGTGATCAATATATTCGCCGTGTTATCGTAAATATATCGGATGAGTTAAATGAAAAAAAATTAAAGCAATTAATTGAAAAGATAGAGAAAAAGGGATTCAGGGTGAGTCATGTAGATTATATTTAAGTTGAAAAGGAAAGGTACCTATCTGCTATATGTAGATAGGTACCTTTTTTAGTGCGAGAAATGAATCTTATTTTGAAACAGAAGGTGGAGATAGCGCTAAATCAGATAAAAAAATAAAGTCTGCATGCTCACGAATTTTAGGAATAGAAGTTTCGATAATACGTGATGTAATTTCACCTGGAGCCCCAACGTGTCCGATAGCTACCATAATGGGTTTGTCTTGGATTTTTTTTATGAGTAATTGTGCTTGTTTTGAAATGTGACTTACCGTATATACATCATCAAAAAATAATTGGTTTTCAATAATAGGCACGCCTAATTCTTTACCGATTTTTGGGACAACACTATTAGGGTTTGTTTTACTATCTAAATAAAATAAACCGTGTTTTTTACAGGCAGAAAGTATAAGACGTACAATCCTTTCATCAGCGGTTACTTTTGATCCCATATGATTGTTCATTCCTATTGCATGAGGTATTTCTTGAATTGCTTGTTCGAGTCGGTTGTTTATTTCTTCATCGCTTAAATCTGTTGTAATCGCTTTTGGTCCAAGCCACTCTTTTTTTCCTCTAATTGGTTCCATTGGCATATGTATAATAACTTCATGCCCTTTTTTATGGGCAGCTATTGCGTCTTGTTTAGTAGAAGGAAGAAATGGCATAACAGCAACAGTGAGTGGAATTGGAAGTGATAACATCTTATCTGTGCCTTTCATATTATTGCCGAAATCATCGATGACAATAGCAACCTTATTCGTATGAGCGTTTGCTTGAATAGGAAAGAAGAAGAAGGGTATGAACAGGGTGAAGACGAGAAATGCAATGGTATATTTGCGCATATAAATATTTCCTTTCTATTTTATCCCGCTATTTGCGGGCAGTAAGACTCCCACCTCAAAATTCGGCTGGAGCAAAGAAGTTAGGTGGGAGATCCACTGCCCGTAAGCGCTCGATTGGTGAAGGCTAATAATTAGTGGGGGATGAACAAAATCCCCACTAATTCAAGTTTCACTTTATCAATCATCATTATGTTTTGCGTTTTTACATAAATTAAACAAAAAATGTCGAAGAAAAGTACATTGAAAATAGAGAATCCACTGTTTACTGAGTATTTACAAAAAAGAAGATGAAAAAAATGTCTATTATTGCGAATGTATTTACAAAGATAGAATAATTTGTAATAATTCTCAAAGTGAGGGTAAAGATTTGTAAATTACAGGGGAAAAATGTTAAATTTTCTGATTCTTCAATTTTAAATAGGATTAAGTGTTTAAAGGGCTAAAGTAGAAGAGGCGTTGAGAGTATTGAAGAAAAATAAGGGGGATATGGATGTTTACTGTAAAAAGGAAGTACACATTAGAAAAGCTTTCGCATGATATTCATATGAAACGTGAAGAAATGATTCATTTAGGATTAACAAGTGGGTTAAATAGTATGGAGACAATTCAAGTTAGTCAAGAATTGGACAAGCTTATCGTACAGTATCAGCGTTACAAAGAAAAACAAACACCGAAATGGTTTTCAATTATAAAGGTTCCTATTTTTCAAATTGGGTATGAAGGGAAATCAAACAATTTTTGGAGAATGTTTGTAGCTGGTTTTATGAAATAAGTATAATTACCCTTTTAAGATAAGGATAATTATACTATGTGTAATGGAATCTCTATATGAACTGTCGTTCCTTTGTTTTCTTTACTATCAATAAATATATGCCCATTGTACATCTCTACAATTCGTTTACATATAACAAGCCCAAGACCTGTTCCAGTATCTTTATTAGTAAAGAACGGATGAAAGAGGTGTTTTTGAATATGTTTAGGAATCCCTTTTCCAGTATCAATAATTTGCAAGTGTGCGTGTTTTTCGTTGTTTGTTACTACAATGGTTAATGTATCACCAGAAGCCATGGCTTCAATTGCATTTTTTGTAATGTTTAAAACCACTTGTTTCATATGGTCTTTTGAGCAACGTATATGAACAGGGTGGTCTGGCAAATGTAAATGAAATACAATGTTATGTAGATTCGCTTCAGATTGGATAATTAATGATACCTCATTAAGAATCGTTCTTACATCATATGTTTGTTCAGTGATGGCAGTTGGTTTTCCAAGAATAAGAAATTCGCTTACAATTTCATTAATCCGTTCTATTTCTTGTTCGATTACGGAAAAGTAGAACTGATCCTGTTCATCTTTATATTTCTCTTTTAACAGAGCAACGAGTCCTTTAATTCCAGTAAGAGGGTTACGGATTTCATGAGCTGTACTAGCTGCAAAAGTTCCAACCAATTCAATTTTTTGTAGTTCATTTTGTTGTCTTTCTAGTTTTGTTTGACGTTTTAATAACATATATTGAGCAAGTAAAAATAAAATAGACATTAAAAATAAAGTAGCTATACACTCTATTGAAACTAACTGGTATAAAGTTTGTTGATGAATAGGTAACGGAGAAACAGAGACTTTCCAATTTAATCTTTGGAGTGGGGTAGTAAGCATGTTAGAATGCCCATCGCTTGTTTCGTTATTATCATCGGTTAGAAAAACTACATCATGTTTATCAGTCACTTCGAAATGATATTGTGGTTTAATAGCATTTAAAGAGGCTGAAATGTAGTCAAAGCGTAAACTTGCTAATAATAATCCTGAGAGTTCCTTTTGTCTATTAAATATTGGAGACGCAATCATAATAGCTTGATGTCCAAGAACGCGATCTGTAATAACTGATGATACAGTTGTTTTCTTAGATTGCAATGCATCTTGGATGTATTGGCGGTCAGAAACGTCAATAGGCGGCGAATCGCCTTGGGATGCGAGTGTAATCATCCCATCTGTCGTAGCGTAATATAGACCGGAAAAACGTTGATCATTTCCATCGGTATCATGTACAATCTGTTTAATCCCATTGATGTTGCCAGTTTCGGTCCCTACGACTTTTGCGAGCATTTCTAAGGCAGATATAGCTTCACCAAGGTGATGGTCTAAATAGTCTCTATATAAAAAGAGAACAGTGTGAGCAGATAGTTTGTTTGCCTGTTTCATTTGATAAGTGTGATATGAAAAAAATGTGGCACCAATCCCTATCGTTGGCAGTATAACAAGCAGTATGTAAAAAACTATGCTTTGTAATTTGACTTTCAAATTTGGTACTCCTTCTTTTTTTATTATCATTATATATAAACTATGTTAAAATTGTCATGTTTTTATTCAAGAATCATTTGCATTACATTAGGGAAAGGAAAAGGAATGAGTGAATATTCATTCGGAAGTTGTAATGAGGTGCTACGTTGCTTTTCTTTTTGTTGCGGAGAATTTAAGTGAAGGGTTGAAATGATATGACATCAAATAATGAGCGAGAAGACATTTCTCAATCTTTAAAAGTATTTATTGCATTATCCCGTGTACATCGTTCTGTTATGGATACTACAAATAAATCCATACAAAGTAACGGATTAAATCCAACTGAGTTTGCTGTATTAGAATTACTATATCATAAAGGAGGCCAACCACTTCAGCAAATCGGTGAGCGTATTTTAATAGCTAGTGGCAGCATTACATACGTTGTAGATAAGCTAGAGAAAAAAGGGCTTGTAAAACGAATTCCATGTCCAAATGACAGGCGTGTTATTTATGCACAATTAACGGAGTCTGGAGAGAGCTTTATTGCTTCTATTTTTCCAGGTCATGAGCAAGTTATATATCAGTCTTTTGAAATGTTAACGAAGGATGAGAAGGATGAATTACTCGAGCTATTGAAAAAAATTGGAAAGTATGAAAAATGATGATATGTTCCAAAGGAGCTTTGGATAAAGAAATCCAAGGCTTTTTTGCATATAAGCAAGATGGAAGCTGCCGAATTTTGTTGAAAACTAAGAGGGGATTTGGGAATAAGTATTGAATTATAGTAAAGGTATACATAACGGAGAGGGGGCTTGTTCATGTCATTTAAAGACTATGAATATAAACGGCCAAATATTGAAGAATTAAAAGGGAAATTTACTGTTGCTTTAGAGAAATTTGATAACGCAAAAACTGTAGAAGAACAAAAACAAGTTATCAATTCAATTAACGAAATTCGTAATGACTTTGGTACAATGGGGAACCTTTGTTACATTCGTCATTCTGTTGATACGACAGATGCCTTTTATAAGGATGAGCAGGATTTCTTTGATGAATTCTCTCCAGTTGTACAAGGGTATGGTACAAAGTATTATAATGCGTTAATTCATTCTCCATTCCGCGAAGAATTAGAGGCGTATTATGGAAAGCAATTATTTGCTCTTGCGGAGTGTGATTTGAAAACATATTCTGATGAAGTCGTGAAAGATTTACAATTAGAGAATAAACTGTCTTCACAATATACACAGTTATTAGCATCTGCAAAAATTGACTTTGCAGGAGAAGAAAGAACGTTATCGCAACTTATTCCATTTATGCAAGGAAAAGAAAGAAGTGAACGTAAAGCAGCAAGTGAAGCATACTACGGATTTTTAGCTGAGAAAGAGGAAGAGTTAGATCGCATTTATGATGAGCTTGTTAAAGTGAGAACGAAAATCGCAAAAACACTTGGTTTTAAAAACTTTGTTGAATTAGGATATGCAAGAATGTATCGTACAGATTATAATGCTGAAATGGTAGCGAACTATCGTCAGCAAGTATTAGATTATATCGTTCCGGTTGCAACCGAGTTAAGAAATAGACAAAAAGCACGCATTGGTGTAGAAAAGCTCGCTTATTATGATGAAAACTTTGAGTTTGCTACAGGTAATCCAACTCCAAAAGGCGATGCCGATTGGATTATTAATCACGGGAAAACGATGTATAAAGAATTATCAGCTGAAACAGATGAATTTTTTAATTTCATGCTCGATAATGATTTATTAGATTTAGTTGCGAAAAAAGGAAAAGCTGGTGGTGGATATTGTACATATATCGAGAATTATAAAGCGCCATTCATCTTCTCAAACTTTAATGGAACGTCTGGTGACATTGATGTGCTAACACATGAAGCAGGCCATGCTTTCCAAGTATATGAAAGTCGTAAGTATGAAATTCCAGAATATAATTGGCCAACATATGAAGCGTGTGAAATCCATTCAATGAGTATGGAATTCTTTACATGGCCATGGATGAAGTTATTCTTTGAAGAAGATGCGGATAAATATTATTTCTCACACTTAAGTTCAGCACTTCTATTTTTACCGTACGGTGTATCTGTAGATGAATATCAACATTATGTATATGAAAATCCAGAAGCATCGCCAGCAGAACGTAAGTCAGCATGGCGTAACATAGAGAAGAAGTATTTACCACATCGTGATTATGAAGATAATGATTATTTAGAGCGTGGTGGTTTCTGGCAACGTCAAGGTCATATTTATAGCTCACCTTTCTACTATATTGACTACACGTTAGCTCAAATTTGTGCACTGCAATTTTGGAAACGTGCAAGAGATAATAGACAAGAGGCTTGGGAAGATTATGTGAATCTTTGTCAACAAGGTGGAAGTAAATCATTCTTAGAATTAGTAGAGGTTGCAAATTTAACATCACCATTCGCTGAAGGGTGTGTAAAAAGTGTAATTACAGAAATTGAAGCGTGGTTACGTGCTGTTGACGACACAAAATTGTAAAAAAACATGCACTTTTTTCCTATGTTTAACATCGACATAATAGAAAAATGATGAGATAATAAAAGAAAATTCAGAATTATTTTAGGGGTGTTTCTAATGGGGAGCGCCCCTTTTCACCAACAAAAGGGGGGAAAGCACTATGCTTCAATCTAATATGGATGTTAGTTTAGAAACTTTAGTCCACTCATTACAGTCTACACGAAGCACGCTGTTATCAGAAATTGAAATGTTAAATGATACGGAGGTGAATGTAAAGCCACGCCGTGATAAATGGAGTATTATTCAAATTTTGCATCATTTGCATTTAGTTGAACAGTCTGTCACATCTGCCCTTGTATATGCTTTGCAAAAAAAAGAAAGAAAACTTGCTCCATTTAAAGACCTCCAACTTACGCTTGATCGTACACATAAAAGGGAAGCTCCTCAACAAATGAAACCAACAGAAACATTAATGAAAAAACTGCAAGGAATTCAATTACTTGAACATTCACGACAAGAATTATTACATGCCCTTCATAGTGTAATAGATGAAAAAGAATTATTTGAAAATGGATTAAAACATCCTATTTTTAATGATTTGAATTTATATCAATGGGTTCAATTTCTAGATTTACACGAACAAAGACATCTTACACAGCTAAAAGAAGCGAAACATGCAATTTTACAGCGTTAAAATGAAAGAAGTGGGGAACCGCTTCTTTTCTTTTTTACTCATGCATAGTTTTCTTTCTCATTTTGGAATACTACATGGAGAAAAGAAAAGAAGGAGTTGAAAAGCATGTCAAAGAAAAAGAGAGAAGAAGAGCGCGCCTGGAAAGCTCGGAAAGAAAATCAAAAGCCACATGGGAAAGTGAAAGCTTTTGCAGAATTAGTTGAAGGAACAGAAAAAACGTGATGAAGTTCATCACGTTTTTTGTATGAGTGGGAAAGTTAATAAGAAGGTTGTACCTGTCCCTTTTTCGCTTATAATATCAATCTTTCCATCCATTGCTTGAATGACGCTGAAGACGACCATCATTCCGAGTCCGGTCCCTTTTTCTTTCGTTGAGTAGAAAGGTGATCCAAGGCGTTTTATTTGTTCTTGATCCATACCAACTCCTGTATCTTTTATATATAATTGTATATGTTTATGGTCTGGAACTAATGTAAGAATAAGGTCGCCACCTGTAGGCATAGCCTCAATACAATTTTTAAAAATATTTAATAAACATTGGTTCAGTTTTTGCTTTTCGCCAGCGATAAAGAAAGATGTACTTTGTTTTATATAATTTATACGAACATTTGCTAAATTAGCGAGAGGTGTGATCAAAGACAACGCATGAAGTAATTCTTCCTCTACTTGTAATTGTTGTTCTTTTTCAATACTCGGTTTTGCAAAAGTTAAGTAGTCTGTAAGAACGTGATTTGCTTGTTCGATACCATTAATGGCTATGTCGATATATAATTTTCGTTCTTTCTCAGAACATGTATCTGACTGTAAAAGTTGTAAAAAACCTTTCGTTGCAGTTAAAGGATTACGAATTTCATGAGAGATAGAAGCTGCCATTTCGCCGATTAAATGAAATTTCTCAGCGTTCATAAGTTCATTTTGGAGACGAACTTGCATTTGTAATATGTGTAGTAAATATAAAATAAGGATCGTGCCAATCATCGTACATAGTTCGTACACAATGATATGTGGTATATAATCTGCCTCATTTGTAACACTTGCAAGGAAAAATGGTATCCAACCAAATCCATAAGTAAGACTGTAAAAAATAGCAAGTGTTATTTTTATATGATTAGAACTTCGATTAAAAAATTTGTATGTTAATAGTAGAACAATAAATAGGAGAATAGAAGCGATAAAGGATGGAAACGCACCTATTCCTCCCAATAAAAAGCGATAAATGTTTAATACAGCTAAAATAGAACCACCAGCAATAGGCCCTCCCGTTAACGTGCCGACAATTAATACGATATGTCGCATGTCGAACTGAAAACCATTATTTGTTTTTGCTGCGAAAGTGATACATAGTATGGTAGCGAGGCAACACAATACAATAAATATGGCTGAATTTAATTTAGGAGATCGTTTCCCTTTCTGATTCCAAAATAAATGATATACGAGCATTGTAACGAGAATAGATAATATATTTAAAAAGAGGTAAATAATAAAGAGTTCCAGTGGGATGCCTCCTCTCTTCTAACATTAAATTAATCATACTATAAAATGAAATAAATGAAATGCGAAATAGCGGAAAAAATCAGAAATTTTTTCTGGTAGTATACAATATGTTACAATAATCTTTGTCAATGAAAGAAGAAATTCCGTGCACTGCATGGGAGAGGTTCGCGAACTCCCTCTATAAAAAACTATGGAAACAACAATATCATTAGGTATTGTTTTGTTTTTTTATTGTGACAGTTCAAGAACGTTCTTTCTTCTTATTCGTAGTAGAGAAGGAGAATGAGTGAAATGAAAAAAGAAAAAGCAGTTATTGTTTTTAGTGGTGGACAAGATAGTACAACATGTTTATTTTGGGCGATACAGCAGTTTGAAGAAGTGGAAGCTGTAACATTTAACTACAATCAACGTCATAAATTAGAAATTGATTGTGCAGTGGAAATTGCGAAAGAGCTAGGAATTAAACATACGATACTAGATATGAGCCTATTAAATCAACTTGCTCCAAATGCGTTAACGAGAACGGATATGGAGATTACACATGAAGAAGGTGAATTGCCATCAACATTTGTAGATGGACGAAATTTACTATTTTTATCATTTGCGGCTGTATTAGCAAAACAAGTTGGAGCACGTCATATTGTAACGGGTGTATGTGAAACTGATTTCAGTGGTTATCCAGATTGTCGTGACGTGTTTGTGAAATCATTAAACGTTACATTAAATTTATCTATGGATTATCCGTTTGTTATTCATACACCACTTATGTGGATTGATAAAGCAGAGACATGGAAACTATCTGATGAACTTGGAGCATTTGAGTTTGTTAGAGAAAAAACATTAACATGTTATAACGGAATCATTGGTGATGGTTGCGGTGAATGCCCAGCATGTCAACTTCGTAAAGCGGGATTAGATACGTATCTACAAGAACGCGAAGGAGCGAGCAACTAATGGATAACTTTTTTGGATTTCGCATCGTAGAAAATTTGCAAAAAATGGACAAGGATATTCAGCGTGAACAACTCAAATATCATAATAAAAGAGTAATGGTCAGCAAGGAATTTACATTTGACGCAGCGCACCATTTACACTGCTATGAAGGGAAATGTAAAAATTTACATGGACACACATATAAAGTCGTATTTGGAATTAGCGGATATGTAAATGAAATAGGCCTTGCAATTGACTTTGGAGATATAAAAGAGATTTGGAAAAATGAAATAGAAATTTATTTAGATCATCGTTATTTAAACGAAACATTGCCAGAAATGAATACGACTGCTGAAAATATGGTCGTTTGGATTTATGAAAAGATGGCAGAAGCATTAACGAAAGATAATCGTGCGAACGAATATAAGGGAGCTCGTGTTGAATTTGTTCGTCTTTTTGAGACGCCGACTAGTTATGCGGAAGTAAGACGGGAGTGGATGCTCGATGAGTAAAATCCCCGTCTTAGAAATATTTGGCCCAACCATTCAAGGAGAAGGGATGGTTGTAGGACAAAAGACAATGTTTATCCGTACAGCGGGCTGTGATTATAGCTGTGCTTGGTGTGATTCTGCTTTTACATGGGATGGATCGGCCAAAGATCAAATTAAACAAATGACACCGGAAGACATTTGGAATGAGCTTGTAGAAATTGGTGGAGAAAATTTTTCTCATGTTACGATTTCGGGTGGAAATCCTGTTTTGCTGAAAAATATGCAATTTCTTCTTTCTATATTAAAGGAGAATGGAATGCGAACAGCGGTAGAAACGCAAGGGAGTAAATGGCAAGATTGGTTGCTTCAAATTGATGAGGTAACGATTTCTCCAAAACCACCAAGTTCAACTATGAAAACAGATTTTCAGATGTTAGATTCTGTTATTCATAAACTAGCAGGGAAAGATTTTAGTTTAAAAGTAGTAGTATTCGATGATCAAGATTTTGAATATGCAGTTAAGATGCACGAGCGTTATCCGAATGTACCATTTTTCTTACAAGTAGGGAATGATGATACGAAAACAGTGGATGATGCGGTGCTTATAAAAAAACTATTAGAAAAATATGAGTGGCTTATTGAAAAAGCTGTGAATTGTAAAGAAATGAATGATGCGAAAGTACTGCCTCAGCTTCATGCGTTAGTATGGGGAAATAAACGAGGGGTATAATGAGAAGGGATGTTTAAAATGGCAGGAAGATTAGATGAAGATTTAAAAGATGTAACATTATTAGGAAATCAAAATACAAAATATTTATTTGAATATAGCCCGGAAATTTTAGAGGTATTTGATAATAACCATCCAAACCGTGATTACTTTGTAAAATTCAATTGTCCTGAATTTACAAGTTTATGTCCGAAAACAGGACAACCAGATTTTGCAACAATTTATATTAGCTACATTCCAGAACAAAGAATGGTAGAGAGTAAATCTTTAAAGCTATATTTATTTAGCTTCCGAAATCATGGTGACTTCCACGAAGATTGCATGAACGTTATTATGAATGATTTAATTAAATTAATGGATCCACGCTATATTGAGGTATGGGGGAAATTTACACCACGTGGTGGTATTTCAATCGATCCTTACTGTAACTACGGCCGCCCAGGAACTAAGTATGAGAAAATGGCAGACTACCGCATGATGAATCACGATTTATATCCAGAAAAGATCGATAATCGTTAATATAGAAAGAAAGGATCTGTATGATATACAGATCCTTTCTTTCTATTATATTATGCATGTTGATTAATGACAGTATAGTTTTTATGGCTTACAACTGTAAGAGGTTCCATATCTAGTTCTCTAAAATTCTCCATAATTGTTATATCAACAATAACGGAGTTTTGATTTACCTTTTGAACACGGCCTTGCATTCCACCTTTAAATTCAATGATATCTCCAGTTTCTGCGATCTGCATAAGCAACTCTCCTTGTTCCAGTTTTCCCAAAAAAAGAATAATTTGGGCTTTTTTATTTCTTCTTATTTTGAACTATATTTACTACTTTGTAAATGTTTCCAAAGTAAAAATTCGAAAAATATTCACTTTTTGTAAGAAAATATGTAAAAAATATTGTTTAGGAGAAGAATGATGAAAATGCATACATCTTTATACGGGAGTATAATAAAAGATACAATGACCTACTAAAGTGGGAGGAATTAGGGGATGGAAAATGATGTTTGAAATTGTGGGGAGCTTTATAGCGATTTTATTATTTTTATTTTCATATATACAGTTGAAGAAAGTGCGTCATCATGAAACAACTACATATTTTGATGGACTGGATGGTGTGCACACTTCGATAACACATGATAGTGGTGGGGATATATAGCTTTCTTTTTATGCATGGTATGATGGCAATAAGAAATAGTACGTAATATAGTTCGTAAGTGATGAATGGGGAGTGGAAAGAATGCGAATTTCTTTTATTCGTCATGGTCGTTTGGACAGTACTATAGAGCCAATGACAATTATTTCATTTCGTGAATGGATGAAGCAATATGATTTAGGGACTACAGTAAAAGAAACTCCTATACCAATTGAAACAATTGAGGCGATGGAATCAGCGAAACTGGTTGTAACGAGTGATCAAAGGCGCGCTGTACAGTCAGCGGCTGAGTTATTGGATTCCCTATCTTTTGTGCAAAATCCTCTTTTTAGGGAAGCTGAAGTTCCAACGAGTTTTTATGCTCCAAAATGGTTGAAATGTAAACCGAATGTATGGATGTTTATTGGACGTACACGATGGATAGTTGGTTATAGTAAAGAGGTTGAGTCTTATAAGGAAGTACGAGAAAGAGCAAGGCAAGCCGCTAATATGTTGCACCGCTATGCGCTCGTACATGGACATATTGCCCTTGTAGGTCATAGTTATTTTAATGCGATGATTGGGACTGAACTGAGGGCAATGGGGTGGTCTGGTTCGCCTATTTTCCATAAGAAGCCATGGGGATGTACAACGTATACATTTCATGAGGCGATGGATGGAAATGTATTAAATACAAAATTAATTTAAAAGAGGCTGTCCCTTTGGCAGCCTCTTTCTCTACATAACAAGTAAAAAAGAATTGTCCTTTTAAGATATAGAAACCAATGACCGTAATGGTTTTATTAGATGGGCATACGGTTCACCGACGAGCATAACGGTTTTATCTTCTTTGTAACCAAGTTTTTCATATAGTGAAAAAGCGCGTTTGTTTTCTAAATTAACAAGTAAGGCGATTTTTTCATGTCCTTTTTCAGTTGCATGAAGTTCAGCTGCATCGATTAATTTAGAGCCAATACCACGTCCACTGTACATACTTGAAACTGACAACGTGTCAATATAATACTCATCAAGTTCAGCTTCTTTTTCTAACGTAATGGATTCGTCTTCATGTAGTTCTCTTAAGTAGTGCATGATTGGTGCATCAAGTTGTTCAGCGTCACTACCGTGATAAACGACAATAACCCCAACTACCTTTCCACCTTGTTCAGCCACTAAACAGTTTTCATAGCTCAATCGATTATTTTCTTTTTCGAACCATGTTTCAAGTCCTAGTATTACTTTTGCTTCAACTGTGCTACCTGTGATTTTTTCAGCAATTTCGTGCAGAGCGTTATACAATAAAGGTGCTACTTCTACCGCATCTGTCTTTTTTGCTTTCCGAATCATAGTATCCCTCCTAGTTCTAAATGTATATTGTAGCATAAAATAAAATATCAAACAGTGATTTGGAACTTTGTTATACAGGGCATCAAAAAGTTTGATATAGAGAAGTAGCTATGTTAGTATATGATATTTAGTGCGAATATAATAAAGTGATATAGATATAAAAATAATGAAAGTGAATTACATAATAGTAACGGGATAATTTTACCGTTGTCGACCTATAGAAGATGCGATAAAATAAACTATTGCAGAGAGGTGAAATACATGGATGAACAATTAGCAAATACAATTTTGGATCAGCTGAAAAATGGTGAAATAAAGGAGTATGTTGCGACGAAAGATGTATTTTATACGTTCAGAGAAGTTGTTGTAAATCGAGAAGATTTTAAACATATTATCGGGAACGCACAGCGCGGTGGACAGGTCATTTATACATATTCAGAAACACCACGTTCATAAATAGAAGATAAAGGAGAGGAGAATTATGGGGGATTTTAAACAAGGCATATTGCCACATTGGGATTACATGTGGAAAGATAGAGCTGGGAATAGGTTTATGGGAATGGTTATGTATCCAGAGAAACGAAAATGTTCAGCAAAAATGCTTCAGAAAATAAAAAGAGCATATGAGCAAGCAATAGAAATTAAAGTAACTGTACAAGTTCAACATACATATCAGTACGTAGAAGGAATGATCGTATACTTTGATGAAGAAGCTCCTGTATGTACAATGCTCGATAAAGATGAGAATCCACATCATATATTTGTAAAAGATATTTTGCGTATTGAGCAGCCTGAATGATTTTTTTCATAAATAAATTGAAGTTCCATAATAATAATCTTTTTCTATAATAGTTATCTTTTAGTATGTAACGAGGAACGAAAGAGTATGTATAAATATTTAATAAAGTAAAATTGATAAATGTAATCGTTTTTTGGAACAGATTATCGTTTAAGGTCTGTTCTTTTTTGCGTGATGCTGGAGAAATATATTACTCCAGCATTTACTGTTTTATGACAAAAAATATTGTTAACTTTTTTTAAAATAAGGTTAAATTCGTTGACAAGTTTTTTGAAAAGCACTTTATTGACATGAGTTTTAGAATGTTGTTTCATAGTCTTTGTATTGAAAAAAATCGACGGTCATGTCGAAAAGTAAAAGTTAAAAAAAGAAAGAATTTATACATATATCTTGTGTCTTATTTTGAAACGTAATACAATATATAGAGAAATCAAGAAACGACATACAGAGAATATAGATTGGAGAGGGAGGGTCGGAAATGTTAGTTGCATATGATTCTATGACAGGAAACGTGAAGCGTTTCATCCACAAATTAAATATGCCGGCCGTTCAAATTGAAGAAGCTCTAGTATTAGATGAAGACTTTATTCTTATTACGTATACAACAGGTTTTGGCAATGTACCGGAACGTGTTTTAGACTTTTTAGAACGCAATAATGAAAAATTAAAAGGCGTATCTGCAAGTGGCAATCGTAATTGGGGAGACATGTTTGGTGCAAGTGCTGACAAAATTTCTACTAAATATGAAGTGCCTATTGTATCAAAATTTGAGTTATCTGGAACAAATAATGATGTAGAATATTTTAAAGAAAGGGTGCGGGAGATTGCGACACATTGAACTGAATAATGAAATCACGCAAATGCAGGACGGTTTTTATCAGCTTCATAAAGATAAAGAGGCATTAGAAGTCTTTATGGAAGAAGCTAGAGAGAATACCGTTCATTTTAATAGCGTGGCAGAGCGAATGGAGTATATGAAAGAACATGATTACTATTACAACGTTCTGGACGAGTATAGCTTGGAGGAAGTAGAAGGAGTTTATAACATCGCTTATGGTGAAAACTTCGAGTTCCAATCTTATATGGCAGCATCTAAGTTCTATAAAGATTATGCGTTAAAAACGAATGATCAAAAACAATACTTAGAAAGCTATGAAGATCGTGTAGCAATTGTTTCATTATACTTAGGACGCGGTGATGTTGCGAAGGCAAAACACTTCGCAAGCATGATTGTAAAACAAAACTACCAACCAGCGACACCAACCTTTTTAAATGCGGGACGAAGCAGAAGAGGAGAAATGGTGTCTTGTTTCTTGTTAGAGATGGATGATAGCTTAAATTCAATCGGCTTTAACATTAATACTGCAATGCAATTATCGAAAATCGGTGGTGGAGTAGCTTTAAACTTATCTAAGCTACGCGCACGTGGTGAGCAAATTAAAGGTATTGATAACGCCGCAAGTGGTGTAGTACCTGTTATGAAATTGCTTGAAGATTCGTTTTCATATGCGAATCAGTTGGGTTAACTTTATGGCTCAACTATAAAACCGGGTCAATTGCTGGAACGCCTGAGTATATCGAGGTAGGATACTACGAAGAAATTACGTAGCGACCCCTGAAAATCCAAGATTGCAGGAAATCAGCAGCCAAGCTCCTAAATCTATTAGATAAGGAGAAGGTTCAACGACCAAGTGGCTATGTAGGTGACTAAGTAGCTCGAACCTGGCTTCTCAAAACAACCAAATTCAAAGGGTGTATACAGTTATTATAGTTTATGCCATATTCATGTGCATCAAACATATGATAAATGGTTAAATGAAGAATTTGGCGAGAAGAAGATATGGTCTGAACTCTATAGCGATATAGAGAGGGTAGCAGAAATGACTATCCCCCATACGTTTTGACGATATGGAGTAACAATATGCAACGAAAAGGTGCAGGTGCAGTATACTTAAACATTTTCCATTGGGATATTATTGAATTCCTTGATACCAAAAAAATAAATGCCGATGAGAAGAGCCGTATTCAGTCTCTATCAATCGGAATTATCGTTCCAAGTAAGTTCTTTGAGCTTGCTGAGAAAAACGAACCTTTCCATGTTTTCGCGCCTTATACAGTATTTAAAGAGTACGGAAAACATTTAGATGATATAGATATCGACGAAATGTACGATGAATTAATGAGTAATCCGGAAGTGAAGAAGAAGCCACTAGATATTAGTGCGCGTGATATGCTTATTAAAATTGCTATGATTCAGCTGGAGTCTGGTTACCCATACTTAATGTTTAAATCAAATGCAAATAACCAGCATCCACTGAAGGATATTGGAACTGTGAAGATGTCGAACTTATGTACAGAAATCTTCCAGCTACAAGAAACTTCTGAAATAAATGATTACGGTACAGAAGACATTATCCGCCGCGATATTAACTGTAACTTAGGATCGTTAAATATCGTAAACGTAATGGAAAATAAAGAAATCCGTGAAGCAGTTCATGCGGGAATGGAAGCTTTAACAGCTGTTTCTGATATGACGATCATTCCGAATGCCCCAACTGTGAAAAAAGCAAATGATGAGCTTCATTCAGTTGGACTTGGAGCAATGAACTTACATGGATATTTAGCAAAAAATAAAATGGCTTATGAAAGTGCTGAAGCGAAAGAATTCGCTCGTACATTCTTTATGATGTTAAATTACTACTCGATTGAGAAAAGTATGGAGATCGCTAAAGAAAAAGGTGAAACATTTAAAGACTTCGATAAGTCTGATTATGCAAACGGCACATACTTTGAAAAGTATGAAACGACAGATTACAGCCCAGTAACTGAAACAGTTCAGCAATTATTTGAAGGAATTCATATTCCAACAAAAGAAGATTGGACAAGTTTAAAAGAGCAAGTACAGAAGAATGGTTTATACAACTCATATCGTCTTGCAATCGCTCCGACACAATCGATCAGTTACGTTCAAAATGCAACTTCAAGCGTAATGCCAATCGTAAGTCAAATTGAATCAAGAACGTATGCGAATGCGACAACATATTATCCAATGCCGTATTTATCAAAAGATACGTTCTGGTACTATAAATCTTCTTACGATATGAATCAGTTTAAATTAATTGATTTAATCGCAGAAGTTCAAGAACATATTGACCAAGGAATTAGTACTATTCTTTATGTTAATAGTGATATTTCAACACGTGAGTTAGCACGTTACTACATTTATGCACATAAAAAAGGCTTGAAGAGTCTTTATTATACGAGAACACGTAAATTAAGCGTGGAAGAGTGCGTGGCTTGTACCGTTTAATATAAAAAGTGAGACATTATGAGCAGGGTTTTTCTGAACCCTGCTCATGCTTAGTTATCAATTTTTTATGTTTATTTAGAGAAGGGGCGATTTAATGCGTGCGGTAAACTGGAACAAAAAAGAAGATGATTTTAGTTTAATGTTTTGGAAGCAAAACATCGCTCAGTTTTGGACAGAAGAAGAAATCGCAGTGTCTTCTGACAAGAATACTTGGGCACAATTATCAAAAGAAGAGCAAATTGCTTATAAGCGTGTATTAGGTGGTTTAACACTTTTAGATACGAAACAAGGTGGCGAAGGGATGCCACTTGTACTTGTTCATCTTGAAAATTTACAAGCGAAAAGTGTATTAGCTTTCATGGGCGCTATGGAAGAAGTACATGCGAAGAGTTACAGCCATATTTTCACAACGTTAGCTACTGAAGAAGAAATTGATGATATTTTTGAATGGGTAGATAACCATCCATTACTTGAGAAAAAAGCTGGTATTGTTACTAGTTACTATCGTCGCTTATTAAAGCCTGAAGTAACGAAAAAAGAGTTATACATGGCAATGGTAGCAAGTGTGTTCTTAGAAAGTTACTTATTCTATAGTGGATTCTTCTATCCACTTTACTTAGCAGGTCAAGGTAAATTGACGGCAAGTGGTGAGATTATTAACCTAATAATTCGTGACGAGTCAATTCACGGCGTATTCGTTGGTATTTTAGCACAACAAATCTTCACAGAACTTTCTGCAGAAGAGCAACAAGAAGTACAAACGGAAACGCAAGAGTTATTAATGGAACTGTATGAAATTGAATTGGCATATACAGAAGAAATTTACACTTCTATCGGTCTTGTAGAGGATGTAAATCGTTTCGTTCGTTACAATGCGAATAAAGGACTTATGAACTTAGGGCTTGAGCCGAAGTTTGAGGAAGAAGAAATTAACCCAATCGTTTTAAATGGTTTACGTACAGATACGAAAAACCATGACTTCTTCTCTGTAAAAGGAAATGGTTACGTAAAAGCAACGAATGTTGAAAAGTTAGCAGACGATGACTTCGTATTCAATTTTTAATATAGTGTTATAGAAAAAGCTGTCTTTATAGAAAAGACAGCTTTTTTGCTATGAATAGTTTACATAATGTTATTATTTCATGGAAATATTTTAATCTTGTAAAAGCCCAATTTTTTAGGAAGTGAGAATGAAAAAACAAGGATTAAAGTTGTATTTTTCATATTTAGTCGTATGAGAGATTGAATAACTTATGTCAAAATGAATAAAAAATGAGAAGAAATGAGGACCAACTCCACCTATACGTTCTTTCTAGTATTGAATTTTCAAATGCTAGAAATTTTGGCTTGAAAATTGCATGAATATTTAAAAAGTAACAAAAAGGGAGGTAATACTCGGTGTGATATATAGTTATTTGAAAACGCTTCCTTTTGATTGTCGATTTTTAAATGGAAATTAGATAGAGAACGTAGGAGGAATGATAGGTGGGGAAAGTAGTTGGTTTAAAACGTTCATTAGGGCTTTGGTCAATTGTTATGCTAGGGGTCGGGTATATGACACCGATGGTTGGGTTTGATACATTTGGAATCGTTTCTGAAAAAACGGGTGGTCATGTTCCAGGAGCTTATCTTATTGCATTAGCGGGGATGTTGTTTACCGCTGCAAGCTACGGCAAAATGGTAAAGGCTTTTCCTACCGCAGGATCTGCTTATACGTATACACAGAAGACAATTAGTGCAAGGCTTGGGTTTCTTGTTGGATGGTCCGCGTTATTGGATTATTTGTTTCTACCAATGGTGAACGCACTATTAACGAGAATTTATATGTCAGCATTTTTCCCAAGTGTTCCTAGTTGGGTATGGGTCATTGGCTTTGTTCTCCTGGTTACATTAATAAATATGATTAGCGTAAATGTTACTGCTAATTTCAATACGTTCTTAGTAATATTTCAAGTGTTAGTAATGGCCGTATTTGTTTTTCTAGTTATAAAAGGCTTATTAGCGGGAGAGGGAACAGGAGAAGTTTTTTCCATTCAGCCGTTTTTTCAATCAGATATACAAATATCACCGTTAGTTGCAGGTGCAACAATTCTTTGTTTCTCATTTTTAGGTTTTGATGCAGTAACTACATTTTCAGAAGAGACACCAAACGCCAAAAAAACAATTCCTCGAGCTATTTTTCTTACTGCTTTAATCGGCGGAGTTTTATTCATTACTACAACGTATTTTACACAATCTATGTTTCCAGATACATCTGTATTTAAAAATCAAGAATCAGCATCCCCAGAAATTGCGCTATATGTTGGCGGGAAATTATTTCAAGCTTTCTTTTTAGTAGGAACCCTTATGGGGACACTTGCGTCTGGTTTAGCTTCTCAAACAAGTGTATCCAGGTTATTATACGTAATGGGGCGAGATAATGTAATTCCGAAGAAAATATTCGGATACATTCATCCTCGCTGGAGAACCCCAGTATATAATATTATTTTTGTAGGAATTATTTCGCTCTTCGCTATATTCATTGATTTAGAAACAGCAGCATCTCTTATTAACTTTGGAGCGCTTATTGCATTTACATTTGTTAATTTGTCTGTAATTTCTTACTATATAATCAAGAAAAAAAGATATAAGACGATAAAAGATTTCTTAAATTACTTAGTTATGCCTATTTTGGGTGCTGCTACTGTAGCCGTACTATGGTTTAATCTCAATATCCATTCACTTATTTTGGGACTTTGCTGGGCTGCTATTGGAATTGGGTACCTTCTATATGTTACAAATATGTTCCGTTCAGCTCCTCCGCAAATGCATTTTGAAGAAGCACAGGAAATATAAAAAGAAAAAGGCATCGGATAAGTTCCGATGTCTTTTTTTTATATTTGATAATCATGCAGCATTGCATAAGTCATTCAAAGATTCATAAGTAAAGGGGATGACACGATATGATTAACGTAGTATTTTCACTTGGCACGATTATTGCTTTGTACAATTAGTAAAAATATAAAGAGGGGTGTTATCGTGCCGATTCAATCAGAAAAACATACAAATACAGTTGAAGTTGAAAATCCTTTAGAGGAATTTCAAGCTATATTAAAAGAGGCGCTTCATTTTTTAAGTTATCCAGACGAAGTATTCGAATTTCTGAAAAAACCGATGCGTTTTTTAGAAGTAAGCATTCCTGTTCGAATGGATGATGGAACAACAAAGGTATTTCAAGGGTATCGCGCTCAGCATAACGACGCAGCAGGGCCAACAAAAGGTGGTATTAGATTTCATCCAGATGTTACGGCAGAAGAAGTAAAAGCACTTGCTGGCTGGATGAGCTTGAAATGTGGAGTGACAGGACTGCCATATGGAGGCGCAAAGGGCGGGATTATTTGTAATCCACAGGAGTTGAGTTTTAGAGAACTAGAGTTACTGAGTCGTGGGTATGTAAGAGCAGTAAGTCAAATTGTGGGGCCGACGAAAGATATTCCAGCACCTGATATGTATACAAATGCGCAAATTATGGCTTGGATGCTAGATGAATATGACCATATCAGGGAGTTTGACTCTCCAGGCTTTATAACCGGGAAGCCATTAATGCTAGGAGGATCACAAGGGCGGGAAACAGCAACTTCTAAAGGTGTATTGTATACACTTCAGTTAGTAAGTGAGTTAAAACAAATTCCGCTACAAAATATGCGAGTTATTATTCAAGGGTTTGGGAATGTTGGAGGTTATTTGGCAAAATATTTATATGATATTGGTGTGAAAGTAGTCGGGGTATCAGATGCTATAGGAGGAATTTATAATCCAGACGGTCTAGATGTTCCTTATTTACTAGAAAACAGAGATTCTTTCGGTGTAGTATCGAATCTCTTTAGTAAAATAATTTCTAATCAGGAGTTGTTAGAAAAAGAATGTGATGTACTCATTCCGGCGGCAATTGGAGGAGTCATTACAAAACATAATGCAGGAAAGCTTGGATGTAAGATTATCATTGAGGCTGCAAATGGACCAACAACAAAAGAGGCGATAACCATGTTAGAAGAAAAAGGAATTTTGGTTGTTCCAGATATTTTAGCAAACTCTGGTGGCGTGATTGTTTCATATTTTGAATGGTGTCAAAATAACCAAGGATATTACTGGACAGAGCAATATGTTGATCAATGTTTAAAGGAGAAAATTACATCTAGTTTTTCTAACGTACTTGATACTTCTAAACGCTTTGGAGTAAATATGAAAATTGCTGCTTATATGGAAGGGGTTCGCAAGATTGTAGAAGCATCGCGTCTAAGAGGTTGGTTGCATTTTTAACCTAAAGGGAGGGCTAAAATGAAACTGGATATTTTATTAGAAGAAGTGGAGAGACAACAAATCGGTTATTACTGTATTGTGTCGAATAGTCATCGTTACGATATAGCTGTTACGTATTCGCAACAGTTTCTTGGAAAAGCAATGGTTACCTCAATTCAAAATGGGAGAATGGTTTTATTAAGCCAAGAAGATATTGGAGAGGAACAATATTGGGCAACAAGGTTAGGCATTGAGGTAGAGGACATAGAAGAGTTTCAAAGCTTTTTCTATATGATTCTTCAGTCACAAAGGTTAGAAGAACAATATTAATAGAATAAAAGAAAGGGATGATTGAGTATGTATTATGATATTATTACGAGTCCGTGTTATGGAATAATTGAAAAAGTGTCTATCGATAAGGATTCTCGAATTTATGAATGGGAGCCATTATTCGCTATTAAAGATATGAATGGTAAACTGGAAGTAATTAAGATGGGATGTAGTGGAGAAGTTCAATCTTTAGAAGTAGAAGCGGGAGATAAAGTAATTCCAGGTATGGTATTAGCTTATATTCAAGAAGATCTTTTCGTTAGTGGTAGTGATTAATAATAGAACTATGAGGAAGATGGAGGCACTCATCTTCCTTTTTTTATTAAATAAAGAAAGAAATGTTTTATTTTCAGATTAATTAAAAAAATCTGTTTTTAATGATACAATACAAATTAAATAGTTCAAAGGAGGAATAGCAGAATGTTTTCCATCGCTCATACAAAAATTAGACCCATAGTTTCTCTAACTATCGATCAATCTGAAAAGGAATGGAATATAGATGTTAAAAATATAAAAGAATCGTTTCTATTTTTAAAAAGAGGAGAGAAATTATTTGCATACGTTCATGTGAAGGATCTGCTATCAAATAGTAAGGAATTAACTTCTAAGCTATTACTTTCAAATGCTGTTTCACTAGATACAATATGTCATCTTAGTAAAGATATTTCTTTAACAGCTCTTTTTCAAATTATTGGAGCGCCGATTGCCATAGTAAAAAATGAAGTGGATGAGCTAACAGGATATATAAGAAGAGAGGATGTTTTTGCAGAACTATTTAAACAAGAAAATCAGAGTGTTGATATATTAAAAATTATTTTAACGTCTATTCCAATGGGGATTTTTGTAGTAGATCGTGAAAAGAAAATTGTAAATTGCAATGAGTCTGGTTTGAAGATGATTAAATCGACTCCTGAAAAAGTTATGAATGTACCAGCAAAACTGATTTTTAACGAAGAGCACATTAATAACGTATTTACAACGGGAAAAACGATCTTGAATCAATTACAAATCACAAATGAGATGGGTGTATTAGTTGACTATAGTCCAATTCCAAACTTTGATCAAAGTATTGAAGGAATGGTTATTATTGTGCAAGATTTGCCGATGGTCGAGGACATGGCGATGGAAATTGAATATATAAAGGATTTAAATAAAGATTTACATGCAATTTTGTCTAGCATTTATGATGAAATATTAGTTGTTAATCATAAAGGGGAATTAATTCGTTATAGTGAAACTGTTATCAATGATTTTTGGGGGAGTAATTTGAAGGACTTGTTAGGGAAAAATCTTTTAGACCTAGAAAAGAAAGGATTATTTAGTCCATCGGTTACGCGATTAGTGTTGGAAAAACAAAAAAAGGTATCAGTTGTACAAGAAACAAAAAGCGGAAGAAAAATATTAGCAGTTGGAAACCCTGTATTTAATGAAAACGGAGAGCTTCATCGTATTATTATTGCCTCCAGGGATATTACCGAAGCAACGAGATTGAAGACGGAATTACATGAAATAAAGAAGATATCAGAGCAATATAAGAAGGAGTTAGATGACTTTAAAAATAAAGATCGTTTTCTTAAGAAGCTTATCTACTGTAGTCCGAAAATGGAGCAAATTATTAACCAAGCTAAAAAAATAGCAGATTTTTCTTCCAATGTTCTTATTTCTGGAGAATCTGGCGTCGGAAAAGAAGTAATTGCTCAGGCAATTCATCAACTTGGAAACCGATCTTCAAAGCCATTTTTAAAATTAAATTGTGGTGCAATTCCAGAAACTTTGCTAGAAAGTGAACTATTTGGTTATACGAAAGGTGCTTTTACAGGAGCCGATAAAAATGGAAAAGAAGGATATTTTAAGCGGGCGGATCAAGGTATTTTATTTTTAGATGAAATTGGAGAAATGCCTTTACATTTGCAAGTAAAATTGCTTAGAGTCCTGCAGGAACAAGAAGTAATTCCTATTGGAAGTACAACACCTATGAAAATAAATGTACAAATTATTGCTGCTACAAATAAGAGCCTTGAAAAGATGGTCGAATCTGGAACATTCCGTGAAGATTTATTTTATCGGCTAAATGTAATTCCACTGCGAGTTCCTTCTCTACGAGAGCGAATGGAAGATGTTCCGGTACTTGCCTTTCATTTCTTACAACAGTTAAATGAAAAATATAATAAAAATTATCATTTAACTCCAGATGCGCTTAGCTTACTAGAGTTTTACTCATGGCCAGGAAATGTACGTGAATTACAAAATATGATTGAACGTTTAGTAGTATCAGCAGACGATCCAGTAATTGAAGCGGAGTTTGTTAGTAAGTTTTTAACAACTGGTTATGACTTTAAAAAATCAAAACCAGTTATTACAAGAGTATTACCATTACAAGAAGCACTACATTCTGTAGAAGAACAATTGATTTTACTTGCAATGAAGCAGTACAAAACAACGACTAAGGCTGCAAAAGCTCTTGGAATCAGCCAATCTTCAGTGAGTCGCAAATATCAAAAGATTGTTAGTGAAAAAGAGATAGCGGCTGATATCATCTCATATTCCTAAAAAAGGAGAAGGTCACATAGACTTCTCCTTTTTGTGTGTGCTCAGCATGTACATATTCTCTGGGATTCAAGTCCCGAGTGGTGAAGGCGGTAGCGGAAATGATTAAAGTTTCACTTTATGCAAAATGGAATAGTGTATGCGGAAATGCATAAAATGTTTGTTGTTTTTAAGAAAATAGTCAGTTTATCCCGCTATTTGTGGGCAGTAAAACTCCCACCTCAAAATTCAGATGGAGCAAAGAAGTTAGGTGGAAGCCCTGCTGTCCGTAAATGCCCGATTGGTGAGGGCTAATTAAAGTTTCACTTTATGTATGATTCTTTTGAATTTTAAATATTGGCATGGAAATTGCTTATAAATATATAAACGATCGATGAAGGGGGATTCAATATAGTGCTAGATTTAAAAATGTATGTAAACGGTGAATGGAGAGACTCTAGTGATCAAGAAAAAAGAACGATTATTAACCCTGCGAATGGCAAGGGTATAGCATATGCACCTGAGGGAACGATTGAGGATGCAAAATACGCGATAGAAGTGGCAAGAACGGCTTTCGATAGCGGAATTTGGTCAGCAACATCCACTGCTGAAAGGGCATCATATTTATTTAAAATAGCAGATGAAATTGATAAAAATATGGAAGAATTAGTATACCTTGAAACAATGGATAATGGAAAAACGTACCGTGAGGCAGAAGGAGATATTGGAGATGCAGCGGCTTGTTTTCGCTATTATGCCGGATTGATTACAAAGCCAGATGGTCAAACATATCATGTAGCCGATCCGATGCAAGCGATGGTTGTAAGAGAGCCAGTTGGTGTTTGTGGATTAATTGTTCCATGGAATTATCCGCTATTGATGAGTGTATGGAAAATTGCACCTGCTTTAGCAGCTGGAAATACCATTGTGTTTAAACCTTCTGAAGTGACACCAATCACTGCAACAAAACTATTCGAAATCATTGAAAAAGTAGGGCTACCAAAAGGTGTTGCCAATATGGTAATGGGGGCCGGTCCAATAGTAGGAAATGAAATTGCAGCGAGTAATAAAGTGGACATGATTTCCTTTACAGGTGGAACAAAAACAGGTAAGCACATTATGAGAACAGCGGCAGATAATATGAAAAAGATTTCGTTAGAACTTGGAGGGAAATCTCCAAATATTATTTTTGCAGATGCAGATTTTGAGACCGCTATTGATTATGCTCTATTCGGTATTTATGCAGGTAGCGGACAAGTATGTTCAGCAGGATCAAGAATCCTTGTCGAAGAAAATATTTATGATAAATTTGTTAATAGTTTTGTAGAGCGAGCACAGCAAATTAACGTTGGGCCTGGTGATAATCCAGAATCAGAAATGGGGCCACTTGTAAGTCAAGAACATATGGAAAAAGTATTGCGTTACATTGAAATCGGGAAAGACGAAGGTGCAAACGTTGCTTGCGGAGGTAGACGAATAATGGAGGATGGAAAAGGTGATGGTTTCTTTATTGAACCAACAGTCTTTGTCAATGTAAAACCTGATATGCGTATTGTCCAGGAAGAAATCTTCGGTCCTGTTGTAGTAATTCAAAAGTTTAAAGACGAACAGGAAGCAATTGAGTTGGCAAACGGTACAGACTATGGTTTGGCTGGAGGAGTATTTACAGTTGATGGTGCAAAAGCAATGCGTGTGATTCGCAAACTTCGCGCAGGAATTACGTGGATTAATAGTTATCATCCAACATACAATGAGGCACCTTGGGGCGGATATAAGCAAAGTGGTATAGGTCGTAGTCTAGGGACGTTTGGGTTAGAAGAATTTCAAGAAATTAAGCAGATTAATATAAATCTAGAAGTAGAGCCAATAGGTTGGTTTGCAAATAAAAAAAATGTAGGAGTGAATTAGATGGAAACGAACGTGAAAAATAAATTGAATGAGAAAGAATCAAATGTAAATGAGTATATTACGAAAGTACTACAGTTAATTGAAAAAGAAAAGGTTACTGAAGAAGAGGCAAACTGGATTCAAAAAGAAACAGTAGACGGATTTAGAGAGCATGTAAACCCTGGTTTTCTTGCTTATAGAAAAACAGTAACAAAAGATGGACAATTTGCAGCAGTAGAGTGGTCAGATGAAGGATCTTGTTTCATGGATATTAACGGTAAAAGATATATTGACTGTTTAGGTGGATTTGGAATTTATAATGTTGGTCACCGTAATCCGAAAGTGGTAAAAGCTGTGACAGATCAATTAAAACGTCAAGCATTACACAGTCAGGATTTACTGGATCCACTTCGAGCAATGCTTGCAAAGATTTTAGCGGATATTACACCTGGTGATTTGAAATACGCCTTCTTCACAAATAGTGGAACAGAAAGCGTAGAGGCAGCATTAAAACTAGCAAAAATGTATAGTGAACGAACAACTTTCATTGCTACAACGCGTGCTTTCCATGGTAAGAGCCTTGGTGCTTTATCTGGGACGGCAAAAGGAATGTTCCGTAAGCCATTTTTACCATTAATTCCGGGTTTCCGTCATGTTCCGTTTGGCGATATTGATATGATGAGAAAAACATTTGAGACATGTGCATTAGTGGGAGAAGATGTTGCAGCAGTTATTTTAGAACCAATTCAAGGAGAGGGCGGTATTATTTTACCTCCAGAAAATTATTTGAAACAAGTACGAGAGCTTTGTGATGAGTTTGGATCACTCCTTATCTTTGATGAAGTACAAACTGGAATGGGACGTACAGGAAAAATGTTTGCTGCAGAATTATATGATGTCGTGCCGGATATTATTTGTCTTGCGAAGGCGTTTGGTGGAGGTGTAATGCCAGCGGGAGCTATTGTTGCGAAAGAAACAGTATTCAAAAGTTGGTTTGAAAATCCATTTATGCACACAACAACGTTTGGCGGGAATCCTCTTGCATGCGCTGCTGCAATTGCAACAATTCATGTATTATTGGAAGAGAAATTACCGGAACGAGCGATGGAAGTTGGGGAGTATTTCTTAAATGGATTGAAACAAGCAGCAGAAGGACATGAAGATAAAATCTTTGAAATCCGTGGTCAAGGTTTAATGATTGGGATTGAATTCCATAAAGACGAGATTGGTTATGAAGTGTCAAAGGCGATGTTTGATCAAGGTATTCTTGTTGCGGGAACATTAATTAATTCAAAAACAATTCGTATTGAACCATCCCTTACAATTAGCTATGAAGAAGTAGATACAGTTATTAATACGTTTAAATCTGTGCTAACTCAAGTAAAAGTAAAATAAATTTCGCATAAGATTATATGTGAATTCAAACGATTGAAACTATAATTAGAATAGATTTACTTATATTGTATTACAGGAAGGCAGTGTAACGAAAAGTTACACTGCCTTTTTATTACATTTTTTGTTTTAAGTATTTACATGTAATTTGTCTTAGTGTACTATTTAACTAACACACTAAGACAGGAGGGGAGAAATGAAAATCGAGTTTTCTCCAAATACACCAATTTACATTCAAGTAATGGAATACATAAAGAAAGAAATTGTAACGGGTCATTTATCGCCTGGTGATAAAATTCCCTCTGTACGTGAATTAGCGAGTGAATTACAAGTAAATCCAAATACGATTCAACGTACATTTCAAGAGTTAGAGCGGGATGGAGTTGTAGTAACACGTAGAGGAATGGGACGATATGTAACGAATGAAGGGGAGAAGATTATGGAGCTGCGAAAAGATATGGCGAAAGAATTACTTCATTCTTTTATAGATGGAATGGACAATTTAGGTTTTTCAGAAGAAGAAATTCTTACAATCCTTCGTTCTTCATTACATGAGAAAAGGGAGGAGAGCGAATGACAGAGTTATTAAAAATAGAAAATCTATGGAAGCGGTACGGATTAAAAGCAGTGATCCGTGAGTTAAACATAGAGATTACAGAAGGAAAAATCGTTGGGCTTGTTGGAGATAACGGAAGCGGGAAAACGACGTTATTAAAAATGATTGCAGGATTGCAGCATCCTTCTGAAGGCAGCATAGTAATTAACGGTAAAAAAGTAGGGTTAGAGACGAAAGAAATCGTTTCATTTATGTCTGATAAGCCAGTCTTTGATGATTGGATGACTGTAAAAGATGCCCTATTTTTCTATCGAGATTTTTATAAAGACTTTGATATTCAAAGAGCAGTAGATACGATTGCAGAATTTAAAATACCGTTAGAAGAAAAAATTATAGCATTATCAAAAGGGATGATTGAAAAGCTTCAAATTATTTTAACATTTTCTCGAAAAGCGAAGTTATATGTACTAGATGAACCACTTGGCGGGATTGATCTTGTTTCTAGAAAACACGTATTAGATCTCATTCTACAATTTTATAGAGAAGATTGTACCATACTAATCTCAACTCATTTAATAAATGAAGTTGAAAATATTTTTGATGAGGTAATCTTTTTAAAAGATGGAGAAATTGTATTGTATGAAAATGTAGAAGAACTTCGTTTTCAGAGAGGAAAAGCAGTTCATGAATTGTTTAAGGAGGTGTTTAGTAAGTGAAGTCAATATTGTCCTATTTGTGGAATGTGAATAAGAAAAGATACATTGTCGCTTTTTTACTTTTTGTGCTAATTGAAGCTGTTTTGTTTTCACAAATGATTGTAAGGAAGAGTGATGCGGCTATCGATAGACAAGAGGGCATATTTGGAATCATTATGATTATATTTATTTTTTATGCCATTTATATGTTTATACAAACAATGAAATCATATTCACGCTTACTGACTAATCCAATGTTACGTCTTACAGCACTATCTGGGAAACAATATGTGTTTTCTATGCTTATCTTCTTTTATATTGTGATGGCTATGTGGTATGGAATAGTTGGGATTCTTTTCTACGTAGGTTATGTATTAGCATTTCCTACGACGTATGTATATATAGATGCAAAAGAGATTTTGCAAGCAGGCATTATTAATAATTTAATATATACAATGAGTGATTTATTTGAGTTTTTATTTGCGGTGTTACAAATTTTATTAGTAGTTACTTTAGTTAAATTGCTGACTAAAAAGAAAAAGGCACAAAATATACTGATAGTAATTATTTCTTTAGTAATAAATATAGCCTTTACTTTAGTCTCCGTATTGTTAGGGAAATTAATCCCAACTTTCCAATGGTTGCGGAGAGATGAATATAAGAGTGAAAGCGGAAATCTGCTTATAGATATGTTTAATAATAATGGGTTTAATGCTCTTAATATAAGTTTTATGCTAATTGCTAGTATTTTAATCGTTTATTTAATCGCTTATATTATCGACAAAAAACTAGAAGTTTAAAGGAGGAATCATCATTGGGAAATGTAGTAGTGAAATTAGAAAATGTCCGAAAAAAAATCGGTAGAACAGAAATTATTCGGGGCTTATCATTTGAGGTTCGAGAAGGAGAGGTATACGGATTCCTTGGACCGAACGGTAGCGGTAAGACAACGACAATTCGTATGATGACAGGTCTTATTTCTATGACAGAAGGCGATATTACAATTTGTGGTCATAGTATTCGCACAGAGCGTGAAAAGGCGCTAGAGCAAATTGGAGCGATTGTAGAAAATCCCGAGCTATATGATTATATGACTGGAATGCAAAATTTAAAGCATTTTGCGAACATGGCGATTACCCCAATTAGTAAAGAGCGCATCGCTGAAATTGTAAAGCTTGTTGAATTAGAGCATGCGATTCATAAAAAGGTGAAAACATACTCACTTGGTATGAAACAGCGTTTAGGAATTGCGCAGGCGTTACTTCATCAGCCGAAAATCTTAATTTTAGATGAACCGACAAATGGATTAGATCCAGCTGGTATTCGCCAAATTCGTGATTATTTACAACGATTAGCGAAAGAAGAAAATATTGCAGTCATTGTATCAAGTCATTTATTAAGTGAAATTGAATTAATGTGTGATCGTGTAGTTATTATAAAGCAAGGTGAGTTTGTACAAGAGTATAACTTACATGAACAAGCGAAGCATGATGAAACAGTTGTAGTTGCATTTGAAGTAGATCAAGTTCAAAAAGCGAACGAAATTATTAAAGGTAAAGTACAAGGAAATGTAGCTGTGGCATCTGTAATGAAAGAAGAGATTCCGCAAATTGTAAAACAGTTAGTGAATGCTGATGTACTCGTATACGGTGTTACTGTTCAAAATAAAACGTTAGAGGATGAGTTCTTAGCGATTACAGGGGGAGTGAAAGCGTAATGTTTAAATTAATTCAAAATGAATTTTTAAAGTTACATGCGAAAAAAGGTATGTACATTTTAATAGGTGTAATTGCAGCATTGGAGATTTTGGGAGTTTTAGCGATGCTGAAATGGGGAGGAGGAAATGAGTTTAAAGGATCATATTTAGATTTTGTAAGTTCAGAGATTGGTTTAATTACCTTATTTGCAACAATTTTTGGAATTACGATTGCGTCTCGTACAATTACTGATGAGTTCCAAAAAGGTACAATTAAGCAGTTATTAATCCGTCCGAGAAAACGAATTACAGTTTTGTTCTCTAAATATATTACAGTGTTACTTACTATATTATTTATCATATTTGCTAGCACGTTAATCGCAATGATTATTGGCGGGATTGTAATGGATGGTAGTAAAACAGGAGTAACGTTAGGAATCGTAATGAAGTCCATTTTATATCAAGTACTTTCACCGTTCTTCTTTGCAACTCTTTCATTTTGCTTAGCTAATGTATTTAGAAATTCTGTATTACCATTAATTATTACGATGTTCCTATTTTTCTTACAAGGACCAATTAATATGGTACTAATGATGTTTGCAAAAGGTGTAGCGAAATTTGTGGTGTTTTTCCATTTAAATTTAAGTGTTTACGACAGTAATAAATTAGTAAGTGGCGGAGTAGAACCACCATTTACAGAATTTACGTTTACAACTTCATTATTACTTGTGGTTGCATATTTTGCTGTATTACTTGTAGCATCAAGTGTATTATTCCAAAAACGTGACGTATTATAGTAGAAAAAATCCCCGTGTTAACGGGGATTTTTATTAACCAGCTTTTTTGATTTATGTAGCTTTTAAGTGTGGCAGATACATATTTACTTAGGAACATAATTATAACTAAGTTGAAGAACATTGATATGGTATATCAAATAGGATTGTTATTATGTAATTTAATACGTATATTATTCGGAATAAAGTGAGAAAAATAGGAAGATTTTCAACTATATTCATATTATAATTTAGTTATCCGGCCATTTGTGGAGAAGGGCTACCCATAAAATACTGAATAAAGTTTCACTTTATATCATCTCTGGAGGTGTTCCATATGCAACATGCATTTTCACGTATAAGGCTACGTAGTTTTTTTGGATGGATGATTATAGGGATGTTCCTGACGATGATTCCATTAAGTTTATCAGGTGCTTCTGACAATACGATAGAGTTGCTGTCACAAATATCAATATTTTTTGCATTTCCACTATTGTGGCTATATTTAAAAACAAGTAAAAATAATGTTGTTTTTAAAAGCTTTTTTGATAAGCCTGGACGTTTACATTGGGGGTTAATTGTATTAGCAACGATCATGGGAATGGTTTTTGCAGTCGGTATATCCCAAATTCAATTTTATATTTTAGCACATACTTTACCTGATTTCTTAGTTACCATGTTAGAAGATGGAAATGTAATTAATACGAGTAACATATACATGACGGTATTTACTTTCATTTCAGCATGTGTATTAGCCCCAATAATGGAAGAGGTTATTTTTAGAGGTTTTTTCTTGCAGCGAATGGCTTACAAATGGGGGATTAAACGAGCGGTTATTATATCCTCTCTTATTTTTGGACTAGGACACTTTGATGTTATCGGTGCTTTCATGTTCGGTGTTATTATGTGCCTTCTATACATAAAGACAAAAAATATATGGACGAATATTGCTGTGCATGCTCTAAATAATTTGATTGCAACGAGTATGCAATTTGTAGGTGGAGATGGAAGTGACGCAATCTCGATTACTGAATTACAAGCACAAAGTAATTTATGGATCGGCATTGGTCTTGTGATTATCGGTTTATTATGGTTCATTCCTTTTACTTGGAACCAGTGGCGTACAGTAAAAGAAGTTGGTGTGCCACCGATTCGTTTCATAAATGAAGAAAAAGTAGTGAATACATCAGAAGAAAATGAAATATATAGCCAAGTGATAGTAACAGATAGATTGATGGCTGTAGAATTACCTGATGAAGCTGTAAATAAGCTTCGGTTAGAAGAAAATGATTATGTAACAGTTTCTGTAGAAGAAGATAAAATTGTTATAAAGAAAGCGCATAATAGATAATTAAAAAGTAGCTCCTAAAGAGCTACTTTTTAATTTGTAATAATCTCTACACGAAAATTATTACCGTTCTTTACATATTTAATATCTGTAACGATCCGAACGGTTTTTAGAAGTTCAACTTTTTCACCAATTCGAGGGATGGTCGGAACATTGTCCCAAATACCAAGCAAGTCATCTAATTGTGCCGTTTTTTCATAAAACCAGATTTTCAATGTAAAGCCCCTTTCTCGAACTTTATGTATTTTAATACATGATATATCATTTTTATTCTTAATGTAAGGGGTTTTTACTCTTTTTGTGAATAAAGATGAATTAATCTTCTGGGAATATATGTTCAATGTCCGGAGTAAGAGCTACTTCTGATAATACGATATGAGAAACTGTCGTTGCATATGAAGAAACATCATTGATAAATTCTTCAAGTTCAACGAGTGAAGGAACAGAGATTTTTACAATGTAGCACAAGCTTCCTGTTACTCGGTAACAAAAACTTGCAGATGGATAAGACTGAATAAACTGTTGCATACGTGTTGTATCACCATTTTTTAAAGTGATTTCTAAAATACAATCTAAAACAAGTCCTGCTTTTTTATAATTGATATCGATTGTGTATTTTTGAATAATCCCTTCACTTTCAAGTTTACGTACACGTTCTGTAGTAGACGGAGCCGATAAGTTTACTCGTTTTGCTAATTCACGCATCGAAAGGCGGCTATCATTATATAATTCATTTAAAATTTTTCGATCAACACGGTCTAATTGCATTTGTAAATATACCTCCAGTAAAATGATAATTTTTGTAAAGAAAAATTAAAAATTAAGATTCATATGAAATGTAAAGTGAACTTTATTTATTTTACAATAAAAAAGAAGGAAATAGGAGGGGAAATGATGGAGAGAATTACATTATCAAATGTAGGAGATACAAAGTTTCAAAAATTATTAGGTCATAATCCAGATATATTAAATTCGTGGAGTACGTTAGAGAATACACTGTATAGTACAGGGGCCCTTTCCGTAGAGTTAAAGGAGCAAGTAAGAAGAACATTAGCGTTTGGGAATGAATGTCCGTACTGTATGGCAAAGGGAAAGCCGGATGATATACAAAAAATAGAAGAAATTAGCGTAGCCGTTACTTTTGCACATGCATTTGTTCATGACCAAAAGGCGATAGATGATAATATGTTTCATATATTAAAACAATATTGGACTGAAAAAGAAATTGTAGAGCTTTGTGCCTATATTTGTTTTATTACTGCTTCGCAGCAACTTGGTTTTCTGTTTCAATTACAGCCCAATTAATTAGGAGGATATTATGCTTAATCAAGCAGCACTTATAATCATTGATGTACAGGAAGCATTTAACTTACCATACTGGGGCGTGAGGAATAACCTTTTGGCGGAAGAAAATATGAAAAGTTTGTTAGAAGAATGGAGAAAAAGAAAACTACCAGTTTTTCATATTCAACATGTAAATAAAGAAAATGTTCAATCGATGTTTTATCAACATGCGGAAACGGTAAACTTTAAAGAAGAAGTGCAACCAATGCCAGATGAAATAATTATCCAGAAATCCGTTAATAGCGCGTTCATTGGGACAAATTTGGAAGAACAATTAAGACAACAAAAATGTAATACGGTAGTGATTGTAGGATTAACAACAAATCATTGTGTGGAGACTACAACACGGATGGCAGGTTACAACGTATTTAGTGAGCGATGCGACGGCTACATTCAATCGTAAAGGTCTGGACGGGACAGAGTATAGTGCAGAGGACATTCACAATATGACACTTGTAAACTTACATGATGAATTTGCCAAAATCGTTACGATTGAAGGTGTTTTAAAATTATTTCAAGAAAATAATTGTGGAATTATGTAGAAAAAAATAAGAATATTTCGTATAATCTAAGTATAATCATTTTGAAAATAGGGGTGGCATCATATGGAGCAAATTTCAGTAAAGAAAATAGAAAAAGTACTCGTTTTAGCAGGAGAGGATAAACAAAAGCAAAAGGAATTTTATGAATTGCTCTTATCAACGGAGTTTTATGTTGCTGGTTCACTTGAAGCAGAAGACGGGGCAACGGAAGGAACACTTCGTTTGCGTCATTTCCAAGGAGAGGGTAGATGGATCGTTCCGTTCTTTACACAATTGAAATTTGTAAAAGATGTGTTGCCAGAAGGTACGCCCCTTATTACGATACGTGGAAAAGAATTATTTGGTGGCATTGAGAAGGATGCAACAGCTGTATTAAATGTTGGTACTGATATAAGTAAAACATTTATTCCAGAAGAGATTTCAGATATCTCATCTGGACGGATTTTTAATTATTATAAGTAAAAGGAAAAGCTTAGCAGCTTTTCCTTTTTAATTTGAACATGGAGTGGCTATACCAGAAGAAATAGAAACAGTTTTGTTAGTTGTATTTATTGTTGCTGTAGCTCCGAGGGGAATACCGATATTTGGACTTATATGTCCAATCGGTAAACCGAATAACACAGGTATATTATATGGCGTGAAATATTCATATAATATTGTTTGCAATGATTGAGATGGCTTAGAAGGGTTGCAGTCGTGACAACTTGTAAAAATAACGCCGCTGCATTCATTAAACTGTCCAGATAAAAGTAGTTGATTTAACATCCGGTCAATGCGGTACGGTTCTTCACCAATATCTTCAAGCAATAAAAGTTTATTTGATGTATTTATTTCATAGGGCGAGCCAATTATACTTGTTAACACAGTTAAATTCCCTCCAACTAATGTGCCTGTAACTGTACATGGAGAGGTAGGTACGATACATTCTGATGCATATAAGATAGATGAATACGGATGGAATAGTTGATTGAAAGAAGATAAGGAGAGAGAATCTATACCTTTTCCTAATTCTTCAATCATTGGACCATGAAAAGTAACCAGCTCCGCATAACGTGAAAAGGCAGTATGTAAAGCCGTAATATCGCTATATCCCCAAAAAATCTTTGGATTCCGTTGAATGATTTCATATTGAATGTAAGGGAGGAGACGAGCACTGCCGTAACCACCTCGTGCACAAAAGACTGCTTTGACCTCAGTATTTGTAAATGCTTCATGTATATCATCAAGACGAACTTGATCACTTCCAGCTAAATATCCATATTTTTCATAAACACTCTTTCCAATTATTACGGATAATCCCATCTCTTGTAATACGTTCACACCTTTTAATATATTCTCAAGTGTTGGTGGGCCAGACGGTGCAATAACCATTACTGTATCACCTTTTTGCAACGCATTTGGATAAATCATTGTTCTCAGCCTCCTTCTCTTTCAATATATTCGCTTGAGCGAAAGTTCAATCCTTGTAAAAGAAGGGGAAAGCATGTCATATAAAGAAGGTATAGGGAAAGTAGGAGGGAAAATGATGTTTACAAGTCGAGTAATAGATATATTACAAATTAAGTATCCGATTATTCAAGCAGGTATGGCAGGAGCGATTACAACGTCAGAACTTGTTGCAGCTGTGAGTAATAGCGGAGGATTAGGTACGCTTGGAGCAGGGTATATGAGTCCAGAACAAATCCGTGAAGCGATTTATAAAATAAGGGAACTAACAAATAAGCCTTTCGGTGTTAATTTACTTTTAACGAAAGAGATACAGATAGAAGAAGAGAAGGTAAACGAGGCGAAAGTATTACTTAGTGGAGTGAATAGAGAATTAGGTATAGAGGAAGAAAAGACTTTAAAACTTCCAAAAAGCTATAAAGAACAATTACAAGTATTATTAGAGGAAAAGGTACCAGTCGTTAGTTTTGCATTTCAAACGTTAGAAAAAGAAGAAATAGATGATTTGAAAAAGGAAGGGATAAAAGTTATCGGAACAGCTACCCATGTAGCGGAAGCGAAAGCACTTGCTAAGTTAGGGGTAGATATTATTGTCGGGCAAGGTAGCGAGGCAGGAGGGCATAGAGGAACGTTTATTGGGAAAGAACAAGATGCGATGATTGGTACATTTGCATTAATCCCGCAATTAGTAGCGGAAGTACCTCATATCCCGATTGTTGCAGCAGGTGGTGTAATGAATGGGCAAGGGCTTGTTGCGGCATTTGCGTTAGGGGCAGAGGCTGTTCAAATGGGATCAGCCTTTTTAACGAGTGAAGAAAGTATTACGCATGACGTGTATAAAGAGGCGATTTTACATAGTACAGATACGAGTACAACGGTAACCCGTGCGTTTTCCGGGAAATATGCACGGGGTATTCGTAATGAATTTATAGAGAAACATGAAGGAAGAGAAGAGAATTTACCGATGTATCCAGTGCAAAACGTATTAACTTCAAAAATACGTCAAGAAGCAGCGAAGCAAAATAAGGAAGAGTATATGTCGCTTTGGGCGGGACAAGCATCATCATTAGCACGAACGGAATCAGCTCAGCACGTAGTGAAACGTGTCATGAAAGAAGCAGAGAACGTAATTGAACAATTACAAGATGTATATAAAAAAAGACCACTTGAATAATTCAAGCGGTCTTTTCGTTAGTTTGCTTTATAAAATTGTTGGATAGCTTCGTCGATGTAAACCCAGCCTTTCCAACCTAAGTGCATATGATCTTTTAAGAAGTACTTATCATATTCATGATTTGAGAAATCAGCAATTGGATAGCCAGCTTGCTTAATTTGCTCATGAACTTTATTGTAGTATAATTCGCGTTTTTCTTTCGGGAAGCCAGCGTAATCATACCAAGGACCTTTTACAGGAACAGAAATGAAGAGCGGTTTTGCGCCAGATTGTTTTAATAAATCAAGTACAATTTGTAAATCTTCATATTCTGGTGATTGGTCATAAGCATCATTTTTTAAGTAACCTTCACGTTGTTTTAATTTCTTCTTAATTTTGCTATTGAAGTAATCATCTTCGATACCATATTCGTTAGAGCTTGATTCTACTGCACCTGTTTGATCAGCATGCTTACGAGCTTCTTCCCAGTTCATTTGTTTCAATGATGGATCAAGCTGTTCTTTATGTGGCTTAATATTAAACATAGCTGTAAATAAGTCTTTACGATCTAGAATGTTACGATAAATATAAGCGAAAGGTTTAGCAGCAAGTGCTTTTACTTTATACTTTGTATCATCGTAGGCGATACCTTCAAGTGAAATTTTTAATAAAGTTTCTTTTTTAACAATCTCAAAGTTTAATAAGCGTTTTGCAATTTGTTTTTTCATTTCAGGTTTTAAATCATCGTTGAAAATGAAGTGGTAACCTTGTTGTTTTGAAAAGTTAGGTGCAAAGTGTGTCTCATCAATACCTTGTGGTACAAACCATTGCGGAGAAAGAACGAATATCATTTTCTTATCTTTCAATTGATCCATTGTAGATGCGAAGTTTAATACATGTACAAGGTCTTGTGTTCCACCGCGCCCAAGTAGGAATGGTGTGAATCCTTCAGGCTTTACTTTGAAATAATTCGATGGATGGAAAGCATCCATACGTGCGAATTCCGATGAACCGTACATCGGAAGATATTTCGGGTCTGCTAACATCTTTTGCTGTAAAATCATACTTTGAATCTTTTCTTCTTTTAAAGAAGTCGCAGCTTGTTCTACTTTCTCATCACTTAAAAGTGGAAGTAGGAAGCGCGTTGGAATAAGTAAGAATACAGCAAAAAGGGCCAATGCTAAAAGCATCGGACCAAATTTTACTTTGTTCATCGGATTTCTTCCAACTTTTTAATAACCATATTTGGTGTAGCCCATTCATCGCGGTCAAAATCAGAAATAGAAACTTCAATCTCTAAACGCTCTTGGAATTCTACTAATAAAGATACTACAGCGAAAGAATCAAGAATACCTTCTTCAAATAATTGAACATCTAAGTTTTCTTTCACAATATCGTTTTCACATACTTCTTCTAAAATATCTAATACTTGCTCTTTGAATTCTGCCATTTTTAAAATCTCCTTTATATCCGAAATATATTATATGTGCAACTTCTTAATGGGATAAGAAGGGTGCATTAAAAGTATCTGTTAAGGTGTCCAGAGAAGATCAGGAAACCGAAACATACAACGTGGAACGTAATTACAATCGCAAGGACGTGTGTAAATTTATTGTTTGGCCAAAACTTATGCTTCTTGTTTTTTCGTTCGAAAATATCGAATAAAATAAACAGTGCGGCATGATATAGACCATAAATAACATACTGCGCAACAGCGCTTCCTTGGATGTGCCAAATTCCCATAATGAAAAAGTTTAAAAATGCACCGATATACGAAATTGTGTAACGGTTCTTAATTAACTTTTTCTTCGTTGCAAAAAAGACGAAACGCATGTAAATAAAATCACGGAACCAGAATGATAAACTCATGTGCCAGCGGTTCCAGAAGTCTTTAATGTTACGACTAAGGAATGGCTTATTAAAGTTTTCTGGAGTTTTAATTCCCATCATGTAACTGATACCAATTACGAACGCACTATAACCTGCAAAGTCAAAGAATAACTGCATGCTAGTAGCGTACATAAAAATCACATTAGATAAAAGTGTATCTTGATTGGCGAATACTGCCTTTACAAGATATGTTGTTATCAAGTGCGCGATTATAAATTTATACAGAAAACCTTGGAAAATACGGTTAATCCCTGTATATAGTAACTTTTGATATTCCTCAGCACTAGGCGGCTTTTGAATATCTTTTTGGAATCTACGGTAACGATCGATAGGTCCACTTGAAATCGCAGGGAAGAATAAAACGAATTCCCAGAAATTAAAGAAGGAAAGTCCTTTAATTAAATTATCACGAACTTCAAAGACCATCTGTACAGCTCTAAATGTTACGTAAGACATACCTGCGAAAACAATAAAATGCAATTCAGGTACAAACGGTGCGATTTTTGCCAAAATAAGCGGTAAAATCGATAAAATAACAGCTATACAAAACGTGAATGTACTATTATTTTGTTTTCTTAAAATTAAATAGCCTTTAATAAGGGCATATTGCCAAATAATAAATGCGGCTAACATGATTGCTTGCTTCGGTTTATCAGAGAAGATAATAACGAGCATTACTAATGTTAAAACGGCATTATATTTACGCAACATTTTACCTTTTAATCCAGCTATGATAGTAGGTATTAATAAAATGCCTACTATAGCGAAAAAATAAAATGATCCATATGCGGTCATGCTGTAACCTCACTCAATAATTTTTTGCGATCTACCTTTCCATTTGGTGTCATTGGAATAGAAGATTGATACATGAATTTACGTGGAATCATGTAATTTGGTAATCGCTCATTGAGTTCTTTTTTGATTGCAGATGTTAATTTGAATTCTTTTTCAAACGAATGCTCTCCAGGAACAACAACCGCTAATAAGTAATCATATTTTTCACCTTTTTTAATTGGAACAACAACTGCACCTTCTACGTAAGAACACGCGCGAAGATGATGTTCGATTTCTTCTAATTCCATTCGATAACCATGAAGCTTAATTTGGAAATCAAGACGACCATTATAGAATAGAAGACCATTTTCTACATAGCCAGCATCACCTGTTTTATAGGCGCGCTCACCATCAATCATGGTAAATACTTTTTCTGTTAATTCAGGGCTTCCTAAATAGCCAACGCTTACGCTTGGACCGACAATTACGATTTCACCTTTTTCACCGTCAGGTGCAATTGTACCATCTTCTTTCATAATAAGAAGGCGACAGTCTGATTTACAGTAGCCAACTGGAAGTGATTTGTATTGATCAAGCACTTCTTCTGTAACGTGAATGCCTGTTACAGCAACAGTAGCTTCTGTTGGACCGTACGTATTCATAATTGCTGCTTTCGGGAAACGCTCAATTAATTTTCTAGCTACTTCATTTGGTAACACTTCACCGCAGAATAAGAATGTTTTCATGTTTGGTAGCATACTTTCAGAGAAAGAGGCTTCCATTAAACACATTTCTGCGAAAGATGGTGTCGAAGTCCATACTTGTATATCCGATTGCTCTAAAGAAGCAAACAAGTCTTTTGGACGTGCAATCATGTCTTTATCGATTGCCCAAAGTGTACCACCTGTTACTAATGATGGGTAAATATCCATTACAGATAAATCGAATGAGAAAGGTGCTTGGTTTAAGAATACTTGCCCTGTTTGTAAGTTGAAATCTTCTACAGCCCATTTTGTAAAGCTAACAAGACAGTTATAAGTAATCTGAACCCCTTTCGGATTACCTGTACTTCCTGATGTGTAAATAATGTAGAAGTTCTCATCACCTTTTACCGCATGTTCAGGATTTGGAGTATTCCCTTTATGAGTAAAGAAAATATCTTTTAAGTTATCTTCACTTGTAATGCGAACTGGTAAGTCCGTTACCGTTACTTCTGCCCCTGATAACAGTAATTTCGCACCAGAACTTTCAGCAATACGTTGTACACGATCAGCTGGAATAGATAAATCTACAGGAATGTAAGCATGTCCAGCTTTTACACAACCTAAAAAGTTAATAATCATTTCAGGTTGCATATGGCCATAAACCATAATTGGTGAACGATCATCTGGATACTCAGAAGAAATCCAATGTGCTAACGCATCAGAATCTTCCTTTAATTGTTTGTACGTAATTTTCGCATCTCGCCAAACAAAAGCGGTTTGATCAGGCGTTTCTACAGCCCACTTTTCAATTTGTTCTAATAACTTCATAACGTTCCCACCCTAGAATTCATTGTAAATAAATGTACTTGTGTTTGTATCATGGAATCCATACAACCAAAGTAATGCAAATAAAATTGCAAGGTAATAAACCGTCTTTGCAACCCATTGTGTGAGTGGTTGAGACCATATCTCTTTTAATCTTTCCATGTCTTTCCCTCGCTTAATGAAATAATAGCTCTTTGTAGGTATCATGTCCTACATGATTGTGAAAAAAACAAAATCCCACATTTTAGGTAAAAATAAGTCAAAAGGCTCTTTTCTGATATTAGCACTAAATACTAAAAAAGAAAATCCCTAACTTAGCAATTATATTACATTCAGCATGAATTTGTAATGGGTTTGACATGTAAATAGGAAGTGGATTGTGTGAATGTATAAAAGTGGATTGTGAGAAGGCGAGAAAATATAATATTTGTTTTGTTATTCCTGAATTGGAGTGGGTTAATAATCACTGGGTACTTAGTACATTTTCAAGGTATAGAGCCTTTTAAAAGGAGGTAATTATTATGAAAAGAGAGTGGAGGAGTGTTATTTCAGAGGAAAATATCATTAAATGGAGACGGCATTTCCATAAGTATCCGGAATTATCGTTTCATGAAAAAGAAACTTCGCAATTTATATATGAAACATTATGCTCATTTTCTTCTTTTGAAGTAACGAGACCAACGCAGTACAGTGTGCTAGCAATTAAAAGAGGAAGGCAACAAGGAAAAGTAGTTGCGATTCGAGCTGATATAGACGCATTACCAATTCAAGAAGAGACACTAAAGCCATATGGATCGGTTAATAAAGGTGTAATGCACGCATGCGGGCACGATGCACATACAGCTATTTTATTAAGTACAGCAGAGACGCTAGCAAATATGAAGGAAGATTTTGCAGGCGAAATCCGTCTGTTCTTTCAGCACGCAGAGGAAGTGTATCCCGGTGGTGGACAAGAAATGGTGGAGGCCGGTGTTATGGACGGCGTCGATTATGTAGTAGGTTTGCACGTTATGTCTGGATTAGAAAGTGGAAAGATAGGAATTGTATATGGCCCTATGATGGCAGCACCAGACGTATTTACAATTGAAATTTTAGGAAAGGGTGGTCACGCGGCACGACCAGAAGAAACGATAGATCCTATTGCTATCGGAGCACAAATTATTACAAATTTACAACATATCGTATCAAGAAATACAAGTGCTTTTATGCATAGAGTAGTGTCAGTTACACAATTTCATGGGGGGATGGCCGATAATATCATTCCTAGTGCAGCAGCTTTAATGGGAACTGTTCGATCTTTTAATCAAACATTAAGAGAGGAAGCAAAAGAGAAAATTGAGCAAATTGTAAAAGGAATTACAGAAGCACATGGGGGAGATTATACATATACGTATCGTTACGGATATGATCCAGTTGTTAATAATGAGTACATTACGAAAATAGTAGAAAAAAGTGCGATAAAATTGTTCGGAAATCAGCGTATTGTGCATCTTGAACCTTCTATGGGAGGGGAAGATTTTTCAGCGTATTTAAGAAAAGCACCTGGTTGTTTCATTAAATTAGGAACAGGGAATAAAAATATTGATACTTGTTATCCACATCATCATCCGAAATTTGATGTGGATGAATCGGCTTTAATTAATGGAGTGGAACTATTTTTAGAGGCAACTATAAGACTACTAGAAATTGATAAAGCATAAAAAAAGGCAACTGCACTCTATTGCAGTTGCTTTTATTTCTTCCGTCAGAGAGGGCTGAGAAAGAACTATGCTCATTTATAGTATATGAATAGCTAACGGACAAGCTTGTACATTTTAACTATTTTTAAAAAAATAGTTATTGACTTTGATAATCAATTTCAATTAATCTAATGGTATAATTGAAATTGATAATTATTATCAATAAAATAGATGAGGAACCTTAATGAGAAAAACATTTCACCTTTTACGAAGGGAATTAAAAAATAAAGATGTTGATAAGCATATTGAATGGCAACGAAATATAATTCGTTCTGAATATGTAGGTGAGAAGAGTACACTTCAAACAGAAAAAGAGATACAAGGTAAAAGGAGAGGTTCAGTTGAGTAAGTTAGTAATGATTTTTGCAAGTATGAGTGGAAATACAGAGGAAATGGCTGACCATATTGCGAGTGCGATTCGTGAAACAGAAAATGAGATTGAAGTAATTGATATTATGGATACACCAGAAGCTTCTATATTAGAGCAATACGACGGTATTATTTTAGGTGCTTATACTTGGGGAGATGGTGATCTTCCTGATGATTTTTTAGATTTTTATGATGCAATGGATTCTATTAACTTAACTGGTAAAAAAGCAGCTGCATTCGGTTCTTGTGATTCGGCTTATCCGAAATACGGGTTAGCGGTTGATATTTTAATAGAAAAGCTACAGGAGCGCGGGGCAGCAGTTGTGTTAGAAGGATTGAAAGTAGAATTAACGCCAGAAGATGAAGATGTAGAAAAATGTTTACAGTTTGGAGCTGAATTCGTAAAACACCTTTCTTAATGGCAGAAGGGAGATGAAGAGCAATTGCATGAAAAAATCTCAATCAAAACGATGACAGATTACCATTTGTATGATTTTATGCGTTGTCCACAAAAATTTTATTTCCGTCATATAAAAAGAAGAGAACCTTCTTCATTTGAATGGCAACAAATAGCGCAAATGATTGTGAATCAAATTATTAATGAATATTACACGCTACCTGCGGGCCAACAAACGAAAATTGTACTTTTAATATTAATAGAAAAGTATTGGAAAAAAGTAAGGATTAATATGTTTGCTTCAAAGGCGGAGTACTATATTGTTTTAGCGAAGCTAACTGATCACTTATTACAGTTTGTTGAAAGGGATGATAGTCAGGCACCGCCGTTATTTTTATATGAGAAGTTTCAAACATATATGGAAGAGTTAGGTGTCCACATGTCATTGACATTTGAAGTTGGTGAATGGAGTACTGAATCGTTTGTAATTAAAAAGTATGTTGTCGATGCGGATGAGGAAATGCTTGCTCTTTGTCAGAAGCTAATGACAGTATTCAGTTATAAAGCTTTCGGTATTCTTCCAGGGAAAATTGAAGTTATTAATTTAATAGAAGGAACTAAGTATGAGTACATTCCAAAGCAGGAAGATATTATAACTGGAATGGATGATTTATTTAGAATGAAAGAAATGTTGCAGCAACCTGAGCACTATACAGAGCGTCATTTTCGTTATGAGTGTATGAGTTGTGCGTTTCGTAGTGAATGCCAAAGGGAAGAAGTAAAGAAAGAAGCGAAGCAGAAGAAAAATATAGTACATTAAAGGATGCAAATTTGCATCCTTTTTTGTTATTGACATGAAAAGCTTTTCATCATTTACCGTATATTTGTAGCAGATTAATAAAGGGGGGAATAATCAATGAAAGATGAAATGAAAGTATTTCAATGGTTAAAAGAACAGAATGCTCCTTTTGGAATTCAACTGCAAATTTTACAGGCGTTTCAATTGTATAAAGTTATTGTTGAAATGGATAAAAAATTAATGATGTATGAGGAGAGAGAGTATAGGGAGAGAATTTAATCTCGTCCCTGTAGTATTGCTTTAAGCTGTTCTTCATTCTTCTTTAATGTTATTTCATTGTTTGTTTCAATGTTATAAATAAGGTTATGTAGTAAAGGGCTGTATTGATAAAAGGTAGTGATGCGGTGAATGAGTAATGGATCGCGGTGAGAAATAACTGCACTGTATTGTTCATATACAGATGTAGTAAACTCATGACCGAAATCATAATATAGCCCAGCGAAATCAAAAGCGGGATCGCCAATTTGAGCATCTCCAAAATCGATAACACCTGAAATGTTTTTGTGCAGGTTGTTAAATAAAATGTGATGATGTGTAAAGTCGGCATGAATGATTGCATTTTGAAAGGTAGATTTAGTTATACAGGTAAAGAAACTTTCGAATAAACGATTTAAGGCTAATTTCTGTAATGAAGTAAGACTATTAGTAAGATATTGATTTAATTTTGTTTGTAGTTCTTTCCAGTAGGTAAGTGTTTTTTCGATAGGGAACCCTAGCGTTTCAGTACGTTTTAAAGGAATACTATGTAAAGCCGCAAGGAAAGTGGCTAATTGTGTAATGATTGCTTTCAATTCTTTTTTCTCTAGCTCGGTAACTATTTCAGTTGTTAACGGTTCACCGTGAATGAGAGGATAATAGCTACAAAATGGAACGGTATTACAATTATTCTTATACAATAGTTTATACTTAGGGACTGCAATTTCTTGTAATGAATGAGAAAGAATAGTGCACAGTTCTTTTTCTAACGGAATTCGCTGTGCATATTCAAGTTTTCGCGGGAAACGAAATAGTAGTTCGTCATTTATAATAACCGCTATATTATCCCAACCTTCTTCATTTTGTTTATATGAATGTATAGAAAGACCGGGCAGAGCTTCTTTTATATATTGTTTGTAAGAGTCCATAATTGTTCCTCGTTTCTAAGTTAAAGGTAGGTTATTCCACTTTATGATATCAGAATTTTCTTTCTATATGTTAAAATATAACTATCATTATGGAGGAGGGTGGGGTGCATTACGAAGAAAAGAATATTAATCATTTCTCTATGTATCGCTTTTGGATTGTTTTGGTCATATAAAGAGGAGGTTTTTTCCACTTTTAAACCGATAGATCGCTACGAGTTAAATAAGGAATTAAAGAACAAAAGTATAGAAACTTTAACTCATAAAGAAAAGAAAAATGTAGGAGAACACTTTGTGACAGCGCAACTAGCAGTGTTTGAGTTTAATAATAAAGAAGATGTGAAACGAAAAGGTGAAGAAATATTTGTAAATAGAGGGTATGAACAGCTAATAGAAAATTATTACCCAAACCGTTTTCGGGATTTAGAGTATAAATTTACAAACGAAGAGATACGTGAAGAGACAGATGAGAGTTTTCGCTATCATGCTGTAGCGTACGTTACTGGTATTGAAAATGGCAAGAGAAGTGAAATGAAATTAAATTATGACATGAAAATTGTAAAGGTTAATAATTTATTCATGGTGTTAGAACAAAAACAATATGTACAATAAAAAACCCTCTAGAAGCAGAGGGACTTTAAAGATTTTCATTTTGTTGACCAAGTTCTTTTTGAGCAATGTATAAATTTCCTTGCTCAACTTGTTTCAGTGTATGAACAGAATCTCCTGCATATCCTTTTTCTGTTTTAACAGTTCTTTTTGAACGATTTGAATCTTGTTTTTTCATATAATAGACCACCCTTCCTTAAAAATAGACGAAAATGATGAGCACGAGTAATACAGCTGCGAAAATGGTAATGCCCATTAAAAAAGAAGTGTTTTTATATTTAGGTGGCTTATGTACATCTTGCCGATATCCAGGTGAAATTTCAGGGGCGAATTCTTCATCGAATGATTGTTTCTTTTGTTTTTCGTCCATATGTATCCACCTTTCTTTTTCATTATGTTACACGTTACAAGAAAAAATATGCATGAAGAAAACAGCCGCTATATCATTAGCGGCTGCTTTGCGTTGTATATTTTCTTTGTACTTGAAAGAGACGGATAAGCAGGAAGATTGCCCCAAATGCTAGACCGATAATAAGACCGATCCAATAACCTTTTGCTGCCCAGTCAGTATAAGTTGCTAACATGTAGCCAAGAGGTAGACCTATTACCCAATAAGCTATTAATGTCATAATTAAGGCAACATTTACGTCTTTATAACCACGAAGTGCTCCTTGTACTGGAGTTGCAATCGCATCTGAAATTTGAAATGAAATCGCGAATATAAGAAATTCTTTAGCTAAATGATGGACATTTGCATTTGTCGTATAAATAGAAGCAATTTCATCATCAAAGAAATAAAGAAGGATTGAATATAAAAGAGCGAAAGCAAGGGCTAACCCAATTCCGATAAATCCATATTGTTTCGCATTATTGTATCGTTTTGCTCCAACTTCAAATCCAACGGCTATCGTCATTGCCATTGCTAAACTTAAAGGAGTCATATATAACAAGGAAGCAAAGTTCATAGCTGCTTGATGTGCTGCTATTGTTGTCGTACTAAAATTGCTCATCATAAGTGTTACCGCAGCGAAAATACTCGTCTCAAAAAAGATAGCAAATCCGATAGGGACGCCAAGTTTCAGGAATTCCTTCCAGCTCGTAAAGGAAGGGCGGTATAACTGTTTAAAGATATTGAAAGAAGCGAAAGGCTCTTTCGTACGAATAATAATGACGGTAATAATTAAAATACACCAATATGTTGCTGCAGAAGCGATTGCCGCACCAACACCACCGAGTTTTGGAAAGCCAAAGTGACCAAAAATTAATAAGTAATTTAATACTACATTAATTGGTAATGATAGTAATGTAATAATCATCGTTGTTCGAGTTTTTCCTAATGCATCAATAAATCCACGTAAGACGGTGTAAGTAAATAAAGGGATAATTCCAATCGCGATAATACTTAAAAATTGTGCTGCAATACGTTCCACGGGTTCTTCTAATTGCATGCCATTTAAAATAGGTGAAACAGCGAAGAATCCGATAAGGATAACAACGAAACTAGCACAAATTGCTAAATATACTGCTTGTATGACAATGTGAGGAACGTCCTCCTTTTTCTTTGATCCAACGAGCTGTGCAACAATAGGAGTAGTAGCCATTAAAATTCCGGTTAAGCCGGTACTAACGGGAAGCCATATACTTGTTCCGATAGCAACACCCGCTAAATCAATAGGACTCGCATGTCCTGACATTGTCGTATCAAAAAAGCTCATCGCAAATAATGACATTTGCGTTACAAAAATCGGGAAAAAGAGTAATGAAAATTGCTTTAACTTTTGTGAGAATGAAGTAGTTTCTTTCATAAAATCCCCTTTCAACGTAAAAAACAAACTCTTATTATCATACAATTTAATCAAAAAATAGAAAAGAAATAAGCGTATACAACAAATAAAATCAATAAAAAAAGGATGCACTTTGAAAAGGGATAAGGTATTATGATAAGGTGTGAAAAAATTACATATTCGTTATTAAGGAGGCACTACTTGTGGCTGATTGGTTAATTGGTTTAATCATGGGTGCTGTTGAAGGGTTAACAGAGTTTTTACCAGTATCATCAACAGGACATATGATTTTAACAGGACATTTAATTGGATTTGAAGACGATAGAGCGAAAGTTTTTGAAGTTGTAATCCAATTGGGATCGATTTTAGCAGTTGTTGTTATATTTTGGAAACGTCTATGGTCATTAGTTGGAATAGGGAAAGTAACTGATGGACCATCGTTAAATTTATTACATATTATTATCGGGATGATTCCTGCCGGCATACTCGGCGTATTATTCCATAGTGCAATTAAAGAAGTTTTATTCGGTCCAGGACCGGTTGTTATTAGCTTAGTAGCTGGTGGTATTTTAATGATTGTTGCTGAGAAGTTTTCAAAACCAAGTACAGCAAGAACGTTAGATGAAATCACATATAAGCAAGCATTTACAATCGGAATGTTCCAATGTTTAGCACTTTGGCCAGGATTTTCTCGTTCTGGATCAACAATAAGTGGTGGTTTATTAGCACGTGTTTCGCATACAGCGGCAGCGGAATATACATTTATTCTAGCGGTGCCAATGATGGTAGCTGCAAGTGCCTTAGATTTAATTAAAAGCTGGGATATATTAAGCGCGGCTGATATACCATTATTTGCAACTGGATTTATTACAGCATTCGTTGTTGCGATGCTTGCAATTGTTTCATTCTTAAAATTATTAGGTCGTGTAAAACTAACACCGTTCGCTTACTACCGTTTCATTTTAGCTGCGGTATTCTATTTCTTCATTATGTAATAAAAAAACCTGCCGAAATCGGCAGGTTTTTTATTTTACTACTCTCTCAATCATGCTTTCCATTACATGTTCCCAAAGAGAAGTATCATCAGCTAATGTAGCACGGAAATTAGCATACATTTCTTTTTGTTTCTCTTCGAATGTTGGATCTTCTTTTTCAGGTAATGTAGCGCGCATTGAAGTTACTAATTCTTGTATTTTTGGAGCTCGTGGTCCAAAGACGGCTTGTTCATTTCCGTCTTTATCAATGAAAATAAAGATTGGAATCGCACGTGCTGTTCCGTTTGTTAAGTATTGATCCATTAATTCTAAGTTTTCATCGCGAATTAATAACCGCATATCAATATTTGCAACTTCAGAAATTCGTTTCATAACAGGTACACACAAAAGAGCATCGCCGCACCAATCAGCTGTTAATACGATAACACGCCAGCCATCATTTTGGCGTTCTTCTAATATAGGAAGTAATTCATTTGGAATTAAAAAATTATTGTAAATGTGTAGTAGCTCGTATTGGTTTACTTTCATTTCATTCACATATGTATCAAAGGACATACCTTTATCAGCCCATTGTAGTAAGTTCATAAGTAACACCTCTTTAGTATGATTTATTTTTATTGTACCAATTTTTATATAGAAAAGCTTGTATTCTTACTCTTTCTTATCACTAAATAATTTATTTAGTGTGTAAAGGAATAGTGCGACACATAATTCAGCTATGTTGGACATTTGTACACTCTCTATCCAGTCATCGGCGGTATGTATGACAAACCAATCTAACGTAATTTCAATTATAGAGAGCAGAGCAATTGAGAGCCAATTGGGCATACTTGTCATCATTGGATGTAGGAGCACTTTAAAGAAAATGAATATAAAATATGTAATACCGTCTAATAAAAGAATGAGTAAAAAAAAGAGTAGTAGAGCTGTTCTTGATGAATATTCTATACCTGTAATATGAAAGATTCCTACATATACAAAAAATATAAATGCAAAGAATATAATGAGAATAAGAATAACAACACTAATAATAATAGTCTTATCTTTTAGACTGAGATTAGAAAGTTTGTCTTCTTGACTCATTGCCCCAACTCCTTTTTCTGGAAAATCAATTTCATTGTACCATGAAATATCTATTAAAAAACTACGAATTACGGGGAAATAAGGTGACAAAAAGTAAGATTTCGTGTAAAATTATTAATAAGGTTTTTATTTAACTAAATTAAATAAAAGGGGCTGTCAAAGTTGTCTCAAAATCGAGAACAATTAATGGAAGAACTATCGACAAATGTTTTTGCAATGTTTCGCACGTTGCGTAATGATATTGGAAAAATATTTGGTGGTTACATACCGTGGAATGAGTTCATTGTCCTTAGAATATTGAACCGTACGAATAAAGAAATGGTCTCACGTGTAGCGAATGAGTTAAATGTGTCGAATAGTCATATTACAGCTGTTACAGAAAAATTAATTAATAAAGGCTTTGTAACTCGTTCACGTTCTACATCAGATCGCCGAGTTGTATATTTAGAGATTACAGAACAAGGGAAAGATTTAGTGGCGAAAATGGAAGGTGAGAAAAAGAAATATTTACAAGAAAGATTTTCCGCACTTTCAGAAGATGAAATGGATATAATGATATCTATTTCTAAAAAACTTATTTAAATAATTACAAATAAGAAAACGCTTACCTGATGAAAAAGAAGACCTTCCTCATATATGGAAGGTCTTCTTCTGTGTGTAATAGATGATAAAAAATAAAATGTGTATGAAAAAAGATAGAGCGCCATACTACTAATAAAGGAAGGAGGCGGAAATATGACGAATCGTAATGGTAGTCAAGGAAGTGGAAATCAAGGTTCACCAAAATCAGGGCAATTCCAGCAGGAGTTTAGTACTGAATTTGAAACGGGAAATGATAATAAAGGAAAAGAATATCGTTCGAAAAAAGGAGTGAAATGATTCACTCCTTTTTTGATTTAAGATGCTGCAGATTGATCCGTATTATATTTTTCTTCTGATTTTGCAACAATCATTGCACAAATTGCATCACCGGAAATATTTACAGCAGTTCTAGACATATCTAGAATGCGGTCAATACCGATAATTAAAGCAATGCCTTCTACTGGTAGATTTACTTGATTTAAAACCATCGTAAGCATCACTAGTCCAACACCTGGTACACCTGCAGTACCGATACTAGCTAGTACAGCAGTTAATACGACCATAGCTAATTGTGGTAATGTAAGTTCAACGCCGTATACTTGAGCGATAAATACAGTTGCTACCCCTTGCATAATAGCGGTACCATCCATATTAATCGTTGCACCTAGTGGTTGTACAAAAGAGCTTATCGCTTTTGGAACTCCAAGTTTTTCTTGGGCGGTTTTCATGGCAAATGGAAGGGAGGCATTAGAGCTAGATGTACTAAACCCAATTGCCATTACCGGACCGAAATGTTTAAAGAAACGAATAATACTTTCTTTGGCTAGTACCTTTAATAAGCCGCCGTATACGAAGACACCGTGAATAATGAGTACCAACATAACGACAATCATATACTTGAACATCGCAGCGACGCCTGCAAGACCCATTTTACCAACGGACGAAGCGAGCAACCCGAATGTTCCGATTGGAGCTAATTTCATGACGAGATTAACAAGATACATCATTAATTCGTTGCCCTGTTCAAGTAATGAATGGACACCTTGAACTCGTTTTCCTAAAACAGCTAAACCGAGTCCGATCAATGCGGCAAAGGCAATAATTTGTAGCATGTTCCCATCAGCCATCGCTTTTGCTGGATTATCTGGCACAATATTCAGCAATGTATCGACGAAAGATGTTTCAGTTTTTGCACCTTCATACTTAAGCCCTTCTGTTTTAAAATTACCGCCAGCCCCTGGTTTTATAATAAGTGCGAATGTAACCGCAATGGAGATGGCAACTGCTGTTGTTACGAGAAAGAATGAAATTGATTTTAAGCCGATTCTTCCAAGCTGTTTCGGATCTCCAAGACCAGCAGCCCCAAGTACGATAGAAATGAATACAACAGGAACAACTAGCATTTTAATGAGTCGAATAAACAATTGACCAAGTGGATTGAACACATATTGATTTAATGGCTCGAAAATGGATGGAGCAGCTAAATTTAAAGTGAGTCCAACGACTAGACCGAGAAATAATGCAATTAAGATTGCTTTTGTTTGTTTCAATAAAATCCCTCCTTGTTTTTGTAAAATTGCTTTCTAAATTAATTGTACCGAAAAAATACCTATTTTGACAATATTTTCTGAATATTTTGTATAAAAATATCTATTTGCATATAGATAGACCAATTTTGTTGAAATAAGCGAAGAGAGTTAAGTTATGTGTTTGGAAAAAAAAATAGACCATCACATGATGGCCTAGGGAAGGGGACAATTTATGTCAATTTAATTAGGGATGGAAGCTATTCAAAGACACTGGGGAATGTCTTATAAATTAGGGAGGAACAGCTCCGATACATATACTATAAAAGGTGGATGTGGTCTAGATGTGAACATAGAGTGAAAGAGAGAGGGAGTTTTAAGTAAGAAGAAAGAGAGAATAAAAAAATAAGACCATCACATATAGGATGGTCAAGGGAAGGGGACAATTTATGTCAATTTAATTAGGGATGGAAAGCTGTTCAAAGACACTGGGGAATGTCTTATAAATTAGGGAGGAACAGCTCCGATACATACAATATAAAAGATAGATGTGACCTAGATGTGAACATAGAGTGAAAGAGAGAGGGAGTTTTAAGTAAGAAGAAAGAGAGAATAAAAAAATAAGACCATCACATATAGGATGGTCAAGGGAAGGGGACAATTTATGTCAATTTAATTAGGGATGGAAGCTATTCAAAGACACTGGGGAATGTCTTATAAATTAGGGAGGAACAGCTTCGATACATATACTATAAAAGGTGGATGTGATCCTCGTGTGAACTTGGAGTGAAAGAGAGAGGGAGTTTCAAATAAAAGATAGAAAGAATAAAAAAATAAGACCATCACATATAGGATGGCCTAGGGAAGGGGACAATTTATGTCAATTTAATTAGGGATGGAAAGCTGTTCAAGACACTGGGGAATGTCTTATAAATTAGGGAGGAACAGCTCCGATACATATACTATAAAAGGTAGGTGTGACCCTCGTGTGAACTTGGAGTGAAAGATATGGGAATTTGAAAAGGGATAAAATAGTTGTTGTAAGAGTTATAGTATAAGTGGAGATATAATAGAAAATATTCTTTTGTAAAACGATAGGAGTCTGAATATAAATAAAAGTTGAAATCTATGAAAAAAAGGATTATGCTCAACTATATTATGAGAATATAAGGTTTATCCCGCTACTTGTAGGCTCTTAAAGAGTCTTTATTTATGAGGGGATAAAAGCTTCACTTGATAAAGGGAGTTAGTGATATGGAAGTAGCAAAAAAACAAGGGTTGTATAATCGTTTTATACGATTGAATCCACCACAAATTTTAGCATTAGGCTTTTTTTGTTTAATTGTGGTCGGAGGATTGTTATTAAAGTTACCGTTTGCAACGAAAGTACATATTAGTTGGGTAGATGCTTTCTTTACAGCTACGTCGGCGGCGACTGTAACTGGTTTAGGTGTTGTAGATACTGCGAGTACGTTTACGATGTTTGGTGAAATTGTTATTATGTTTTTAATTCAAACGGGTGGTCTCGGTCTTATGACGATAGCCATTTTAATTGTTTGGGTATTAGGGAAAAAAATTGGTTTACGCCACCGATTATTAATTGGAGAAGCATTTAATCAAACAAATATTGGTGGTCTTGTGAAATTAGTAAAACGTGTTTTTATTTTTTCTATTTGTATTGAGCTAATTGGAGTTATCTTTTTATCGATTCGCTTTATTCCAGAGTTTGGTTTTGGAAAAGGTTTATACTATAGTATTTTTCACGTTATTGCGTCATATAATAATGCCGGCTTTGCGCTTTGGCCAGATAATTTAACAAGATATGTAGGAGATCCTATTATTAATATTGGGATTTGTTCTTTAATTATAATAGGAGGGTTAGGTTTTACGGTATTAATTGATATATGGTATAGCCGTAGTTTCCGAAAATTATCACTGCACTCCAAAATCATGATTGTTGGAACGATAGCACTTAATGTTATTGCGATGATTGTGATTTTTGTATTGGAATATAATAATGTGAAGACTTTGGGGCACTTATCTTTAAATGAAAAATTATGGGCTTCGTTCTTCCAAGGAATTACACCTCGTACAGCTGGTTTTAACACGGTAGATTATGGGGGGATGGAAGAGTCATCGATACTATTTACAATGGTATTAATGTTTATTGGTGCGGGAAGTGTATCGACAGGCGGTGGAATTAAGTTAACGACATTCGTTATTTTAATTACATCAGTTCTTTCTTTCTTTAGAAAGAAAGAGGATTTTGTTTTATTTCAGCGTACGATTAAAATGTCGACAGTAACGAGAGCGTTAGCAATTGTCGTTGCTAGTCAAATACTTATTTTTACAGCGGTATTTGTATTAATGCTTACAGAAGACTTCAGTTTTATTCAGTTATTATTTGAGACAATTTCAGCGTTTGGTACAGTAGGGTTAACAATGGGGATTACTGCGAAGCTATCGGCGTTTGGAAAATGTATTATTATGTTTGTTATGTTTTGTGGATTAATCGGACCGTTAACACTTGTGTTCTCTTTGGCACGACCAGCAAAACAAAAAATTAAATATCCATCAGAAGATGTATTTACAGGATAAGGTATCCCGCATAAAGCGAGATACCTTTTTCTTTTTAAAAAAGAGAGAACAATAAACCAATAAGCGCCACTCGGAATAAAATCGCAATGAGTGCAGCGATACCACCCACAATGGCAGCGGTACCGCCAGTTACAGTAGCCCCGCGATTATAAGCGTAAATACCAAGTAGAACAGACACAAGACCAAATAGTGTTGGGAATGTGAATAATGATAATATTGCTAAGGCAAGAGCAATGAAACCAGCAGTCGATCCAGCTGCAGACGATCTTACATCATCGTTATCTTTATCATCATAATCGATACGCTGTGGTGCAACTTCAGCTGCGTATTCTTCTTTATAATCACTATCTATTCGATCTCTTTTTTTATATTCATCAAATTTCTCAGTCAAAGTAAGGACTCCTTTCATAACAAGGTTCAATAGTAGTATGTATCTCTTTACTGTTTTTATCCCGCTATTTGCGAGCAGTAAGACTCCTACCTCAAAATTTGGCTGGAGCCCTGCGGCTCGTAAACGCCCGATTGGTGTGGGCTAATAATCAGTGGGGGATGAACAAAACCTCCACTGATTAAAGTTTCACTTTATCCGAACTTGTACAGGGAGTAATATCCAATTGGAAAGTGGAAAATGTTTTTTCAAAATAGGAAAACTTAGTATGACTTCCTCTATTTTGGAAAGTATAAAAAAGAATAATGAGGAAAGGGTGTAGTACATAATGGAACATCCAATTGAAAATTTAATGAAAACAGCAATGACAAATTTAAAAGAGATGGTAGATGTAAATACGATTGTTGGAAGTCCGGTTTCAACAGCTGACGGAAATGTAGTATTAACAGTATCTCAAGTGGCTTTTGGTTTTGGAGCTGGTGGAAGTGACTTTAAAGGGGATTTTATTTCTGAAAAACATAACGGCGGACAAGGGCAGCATAAAGAGAACAAGCAAAGTCATCCATTCGGAGGCGGAAGCGGGGCTGGGGTTTCTATTAGCCCAGTTGCTTTTTTAGTAGTTGGTTCTAACGGTGTGCAAGTGTTGCATCTCAATAGTAGTACACATTTAATTGAAAAAGCGTTAAATACTGTGCCAAGCACTGTGGATAAATTTGTGAATGGTCGCCAAAAGTGAACTTGCATTTTTTAGGAATTATGATATATTAGAAAAAGTGCGCTTTATGACGATCGGAATAATTGAACTGTAAATATATATGATGTGTGGAATAAGGGAGAGGAATTTATGATTAATATCAAAAACTTAGTAGTTGGCTTGTGTATGTTAGTAAGCGGTTTTGTTGTATATGTAATAAAAGAAAAAGCTCCATTCTAAAACAGACAAACCGTTAATGTCTGTTTTTAATTTGTAAAAAATGTTGACAAGTTATTGTATTGGTGTTAAAGTTTTAATTCGTGTCTCGGTTAAAGCTAGTGTAAAGTAAATAAATCTTATGAATATAATACGAAAAGTTTGCGAAAGATCGGGTAGTCTTACCAACAACTTTTGTGAACAAACCCTATAAATTGTATATGTAAGCTTTATATGTATACTAGTGAATCAAGGAGCGGTCAGTGGAACCGTAATGATGAGAGAGAGGTAGGGCTTTCATCCAGTATATGTTACTTTCCCGTTAGGTGAATATAAAAAAGAGGGCTCCTTTTGAAAAGGAGCCCTCTTTCTATAAATAAATTGAAACTATAATCAGTGGGACCATTCCATTCCCTTTACATGTTAGCTCACAAATAATGTGATAAAAATGATTAAGTGCGGTTTTCAACTTGCTGACAAATTTCATCTGTTGTTAAACCATGTGCTTTAATTACAGATCCTTTTATCGATGTATCTGCAATGCCCATCATATTAGAATCTTGCCCGGTTACAACGCAACAATCACACCCATGTGCATCATTTTCAGAGTTAAGTGAAACGACTTCATGTCCTTGTTGCTGAAGAGCTTGTTGAACATCTGTTAAAGAGTTCTCAACACCAATTCTAGCCATAATTTTCACCTCCTACCATCTAGTTGCTAGTATGCTCAAGTCCATAGCATATATTTATGAAAAGATGGTAGGAAGAGAATATTTGTTTAGTCGTTATATACACCAGTAAGCATTTGACTAACGAATTGATCATTTAATGTATCTTGTGCTGAACTGTTATTAGACTGAATATCGATTGAAGCTGTGTAGTTGTTATGTTTCCTACTATTTGGTTCTACTTCAACGTAATTATCGAATTTACAAAATCCTTTCGTATCCATTAGATCAAATAGTTGTAGCATTTCTACTACCTCTTGTCTCGTTCCTTTAATTTGTACACACGCCATTTTTATTTCCTCCTTCAATTTGACAAATTGTTTTTTAAAAATAGGATTATGATTACTAAATGAAAAATATGAATGTTATTTTTAGACAGCGTTATTTTTGTTATTTTCCCCCTTTTTCACCAAAAGTCGTTGTATATTCCCGGATTTATAAAATCGGACGTCCGTTTATTGAATACAATAGATTCGTATCAATTGGCGAAAACCCTTCTTTTAAACAAATATTTTTTTTAGTAGAATTTGACGAAAAAAAATTTTTGACTTTTTGTAAACGTTAACAATGTTATTAAATCAATATAAACAAAGATGTACGTACGATTAAAAATTAAAAATTTTCTAAAAATTCACTTGATTTATTTGAAAAGGAGAGTAGACTAGGAAACAATAAAAAACTCATAGAACATAGGGGGCGCTTTCAAGTGAACGAGCAGTGGATTTTCTTAAATGGAGAATTTGTTCCAAAAGACGAAGCAAAGGTTTCAGTATATGATCATGGCTATTTATATGGCGATGGAGTGTTCGAAGGAATTAGGGTATATAGCGGTAATGTTTTCCGTTTGAGAGAGCATCTTGTCCGGTTATATGAATCAGCGAAATCCATCATGTTAGAGATTCCATATACGTTAGAAGAAGCAACGAAAATCGTTGTTGAAACGATTCGACAAAACAAACTATCTAATGGATATATCCGCCTCGTTGTATCAAGAGGACCTGGGAACTTGGGATTAGATCCCGATTCTTGTACGAAACCAAATGTAGTAGTAATTGCAGAGCAATTATCTTTATTTCCGCAAGAATATTATGAAAAAGGGATTCCGATTATAACAGTTGCAACGCGTCGCAATCGCCCGGATGTTTTATCGCCTCAAGTAAAATCTTTAAATTACTTAAATAATATTTTAGTTCGCATTGAGGCGAAATTAGCTGGAGTACAAGAAGCACTTATGTTAAATGACCAAGGATATGTAGCTGAAGGCTCTGGAGATAATGTATTTATTGTGAAGGGAAATAAATTAATTACACCACCAAGTTCTGCTGGAGCGTTAGAAGGTATTACACGAAACGCGATTTTAGAAATCGGCGAAAAACTTGGATATGACGTAAGAGAAGAATTATTTACAAGGCATGATGTATATGTAGCTGATGAAGTATTTTTAACAGGAACAGCTGCTGAAGTAATTGCTGTTACGACAGTAGATGGAAGAACGATTGGTTTAGGTAGAACAGGGCCACATACGAATCGTTTATTAGAAGAATTCCGTAAATTAGTTGTAGAAGATGGAGAGAAAATTTACGAAGAAAATAAAGTTGGATAATAGCTCTTATGACATGATAAAGCGTTGATAGGGAGGAGTAGTTGACTGTGAAGCCTCACAGAGAGTCGGTGGTTGCTGGAAACCGATGGTTCACGTCGACGAACATCACCCTTGAGTGCTAAGCTGAAACGTTTGTTTAGGCTTAGACGGTAGCTCCGTTATTAGCTAGACTCATATCCCGAGTCACTGAGGCAAGAGTAATCTTGCGAAGAAGGGTGGTACCGCGAAATCTTTCGTCCCTTCAGCACATAGCTGGAGTGTGGACGTAGGATTTTTTTATTTTATAAATGTTTTAAAAAAGGGGGCTTATAAGAAAAATGTCTTCAAAAACGGAAGAGAAACTGGCAACTGGTGCACAGCTATTGTTAGAAGCGCTAGAAAAGGAAGGAGTAGAGGTGATTTTTGGTTATCCAGGTGGTGCGGTTTTACCTCTATATGATGCGCTTTATGATTGTGAAATTCCGCATATTTTAACGAGGCATGAGCAAGGTGCAATTCATGCTGCTGAAGGATATGCAAGAATTACAGGAAATCCAGGAGTGGTAATTGCAACAAGTGGACCGGGTGCTACAAATGTTATTACTGGTCTAGCTGACGCGATGATTGATTCATTGCCACTTGTTGTATTTACAGGGCAAGTAGCAACAACGTTAATCGGGAGTGATGCTTTCCAAGAAGCTGATATTATGGGGCTTACGATGCCGGTGACAAAACATAATTATCAAGTACGAAAAGCATCGGATTTACCCCGAATTATTAAAGAAGCATTTCATATCGCTAGAACAGGAAGACCAGGCCCAGTCGTAATTGACCTTCCGAAAGATATGGTAGTAGAGCAAGGTGAGCGATGTAGTGATGTACAAATGGATTTACCAGGATACCAGCCTAATTACGAACCGAACCTACTACAAATAAACAAATTATTACAAGCGATTGCGACTTCAAAAAAACCGTTAATTTTAGCTGGAGCAGGTGTATTGCATGCAAAGGCATCGAAAGAATTAACAAGCTTTGCTCGTAAATATGAAATTCCTGTTGTTCATACATTACTTGGTCTTGGTGGTTTTCCGCCAGATGATAAATTATTTCTTGGGATGGGAGGAATGCACGGTTCTTACACGGCTAATATGGCGTTATATGAATGTGATCTACTTATAAATATAGGAGCAAGATTTGACGATCGTCTTACTGGAAATTTAGCTTATTTTGCTAAAGAAGCGATTGTCGCACATATAGATATTGATCCAGCGGAAATCGGAAAAAATGTGCCGACTGAAATTCCAATTGTTGCGAGTGCGAAGCAAGCATTAGAAGCTCTACTCAACTTTAAGGAAGGGGAAGTACATCACAATGATTGGCTCTCATTATTGAATAGTAGAAAAGAAAAATACCCTCTTTCTTACAAAGAGCATTCGGAATGTATTAAGCCTCAATATGCAATTGATATGCTATACGAAATTACGAAAGGGGAAGCGATTGTAACGACAGATGTTGGGCAACATCAAATGTGGGCAGCTCAATATTATCCGCTGAAAAATCCAGATAAATGGGTAACTTCTGGAGGCTTAGGAACAATGGGCTTCGGGTTTCCAGCAGCAATAGGTGCACAAATCGCAAAGCCTGAAGAACTAGTTATTGCAATTGTCGGTGATGCTGGATTTCAAATGACCCTGCAAGAACTTAGTGTGTTAAAAGAGCATTCTTTACCAGTTAAAGTTTTTATTTTAAATAATGAAGCTTTAGGGATGGTAAGACAATGGCAAGAGGAATTTTATAATGGGCGATATTCGCACTCCTTACTTTCATCCCAACCAGATTTTGTTGCGCTTGCCAATGCTTATGGCATAAAAGGTGTTCGTATTGAAGACCCACTTCTTGCAAAGCAACAATTACAGTATGCAATTGAGTTAAGAGAGCCTGTTGTAATTGATTGCCGCGTACTTCAATCCGAAAAGGTAATGCCGATGGTTGCCCCAGGAAAAGGCGTTCATCAAATGGAGGGAGTGGAGAAAAGGTGAAGAGAATTGTAACAGCGACAGTTCGAAATCAAAGCGGTGTGTTAAATCGAATTACAGGTGTTATGACACGTAGACATTTTAATATTGAAAGTATTTCAGTAGGTCATACGGAATCATCGGATATTTCGAGAATGACGATTGTTGTACACGTTGAAAATGAACAGCAAGTTGAGCAGTTAATTAAACAACTTCATAAGCAAATCGATGTACTGAAAGTATCAGATATTACAGAAGAAGCGATGATCGCTAGAGAACTTGCACTTATTAAAGTAGCAACGTCTGTAGCAAGAGCAGAATTATATAGTTTAATTGAACCGTTCCGAGCCGCTGTAATAGACGTTGGGAAGGATTCCATAGTGGTGCAAGTAACAGGTACCCAGGAGAAAGTAGAAGCGTTAATTGAATTACTTCGTCCATATGGTTTGAAAGAAATTGCTAGAACAGGTGTAACAGCATTTACACGTAGTATGAAAAAACAAGATAAACAAGTTATGTTAATTCAATAATTATTTAAAAAATAGGGGGAAATGAAAATGGCGAAAGTTTATTATGAAAAAGACGTAACGGTAAATGTATTAAAGGAAAAGAAAGTAGCAATCATCGGATATGGATCGCAAGGCCATGCGCATGCGCAAAACTTACGTGATAACGGATTTGATGTGGTAGTAGGACTGAGGAAAGGGAAGTCATGGGATAAGGCGAAAGAAGACGGTTTTTCTGTATATACAGTAGCGGAAGCAGCAGAAAAAGCAGATGTAGTAATGATTCTACTACCTGATGAATTACAGCCGGAAGTATATGAAGCTGAAATTGCACCAAACTTACAAGGCGGCAATTCTCTCGTTTTCGCGCATGGATTTAATGTTCACTTTGATCAAGTAAAACCGCCAGCTAATGTAGATGTATTTCTAGTAGCACCGAAAGGTCCAGGACATCTAGTACGTCGTACGTTTGCGGAAGGGGGAGCTGTTCCTGCATTATTTGCAGTATATCAAGATGCAACAGGAGTTGCGACTGAAAAGGCACTTTCATATGCAGATGGAATTGGGGCGACGAGAGCAGGTGTATTAGAAACAACGTTTAAAGAAGAAACAGAAACAGATTTATTTGGAGAGCAAGCTGTACTTTGCGGTGGAGTGACTGCACTAGTAAAAGCTGGGTTTGAAACGTTAGTTGATGCTGGTTATCAACCGGAAGTTGCATATTTTGAATGTTTACATGAACTAAAACTAATCGTTGACCTTATGTATGAAGGCGGACTTGAAAATATGAGATATTCAGTTTCAGATACAGCGCAGTGGGGCGACTTCGTATCAGGACCACGCGTTGTAACGGAAGATACGAAGAAAGCGATGGGTGCAGTGCTAGCAGAAATTCAAGATGGTACATTTGCAAGAGGCTGGATCGCAGAGCATAAAGCAGGAAAACCAAATTTCCATGCGACAAATGAAAAAGAAAATGAACATGAAATCGAAGTAGTTGGACGTAAATTACGTGAAATGATGCCGTTTGTACAGCCGCGAGTAAAGGCAGGGGTCAAATAATATGAAGCAAATTTTGTTCATGGATACGACGCTTCGTGATGGCGAACAATCACCAGGAGTTAATTTAAATGAACAAGAGAAATTACAGATTGCGAGGCAACTAGAGAGACTTGGTATTAATGTAATGGAAGCTGGATTCGCAGCAGCTTCTGAAGGTGATTTTCAATCGGTAAAACGTATCGCAAATACCATTCAAAATGCTACGGTTATGAGTTTAGCTAGAGCGAAAGAAAGTGATATTCGAAGAGCCTATGAAGCTGTGAAAGGCGCTGTCTCTCCTCGTTTACACGTATTTTTAGCTACGAGTGACATTCATATGAAATATAAGCTTTGTATGTCAAAAGAAGATGTATTAGATAGCATACATCGCTCGGTTACGCTCGGGAAATCACTATTTCCAACAGTTCAATTTTCAGCAGAAGATGCAACAAGAACATCGAGAGCATTTTTAGCTGAAGCAGTAGAAGTCGCGATTCGCGCAGGAGCGAATGTAATCAATATTCCTGATACAGTTGGATATACGAATCCAGAAGAATATTATTCTCTTTTTAAATACTTACAAGAATCCGTTCCGTCGTATGAAAAAGCAATTTTCTCTTGTCATTGTCACGATGATCTTGGGATGGCAGTAGCGAACTCGTTAGCAGCGGTTGAAGGCGGAGCGTTACAAGTAGAAGGAACGATTAATGGAATTGGAGAAAGAGCGGGGAATGCGGCGCTAGAAGAAGTCGCGGTTGCTCTCCATATTAGAAAAGATTTCTATGAAGCAGAATCCTCTATGACATTAAAAGAAATTAAAGCGACGAGTACGTTAGTAAGTCGGTTAACGGGTATGGTTGTACCGAAAAATAAGGCGATTGTTGGAGCAAATGCTTTTGCTCACGAATCAGGTATTCATCAAGACGGTGTATTAAAAGAAGTAACGACGTATGAAATTATTGAACCATCACTGATTGGAGAGTCACAAAATTTATTTGTATTAGGAAAGCATTCCGGGCGCCATGCGTTTACTGAAAAAATGAAAGAACTTGGTTATGAGTTTACAAAAGAAGAACGAGATGTGGTGTTTGAAGCATTTAAAAACTTGGCTGACCGTAAAAAAGAAATTACAGAAGAAGATTTACGTGCGCTTATGCTTGGTGAAGCAGCATTTGCGGCCCAGCAATATAGCATTACTCAATTGCAAGTACATTTCGTATCAAATAGTACACAGTGTGCAACGGTTGTACTAAAAGATGAGGAAGGAAATATGTACGAAGATGCAGCAACTGGTTCTGGAAGTATTGAAGCGATCTATAATGCAATTCAAAGAATTTTAGGATTAGAATGTGACTTAGCGGATTATCGCATACAATCTATAACGCAAGGTCAAGATGCACTTGCACATGTTCATGTTGAATTAAAAGAAGGAACTCATCAAGTATCAGGTTTTGGTGTTGCGCAAGACGTATTAGAAGCATCGGCGAGAGCGTATGTTCATGCGGCCGGAAAATTAAAATCTTTTATTACTCTTGTGAAGTAACTGTTTGATAAGTGAGGGGATCGTCCCTTACTTATCAAAGTGTATTTCTGAAAATTCAGACAAAAAGGAGTGTTTTAATTGGAAAAACGTATCGTTTGTTTAGCGGGTGATGGTGTTGGTCCGGAAATTATGGAAAGCGCGAAGGAAGTATTGCATATGGTAGAGAGGCTATATGGACATCACTTTCATTTACAAGATGAGTACTTTGGCGGAGCGGCTATCGATTTAAATGGGCAACCATTACCACAGCGAACACTTGCCGCTTGTTTAGCGAGTGATGCAGTTTTACTTGGAGCGGTTGGTGGACCGCGGTGGGATGATGCGAAAGAAAGGCCAGAGAAAGGATTATTAGCTTTAAGAAAAGGACTTGGTGTATTTGCGAACGTTCGTCCTGTAACAGTAGAAAGCGCAACTGCACATTTATCGCCATTAAAAAACGCAGATGAAATTGACTTCGTTGTCGTTCGTGAACTAACAGGCGGTATTTATTTCTCTTATCCGAAAGAAAGAACGGAAGAATCGGCAACTGATACACTTACGTACCATCGTCATGAAATTGAACGTATCGTGTCGTATGCTTTTCAATTAGCGAGTAAGAGAGAGAAAAAAGTAACTTCTATTGATAAAGCGAATGTTTTAGAATCTAGTAAATTGTGGAGAGCTGTTACGGAAGAAGTAGCTCTTCGTTATCCTAATGTTGAATTAGAGCACATTTTAGTAGATGCAGCTGCTATGGAGTTAATTCGAAACCCAAGGAGATTTGACGTTATCGTAACAGAAAATTTATTTGGTGATATTTTGAGCGACGAGGCTTCTGTATTAGCAGGGTCATTAGGAATGCTTCCATCAGCGAGCCATGCGGAAAACGGGCCGTCTTTATATGAGCCTATTCATGGATCAGCGCCAGATATTGCAGGTAAAAATAAAGCGAATCCAATTGCGATGATGCGTTCAGTAGCGATGATGCTTGGGCAATCATTTGGATTAACGAGAGAAGGGTATGCGATTGAAGAGGCAATTTCTGCAGTTCTTCAATCTGGGAAATGTACAGCTGATATTGGGGGGAATGAGACGACAACTTCATTTACGAGGGCAGTTATTCAAGAAATGGAAGAGCAGGCACTAGTAGGGAGAGGAAGATAATGGGAAAAAGGTTACTAGATAAGCTTTGGGAAAGACATGTAGTTGTAACTAATGAAAATGGATTGGATTTATTATATATCGATCTTCATCTCGTTCATGAAGTAACGTCACCGCAAGCCTTTGAAGGCTTGCGGCTTGCAAATCGAACTGTTCGGAGACCGGAATTAACGTTTGCAACGATGGATCATAATATTCCAACGAAAGATGTTTGGAATATTACCGATCGCATTGCGAAGCAGCAATTGGATACACTTCGTGACAATTGTAAACAATTTAAGGTGCGATTAGCCGATATTGGTGATGAAGAGCAAGGAATCGTTCACGTTATAGGACCAGAACTTGGGCTCACACAACCGGGGAAAACGATTGTATGCGGTGATAGCCATACAGCAACCCACGGTGCTTTCGGTGCTTTAGCGTTTGGTATTGGTACGAGTGAAGTAGAACATGTATTAGCAACTCAAACGTTGTGGCAACGAAAACCGAAAGCGATGGGGATTGAATTAAAAGGAAAGTTACCGAAAGGCGTTTATGCAAAGGATATTATTTTGCATCTTCTCTCAAAGTACGGTGTAGCGGTTGGAACGGGGCATGTAATGGAATTCTACGGAGAGACGATTCGTGATATGGGTATGGAAGAGAGAATGACACTTTGCAATATGGCAATTGAAGGGGGAGCGAAAGCTGGCATCATTGCACCAGATGAGAAAACATTTTCTTATGTAAAAGGGCGTGAATATGCACCGAAAGACTATGAAACGTTTACGGGAAAATGGTCGGAGCTTTATACAGATTCAGATGCAATTTATGATTTACATATTTCGGTAGATGTTACGGATTTAGCACCGTATGTCACCTGGGGAACAAATCCTAGTATGGGTGTTCCTATTGATGAAAAATTACCAGAGAAGCATAACGAAAATGATGAAAGAGCATTTTCATATATGGGATTGAGCCCTGGGCAAAGTACGTTTGAAATTCCTGTTAAGCATGTCTTCATTGGTTCTTGTACAAATTCACGTTTATCTGACTTAGAAATTGCTGCATCTGTTGTAAAAGGGAAAAAGGTAAAAGAAGGTGTGCGAGCACTCGTTGTACCAGGATCAAAAAGTGTGAGAGAGCGGGCGATGCAAAAAGGCTTACATCGCATATTTGAAGAAGCGGGATTTGAATGGAGAGAGCCTGGATGTTCAATGTGTCTTGGGATGAATCCAGATCAAGTACCTGAAGGAGAACATTGTGCTTCTACTTCAAATCGTAATTTTGAAGGAAGGCAAGGGAAAGGAGCACGAACACATTTAGTAAGTCCAGCTATGGCTGCAGCAGCTGCGTTATATGGTCATTTTGTTGATATTAGAAAGGAGAGTTACGATGGAACCATTTCATATTCATAAAGGTACTGCCGCAGTACTTATGAATGATAACATTGATACAGATCAAATTATTCCGAAGCAATATTTGAAGAGAATTGAAAGGACGGGATTTGGAAAATATTTATTTGATGAGTGGCGTTACGATAATGAGCGCCATGAAAATCCTAATTTCCCCCTTAATGCACAAGAACGAAAAGGAGCAAGTATATTAATTACAGGTGATAATTTTGGATGTGGTTCTTCAAGAGAACATGCTCCGTGGGCGCTTGCGGATTATGGTTTCCGCGTTATTATCGCCGGAGGGTTTGCAGATATTTTTTATATGAATTGTATGAAGAATGGTATGTTACCGATTGTAATGGATAAAGAGATGCGTGAACAACTTGCCAAAACGAATGCGAGAGATCAAATGGAAGTTGATTTAGAGAATGAAGTAATTATTACGAATACGCACAGGTTTCATTTTACAATCGAGAAAATGTGGAAAGAAAAATTATTAAATGGTCTAGATGAAATCAGCATTACGATGCAATACGAACGAGAAATTGGAGAGTATGAAAGAGAGATAGCCTTATATTAAGAAATAACGGAATATTAAAAATGTATTTACATTCAGAATTAACTGTTATATACTATGTGAAAATCAGAGGAGAAAGGGAGTAAGTATTATGAATATCGTGCAATCTATAAAAATGCTTACACAACTACATCATCATACATGAAACCCTTGAACCTAACGTGAAAACGTGTAGGCACAAGGGTTATTCCCGTTGTACCTACACTCTACTAAAGAGCCTTGTAGGTATTTTGTCTACAAGGCTCTTTTTATTTTCGGTTTGGGTGGATCGAAGGGGCATAAATTAAAGAGGGAAAGGTGTGTGAAATGAGATGACAAAGTGGAAACGGGCAAATCCGAATGGAACGAGAGATTACTTATTCGAAGAATGTACGTTAATTGAAGAAGTGGAACAAAAATTAAGACGGACCTTTTTAGAGAGAGGTTATGAAGAAATAAGGACACCTACAATTGAATTTTATGATGTTTTTGCATTTCAAAACAGGCCGATAGATGAAGAAAAGATGTATAAATTTTTCGATGAAAAAGGACGGATTATCGTTTTACGCCCAGATATGACAATTCCTTTAGCAAGAGTAATTGGAACACAGAGAGGGGATATTCCTCTTAAAGTAACTTATAGGGGGAATGTATTTCGGGCGAATGAGTCCCTTACTGGGAAATATAATGAAATAGTGCAAAGTGGTATTGAAATTATCGGGATTGAAAATGTAAGGGCTGAAATTGAATGTGTGATAAGCGTAATTCAAGCACTTCAAAAATTAAAGGTGCAATCTTTCACAATTGAGATTGGGCAAGTGCAGTTATATAAATGTATCGTAAAAAAGCTCCCCATTAATGATGAAGAAGAGAAGTTACTTAGAACGTATATTGAAAGTAAAAATTATGCCGCACTCTCACACTTTATAGAAGAAAAGAAATTAAATCGGTGTGATGAAACAGTAAGGTTACTTGAGAAACTACCAAGGTTATTCGGGAGTTTAGATGTTGTTGAGGAAGCAGAAAAACTCGCCTCAAGTAATGAAATGAAAATGGCCATTGCGAGAGTGAAAGAAATATATGAAACAATTGAACAGTTAGGATATGGCTCTTACATATCAATTGATTTAGGTATGGTTCAACATTTGGATTATTATACGGGTGTTATTTTCAAAGGGTATATATATGAAATTGGAGAAGAGATTGTTAGTGGCGGAAGGTATGATGAGTTAATTGGAAATTTTGGAGAGATGATGCCAGCGGTTGGGCTCGCGGTGCAAGTAAATCAAATAGTTAAGGCACTTCAAGAGCAGCAAGAACCATATAAACGAAAGAGAATAGATATTATGATTCATTATGAGTTAAATAGATTAGCAGAAGCGGAAAGGTTACGAAATTTACTTCAAAAGGACGGGAAGAATGCCCAGTTATCTTTATTCTCTAATTTAAACGATACTTTTCAATTTGCAAACAAGAATAAAATAATGACAGTCGTTGAGGCGAAGAGTGAGTCACTAGTGGAATATGTATGGAGAGAGAAATGGATCATCCAGAAAGAAGGGGAGGCTTCATGCGTAACATTCAAATTGCGTTAACGAAAGGAAGATTAGAAAAGCATGTTATTCCACTGTTTGAAAAAATTGGAATTGATTGTTCAGAGCTCAAAGATAAAGGAAGAAAACTTGTGTTTAAAAGTAAAAACACAAACATTTCATTTATTTTAGTGAAAGCGGTAGATGTTGCTACTTATGTAGAACATGGCGTAGCTGATATTGGAGTCGTTGGAAAAGATATATTAATGGAATTTGAGAAAGATATATATGAGATGGTCGATTTAGGAGTGGGCGTGTGTAAATTTTGTGTCGCTTCTATTCCTACGTATAATCCGAAGAGTTATCGAAAAAAACGAATTGCTACGAAATATCCGCACATTACTTCTACATATTTTCATGATAAAGGGGAGGATGTAGAAATTATTAAAATAGAAGGATCTGTAGAGATTGCTCCACTTCTAGGTTTGGCAGATGCAATTGTTGATATTGTTGAAACAGGAAAAACATTACAAGAAAACGGGTTAATTGTATTTGAGGAAATGTGCTCTATATCAGCTCGAATGATTGTGAATAAGGCTGCATTGAAAACTAAAAAAGACGAAATATTCTGTATTATAAATATGATGGAACAAGAAATTTTGTCAGGGAAATAGGGGGATTTTAAATGGAGATAGTTTTTGAAGATTTCCAAGAGGCTTTATCGAAAATAAAATCGCTACGAGAAAGCGCTAATATAATAGAAGAAACTGTTCAAAGAAGTGTAAGTGAAATTGTTCAAAACGTAAGGGAGAGTAAAGATGAGGCTTTATCGTTCTATACAAAAAAGTTTGATGGTGTAGAGACAAAAGATTTTCGTGTAAGTGAGGAAGAAATAAAACAAGCAAGTAAGTTTGTAGAACAAGCTTTTTTAGAAGCGTTAAAAGAGGCGAAGAAAAATATTATCTCGTATCACGAAAAGCAAAAAAGACAATCTATGTTTGATTGCGTGAGTGAAGGGGTAATTAGAGGGCAGCTTATTCGTCCGTTAGAAAATGTAGGTGTATATGTGCCGGGCGGGACTGCTTCGTATCCTTCATCAGTATTAATGAATGTATTGCCAGCAAAACTCGCAGGAGTGAAAAAAATTGTAATGGTAACACCGCCGAAGCAAGGAGGAATTGATCCGCATATTTTAGCTGCTGCAAGTCTTGCAGGTGTAGATGAAATATATATGGCCGGTGGTGCTCAAGTAATTGCTGCTCTAGCATATGGAACGGAATCGATTCCTAAAGTAGATAAAATAGTTGGACCAGGGAATTTATATGTCGCGCTAGCGAAGCGAGAAGTATATGGGATAGTCAATATCGATATGATTGCTGGACCATCAGAAATTGTAGTTATCGCAGATGAAACAGGAAATGCCGAATATATTGCTGCTGATTTATTATCACAGGCAGAACATGACGAGAGGGCAACAGCTATTTGTATTACAACAAATATAAAGCTTGCTAAAGAAGTAGAAAGAGAAATAGAAAGGCAGCTAGAGACGTTGCCTAGAAGTGAAATCGCTCGTGAATCCATAAAAAGAAATGGAGCAATTTTTATTGTCCCTTCTTTAGAAGAGGCGTTTCATTTATCAAATGAAATCGCTCCAGAACATTTAGAGTTACACATAAAAGAGCCAATGAATGCTCTAGCTTATGTAAAGCATGCTGGATCAATTTTTCTTGGTCCATATGCACCTGAACCGCTCGGAGATTATTTGGCGGGGCCGAATCACGTATTACCGACAAGTGGAACGGCAAGATTTTTTTCTCCGTTATCCGTCGATGATTTCGTAAAAAAATCAAGCTTCGTTTCGTACACGGAAGAAGCGTTAAGAAGTGTACAGCATCATATTGTAGAACTTGCAAATAAAGAAGGTTTACATGCACACGCAAGAGCAATCCAAATTAGGTTTAAGGAGGAAGAATAATGCGCGAGTCTAGTCAAGTACGTGAGACGACGGAAACAAAAATTAAATTAAGTTTGCAACTTGATGAAAGTACGAATGTTTCTGTGCAAACAGGAGTTGGATTTTTTGATCATATGCTAACTTTATTTGCTAGACACGGAAGATTTGGTTTGCAAATTGAAGCTGAAGGTGATGTATTCGTTGATGCTCATCATACGGTTGAAGATGTTGGAATTGTACTCGGAACTTGCTTGAAAGAATCATTGCAAAATAAAGAGGGGATTAACCGTTACGGCTCAGCGTATGTACCGATGGATGAATCTTTAGGATTTGTCGCGATTGATATAAGCGGGCGCTCATATATTGTATTTCAAGGTGAATTAACAAATCCGAAGCTAGGGGATTTTGACACAGAATTAACGGAAGAATTTTTTAGAGCAGTTGCTCATGCTGCAAATATTACGTTACATGCTCGCATTTTATACGGAAGCAATACACATCACAAAATTGAAGCTTTATTTAAAGCGTTCGGTCGAGCGCTTAGAGAGGCAGTCGATAAAAATGCCAATATTAATGGCGTAAATTCAACGAAAGGGATGTTGTAATTGATTGCAATTATAGATTATGGAATGGGAAATATTCGTAGTGTGGAACAAGCATTAAAATATATTGGAACAGAGTACATCATAACGGATGATAAAAAAGAAATATTGAGAAGTGATGGAGTTATTTTACCAGGAGTAGGCACATTTCCGAAAGCGATGGGCGTTTTAGAAGAAAAAGATTTAGTATGTGTGCTAAAAGAAGTTGAGAGCTTAGGAAAACCGCTTCTGGGTATTTGCTTAGGAATGCAGCTTTTATTTGAAAAAAGTGAGGAACTACAAAATTGTAACGGATTAAATTTATTGCCAGGTGTTATTCGAAAGTTAAAAGTTCCTTATAAAATTCCACATATGGGGTGGAATGAATTAAAAAAAGAAGGAGAAATATCGCTTTGGAATGGAGTAGAGGACGGTTCTTTCGTATATTATGTCCACTCTTATTATGCAGATTGTCCGAATGAAATTGTGTATGGGGCAAGTGAATATGGAGTGAAAGTACCTGGTTTTGTAGCAAAAGGAAATATATTTGGTGCACAGTTTCATCCTGAAAAAAGTGGGGAAATTGGGATGCGAATGTTAAAAAATTTCAAAGGGGTGGTAGAAGCATGGAAATCTTCCCAGCTATCGATATAAAAGAAGGACGATGCGTCAGGCTTTATCAAGGAGAGTTTAGTAAAGAAACGGTGATGAATGAAGATCCAGTCGCACAAGCAATCATATTTGAAAAACTTGGAGCGAAAATACTACACGTTGTTGATTTAGATGGAGCAATTGTTGGGGAGTCAGTAAATTTACCTGTCATTGAAAAAATATGCAAGGCGGTACGTATTCCAGTGCAAATTGGAGGAGGAGTTCGGTCACTCGCGGCAGTGGAGAAGTTGTTGTCAGTAGGTGTAGAAAAAGTGATATTAGGAACGGCTGCCCTTTACGATAAATCATTTTTAGAAGAAGCGGTTCGTCTATATAAGGAGCAAATCATAGTTGGAATTGATGCGAAAAATGGTTTCGTAGCAACGAGGGGCTGGTTAGATGTGTCTGAAATTTCGTACATCGATTTAGCGAAGCAAATGGAAAGTGTAGGTGTTCAAACGATTGTGTTTACGGACATTTCAAAAGATGGGACACTTGCAGGACCAAATTTTGAGCAATTAGAGTTACTGCAAAAAAGCGTGGGTATTCGTGTGATTGCATCTGGAGGTGTCGCATCTATTCAAGATGTGAAAAGATTAAATGATATGAACATATATGGCGTCATTATTGGGAAGGCACTTTACGAGAAAACGATTGATTTAGAAAAAGTGTTACAGGTAACAAAACTATGTTAGCAAAACGAATTATTCCATGTCTAGATGTGAAAGAAGGGCGGGTAGTAAAGGGTGTGAATTTTATAGGGTTACAAGACGTCGGTGATCCTGTTGAAATAGCCGCATTATATAATGATGCGGGAGCAGATGAAATCGTATTTTTAGACATTACTGCGACGCATGAAGGGCGAAAAACGATTATAGATGTTGTAGAAAAAACTGCTTCAAAAGTATTCATACCTCTCACAGTTGGCGGGGGGATTTCAAGTGTTAAAGATATGTACAATTTACTAAGAGCTGGAGCAGATAAAGTTTCAATAAACTCAGCGGCAGTGAGAAATCCGAAGTTAATCCAGGAAGGTGCGGAGCATTTTGGCTCACAATGTATTGTCGTAGCAATCGATGCTAGAAAAGTAGCAGAAGATAAATGGAATGTATACGTAAATGGCGGAAGACTTAATACGGGAATGGATGCAATCGAATGGGCGAAGCACGTTGTTAAGCTCGGGGCAGGAGAAATTTTGTTGACGAGTATGGATGCAGATGGAACGAAAAACGGATATGATCTTCGTTTAACAGGAGCAATTTCAAACAGCGTTTCTGTTCCAGTAATCGCATCAGGGGGATGTGGTCATGTGAATCACATTATAGAAGTATTTCAAAAGACAACAGTTGATGCAGCATTAGCAGCATCAATCTTTCATTATGGTGAAGCGACTGTACAAGATGTAAAGAGAAAATTAAGAGAAGCAAAGGTTGAGGTGCGGTTATGAAACCTAACTTTTTAAAAGGATTGATACCAGCTGTTGTTATCGAGGAAGATACGAAAGAAGTTTTAATGTTAGCTTATATGAATGAAGAAGCGTATGACAAGACGCTGGAAACGAAAAGAACATGGTTTTATTCCCGTTCGAGACAATCGTTATGGAATAAAGGAGGTACATCGGGAAATGCCCAATATGTGCAATCACTTTATTTAGACTGTGATCAAGATGCAATCGTTGTTGTCGTAAAGCAAGTAGGGCCTGCTTGCCATACGGGAGAAAAAACGTGTTTTCACTACAAAATTATATAGGGGGATACATATGGAAGATATCCTTAAGTTATTATTTGAAACAATTGAAGAACGAAAGAAAAATCCACTCTCTGAATCATATACGAATTATTTATTTTCAAAAGGTGAAGATAAAATTTTAAAGAAAATTGGTGAGGAGTGCACCGAAGTAATTATTGCGTCTAAAAATAATGATAAAGAAGAAATAGTAAAAGAAATGGTTGATGTGTTCTATCACTGTTTTGTTCTATTAGCCGAAAAAAATATTCCATTAGAAGATGTCATGCAAGAAGTGAAAGAAAGAAATGGAAAGCTTTCGCGAGTAGGGGACAGAAGAGAAATAGATAAATTATAAGGGGGAATATGGATGAAAGTGGACTATCACATTCATTTAGAAGAAGGGCCATATTCAATAGGGTGGCTAGCTAAAATAAATGATGCGCTACAATATTTTGAACCGCTTAAAGAAGAAAAACATTCTATGGAATGGCTTATGAAAACACAAGAACGCCTGCAAAGACGTGTGAAGGAAGGTCCATTTACAGCGAAATGGATTGATTTATATTTAGAAGAAGCTGTGCGAAAAGGTATAAAAGAAGTTGGCATTGTCGATCATTTATATCGTTTTCATGAAGCGAAAGGATATTATGAAAAGTATGTAGATATTAGTGATTCTAAGCTTGGTCGCCTGCAAAAAGAATGGTTAGATCAAGTAAGAGTAACGTCTATTTATGATTTTACAAAGGCGATTGAAGAGGCAAAAGAGCGATGGAGTAAACGAGGGATAACGCTCAAACTTGGAATTGAAGCGGATTATTTTATCGGGGGTGAACAAGAGTTAAAAGGTTTACTAGCATTAGGAGACTTTGATTATGTAATCGGTTCGGTCCATTTTATAGATGGATGGGGATTTGATAATCCAGATACGAAAGAGTATTTTGGTACGCATGAGTTACATACTTTATATCACACGTTTTTCGCTACAGTTGAAAGTGCTGTTCGTTCCGAGCTTTTTGATATTATAGCTCACCTTGATAACATAAAAGTATTTAATTATCGATTGGATGAGAATGAACAGCTTTCTTATTATAAGGAAATTGCTCGTGCGTTAGTGGAAACAAATACAGCAACAGAAATAAATGCGGGATTGTACTATCGATATCCTGTGCGCGAAATGTGCCCAAGTCCGCTTTATTTACAAGTATTAGCTAAGCATGGAGTTCCGATTACTCTATCCTCAGATGCCCATTATCCGAATGATTTAGGAAAGTATGTGGAAGAGAATATAAAGACATTACGCAATCATGATATTTCTCACATAGCTACATTTACGAAACGAGTAAGAACGATGAGATTGCTTGAAGAAGAAGGAATAATTTCAAAATGAAACACGATTTTTTGATGAAAATCACCCTTTTTGTTCAAAATAAGAAAGAATGAAAAGGAGGATAAAAAATGGCGAAACAACAAAATAAACAAAATGTACAAGCGGCAGGTCAAGCCTATACTTCTGAAACAAATAATACTGCTAACTCAGTTATTGAGGAACAAATTAGCGATACAGTTGCAGAAGGAACAATCGATGCGAAGCTTGGGAAAGAATCGCAAGAAAAAGCGTAAAACGAGGGGAGAGTTGCATCTCCTCTTTTTTTATGGAAAAGTGTCGATTTTCAAAACTATAATCAAATTCCTTGGTTTTTATATGTAGATTTCTTACAATGAAATATAAGAGATATCATATTTTGTATAGAAGAGGTGTTAGTAGTGGCGAAAATATTAGTAGCAGGGAAAATTCCAGAAATCGGATTAGAATTATTGAAAAATCATGATGTAGAAATGTACAATAAAGAAGAATTAATTAGTGTAGAAGAGCTAGCAGAACGTGTAAAAGATAAAGATGCACTTTTAAGCTTACTTTCTACGAAGGTATCGAAAGAGGTTATTGACGCAGCACCAAACTTGAAAATTATCGCAAATTATGGTGCTGGTTACGATAATATTGATTACACATATGCTGGAGAAAAGGGTATTGCTGTTACAAATACGCCGAAAGTATCTACAGAGGCAACAGCAGAATTAACGTTTGCACTTCTTTTAGCAGCTGCACGTAGAATTCCTGAAGGTGATACGTTATGTCGTACAACTGGATTTAACGGATGGGCACCGTTATTCTTCTTGGGCCGCGAAGTGCACGGTAAGACAATCGGAATTATTGGCCTTGGAGAAATCGGGAAGGCAGTTGCAAAGCGTGCGAGAGCATTTGGAATGAATGTTTTATATACAGGACCAAATCGAAAGCCTGAAGCTGAAAGTGAACTGGAAGCGACATACGTAATGTTGGAAGAATTATTACAAACAGCGGACTTTATTACAATTAACTGTGCTTATAATCCGAAATTACATCATATGATTGATGAAGAACAGTTTAAAATGATGAAGAAAACAGCATATATTATAAATGCTTCACGTGGACCAATTATGAATGAATCAGCACTTGCTCATGCACTAAAAACGAATGAAATTGAAGGTGCAGCTCTTGACGTATTTGAATTTGAACCGAAAATTACAGAAGAGCTAAAAGGATTAAAGAATGTAGTACTTGCTCCTCACGTAGGAAATGCAACATTCGAAACACGTGATGCAATGGCTGAAATGGCAGTAAGAAATATTTTAGCTGTATTAAATGGTGAAGAACCTGTAACACCTGTAAATCAAAAAGTATTAGTTACAAAATAAAAAAGAAACCTTCCGAAATACGGAAGGTTTTTTTATTTTTCTTTACTCGCTTTTTTAGAAGGTCTTTGTCTAATAAATTGAGATAACATATACAAAATGTATAGTGGAATGGCAATGAATAAGAAAACAGAAATGTTGCCAAAACTTGTTTGGTACATTGTGATAATAATTCCAACTAAAAATAGTGTAATAATTATGCTATATCGTGGAATTGGTACATCTTTTAAACTTGGGATACGAACACGGCTCACCATTAAAAATGCGAACGTTACGAATACGGTAATGAGAACGATTTTTGGAATGGTATGTGAAAATAATGTTAAGAAAGCAACAAGCCCTCCTGCTGCAGTAATCGGAACTCCAGTGAAATACTTCATAGAAGTAGATGATGGCGTTACATTAAATCGTGCTAAGCGATATGCTCCGAACAGTGGGAATAATCCCGCTATGTATAGTCCAATGATGCCATAGTTGGAGAAAGATGTGTAATACATTAACACAGCAGGTGCTGCGCCAAATGTTACAACATCCGCGAGTGAATCAAGCTCTTTTCCCATTTGTGAATCAACGCGTAATAAACGAGCGACACGACCATCAAGACTATCTAACATCATCCCGATCAGTACTAAAATAGCAGCTGATTTATAATATCCTAAAGATGCATAGCCGATTGACAAAAATCCGCTATATAAATTCCCGAGCGTAAATAAGTTTGGAATAGCTGCTCTATACAAAATCTGATCCCTTGCTTTCTGTTATAAATTCTTAATTAGTGTATGAAAGTTTACTTATTTTATCATACCATAAATTTCTTTCTCATACGAAAAAAATTCCCAATTTGTGAAAGATTGTATAGAAGATAAATTTGAAAAAAAAGTAAAAAAAGGAAGCAACTTTTGTAAAGTTGCTTCCTACACTATTCAAATTTCGTTGTCATCGTTCCGGTTTTATATCGATTGTTAGGATCAAATCGTAATAAATCTCCATAAATGAGTTTGTCGGATAATTTTAATTCTGTTTTTGCTTTTTCAATATAAGGCTGACATAGTGTTAAATCAGCTTCTTCACCTGTGCTTCTTTTATAGCACATATTTTTTGTATAAACATAATCTTCCGAAACAAAACTGCCGTCTCGCATTACCATAAGAGGGTCTTTTTCTTTCGTAAATAAGTCTGTTCCAAATTCTACGGATTGATTTGTTTTAATACCAAGTAAATGAAGTAACGTTGGTTTAATATCAATTTGACCAGATACTTTAGAGATGACTTTTCCTTCTTGGCCAGGCACATGAATAATGAGAGGGACGCGTTGTAATTGCATAGAATCAAACGGTGTAATAGCGTCTTTCCCAAGGAACTGAGCCATAGCTGCATTATGGTTTTCAGAAATGCCGTAATGATCACCATAAATGACAATAACGGAATTATCATATAGTCCTTCGTCTTTCAATTGTTTAATAAATAATTTAAGAGCTTCATCCGTGTAACGAACGGTTGGGAAGTAGCGATTTAAAACACCACTTTCGGAATTAAATTCATCAACATATTGATCTTCTGGATTTAGAAGAAATGGAAAATGGTTTGTTAACGTAATAAATTTTGTATAGAACGGTTGTGGTAAAGATTTTAACTTTGGAATAGATTGCTCAAAGAACTCTTTATCTTTTAATCCCCAACCGACAGACATTTGTTCCGTTCCTACGTAATCATTTAAATTAAAGTAACGATCATATCCAAGCGCAGGATACATTACGTCACGATTCCAAAACGTTTTATCGTTTGAATGGAAGACAGCAGAAGAATATCCGTATTTCTTTAATTGTTCTGGTGTGGCAGTGTATTCATTTGTTGCATGAGTAAAGAATACAGAACCACGGTCTAACGGATAAAGGGAATTTTCAACGATAAATTCAGCATCAGAAGTTTTACCTTGTCCCGTTTGATGATAGAAGTTATCGAAATAAAAACTATCTTTAATAAACTCATTTAAAAATGGAGTAATCTCTTTTCCATTTATTTTTTTATTAATAACAAAACTTTGTGTAGATTCCATTGAAATTAAAATTACATTTTTACCCTTTGCAGCTCCAAATAAGTTTTTATCAACTTGTTTATCTTTTGAGTCTGTATAGTTTTTAATTTCAGAGAACCCGTCTCCACTTGCAAATACACGCTCAGCTGAAGACTTAGATTGAAGTGTAATATCAAATAGATGATATGTGTATAACCCTAAATTTTTCACGACAGTTTGACGATCAAATGAGCGTGAGAACATTTGTGGTTTATATATAACTGAAACAACAATTTGTAGTGCTAATAATACTGTTACACCGCTAAAGAAAGTTCGCTTCTCAGAGCGAGAAAGGGGTGTTTTATCACCAAATGATGGGAATTTACGCGAAATAAACATTAAAATAATTGCGTCTGCAAATAAAAGTAATGTTTTATACGTAAAGAGTTCTTTTATACTCGTCCCTAAGTCAGCCATATTATTTGTTTGGAATAAAACAGGGAAAGTAACAAAATCGTTATAGAACCCGTAAAACATTGCATTTCCAAATAAAATAAATGACAGTATAAAACTAATTACAATAATAATTCGGTTTCGGTACTTAGATGCAAGTAAAGCGAAACCAAAAAATAAAAGCAACGAAGCTAGTGGGTTAATAAAAAGCATAAACTCTTCAAAGAAGTTATCAATTCTAATATCAAATGCTAGCTTGTACACAATATATGTTTTTATCCATAATAAAACGACTGCAACTAGTGCAAATCGCAGTTTTGGAAACAGATTTTGTAGCATAATATACTCCTCTCCTAAAAGCATGACGGTTCTTGTGAGCCGGTTTGATTAGCGCCTCATTTTATATATACGAACAGTCCTTTGTTATTATGTTTATTATACTATGAGTATCATTATACGAAAATAAAAGAGAGTTGTGGGCTTTTTTATAATAATTGAGTAGAAAAAGGGCAGTGGGAGACAATAAAACGGAGTTTCTATGTATGATAATTATCGTGCGCAAAAAGAATCGAGTAATAAAACGGAGGTTATAATGCGAAAATTATTATATTTTATAGTATGCAGTAGTGTTATACTTTTTGCTTCACCGAGTGTGTCGGTAGCACAATATGATGCACCCCTTATGGAAGATGCCCTTTATTCTGTTTTATTTCCAAAAATAAATAAGGCAATTGAAAAACAATATGGGAGCTTGAAGCCTTATCAATGTCCTAAAATTATTAGTTTAAAAAAAGTGTATAGTGGTACATATTTATTTCAAGCGAGTATTGAAGTAACGAAGTATGAACAGGTTGGTGGGAAAATTGTTCCACCATTTGAGAAGGTAACGATTACATTTAATAACGAAGAGGGCGAATGGGAAGTGACAAAGGTTTCAGTAAAGCGCTTACCAAATGATACAAAATTAAACTGTAAAAAAACAATATAAAAAATTGTTTGACAAATAAAATGGTCCTTTGGTATTGTTAATAGCAACAATTAGATGTTTGAAAATTAAATAGACTTACCTCATCTACTCTCAAAGGTAGAGGCCGCGATAGGAAAGAGTAAGCTATGGGAGATTTAGTGGAATCTGTGATCATAGGTTGAAAGGGACTATTGCCGAAATATAAGAATAACCATCTTATTCATATATTGGGACTGCATTGAATAAATGTAGTACTGTCATAAAATTTATTTTATGAAGAGCTATTTGGAGATGTTGATGCGGTTTCTTATTTTGAGAAGATAACAACTCGTTTATTTTTTCAATATATATTTTTCCTAATAAGAAACGCGTGTGAACATTGTTCCGCGCGTTTTTTGTCTATCTAAAAGCGTGCTGCAATGAATAGAAGATTGGGGTTATGAGTTTTAGAGGAAATAAGGGAGGAATTTAAATGTATTTACACGGCACAAGCCGAATCAATGGGCAAGGACACTTAGAAATTGGTGGGTGCGATACGACGCAGCTAGCAAAACAATACGGAACACCACTTTATGTATACGATGAAGAGTCTATTCGAGGAAAGTGCCGCGCGTTTCATCGTGCTTTTAAAGAAAGTGGTTTCTCTTATCAAGTAGCATATGCAAGCAAGGCGTTCTTGTGCATGGAGATGTGCCGAGTAGCTCGTGAAGAGAATATGTCTTTAGATGTTGTTTCTGGAGGAGAATTATATACTGCGCTCCAAGCTGGTTTTCCTGCATCGCGTATTCATTTTCACGGAAATAATAAAACAGAAGAAGAAATGATTATGGCTCTTCAGGCGAATATCGGTTGTTTTGTAGTAGATAATTTCTTAGAATTAGAAATCTTGCACGATTTAGCAATGCAACATGGGAAATTTGTGAACATATTAATCCGTGTAACGCCTGGAGTAGAGGCACATACACACGAATATATAACAACAGGTCAAGAGGATTCGAAATTTGGATTTGGTGTTTCAAATGGTCAAGCGATGCAAGCAATTGAGCTTGCCTTGCAAAAATCAAATTATAATGTGCTAGGAATTCACTCGCACATCGGATCACAAATATTTGAAACGGCTGGATTTGTTCGAGCAATTGAAGTACTCCGCCAATTTTTAGAAGAAGTGAGAGAGCGAACACATTATGTGATGAAAGTATTAAATGTGGGCGGAGGTTTCGGTATACGTTATACGGATTCAGATACACCGTTAACACTTGAAACGTATGTGCACGCTGTAACAAGTACGATAAGAGAACAATTTACATTATGTGAATATCCGCTTCCAGAAATATGGATTGAACCAGGTCGTAGTATTGTAGGTGATGCGGGAACAACACTTTATACAGTCGGAGCGGTGAAAGAGATTCCTGGCATTCGGAAATATGTTTCAGTCGATGGTGGAATGACAGATAATTTAAGACCAGCTCTATACGGAGCCCGTTATGAGGCGATGTTGGCGAATCGAGGGAATGATGAGAATGAGGAACTCGTTTCGATTGCTGGGAAATGCTGTGAAAGTGGAGATATGCTGATTTGGGATATTAACTTACCGCAAGTTGCTTCTTCTGATTTACTAGCAATTTCTTGTACGGGGGCATATGGGTACTCGATGGCGAATAATTATAATCGTATTCGTAGACCAGCTGTCGTCTTTGCAAAAGGCGGGACGTCACAAATTGTCGTAGAACGTGAAACATATGAAAATATCATTGGGAACGATCGCATACGTATTAAAGAGCTGGTGTGAATGAGAAAGAAGGAGTTGTCTAGTAAAGGCAACTCCTTTTAAAAAAAGAAAAATAATTAAATATATCGGAAAACTAGGATTGAAAAAAATCAGAATTGTGATAAAATACAAATACAAAGCTTATCAAGAGAAGCTGAGGGAACTGGCCCTACGAAGCTCGGCAACCTGCTTATAGAAAGCAAGGTGCTAAATCCAGCAAAATGGAATCCATTTTGAAAGATAAGGTAAAATATATTACCGAACAGTCTTTTCGAAATGGGAAAGATTTTTTTTATGAATAAAAAGGGGGGCTGTTTGCGTGAGCGTACGGGAGCATTTTGATGAAGTATCTGAGAAAATTCAAGCGATGCTTGCTGATATGAAATATGGTTCCATTACAATTGTTGTGCAAGATGGAAAAGTGATTCAATTAGAAAAAAGTGAAAAGGTTCGTTTAAAGTAAAAAGCGCTGACTAGAAAAACTAGAGGCGGTTTTAATCTATTTTTAATAGGTTAAAGCCGTCTTTTTGCTTTTACAGGGGGAAAAAACATGTTGACGTACGAAACGTGGAAAGAAAATAGTGTTTCATTTTCTGAAGAAGATGAAACGAAAGGCGCGCTATCAGTATTAAGTTGGGCTTATAACGAATATAAAGATGAAATTGTATATGCATGTAGCTTTGGGGTGGAGGGAATGGTTTTATTGCATCTTATAAACCAAGTAAATCCATCTGCTAAAGTTGTATTTTTGGATACAAATGTTCATTTTCAAGAAACGTACGAATTAATTAAGAAGGTACGCGAGAGATTTCCTTCATTAAATATTATAGAAAAACAGCCAGAACTTACACTCGATGAACAAGCGAAGCTTCATGGAGAGAAGTTATGGGAAAGTAATCCGAATCTTTGCTGTAGTATTAGAAAAATTTTACCGTTAGAAAAATCATTAGCAGCGGAAAAAGCGTGGATATCAGGCTTAAGAAGGGAACAATCAGAAACGCGTAAGCATACACAGTTTATAAATCAAGATCGTCGTTTTCAATCTATTAAAGTTTGTCCGCTCATTCATTGGACTTGGAAAGAAGTTTGGCGATATGTATATAAACATAGTTTGCCGTATAACCCATTGCATGATGTTGGCTATCCGAGTATTGGGTGTGAGAAATGTACATTACCTGTAGGTGATGGTGGCAACTCAAGAGATGGAAGATGGGCTGGGAAAATGAAGACGGAATGTGGCCTTCACTTTCAATGAGATAGATTTTGAAATAAAGCTAAGAAGGGATATAAGAAGATGAGTACAACAAATGAATTAGTAAACCGCATTGATGAAACATATGAAATATCGAACATTGTAAAGGAAATCGAGATAGACAAAATTGCACTTAGTGATTTAGAACTTTTGGCGACAGGAGGATATAGCCCTCTTACAGGATTTTTAGGGAAGAGAGATTATGATTCAGTAGTAGAAACGCTTCGTTTAGCAAATGGTAGCGTATGGAGTATACCGATTACACTACCGGTAACAGAAGAAGTAGCCGAGAAACTGCAGGCTGGAGAGGCAGTAAAACTTGTCAACGCCGGAAATGTATATGGTGTTATTCAAATAGAAGATATTTTTGTACCAGATAAAGAAAAAGAAGCGTTACTTGTATATAAAACGACGGATGAAGCACATCCAGGGGTGAAAAAATTATATGAACGACCAAACGTTTACATTGGAGGAGCTATTATTCTTACAAAACGCTTTGGAAATAATCCGTTTCCTTCTTATCATTTAGATCCAATTGAAACGAGAGAAGAATTTAAAAAACGCGGTTGGAAAACAGTAGTTGGATTTCAAACGAGAAACCCAGTACATCGTGCCCATGAGTATATTCAAAAATCTGCCCTTGAAATTGTAGATGGTCTCTTTTTAAATCCGCTCGTTGGGGAAACGAAGTCAGATGATATTCCTGCTGATGTAAGGATGGAAAGCTATGAAGTATTACTTCAAAACTATTATCCGAAAGATCGTGTCTTTTTAGGTGTATTTCCTGCAGCAATGCGTTACGCAGGACCAAGGGAAGCGATATTTCATGCACTAGTAAGAAAGAACTTTGGTTGTACCCACTTTATTGTAGGGCGTGATCATGCTGGGGTAGGGGACTATTACGGAACATATGAAGCGCAGGAAATCTTTACGAATTTTACAGTAGAAGAGTTAGGGATTACGCCGTTATTTTTTGAACATAGTTTTTACTGCACGAAATGTGAAGCAATGGCTTCAACGAAAACATGTCCGCATGGAAAAGAAGACCGTGTCATCTTATCGGGTACGAAAGTACGAGAAATGTTAAGGAATGGTGAGATTCCGCCAAGTACATTTAGTCGTAAAGAAGTAGTGGAAGTGCTAATTAAAGGTTTGAAAAAAGAAGTAGTAACAGAATAGGGAGAGAACGAGATGGATACGAATATTACTTGGCATACAGCTTCTATTTCAAAAGATGAGAGAAGAGTGAAGAATGGGCATCACAGTTTTGTAGTTTGGTTTACTGGTTTATCAGCTTCGGGTAAATCTACAGTAGCGAATGCGGTTGCTCGCAAACTGTTTGAAAAGAATATCGGAAATTATGTGCTAGATGGGGATAATATTCGCCAAGGTTTAAATAAGGATTTAGGTTTTTCTGAAAGTGATCGCATGGAAAATATAAGACGTATTGGTGAAGTGGCGAAGTTATTTGTAGATCAAGGAACTGTTGTCCTTACAGCGTTTATTTCACCATTTCGAGTAGACCGAAAACAAGTTAGGGAACTATTAGCTGCAGATGAGTTTATAGAAGTGTTTGTAAAATGTCCAATTGAAGAGTGTGAGAAACGTGATCCGAAAGGACTTTATAAAAAGGCGAGAAAAGGTGATATTAAAGAGTTTACAGGTATCGATTCACCGTATGAGGAACCAAAACAAGCAGAATTAATTGTAGAAACGCACAAGTATTCTATTGAAGAATGTGCAGAGCAAATTGTGAAGTACTTACAAGAGCGTAGTTTCATATAGGGGGATAAAAGATGAGTTATGAAAAAGTGTGGGCTAATAATGAAAAATTAAATCAAACAGAGAAAAAGAAATTAGAGAAAGACGGATTAGAAATCTTTAATGATATTCCTTACTATGCGGAGAATGGATTTGAATCTATTCCGAAAGAAGAGTGGGACGCTTTTAAATGGGCGGGATTGTATTTGCAAAGACCGAAAGAAGCGGGCTATTTTATGATGCGTGTCAACATTCCTTCTGGAATTATTACAAATACGCAGGCAGAGGTGCTGGCTTCCATTGCTGAAGATTATGGGCGTGATGTGTTAGATATTACGACAAGACAGGCGATTCAGTTTCATTGGTTAGAAATTGGGCAAATTCCGGATATTTTTAAGAGGTTAGCTAGAGTTGGTTTATCTTCAGCAGGGGCATGCGGTGATATTACGCGTAATATTACAGGAAATCCACTTGCTGGAATTGATGCGAATGAACTATTTGATACAACATCGATTGTTAAAGAAATATACGATTACTTCCAACATAATGAAGAGTTTTCTAATCTACCACGTAAATTCAAAATGTCTATTAGTTCTAACATTTATAATTCAGCAAATGCAGAGATTAACTGTGTGGCGTTTACACCTTCTACGAAAGAAATAAATGGTGAGGAAAAGGTTGGGTTTCATATAAAAATAGGCGGAGGATTATCAGCTCGTCCGTACTTAGCGGAAGAATTAGATGTATTCGTTTTACCAGAAGAAGTGAAGGCAGTGTCGATTGCAATTGCTACTATATTCCGTGATTTTGGATATCGTGAAAAACGCCACTTAGCACGTTTGAAATTTCTTGTCGCTGACTGGGGCGCTGAGAAATTTAAAGAGAAACTAGTAGAATACACAGGCCCATTGCAAAGTAAAGGGGAAAGTGCTCTCAAAGGCTGGAATGCAGGATACTTTTATGGCGTTCAAGATCAAAAACAAGCAGGATTAAAGTATGTCGGCTTTAATGTACCAGTAGGGCGTTTACACGCAGAGGAAATGTTTGAGATTGCAAGAATTGCAAAGAAATATGGAAACGGGCAAATTCGAACTTGTAACTCTCAAAACTTCATTATTCCGAATGTTCCGCCAGAAAATGTTGCAGGATTATTAAGTGAACCGTTGTTTGAAGCAATTTCAGCAAATCCGAAATCGTTTATCGGTCATGCGGTTTCATGTACTGGCATTGAGTATTGCAATCTTGCGTTAGTAGAAACGAAAGAAAGATTACGCAAAATCGCAGAGTACTTAGATACACAAATTGCACTCGATGTTCCAGTTCGAATTCATATGGTAGGATGCCCGAACTCATGTGGTCAACGTCAAATTGCTGATATTGGTTTGCAAGGGATAAAACTGAAAACGAAGGAAAAGGGAATCGTTGAGGCGTTTGAAATATATGTGGGCGGAACACTATTAGACGGAGGAGCATATAACGAAAAGTTAAAAGGGAAAATAGATGGAGAAGATTTGCCGGATGTTCTCGTGTCCTTTTTAAGTTATTTCCAAAAGAATAAATTACTAGCCGAAACGTTTTATGATTTCGTAGGACGTGTTGGAGTGGAAGAATTACAAATTGTACTAAATCGTGTATTAGAAGAAGTAATAGCATCTTAGGAGGGGGCAATATGGACTTATATCGATTTGAAGCTGTATTAGTAAATAGTATTGTTCCAATTGTTGTCGTTGCTCAGAGTGAAGAACAGGCATTTAAGCTTGCGGAAATTGAGCTTGAAAAACATTTTTTACCGTTACCAGAAGTGAAAGAGATTTCTTTGTTTGAAAAAAAGAAGATTCGAAAAGGGGCGGCATTTGTTATTCATGAGTAGAGAACATGTAATACGAAATAATAGTAACTTCCATTCGTGATTAAAAGTGGAAGTTTCATTTTATAGTAGAAATGAGGAGAGATTATGGGGAAGGTTTATATCGTCGGGGCGGGTCCTGGTGATCCGGATTTAATTACTGTTAAAGGGTTGAGATGCATCGAGAAGGCTGATGTTATATTGTACGACCGTCTCGTAAATAAAGAATTGCTTTCTCATGCAAAGCCTGAAGCGGATTTAATTTATTGCGGGAAACTCCCAAATTATCACACGATGAAGCAAGAGACAATTAACACATTTCTTATTAAATATGCGAAAAAAGGAAAAGTTGTAACGAGACTTAAGGGCGGAGATCCATTTGTATTTGGAAGAGGTGGAGAAGAAGCTGAAGCGTTAGCGAAGCAAAGTATCCCATTTGAAATTATTCCTGGTATTTCAGCGGGTATAGCTGCTCCTGCTTATGCTGGAATTCCAGTAACGCATCGCGATGCAAGTGCAAGTTTTGCTGTTGTGACAGGGCACCGGAAAGAAGGGGCTGAAGAGGAAGTGAAGTGGGAAAGTTTAGCGAAAGGTGTAGATACATTAGCGGTCTATATGGGGGTTAGTAATTTACCTTACATATGTGAACAACTAATAAAACATGGAAAAGATCAAAGTACACCTGCCGCTATCATTGAGTGGGGAACGACATCTATGCAACGTACTGTTACAGCGACGTTAGGAACAATTGTAGATGTTGCCAAAAAAGAACGAATTCAAAATCCAAGTATGATTGTTATTGGAGAAGTTGTCCGTTTTAGAGAAAAGATACATTGGTTTGAGAAACAAACGGAAAATGCATATCAAGTAAGCGGAGTATTGTAAAATGAAGGCTGTTATATATATATGTCATGGAAGCCGTTTGAAAGCAGCAAAAGAAGAAGCGGTTGCATTTATTACGTCATGTATGAACCGTGTAGAGGCAAATATTCAAGAAATTTGTTTTTTAGAGCTAGCGAATCCTTCTATTGAAGAAGGATTTCGTACATGTGTGAAGCGTGGTGCTACAGAGATTGTCGCTATTCCTGTTTTTTTATTAGCGGCAGGACATGTAAAGAAAGATATTCCGTTTGAATTACGAAAGTTAAACGAGGAATATCCGGATATCAAAATAGTGTATGGTAATCCATTTGGTGTATCAGAAGTGCTTGTAAAAGCGGTATACAACGGAAGTGGTATTAAAGACTATAAAGAAGAAGTAACACTTTTGCTCGTTGCAAGAGGGAGTAGTGATCCGGAAACTTTACAAGACATAAAGTGGATTTCTTCTTTATTTCAAAAAGAAGAGAACATTAAAGAAGTGGAAGTTTGTTATTTAGCAGCCGCGGAGCCGAAGTTTGATGAGAGGTTGAAAGAAATTGTAGAACAAAAAGAACGGAACATTGTTGTGTTACCTTACTTATTATTTACAGGCTTACTCATGAAACATGTTGAGAAAGAAGTGCGTCAATATGAGTCGGAAGAGATAAAAATAAGTCCCTATTTAGGAAAGAATGTAGCGTTTCGAGAGATGTTAATTCAGAAAACAGAGGAAATATTGAAGGGAGATCAATATGTATCCACTTACAGTGCGAGTTGATAAGAAACGTGTTGTTGTCATTGGTGGAGGGAAAGTAGCGGGGTTTAAAATTATTCCTTTACTAAAACAAGGTGCGGATATTGTTGTAGTAAGTACAGAATTAGATGCAAATTTAGTGAAACTTGTAGAAGAAAAGCAAATTCGTTGGTATCAAAGAGAGTATGAGAAAAGTGATATTAAAGATGCTTTTTTAGTAGTTGCAGCGACTAGTGATTCGGTACTAAATGAACAAATTGCTGAAGATGCCGCAGTGAATCAATTGGTAAATGTTATTACGAATCCGGAAAGTGGAAATGTTCATTTTCCGGCGGCAATTCATCGTGGATTGCTTAATGTAGCTGTTTCTACTGGAGGGGCAAGTCCGAAACTTGCAAAAAAAATTCGTGATGATATCGCAAATAAATATGATGAGAAGTATGAATCGTATCTTGATTTTTTATATGAAGTTAGACTAAAAGTGAAAGAATTACAAGTAGAGAAAAGGCAAAAAAATATATTGTTACAAGAAGTATTAAAGTCGATATATGTTCAAAGTGAACAAAAAAGAGAGCTTTTTTTACAAGAATTAGAGAGGGGAATTTATATAGGATAGTGAATGAATTGTGCTTTACAAATATAAAAATATAATTTATAATCACAAGTAACTTCAAAAGATGAAATCGATGAGCAAGAAGAGTACGTATATTTGATGCGTTCAGAGAGCTGGGGTAAGGTGTGAGCCCGGTACGATAAAATATACAGAATGGGCTTGCGAGAGGTATGCTGAACATTGCAGTAGGCAACCCGGGTTCCGCCGTTAAAAGGATAGGGTATCGGAATTTTCCTGTACCTGAACAAGTGGGATTTATTGATCCAATTGAGGTGGTACCACGGTATTCTATTACATATATCGTCCTCTACATGCATATTTGCGTGTAGGGGACTTTTTTATTTTCTAAAGGAGGTGTGCGAGTATGAAATGAAAGTGTATAATTGATAAAAGTTATAATATTCAGAAAAGGAGAATTTATGATGAAAGAAACACAGCAATGGACGTCGAAAATTGGCTTTGTACTCGCAGCAGCCGGAGCCGCAGTAGGTCTTGGTGCAATATGGAAGTTTCCATATGTTGCAGGTAATGGTGGGGGAGGCGCATTCTTCCTTGTATTCTTACTATTAACTTTATTTATTGGGATGCCTCTTCTTTTAGCTGAATTTGTTATTGGCCGTAGTACTCAAAAAGAGGCCGTTACAGCTTATAAAGTATTAGTACCGAATAGCAAGTTATATCCTTGGATTGGTCGTATGGGGGTTGTTACTTGTTTTAGCGTACTATCTTTTTATAGTGTTGTAGGTGGATGGATTTTACTTTATTTATACTATAGTGTCACAGGTAGTTTCTGGAACGGAGTAGTCGATTATGGACAATTGTTTGCTGAAACAATTTCAAATCCAGTAAGTGCGATTGGGGCGCAATTCATCTTTATGCTTTGTACGATTTTTGTTGTTAGTAAAGGTGTGGAAAAAGGCATAGAAAAAGCAAGTAAGTACATGATGCCGTTATTATTCATTTTATTTATTGCTATCATTATTCGTGCGTTAACACTTGATGGTGCTATGGCTGGGGTAGAGTTCTTCTTAAAACCAGATTTTTCAAAGCTTACAGCAGATACGATTTTATATGCGATGGGACAATCTTTCTTCTCACTAACGGTAGGTGCCTCGGTAATGGTAACGTATAGTTCGTATTTAAAGAAAGAAGAGCATTTAGCTAAATCAGCAACATCTATTGTAAGTTTAACTGTATTTATTACAGTACTTGCAGGGTTAGCGATTTTCCCAGCGATTTTCGCATTAGGAGTTAAACCGACAGAAGGACCAGGGCTACTGTTTATCGTTCTTCCTGCTGTCTTTGCAAAAATTCCATTTGGACAATTTTTCTTCATTATGTTTTTAGTTTTATTCTTCTTTGCGACTTTAACATCTGCGATTTCAATGCTTGAAATTGTAGTAGCATCTGTTGCGAAAGATAATGAGAAGAAGCGTCCGTCAGCTTCGTTATTAATTGGTATTCTTATTTTTGCAGTTGGAATCCCATCAGCGTTATCGTTTGGAATTATGAGTGATGTGAAAATATTTGGTAAGACATTCTTTGATTTCGTCGATTTTTCGGTAAGTAATGTATTACTGCCACTCGGAGTACTAGCCATTTCGTTATTTGTACCAAATAAAATGAGTAAAGAGCTATTAATGAAAGAATTAGAAGTTACGGAAACGAAAGGGAAAACATTGTTTAATATTTGGTTCTTCTTGCTTCGTTATGTTATTCCGGTAACTGTAATTATCGTATTTTTAAATGCGATAGGTGTATTTAAAATGTTTGCATAATAAAAAGACGGAGAAATCTCCGTCTTTTTATTATGTTGTAGAAGTATTTAATAAGCGATTATATGCTTTATAAGCTGTGACAACTGCGATAAATGATCCAATTAAAAATAAAGCTGAGCCGCCGAATGTAAATAGCCGGCCAATGTATGTTTCTCTAGCTTCTTCTATTTCTTCTTGTAATTGTGTATTCATATTTATCACCCCGCAAAATATAGGCATTTAGTTCTAGTTTATGTAAAACGCCTAAAAAGTGTGAAGTAGTAAAAAAACTCGGTATGCACCGAGTTTTTTATAATCCGATATAAGGAGACGGATCAACTGCGTTTGTCTTACCAACATTCCATTCCCCGATATGAAGTTCGAAGTGTAAATGTTGTCCGTAAGATTGACCGGTATTTCCCATAAAGCCAAGTTGATCGCCTTGTTTTACAGTTTGTCCATTTGATACAGAGCGGCTATTCATATGTGCATACACTGTCGTATATGTTTTTCCATTAACACGGTGAGATAAGTAAACAACGTTTCCGTAACTAGAGGATAATTCTGAACGGATAACAACGCCATCTGCAGCGGCAATAATTGGAACTGTTCCCGGAGCTGCGATATCGATTCCTTTATGGTTATCTAAAGAACGTGTGCCGAATCCAGAAGTTTTTGATCCAGCCGCTGGTTTAATAAATCCACCTTTGTTCGTATCTTGCGGTGTTGGTGCGGATTGTGTGCTTTCTTTAGCAGAAGCGGCGGCTTGTTTTTTTGCTTCCTCAGCCTTGCGTGCCTCTTCCGCTTTCCGAGCTTCTTCCGCACGTTTTTCTTCTTCAATTGCTTTTTGAACAGCTTGACGCTGGTTTTCTAAAATACCTTGTGACTCTTCTAATCCTTCAATCTCGGAATCTACTTTTGATACTTTCGTATGTAGATCTTTAATAAGAGTTTGTTGCTGTTGTTGGTTATTTTGTAACTCTTGTTGTTTTTGCTCTAATTTTTGTTCAGATTCTTTCAGTTGTTGCTCTTTTTTCTCAACAGCCTCTTTTTCTGTCGTTACAGCATATTGATCATCTGTTTGCTTTTTCACAATATCGGTATCGTTATTTAAAATTAAACTTACAGAATACATATTATCAACAAGATCAGCGATATTTGCAGAACTTGTTAATACTTCTGTAATGATACTCGTACGAGGCTTCTCTTGCATAGATTGTAGTCGTTGTTTAATAACCTCTTGACGTGTATCTATGTTTGTTTGTAATTGCTCTATATGTTTCTTTTTTTCAGCAATTGCTTGCTGCGTTTTGCTAATTTCTTTTTTTGTATCGTTTAATTCAGCTTCGTTTTTATTAATAGAAGTAGTTAATTCGTCGATTTTTTTTTGTAATTCCTGGATTTCTTTTTCTATTTGTTCTTTCTCAGCTGATTTATTTTGTAAGTCATTTTGTTTGCCTTCTAATTCGGATTGAATATTAGATAATTTATTTTCATTCGTTTCAGCGTATACGGGTGAAAGTAACGGGGAAACGAAAATCGTTCCAGCTGCTAAAACACTAAATGCTGCAAATTTCTTTTTCATTGTTGTCTTGCTCCTTTCCCTATGAATGTATATATCATAAGAAGAAGAAGGGTGTCTATCGTTGTAATCATAATGTAAAGAAAACTTTATAAATTTGCTAAGTTTTGTCGGAATTTAGTATCTTTTCGTAGTGTTTGTCATAAAGTGAAATTTTTGCATGCATACAAAAATGCACCATTTTCTATTTTGTTCTAAAAAAAACATGGAAAATGATGGAGTTTTCGATGGTGAAACATTACTTTAAAAACCTTTAAATCACTAGTGAGGGATCGTTCTCATGTTAGGTTTTCTTACATGGGTTTTATTTTTGTCAAGAAAATTATTTGCATTCGGGCAAACTTATTTTGTTGTCAGATTTTAAATTTTGATTTATGATTTTCAACAGGGACAAAATGTAGTGAATTGTCGAATAATATGTAATACTCTTAATTTCAAGTTTTATAGAGATAGAATGAGAGATAGAGTGACACATCGAAGAGGGGGTTACCACAAGTATGAAAAGAATAGGACTTGCATGGCAAATTTTAATAGGACTTGCGCTTGGTATTGCAGTTGGGGCGATTTTCTTTGGCAATCCGGAAGTGGTGAAGTACTTACAACCAATTGGTGATATTTTCATCCGATTAATTAAGATGATTGTTGTACCGATTGTTGTAGCGAGTATTGTTGTTGGGGTTGCTGGTGTTGGCGATGTTAAAAAGTTAGGTCGACTAGGCGGAAAAACAATTATTTACTTTGAAATTATTACAACGATTGCAATTGCTGTCGGTCTATTAATAGCAAACATTTTCCAACCTGGAAAAGGCGTTGATATGGATAAGTTAACAAAAACAGATATTTCTAAATATACACATACGACAGAGCAAGTACAAAGTCATTCGTTCGCAGATACGTTTGTAAATATTGTTCCGACGAACATTATGAAATCATTAGCTGAAGGTGATATGCTTGCTATTATCTTCTTCTCAGTATTATTTGGTTTAGGTGTAGCAGCAATTGGTGAGCGTGGTAAACCAGTTCTACAATTTTTCCAAGGTGTAGCAGATGCAATGTTTTATGTAACGAACCAAGTTATGAAGTTTGCACCATTTGGTGTATTCGCATTAATTGGTGTTACAGTTTCTACATTCGGATTAGCTTCATTAATTCCATTAGGGAAATTACTCATTGTAGTATACGGAGCAATGATCTTCTTCGTTGTAGTTGTATTAGGACTTACAGCGAAAATATTTGGAATAAACATTTTCCAATTCTTTAAGATTTTAAAAGACGAGCTGATCTTAGCGTATTCTACAGCAAGTTCAGAAACGGTTTTACCGAAAATTATGGAGAAAATGGAGAAATTCGGTTGTCCGAAAGCAATTACATCTTTCGTTATTCCAACAGGTTATTCATTTAACTTAGATGGATCAACTTTATATCAAGCAATTGCGGCAATTTTCTTAGCTCAAATGTACGGTATTGAATTATCCATTACACAACAAATTACGTTATTACTTGTATTAATGGTTACATCAAAAGGTATCGCGGGTGTACCGGGCGTATCATTCGTTGTATTATTAGCAACACTTGGTACAGTAGGTATTCCAGCTGAAGGTTTAGCGTTTATTGCAGGTATTGACCGTATTCTTGATATGGCTCGTACAGCAGTTAACGTTGTAGGTAACTCTTTAGCGGCTGTAGTTATGTCTAAGTGGGAAGGTCAATATGACGCTGAAAAAGGACAAGCCTATTTAAAAGAGATATCTGAAAAGGGTCAAGCGGCTTAATTATAATATGAACAAGCTCTCACATAATATGTGGGGGCTTTTCTATATATAGAAGAGGAGCGGACGTAATGAAACGTAAATATGGTGACGGTTCTTCGTGGAAGCGACTAATAGAGAAGGATTATATGGTTAAGCAAGTAGAGGATGGAATGTTAGGAATACTGGACATAAAAAAAGTGAGAGAACCTAGTCATAAAGAATACAATGGTAAAAATCTTTGCATTGCAGGTGATGGGTATACATGGATGCAATATTTTATAAACGGAAAAAACTTTGCGATTACAGCTATGTTAGACAATCAAAAACAATTAGTGCAATATTATATCGATGTGACAAAAGAATATAAAATAGACGAGCGTGGTTTACCTTATTTTGATGATTTATATTTAGATGTGGTATTGTTACCGAACGGTGAGATCTATGTACTGGATGAAGACGAGTTAGAGGATGCTTATAAAACTGGTGATGTTACAAAAGAAGAATATGAGTTAGCATGGAATACAACAAAATGGATTATCGCGACGATAAAAAATAGAAAATTTTATTGGATCTCAATATTGGATAAAGAAATTAAAAAGTTAAAATGATTGGTTTATTCATATTTTTGTATAATTACCAAAAAAATCTATACAAAAAATAATTGACTTTTGTTTTGTAAGCGAGTAAAGTTAGGAAAGAAATTATTATTAAAAAATAAATATGAAACCTTCTTATAAAGAGAGGCGGAGGGACTGGCCCTACGATGCCTCGGCAGCGGACTCGATTTCAGAGTGCTGTGCCAAATCCAGCAAGCGTGTGCTTGAAAGATGAGAAGAGCGTTTCTTATAGATGTATAAGACCTCTTCTCATCGGAAGAGGTCTTTTGTTATTCATTAGAAAAGGTTGAAAACTAGGGAGAGATGATACTTTGAAAGAAACGAGAGGAAATGGTTTAGCTTTATTACCACTTGGAGTATTTTTGGCGCTATTTATTGGTTCTGGAATTATTACAGGTGATTTCTATAAATTGCCGATACTCGTAGCAATTTCAATTGCTGTAGGAATTGCTTTAGTGATGAATCGTAAGGAAAGCTTTAATGTGAAAGTAGAACGATTTGCTAAAGGTGCAGGAAATCCTGATATTATGATCATGGTTCTGATTTTTGTACTTGCAGGGGCGTTTTCTGAAACAGCAAAAGGAATGGGCGGAGTTGATTCCACTGTTAACTTAGCGTTATCTATTTTACCCCAAGGATTTATCGTTGCTGGAATTTTTGTTATAGGGGCATTTATTTCATTAGCGATGGGAACTTCAATGGGAACAATTGCTGCATTAGCACCGATTGCTGTAGGTATTAGTGGGCAAACAGATATCTCAATTGCACTTACGATGGCTACTGTTGTGGGCGGAGCGATGTTTGGCGATAATTTATCATTTATTTCTGATACGACAATTGCTGCTGTTCGTTCGCAAGGAACAGAAATGAAAGATAAGTTTAAAACGAATTTTTTAATTGTATTGCCAGCTGCAGTCATTACAATTGTAATATTAGTAATGATTACTTTAGGTAATGATACAGAAATTAAAGCTCATACATTTGATTGGGTGAAGATTTTACCATATGCAGGTGTACTTGTTACAGCGCTACTTGGCTGGAATGTACTCATTGTATTAACTGGTGGAACGGTATTATCTGGTGTTATCGGTCTTATAGATGGAAGTTATACGTTAGAGAGTTTCTTTAAAAGTGTAACGACTGGAATGGGCGGTATGATGGAGTTAGTGTTACTTGCCATTTTAATCGGTGGTATGGTTGAACTTATCCAGTATAATGGTGGCATTCAATATTTAATGAATCTTTTAACACGTAATATTCGTTCGAAAAAAGGAGCGGAGTTTGGTATTGCTGGCTTAGTGAGTATGACGAATGTGTGTACAGCAAACAATACAATCTCTATCATTTTTACAGGTCCGCTTGCGAAAAATATTGCGGATCAGTATGAAATTGATCCCCGTAAATCAGCGAGTGTACTGGATCTTTTCTCTTGCTGTGTACAGGGGTTAATCCCATATGGTGCTCAAATGTTAACAGCGGCAGGATTTGCTGCGTTATCTCCGGTCGAATTGTTACCATATGCATTTTATCCAATTTTAGTTGGAGTATGTGGAATCATTTCTATATTAATTGGTTTCCCGAGATTTTCTAAAGTGGCGGAAAAAAAAGAGTATCATAAAACTGCATAACATAAAGAGACATTTATTATTAGCAGTTGAAAACGCTCGGAGAACATTCTCTGAGCGTTTTTTATTATTTATAAATCCTTTTTCAAATAGTAGTGTTTATAATCTCTTCCTACGTTATCGAGGATACCATACTCTTTATAACCATATTTTTTATAGAAATCTAATGCTTGAAAGCTTAAAGTGTCAACTTTTATAAAATCACAATTTCTTTCTAAAGCGATTTTTTCTACTTCTAATAACAGTTTAGTTCCATACCCTAATGCACGTATATCTTCATCGATGATAAAAGAGTGAATCTCTAACCAATTCCAACAGACTTCACCTAATATTCCCCCGCATATTTTACCATTTTCATCTTTAAGAAATAAATGAATCTCTAAGTATCTGTCTCTTAAATCAGATGGAAAGTGCTTTAAATTATATTCATAAAGCTGGTTGTTTATATAGCTTTTAGCGGCGGTATTGATTTCTTTCGTAATGTGTAAATTCATGATATATCCCCTTTAATTTAAATGTAGCCTTCTGATTTATTTTAACATAATTTTCTTAATAATATATTTAATGTAATTTAATAAACGTTTGTATGTATTGCTAATTTTTTGGACGCGCAAGTTGAGATTTTCATCCGTTATTGAATAAGAATTTTTCTGTATCTATACGCATCGCATACATGTTCGTTTTGCAAAAGGCTGAATTCAACTCGGTCTTAAGTCTGAGTCGAAAACAGTTCTTAAGCTCGTTATGAAAAAATGAAAAAATAGTTAAGATAAGAGTATCAAATCGAAGGGAGGCAAGCACAAGATGAAACAATTTCTAGCGTTTATCGCAGCCGGTATTTTGGCTTTAATTGCTCTTGGTAGTCTTGCTGGTATTGTAGGATTCGCCATTGGAGCAGGAGTTGTGTACTGGAGCTATAAATCATTTGTGCGAGCTAAATCATTCTTTGGAAAGTTAGCTTGGGGTATTGTTGGTTTAATCGGTTTGTCCATTGCACTTTCTCATTCCCCAGCATTAATCGGTATCGCAGCATTAGTAGTTTTATACTACGGATACCGTGAGTGGAAAAAAGGAAAAAATGTAGTTGTTGATTCTGCTCCAGAAAGTGCTAAACCATATAGCAACTTTGAAGATGAGTGGAACAAGTTAATGAAAAACTAATATAAAATAAATCAAATTATAAAGTAGAAGAGAGGAAGATTATAATGAAACAATCTTTATTCGGACGTGTACGCGATGCAATTTTAGCTGATTTTCATAATGTGTTAGATGAGAAAGAAAGAAAAAATCCAATTGCTATGTTAAACCAATATTTACGAGATAGTGAGCGTGAAATAACAAAAATTGAGAAGTTGATTCAGCGTCATAAAACATTGAAATCTAACTTTGCTCGTGAGCTTGAGCAAGCACGTTATTTCGTTAATAAAAGATCAAAGCAAGCTATCATCGCACAAGAAGCAGGCGAATTGCAATTGCATGAACGTGCATTAGAAGAAGTAGCGTATTATGAAGGGCAAGTAACTCGCTTAGAAGAAATGTATGCTGGTGTTGTAGAGCAAATTGATGAGTTAGAGCGTCGTCTTTCAGAAATGAAAAATAAATTAAAAGAAATGAACGCAAAGCGTATGGAATTAATGGCACGTGAAAATATGGCGCATGCAAACCGCCGTATGAATACTGCTATGCATAAAATGGATGAAAATAATCCGTTCTTACGATTCGAAGAAATTGAAGATCACATTCGTGACATAGAGCTTCGTATAAATGAAGAGCATGAGCGTGATACATTTGATATGAAAATTGCAAAACTAGAGAGTGAAATGAAAGAGAAAAATGAAGTATCGTTAACGAAAGAAGTAACAAAATAATTGTAGTATATAATAAAACAGGCTTATGATATAGTGATAGGAGAAAAGGTGTTGGAAAGCAATGCCTTTTCTTCTATGTATATGTGACAAGGAGGGGGGGAGCTGAAATGAAGAAGCAATTTTCAAAAACACAATTTATGGGGATGCTCCTCATCATATTTGGATTCGGTCTTTTTCTTGATATGATACTTGGACATTTTGAACCAGGTGGTCTAATATTTGCATTTATTATGATTATGTTTGGAAGACATTATCGAAAGAAGAACCGTTATGTAAGAGGGAATGTATTTTTATTTGTCGGTGGTATTGTCTTCTTATTCTTCTTATTTTCATCAGCGGCATTCGTACTTGTTGTGTTTGCTTGTTTAGCTTTAATTGGTTATCAACTTATTCAACAAGGACATCGGCAAAAAGCAATGAAAGTTGAAATTAAAGAAAAGGGATATATAAATGAAGAAAAACAAATATATCGTACAGAACCGTATATAAAAAATATGTTTGTAGGTAATGTACGAATGATGGATCATATTTATGAAATAGAGGATATTAACGTCCAATATGGTGCTTGTGACGTCGAGATTGATTTAACAACTGCTATGATTCCAGAGGGAGAAACGGTTATTGTGATTCGGGGCGTCATTGGTAATATTCGCTTATATGTACCATATGATATTGAATTGTCTTTAAATCATTCTGTTATTGTTGGGCGAGTCCTCCTGCCAGGACACGAAGAAACTGGATTTAACCGTAATGTTACGTTTAGAACAGAACAGTATAAAGAAGCCCCTCGTCGTATTAAAATTATTTCTTCGCTTGTCGTAGGCGATACGGAAGTGAGGAAAGTATAATGAAAAAACAAAGGAATATTTCGTGGATGTATATTCGTTATTCTATGTTGTCCTCTGTGAGTATCGCACTTATTTGTACAATTGTATATGTATGGAAAAGCGAGCAACAAGTTTATGATTTACTCTGGAAAGAATCCATTGCTTCTGTTCCAATTGGCTTGTTTATTATGAGTACGAGTCTTCTTATCGGAGGAATTGTAGGATATGCAATCGGTTATTATATAGAACAGCGTATACAAGGATTAAATACTTTTCTATTTGAAGTAGAGCGAGGGAATTTTCCGAGTGATGTTTCATTTACTGCGGACGATGAATTTCATGAAGTGGAACGAAAAGTAATTGGTCTTGCTCGTCGCTTAGAGGAGCAAGCTGGGCTATTTCAAAAAGTAACGAATGAACGAGCCCATTGGAATGAAGAGATGAGACAAGAAGCGATTTCTCAAGAAAGGCATCGATTAGCGAGAGAGCTGCACGATTCTGTAAGTCAGCAGCTTTTTGCAATGTCGATGATGATGTCAGCCATTAATGAGCAAGCAGCTGAAATTCCAGACACGACGAAAAAACAGTTGCAGCTTGTTGAGAATATGGTTGTAAATGCACAATCAGAAATGAGAGCATTGCTCCTTCATTTACGCCCAGTGCAGTTAGAAGGTAAGAAACTAACAGAGGGTATAGAAGAATTATTAACAGAGCTGTCTAGAAAGCAACATATGAAAATTGAATGGTTAATTGAACCGATTCAATTAAAAAAAGGTGTAGAGGATCATTTATTCCGTATTGTACAAGAGGCGCTGTCTAATACTTTACGGCATGCGAAGGCAAAGAAAACCGAAGTACGCCTTCGGAAAATTGATCAATATGCGATTTTGAAAATTATTGATGACGGTGTTGGGTTTAAAGTCGGTGTTAATAAGGCTGGTTCATACGGTTTAAGGTCAATGCAAGAGCGAGTTCATGAAATTGGTGGTACATTAAAAGTTCTTAGTTTTCCGAATAAAGGTACGCAAATAGAAGTGAAAGTACCTATTATGATTGAGAGAGGGGGAGAATCATGATAAAAGTATTACTAGTTGATGATCATGAAATGGTTCGAATGGGTGTATCAGCATATTTATCAACGCAGCCAGATATTGAAGTAGTTGGAGAAGCTGAAAATGGAAGAAAAGGTTCAGAGTTAGCTTTGCAATTAAGACCGGATATTATTTTAATGGACCTTGTTATGGATGAGATGGACGGGGTTGAAGCGACACGTGCTATTATTCAAGAATGGCCAGAAGCGAAAATTGTAGTTGTCACGAGCTTTTTAGATGATGAAAAGTTATATCCTGTTATTGAGGCGGGGGCGACAAGTTATTTATTAAAAACATCAAGAGCGAGTGATATTGCAGATGCTGTAAGAGCTACTTATGATGGGGAAACGGTATTAGAGCCGAAAGTTACTGGCAAAATGATGTCTCGTATGCGTCAGAAGAAAGAACAACCTTTGCATGAGGAGTTAACAGAAAGAGAGTCTGAAATTTTGTTATTAATTGCAGAGGGGAAAAGTAATCAAGAGATTGCAGATGAGTTGTTTATTGCCCTTAAAACAGTAAAGACGCATGTGAGTAATATATTAAATAAGCTAAATGTAAGTGACCGGACACAGGCGGTTATTTATGCATTTAGACACCAATTGACGAAATAAGAAGGAAGCTTTGACTATATATGGTCAAAGCTTTTTATTGACGGTTATTTATGTAAGCGTTATCATTAAGGTGTTAACAGTACATACAAAGGGGAGAGAGTGTATGTTAGTTCAAACGATATTTGGAATGGATGAAACGAAAAAATTAGGTAACTATGTGAATGCGTTGCAAGCACTTTGTGAACAATATGATATTGAAACAGATCGTATTGCAATTATTGAGGCAACAGAAGAATATTATTTATTTCTAGTGAAGCAAGAAGATTGCTATGATGTTGTAAAAGTAGAAACAGTGGATACGAATATTGATTACTATACGAAAGCTTATAAAGTAAGTAGCTTTAATCATACTTCTTATCAAATGTAAAAAACTCCCGAAATGGGAGTTTTTTTATGATACTTTCGATTCAGGTGAATGCTCCGTTAATGGTACTGTTTTTGCACCACTTAATTTTGCGATAGCAAAACCGATAATAGCCCCAACTAACGCTGGTACTAACCAGCCAATTCCTTCATTATATAATGGAATAAACTCAAAATAAGATGTGATAAATGAAACAGGAATATTCCCTTGTTTTAATCCGTCAAAAACGCTAACAACTGCTGTTCCGATTAAAGCACATACATAAACAGATCGATAGCCACCGAAATATTTATGAAGGAATGATAATAACACGAGTACAATTGCAACTGGATATACAACAAGTAAAATAGGAACAGAGATGGCGATAATTTTTGTTAAACCTAAGTTGGCAACTAATAATCCTAACAAGCAAATGACACTTGCTAACATTTTGTATGAAAATTTTGTCAATAATGTTGAGAAGTATTGACTGCACGCAGATACAAGTCCAACGCATGTTGTTAAGCAAGCAAGTGTAACGATAAGAGATAACAGAATTAGACCATATGGACCGAATAATTGTTGTACGATAACGGTAAGTAGCTGTCCTCCATTTTTTGCGTATCCGAGAGAGACACTAGTTGTACCGAGCCAGCCAAGTGCACCATATACAAGTACGAGACCAGTAGCGGCAATAAGTCCTGCTTTTGCTGTAGCGATGGCAATTGATTTACGATCACTCACACCTTTTGAGCGAATTGCATTTACAACGATAATCCCAAATGCAAGTGCTGAAATGGTATCCATCGTTAAGTATCCTTCCATAAAACCTTTGAAAATTGGAGAAGTTTGATACTCTTGCATGGCTGGTCCAGATTGCCCGAGGGGTGTAAATACACTCTTAACGAATAATAAAAAAATAGAGAGTAATAAAATAGGTGTTAATACACTTCCGATACGATCGACGAGCTTAGAAGGGTTTAAACTAAGCCAAAATACGATAGAAAAGAAGATGACTGTGTATAAAAATAGCACTAGGCTGCTAGAGCGAATAGTTTCTGGTAAGAAAGAACTAACCCCCATTTCATAAGCGACATTAGCAACACGTGGGATGCCCATAGATGGACCGATTGCAATGTATACAACTACCGTAAAGAATATTCCGAATAATGGGTGAACATGACTTGCAAGTTGTTGCATTCCATTTCCTGATAGAGAAATAGCGATAACAGTAAGTAGTGGTAAGCCGACTCCTGTTAGTAAAAAACCAATCATTGCTGGCCAAAAGTTTTCACCAGCATTTTGTCCAAGCATTGGAGGGAAAATTAAATTTCCTGCCCCAAAAAATAAAGAAAATAGCATAAGGCCTGTGAAAAAAACATGTTTTTTTGATACAGTGTTCATTGTTTTTCCTCCTTTTTTGTAAATTCATTGTAAGAACACAAAAAACTCGTCCCTAAAGAAAGGGACGAGTTATATTTACCCGCGATACCACCCTAATTTATACATGTAGAAATAAATCTATATGTATACGGCTTTGCAACGTACAACATGATACGTGTTCCTTGTAACGGGGGACATCCGGTAAGAACTTACTCTAGCATTCGGTTCTACTTCTCGGAGATGATTTTCGATTAAGCACTGAACGTTGGCTTTCAGCAAATCGCCAACTCTCTGGGGAACAGTCCTATAACGTACTCGTTCTCGTCAATGAATTTTAATTCAAGTATTCTGACAGTATTTTCACACGTTTTTTTTAGAAAGTCAACATATTTTTTGGGAAATACACTTTCCTGTAGAAATATAGCTGAGAATATAAGGGTTAATACTATTTGTAAAAATGCTGTAAAACATTATAGAGAATTGTAAAGATTATGGAGAAAATCGATATTTATAGGAGTAAGGAAGGAATTGTTTGAATTTGCAGAGAATAATACAACAATCCACTTGCTGGAAAGAACAAACCAAAAGAGGTGACTGAAATGCTTGCGATGGGAGTATTATTTGGCATTATTGCTATAATTGGTTTTATGTGGTTATATTATTCGCGTTCGTTTAAACAAGCAGAAGTTTTACTCTTTCAAAAAGGTAGTTTGTTGACAAATCAGTCTAGATATTTAGTATGTCCGAAGTGTGGAAGTGCACAGGCCAGGAGTGGAGGATATCAAGAGTGTTGCAAAATTAGATTATGAAAGAAGGAAGCCTCACATTACTTTGTGAGGCTTCCTTCCTTACAATTTTTTCGCGCTCCAAATTGTCCAACGATCTCTTTCGATGATAGGAGAGACGTTTTGTAATGCCGTTTGGATATGATGTAGAAGTTGAGAAAGTTCATTATCTGTTAGTTCATATAGAACGGATCGGCCTGTTCGAGGAGATAAATCTTGTAGCAAAGCCTCTACAGAATCATGTACTTTTCGTACTTCCCATTGTGTTTGTATGGGGAATGCTTGAAGAGAATATTGTTGTAATTCTTGCTGAATAGTAGTGGTTTTTGGTCTTCTTTTCGCTTCTGTTTCAATGAGTTTTGGAAAGACAGAGAAAAAATATCCACGAAGGTGTTCAGGACTTCCTGGAATTGTACAATCTTCAATAGTTCGGTCTTGTAAAATAAGTATACCGTCTTTTTTTAATATGCGAGAAGCCTCTCGTATAAATGTGGGAATATCATGCAAATGATGAATGACTGCACGAGAAATGACAAGGTCGAATGTTTCATTAGGGAATGAGATATTATGTGCATCACCGTGAATGAATGAAATGTTTGGGAAGCCGTTACAATTTTCTTTTGCAGCTTGTAATATTTCTTTTGAAAAATCAAGCCCAACAACACTTTTGGCTCCCATAAGAGCAAGTTCTTTCGTGTAAATGCCGCCACCACAACCTATATCAATTACTTGTTTATTTTGCACATCTACAATATTGTTTATTGTTTCCCGCCATGAAATATGTGCGTTACGACTTGCATACGTATACTTATTATTTGCATCATGAAAATTAATGGACATTGTAAAATCCTCCCTTCATTGTATAGTATAGCTCATTCTATATAATGTAACGTTTTTGTTTTATGTATGAGGATTATAAGAATTTCTTATTGGAAAAGGAGAATCGATTTGAAAGGGAAATATTTAATGGTTTTATGTGTTATTTTACTCGCGTCGTGTGGTCAAGCAGAGCAAAAGAAAGAATCGAAACAAGTAGAGGAGACAGTGAATGAAGTGAAAGAACCATTACAAATAACTGTTATACAAAAAGGTACAGAAGAAAAAAAATTAAAGAAAATGGATGCGGAGTTAGTGGTGGATATTATAAGCAAAGCAGAAAAACAAGAAGTAACAGGTAGCTTTGGTAAAGCAGAATATGAAATACAAATTAGTAGAGAGGGGAAAATAGAAACGTATTATGCATGGTTAAGAGGAGAAGATCGACGGGGATGGGTGCAATATAAAAAAGCTATGTATATGCTGAACGAAAAAGATACGGAAAAACTTTTGGCTATATTTCCAAAGATTCCAGAACAAAAAGAAGATGAGATGCAGGTAGGGCCTTTAACGGAAATAACGAAAAAAGATTTGCAGATTACTGCGTTTCATATTAAAGCGGGTGATCAAAAAATGAATTATACAGTACGTTATACGATTTCACAATCACTATATAATAAGTTAGCGAAGGAACAAGAATATTATTTGCAATTAATTTTCCCGGAAAAGGTTCAAAAATTAATTGGCGCAAAAGAGAGTGAAATAATTTCAGCTGAAAAAGTAAAGGAAGGGTATAAACAGTATGAGTTGAATGTTACTGTTCCGATAAAAGATGCTTCAGAATCACAATTAAAATCACTAGAAACCTATTATGATAATCACGATTTACAAATATTAAATAGTAAGAAAGAAAAAGTAGGAGCATTTCAAAACATTATTCAAATTGTTAAAGAGTATGGTGAAAAAATGAATTTACAAAGATAAAGTGAAATTTTAATCAGTGGGGGCATCCCCCGCTGATTATTAGCACGACTCCTACCTAAATTGTTTGCTCCAGCCGAATTTTGAGGTGGGATTCTTACTGCCCGTAAATAGCGGGCAGTAAGAATCATAAAGTCTATATGGCCTTTCCTAGGAAATGATAATAGAGGGGAAAGATCCCCTCTATTATTTTGCTTTTGCAGATGGCTCATTCATTGATTTTCGTGTAATTAGAAAGGAAATCATAAGAGCGGAAAGAATAATAAGGGCTATAAATAAGTGATTTGGCAACCAATCTAATAATAATACGTAGCTGACGGTATAAAAAATAAGAGTTGAAGCTAAAAACGATAGAGCGCCTATCATAAGAGATTGTAATTTCATTTGTATTTACCTCCTTTTATTTTTATTTTTGGCTAAAAATGGATGGAATAAACATTATTTCTAACAATAGAAAAAAATATGTCATAATAGAGAAAAAGAATAAGTTTTGATGAGTGTATATGGCTCAATAAAGCGAGATAAAGGAGAGGAATATGAAAAATAATAAAAAAGGATTATGGGGAGTTATAGTTGCAATAGGGTTATTTTTACTATCTAAGTTAAAATGGGTATTTGCAATTTTTAAGTTAGCAAAATTTTCAACAGTATTTAGTATGTTTTTATCGCTTGGTGCATACGCAGTCATATATGGTTGGAAGTTTGGGGTAGCACTCGTATATTTATTGTTTGTACATGAGATGGGGCATTTATGGGCAGCGAGAAAGAAAGGGATACCAACATCGCCAGCAATCTTCATACCATTTATGGGAGCTCTTATTGGGATGAAAGAGATGCCGAAAAATGCAAAAGATGAAGCTTACATTGCATATATGGGACCTCTTTTCGGATTGCTTTCATTTTTACCCGCGATCCCACTGTATATAATCACGAAAGAGCCGTTTTGGGCGCTTATTATTTTACTTGGAAGTATGATTAATTTCTTTAACTTAATTCCAGTTTCTCCATTAGATGGTGGACGAATAATTTCAGTTGTAAGCACGAAAATTTGGGGGGCAGGGCTAGTTTTACTACTCGGCTATTCTATTTACTTCAAGAGTATTTTAGGAGGATTTATTTTTATTATCGGCTGTATGGAACTATATAGAGTAATAAAGAGAGATGAGCCGATTAAGGAATTAGGATATAAAATCGATGGAATAAAAGAATATGTTACTAGGCTTGAAGAGGAATTAAAAGAAACTGATGCGGTGCATCGAACGATTTATATGATTCACCATGAAATGAATGTATTAAGACAAAGAGAACGTGAAAAAGAATTAAAAACAGGAGAACTTCAAAAGATTGAAGTGCTAGAGTACCTTTTACCAAAATTTGAGCCACTTGATTATGTCCCATATGAAGATGAAAAAGAAATGCATACAATTCATATAAGAGAAGCATTTGAAATGTCAGAAAGAAAATTAAATGAATGGGAAACAGAAAAGGAACAACAAGAAAATTATTATAAAGTCGATACGAAAACGAAATGGACAGTATTTGCTTGTTATATCGGATTAATGGCTATACTCGGTTATACAGCTTATGAAGGTTATGTTGTTTTACAAGAGCATTTACCAAGGAGAAGTTTGTAGAAAAATAGTGTCGAAATGAAAAGGAGGATTTAAACAGGAATTACATTTCTGCGAGAGAATGTTACAAGTGTAACAGTACATTGTAATATTCATAGTAGAAAAGGAGTTCTGTATATGAAGAAATTGTTAAGTGTATTGGTAGCTATTACTGTAATGGCAATAGCGAGCTATAGTCTTATGAAAGTACTATTGTATTATGCGAATAAGTCTGCTGGAGTAAATACAGTAGCACAAATAGAAGATGTGCAAGAGAAGAAGAAGACACTCGAATTTGTTCGTACGACACATGAAAGTTATAATAATTTCTTGAACTATGGTAAGGCAGAGAAATATACAGATGGGGATTGGAAACATTTTAAACAATGGTTTCAAGAGCAAGAACCTTCTTTAAAAAATATACATAAAGAAATAAAAAATGAAAAAATAAAACGCGATGTGAATAGAAGTTATGAAATTGTAAAAAAAGGTGTGGGGCTTCAGAATATTGAGTATGTAGTCTATGCTCATCGCGTATATCATGACTTGGATATACTTGTAAATAAATATAAAGGTGAGACGAATGTATGGGGGTATACCGAGTTTGGAGATGGGCAGAATATACAAGTAATTGAACAAGCGATACAAACGAAGTAGTAGGCTAGCTAGAATTCTAGTTAGCCTTTTTTTGAGCCCAATTAATGAGGGCTAATAATTAGTAGCGTATGGGAGCACGCCACTAGTTAAAATTTATTTAATATGTTTTTGTTCATATATTTTTCACAAAAACACCATGTTAATAGTGATTAAAATCACAATATGTATTATACAATTCAGTTAAACTAAAAACAGTTAAGGAAATAGAGGAGTGGGATACAATGTTAAGTGCAAAAACAATTGAAATCGTAAAGTCAACAGTACCGTTATTACAAGAAAAAGGCGTTGAAATTACAACGAGATTTTATCAAATTTTATTTTCGGAACATCCGGAGTTATTGAATATTTTTAACCATACGAATCAGAAAAAGGGAAGACAACAACAAGCGTTAGCAAATGCTGTATATGCAGCTGCAATGTACATTGATAATTTAGAAGCTATTATTCCAGTTGTAAAACAAATCGGTCATAAGCATAGAAGTTTAGGTATTAAAGCAGAGCATTATCCAATAGTAGGTACATGCTTACTACGAGCGATTAAAGAGGTCGCAGGCGCACCTGATGAAGTTTTAAATGCATGGGGAGAAGCGTATGGCGTCATTGCTGATGCATTCATTAGCATTGAAGCGGGTATGTATGAAGAAGCTGCACATAAAGAAGGTGGATGGAAAGATTTCCGCAACTTTGTGATTGTTAAAAAAGTGAAGGAAAGCGATGTTATTACATCATTTTATTTAAAACCTGAAGATGGCGGGAAAGTTTCTTCATTCATCCCAGGACAATATGTAACGATTCAAATAAATATTGAAGGTGAAACATATACGCATAATCGTCAATATAGCTTATCTGATGCTCCTGGAAAAGAATATTATCGTATTAGTGTAAAGAAAGAAAAAGGTGTAGATACACCAGATGGTAAAGTATCTAATTACTTACATGATCATGTAGGGGAAGGAGATGTCTTACCAGTAAGTGCACCAGCGGGAGATTTCGTATTAAATATGGAGTCAACATTACCTGTTGTACTAATTAGTGGTGGAGTAGGTATTACACCGATGATGAGTATGTTAAATACGTTAATTGAACAAGAATCAAAGCGTAATGTATGCTTTGTTCATGCGGCGATAAATAGTAATACACATGCGATGAAAGAGCATGTTGAGACAGTAGAAAAAGAGTATGAACAAGTTAAAGCATATACTTGCTATTCTTCACCGACAGAGCAAGATGTGGAAATGAAGAATTTTGATCAAGAAGGATTCATTGAACGTGAATGGTTACAAACTATTATTCCAACGACTGAAGCAGAATTTTATTTCTGCGGTCCAGTACCATTTATGAAACATATAAATACTGCATTAATTGATTTGGGTGTTAAACAAGAGAACATTCATTATGAATTTTTCGGTCCCGCAGCAAGCTTACAATAGGTTAACGTTGCCAAGCAAAAAACGAGGTATTATTTTACCTCGTTTTTTGCTTGTTCTCTAAGTAAGCGATTTACTGTTTCGCGGCGTACACCTATGAGCTGCCCAATTTCAGTTTGTGTTAATATTTCATAAATAGGGATGTCACCTAAATAAAAGGTGAACCACTCTTGTAAACGATGAAGGCGTTCTTTAGGAGAGACAGTTGTCAATTGATCGATACGCTGTTGCATCATTCTTAACTTCGATTGTAATTGTATAGCGATATTTTCATATGATGCAGGATTTGCCTGAAGTTTGTCGTACCATTCATGGCTAATTATAGGCTCAACTTCTGTTTTCATTAAAGCGATAGCTGTACCGTGATATTCCTTCGGTGAAATTAAAGAATGGTGAGGTATCGTTTCACCAGGAACGATAATATTAAATAAAAATGGTGTTCCGTCTTCTTCTAACCGAATAACTTTTAATAAACCTGTTTTTATAAAATATAATGGACCGTCCTCACCTTGACGGAATAATACATCTCCCTTATGTAGAATCAATGTTAGCCCCCCATTAAAACATTTCTATTTCTTATATTTTAGCGTAAATGTATAAAGACAATATGCTTTTTAAACAGCAATTTCATTGACGAAATGTATGCTATTACAGTAGTATACTATTTAGTGTGTAATAGTACTAGCAATGAATACGCTGTAGGGGGTTTAGTATATTGTTAGATGCGATGAAGATGACGGATATGAGAATTCCGGCGAATGCTATCATTCATGTAGAAGAGATGAAAGGTGGAGTCGTTTTATCCGTTGAAATAGACGGCCAAATTATTTATACGATGGCTTATGATGAAGAAACAGATAGTTATGCTGAATTATATGATCGAAACGATAAGAGGGCGTGCCAAGTACATGAAGACTTTATGGGGTGGTCACTTCTTCACTAAAAAGATGTCAATATGACATCTTTTTTTATTGAATCGATAGATTATACAAAGAAATGAAATATAAGGATAAAATTTGTAATAAATGATTTTGCATTGTTAGCGCTTTGTAACTGTAAGATAACTGTTTTTTCGCTATCATAAAGATAACAGTCATAGCTATAGGAGTGATCAACTTGAAGAAATTACATATTTCAAATTTTATGCTATTAAGTGTTTGTTTAGTTTTATTTGTTCTCCTAGGAGCCTTTTTATATTCATGTGTATAAGAAAAAACGCATTCTAGAAAGAACGCGTTATAAAAATGAAGTAATGATTAATCTAGTTCCAAGAATAATTAATGTGATACGTAATAAATTAATTACTGCATTACCGCTTAATTTTGTGTTAATATAAGCCCCGATTTTTCCGCCAATCCATGCACCAGGAATAAGAATTAATGCATAAGCCCAGCTGACATTTCCTAGAGAGATGTGAGTTAAAGAACTTACAATTGCTGAGAGAAATACGATAAACATTGAAGTTGCTACAGCAATGTGTGCTGGGAACGCAAAAAGGAGCATCATCGCTGGCACAAGTAAGGCACCACCACCGATTCCAAATAATCCGGATATAAATCCAACTATAAAGGCAATAAAGATAGCGAGAAATGGTGGAAATTGATAGTCTACAGTATTTCCTTCGTTATCTGTAAAAGATCGCTTAATTACAGTCATATTTGATAGGGAAAGAGGTTTCAATTTGTCTCGTAGTATAAGAAGAATGGAGACGAATATAAGAAAAATCCCAAAGTATAAAGAAAATGTATCTTGGTTTAAAAATTTGTTTGCCCATGATCCGATAATACCACCAGGGCCACTCCCGATAAATAAAATAAGTCCACTTTTATAATCTACCCGTTTATGTTTCATATAAGTAAGGGTAGAAGCCAGCCCTGTAAAAACGACTGTTACCATAGAAGTTCCTACTGCGAGTTGTGGTGATAAACTGTGTAATCCAATTAATAACGGAACGATAATAATTCCGCCTCCAAGTCCGACTAGGCTCCCGACTGTCCCGGCGATTAATCCGATGAAAAGTAACATGATGTATTCCAAAATTGCCAACTCCTCTATATAACTTATCCATCAATCATTATACACGCTTTTTAATAAGAAATAGGCTTGTTCACAAAAAAGTCGTCTTCCTAGAAAAATAAGGAAGACGACTTTTGATTAAAAGATTAAGTGTAATAAGTAGTAAAATAATGCAGCTAAAGAAGCTGAAATAGGAAGTGTAATAACCCATGTAATTAACATGCGTTTTGCAGTTCCCCATTTTACACCTTTCACGCGATGTGAAGCACCAACTCCTAAAATAGAAGAAGAGATAACGTGCGTCGTACTAACCGGTAAGTGAATAAATGTTGCGCCGAAAATAACAAGTGATGATGATAAATCGGCAGCTACACCATTTACAGGACGAATTTTCATAATTTGTCCACCGACAGTTTTAATAATTTTCCAACCACCGACAGAAGTACCAAGACCCATTGCGATTGCACAAGATAATTGTACCCAGAAAGGGATATCGCCAGAAGTATGATAGTTATTGGCCATAAGAGCCATCGTAATGATTCCCATTGCTTTTTGTGCATCATTCGTACCGTGCGTATAAGCTTGCAATGCAGCGGTGAAAATCTGGAATATACGGAAGTTCTTGTTCGTTTTCGTTAAGTTAAAGTTTTTAAATACCACTTTAAAAATACTATATACGATGTAACCAATAACAAAAGCGATGATCGGTGAAATGATTAAAGCTTCAAGAATTTTTATAAACCCTTTATAGTTTAATGCGCTAATACCAGCAGCAGCAATTGCTGCACCAGCGATTGCGCCAATGATTGCATGCGAAGAACTACTTGGAATGCCATAGTACCAAGTGATCAAATTCCAGACTATTGCCGCAAGCAAAGCAGCTAAAATTACAAGAGAACCATTTTGCAAAGCAAACGGGTCAACAATATCTTTTGTAATCGTTTTTGCTACACCTGTAAATGTCATCGCACCTAAAAAGTTCATAATAGCTGCCATAACAATTGCATGTCTAGGCTTTAGAGCTTTCGTTGAAACAGCCGTTGCAATAGCGTTTGCTGTATCGTGAAATCCATTGATAAAGTCAAAAGCTAAAGCGCAAATGACTACTAAAACGGTCAGTATCAAGAGTGTATCCATGATCAAACTCCTTACGCGTTCTTCATAATGATTGTTTCTAATACGTTTGCAACGCTTTGACAGCTATCAGCTACTTCTTCAAGCTCTTCGTAAATCTCTTTAAATTGAATAATCTTAATCGGATCTTTCTCACGAGAGAATAAGTGCTTAATCGCATGACGGCGAATATCATCACATTGTGACTCGTAATCCTTAATCTTGATCGCATTTGTACGAATATCGACTAATTTCTTTTTAGAAAGTAGTTCAACAGAATTTGCAATCTCAATCGCACATTGATTAATTGCTTCAACGAATTTAATCATGTATTCATCAGCTTCTGTAATAGAATACATTTCGAATAGACCAGCACTGTGATCTAATCCGTCTAATACATCATCCATACTCATTGCAAGTTGTAGGATGTCTTCACGTTCAATAGGAGTAATAAACGCTTTGTTTAGCTCCATAATGATTTCGTGAATGAATGAGTCACCTTTTGACTCATACTCTTTCATGCGCATAGAAAACTCTTTTAAATCGCTAGCATTTTTAATTTTATACTCCACGAAAAACTGCGCGCCTTCTTTTAAATTTTCGGAAACGTTCATAAGCATTTCAGAAAATTTATCTTTTTTTGATTTAAAGACCATTATTGTTACCCCCACAAAAGTAATATATGTAAAATATATTGGCTAATCAATTCTAACAAAAAACTGTCGTTTTTTAAAACATTTTATCGAAAAGTTTACAAAAACTTAACATAACTCTCATTGTTGTATTAATAATATTAATACTCAACGATGAATATCTTACTTGTAGAATGTCCTTTTCTTGCAAAAAGTATGAATGTGAAAGAAAAGCTTTACACTATAGGAACGACTACGTTATTATAATAAATTTAAAAGGAGGTATATTCTTCCTTTTAAAAAGAAGAGTGTAAACAAATGAAGGAAGTGAACCAATGAAATTGAAGAACACTCACTTTAAAAAAACGCTTGAGTGGTTCAATAAGAGGAAGAAACTACGCAATTCATTAATTGTATTGGGAAGTTTACTTGCTACTCTATTTATTGTTGTAAATATAATAATTTCCATTCAAGATATATCTGAATTAAAACAAGCTGTTCCACAACCGACTTTAATTTATGATGCAAATAATGAAGTTGCGACTAAATTAGCTTCTTCTAAAACAGAAGGGGTCAAAAGGAAAGATATTCCTGATATTATGGTTCAAGCAATTGTTGCAGTAGAAGATAAGGAATTTTTTAGTCATCATGGTATTTACTATAGTGGAATTATAAGTGCTGTATTTAAGAACATTACAGCCGGTGAAGTTGTGGCAGGTGGTAGTACAATTACACAGCAACTTGCGAAAAATGTATTTTTAACGCAAGACCGTACATTCTCGCGTAAAATAAAGGAATACTTTCTAACGAAAAAAATAGAACGTACTTATACGAAAGATGAAATTGTTGAAATGTATATGAATCAAATTTATTTTGGTGAAGGTGCTTGGGGGATAAAAAGAGCAGCTAAATCTTATTTTGATAAAGAAGTAAAAGACTTAACGATTTCAGAAGCCGCAACGATTGCAGGATTAATTAAAGCGCCATCTGCGTATTCGCCGTATAAAAACTTTAATAAATCAATTGAAAGACGTAATGTCGTATTAGGTTTAATGAAGGAGCAAGGATATATTTCTGAAGAACAATATAATCAGGAGAAAGAATCAGGTCTTGTATTACGACGTGGTGTTGACGATAAATATAAGGGAAAATATTCTCAATACGTAGATTATATTGTTAGAGAAGCGATGGACAAGTATGAATTAACACAAAATGAAATTTTAGCAGGTGGCTATCGTATTTATACGGAACTTGACTCGAAAAAACAACAAGCGGTTGAAGATGTTGTGAATAATGATAGTTATTTTAAAGATAGTGGCTCAGATCAGCTTATGCAAACTGGAGTGGTCCTTATGAATCCAAAAACTGGCGGTGTTCCGGCTTTAGTTGGAGGCAGAGGTCCTTATCAATTTTTGCAGTTTAATCATGCAACACAATTAAAAAGACAGCCAGGTTCAACGTTAAAGCCTCTTGCAGTGTATGTACCAGCGTTAGAACAAGGATATGAAGTATACGATGTCTTAAAAGATGAACCGTTTAATATTAAAGAATATGCACCACAAAATAGTGATCATACGTTCCATGGTAATGTGACGATGTATGAAGCGGTGGCAAAGTCATATAATGTTTCAGCAGTTTGGCTATTAGAGAAAATTGGATTAGATAAAGGATTGAAATCTTTAGAGCGGTTTGGTATTCCATTAGAGCCTGAAGACCATACGTATCCGATTGCTTTAGGAGGTATGCATGTAGGGACTTCACCATTTGTAATGGCTCAAGCGTATAGCGCACTTGCAAATGATGGTGTCCAAGTAGAAGCTCATGCCATTAGAGAAATCCAAAATGCTGAAGGGGAAACAATTGGAAAATGGTATAAGAAAGAAACTCGTGTGACGAACGAGAAAGTTGCCCAAAAGATGACATACTTATTAAAAGGTGTTATTGAAAGGGGAACAGGTGAAAAAGCGAAAGTTAATAATATCGATACCGCAGGCAAGACAGGGACTACCCAGCTTGTAAATGGACCAAGCACTGGTGCGAAGGATTCGTGGTTTGTTGGATACACACCGGATTTAGTAGGTGCGATTTGGGTAGGGTATGATAAAACGGATAGTGAGCATTATGTGCCAGGAGGCAGCCAAATTACAACGACAATGTTCCGGGATATTATGAAGAAAGCGAATGGAAATCCAACTCAAAAGGCATTTCAGTTATCACTAATACCTGAGGCGGATTATACAAAACAATTAAAAACGATTGAGGAAGAAAAACGAAGGAAAGAAGAAGAGAAAAAACGAAAAGAAGAGGAACAACAAAGAAAAGAACAGCAAAATGAATGGATAGATAAAGTGAAAGAGTGGATTCCATTTTGGTAAAAAAAGAGGCGAATAGCGAGTTCGCCTCTTTTTTATGAGAAATGAGCGGTTTTATCTCGGTTCAAAATGTGGCAACAGAAAAGAAGTTAGGTGAGAATCGAGCTGCCTATAAAAATTTGATGGGTTTAACTTAATAATCCGTGGGGATGGGAAAAGCGCCACGGATTAAAGCTTCAGTTTATTTAGCGTAACATTGGTCCTACCGAAGGATTGAGAATCATACGTGACGGTTATTATTCCTTTACTAATAGGTTCATATGGCAATTCCTCTTCGAAACTTCCAGTATTTTCATTATGGATAGAGAGTGTTATTTCATCAACGTCTTTATTTTTATATTGATCTTTAATCGTTTCAGCGATTTGAAGTAGGTTTTCATAACTAGAAGCTTCTGTAATAAGCATTCCTTTTATAACTTTTTTTTCATTTTGTGTGGAAGAGGAATACGGGATGTTGTTTTGTTTTGTATACAGAAGTTCGTATGGAATGGTTTTTCTTTCTGCTTTTGAAACATTTGAATAGTTTAGAGTTAAAAGAAACCCTATACATAAAATTATGCATACCATAAGAACAAACCAAAAACGTGTCAGTGATATAATTCGCATTGTCATCCCTCTTTCATGTCTTTGTCTTCACTATTCATCATACAAAAAGAGGATTAAGCTAGAGTAAATTTGAAGTAAAGAAACGTAAAGAAGGAGCACTTATCCTCCAAAATAAGTGCTCCTTTTTATTAAAAGAAAGATTTAACATACAATCAAAATAATACAAATTACTATAAATCAAACATTCTTGGTCGTTCAAAAATAAAATGAAAACTAAAATTAGTAAATTCGGAAGACTGATAGTGTAGCTGTTGTGTCACCAGTGTTAGGGATGGAAATAGTATTTACTGTAGGTTGTACAGAGATTGTTGTACCAGCTGTTAAAGTAACAATTGTGGAGAAAGAAACCGCACTACCGATAACGTTAGTTGAAAAATTACGAGTAGGTGGTTGACCGTTGAATGAAATACCGAATCCAAATGGTGAAGAACCCGGGAAGGTTGTAGATGCTGAGAAACTAATATCGTATACTCCTGTTTCTAAAATAGTTAAAGTATCTGAAGTGTCATTAAAAATGAGATTATTTAGTTCGAAAACTTGATTGAATTGGATATTCGTTCCAGGTGATATAGTTTGTGGATTAGAATTTCCTATTGCTGCTATAGTTACAGGGATTGGTGTGCCCGACGGTCCAGTAGCGCCTTGAGCACCAGTAGCACCAGCCGGACCTTGAGCACCTTGAGCGCCAGTAGCACCAGCCGGACCTTGAGTACCTTGAGCACCTTGAGCACCTTGAGCACCTTGAGCACCTTGAGCGCCAGCCGGACCTTGAGTACCTTGAGCACCTTGAGCGCCAGTAGCACCAGCCGGACCTTGAGCACCTTGAGCGCCGGTAGCACCAGCCGGACCTTGAGCGCCTTGAGCGCCAGTAGCACCAGCCGGACCTTGAGCGCCTTGAGTACCTTGAGTACCTTGAGCGCCAGTAGCACCAGCCGGACCTTGAGTACCTTGAGCACCTTGAGCGCCAGTAGCACCAGCCGGACCTTGAGTACCTTGAGCACCTTGAGCACCAGTAGCACCAGCCGGACCTTGAGTACCTTGAGTACCTTGAGTACCTTGAGTACCTTGAGTACCTTGAGTACCTTGAGCACCTTGGGCACCAGTAGCACCAGCCGGACCTTGAGCGCCTTGAGCACCTTGAGCACCAGTAGCACCAGCCGGACCTTGAGCACCTTGAGCGCCAGTAGCACCAGCCGGACCTTGAGTACCTTGAGTACCTTGAGCACCTTGGGCACCAGTAGCACCAGCCGGACCTTGAGCGCCTTGAGCACCTTGGGCACCAGTAGCACCAGCCGGACCTTGAGCGCCTTGAGCACCTTGAGCGCCAGTAGCACCAGCCGGACCTTGAGCACCTTGAGCGCCAGTAGCACCAGCCGGACCTTGAGTACCTTGAGCACCTTGAGCACCAGCCGGACCTTGAATACCTTGTGGTCCTTGAAGTCCAGTAGCACCTTGAGCACCAGCCGGTCCCTGAGTCCCTTGAATACCTTGAGGTCCTTGAGGTCCAGTAGCACCCCGAGCGCCAGCCGGTCCTTGAGGTCCAGTAGGTCCTATTGTTCCTCCACCAAGGCAACCTGATCCATATTGAACTAGGATAGCTTGAATTTCTGTAATGAGCTTAACTAGTTTATCGATAGTACAGCAATCGATTTTGAATAACTTAGCAATATACAATAAATAATTAAGCAAACTTTGTAGTTCAACGTACAATGCTCCGCATGAGAAAGGTGAGGACTTTAGGATAGTTAATAAGTTAGCAATAATAGAACTACCAATCTTTTCTTGTGCAGGTGATAAATCTAAGCAACTGAGGAATTTTTGAAGATTATTCAGGAGAGTAATTAGTTTATCGATGTTATCTTGAGAAGGGTTTTGAAATACAGCTTGAATACTTTGACCAAGAGCTTGAAGAAGTCTAGCATACTCTTTTAGTTCTGCCTTAGAGATGTTAATATAACTGCAAGCTCTTACTTCGCAACAATCATTACCATAAAACACTTTCCCTTTATTTTTGTTGGACATTTGTTCATTCCTTTCTTTTATAGAATAAATAGTCGTGACTATATAATAAAATGAAAACTAAACTGAATTCGTGAGGGACAAACTACTATTTCTAAAAAAATAAGAAGTTTACCTATCTTGTAAAACAAAGAACAATTAAGAGATAGAGAAAGATTTATATGAGTTAAAAAAGAATAGGTTAGAATAAAAAAACTGCACGCAAATTGTTAGATTATATCTAACAATTTGCGTGCAGTTCGTGGAACAGCCCAACCTTTTTAATGATTAATTCGTTCATAGTTCGCTTTAGGTAAAATTGGAATAGAAATAGTGAAAGTTGTACCGTTTTGATTACTAGACATTTTTAATGTACCGTTATGATTTTGAATAATTTTCTTCGTTACTGACAAGCCCAGTCCTGTTCCTGAATCTTTTGTTGAGAAGAATGGATCAAAGATATATTCTTGAATAGCTGGAGGAACCCCAGTTCCGTTATCTGTGAAAGTAATCCGAACAAAGTTATCTAGGCGATAACTAGAGATTTGAATGGAAAGAGGTCTTTCGCCTCGAGCATCGATAGCATTTTGAAATAAATTTAAAAAAACTTGCACAAGTTCATGACGATCGATATTGACAAGTACACCATCTAATTCCGTAGAAAATTCATAGTCAATAGAAATGTTGTGTAAAAAAACTTCACTAGCAAGTAGTTGTTGAATATATTCGCGTAAAAACGTATTGATGGGAAAAGGTTCTCTAGTAAATTCACGCGTTTTTGAAATGGCTAAAAATTTTGTGATAATACTATTTGCACGATCTAGTTCAGGAATGAGTAGACTTTTAAACAATTCTTTATTGGATGGAGAAACGTTATCTTGTAGAAATTGCAAGTATCCACGTACCGTTGTAAGGGGATTTCGTACTTCATGAGCAATCCCAGCTGCGATTCGTCCTGCTAATGAAAATTTTTCTGCATCACGTTCTGTGTTTAAATAATGGAAGACACTAATAACTCTAAAAATCTCTCCGTTATAATCCCGAATAATTCGATTGTTTAAAATACCATAGTTTTTGTCTAACACTTCTTCATTATATATTTCTGTTCCTGTTCTTAATGTTTCAATCGCTTTAATTTGTTCTTCTGGCAAGTTTAGTAATTGTTGAATTGGCTTTCCAATTATATCATTTCGTACTACACCAAAATCATCTGCTGCAGCTTGATTACATAAAGTTATATTTCCTTTACTATCAACAAAGGTGACATGATGTGAAAAAGCATCAAAAATATGAACAAAGTATGTTTCAAGTTGTTCAAATAAAAATAATGAATCGCAAGTAAGTTGAAAATCAGCCTTTTTATTCTCTTTTTGTATGTTTTGAATGGAATGAGTCGTTCTCGTTTTCTTTATTTGTAAACCAATATGTGGATTTTTGTATGTGAAATGATGTGGTAATTGATTCACAAGCTCTTCATATAACCGCACTTTATTTTCTAGTTCTTCTATTCGTTTTTCATGAGATACAATATCATCGTTTGGAAGCATAAATAAATAACCCCTCAATTTAAAAATTCTTCCATTTAGTATATCATATTTTTATACGGATACTCTTAAAGAAGGGGCTACTTAATGAAATTGATTAGCTGAAATGTCCGGGAAGTGAGTAGAATGGATAGAAGGTGAAGTTAAAAAGGGAGGGATATATTTGCTTTTCATTGGAGTGACAGGGTGGGGAGATCATGATTCTTTATATATAAATCCCTATGAAAATAGAAATAAATTGCGAACTTATAGTGAACATTTTCCCATTGTGGAAGTAGATAGTTCATTTTATGCGATACAACCTGCGCGGAATTATACAAAATGGGCGATGGAAACGCCGAAAGATTTTTCTTTTATAGTAAAAGCCTATCAAGGAATGACAGGACATATGAAAGGGGAAATCCCTTTTTCTACGTTCGATGAGATGTTTGATGTGTATAAACAATCCATTCTTCCTTTAATAGAAGCAAATAAATTAAAAATGATTTTATTTCAATATCCACCATGGTTTGATTGTAAAGTGAAAAATGTAGATTTACTTCGATACACGAAAGAAAAAATGGAAGATTTACCATGTGCAATAGAATTTCGAAATCAAACATGGTTTTATCCAGAAATGAGAGATAAGACGTTACAGTTTTTAGAAAAAGAAAACTGGATTCATACAATTTGCGATGAGCCTCAGGCTGGAATAGGATCAGTACCGCTTATATTAGAGGCAACAAACTCGGACATGGCGTTAATACGTTTTCATGGCCGAAATATTCATGGTTGGCTGGATAAAGGAGAAAATTGGAGAGCGGTTCGCTGTCTATATCGTTATAATAGTAAAGAATTGGCGGAATGGGTAGAACGATTAGAGCGATTGAAAAAGAAGACGAAGGATATATTTGTATTGTTTAATAATAATTCGGGCGGAGATGCAGCGGATAATGCGAAACAGCTTATGAAAATGATGAACATTACATATGGTGAGCCGAAGCCTGAGCAATTAAATTTGTTTGAATGATGATAAACAAGAAAGGCACTGTACAAACAGGGGGAATGTACAGTGCCTTTCTATATGAAAAAGAGGGGTAACAATGTTACTGAGCGTTTGGTTGATTCATCAATTGTTGGCTTCATAATAAATGATAATGGTTATCATTATCATAGTCAATAGTTTTTCGGAAAATAAATAAAAAACTTTTTATCCCGCTATTTACGGCAGTAAAACTCCTACCTCAAAATTCGGCTGGAGCAAAGAAGTTAGGTGGGAGCCCTGCTGCCCGTAAACGCTCGATTGGTGAAGGCTAATAATCAGTGGGGGATGAACAAGACCCCCACTGATTAAAGTTTCACTTTATATTTTAAATAGTAATAAAAAAAGAACAGCAATTACTGCTGTTCTTTTCCATTGATGATTTGTTGTAAATCAAAAGGAGTTATCGCTTGGATAAATTCCTTTGAGATAAGTGTTTGAACGAGAGTGCTTTCAGAAATTGTAGCACCTGTTTTCTTTTCATAAGATTTCTTTAATAAATCAAGTTTTTCAGCCGTTTCTTTCGGTAATTCAATTGTTAATGTGTTCATAATTTCTCCCCCTTACTATTAGAGTACCACTACAGTATAGGAGAGACAAGAAAAGAGAATATGAAACATAAAAAAGGTTACCAAATTTACAAATGGTAACCTTTTTATGTATAAGAGTTATTAAGCAATACCGATATACTTTAAAGTTTTGGATGGAGTACTGTGATCAAAGAAGTGTTGTAAAAATGCAATATCAACACCTGATTTGTATGCACAATAGCCCCAAGTTTTTCGAAGTGTATGTGAGCTAATCCCTTCTAATCCAACTTCTTTTGCAGCTTTGTTTAAAATGTACCATGCATGTTGTCTCGTAATAGACTTTGTTCCTTTTTGAGACTTTAATAATGGTTCATTACGTTTCCAAGTTTTACGTTCTTTCATGTAGTCTTCGATTGCGTGCTGTAAGTCTTCATTTACAGCAAACCATTTATGTTTCTTTACTTTTTCATTGTAAAATAAAATGGAATGGCGAACATTTTCGTCTTCATCGATTACATCACTAACTTTTAATTGTAAGATTTCACTTACTTTTAAGCCAGAATTTACAGCTAATACGAATAATAAGCCATCACGTTTCGAAGATTGTAAAAGTATATTTTTGATAGTTTCTAATTGTTTTTCATTTTGAATAGGTTGTCCTGCTTGTTTCATTTCACGCACTCTCCTCTTTTATATGTGTAAAGGAAAGGATTAACTTGTTTCTTACTATAAAGGGAGAGTGTGAATTTCATGTGAACTCCTAGTGAAATTAAGACAAATTATTTGACTTCTTTTACTTTTTGTAAATTAAAATAAAATACAACGCTATTAGTGGTATTATACACGCCGTATTCAGCGTGATGGAGATCTAAAATGTTTTTCACAATGGATAACCCAAGGCCAGTACCTCCAGTATGACGGCTACGAGAAGCGTCTAAACGGTAGAAGCGATCCCAAATTTTTTCAAGGCTTTCTTCTGGAATAGGATTACCTGTGTTTTCAATTTTGATTTTCACTGTATCTTCCGTTTCTATAATAGAGACGTGTATTTTTTCACCATCTGGAGTATATCGAATTGCATTGCTAAGTAAGTTTACAACGACTTGCTCAATACGGCTACGATTTGCTTTAACAAATAGAGAAGAGTCAGCATGGATGTCCACTTGTAAATGTTTTTCCTCCATGCTAAATAATAATTTTGTATAGACTTGTTGAATTAATTCACCGATCGAGAATGTCGACATTTCTAGTTTGTACGTACCTGATTCTAGTTTTGCTAATTCTAACATTTCAACAATGAGCCTGTTCATATTATCTGTCTCTTCCAAAATAACATTTGTATAATATGTCGTATCTTTACTTACGCCATCTTGAATACCTTCAGCGAAGCTACGAATAACACTAAGTGGTGTTTTTAATTCATGAGATACACCAGAAATGAATTCTTTTCTCGTTTTTTCCAATTGACGTTCGCGTTCAATATCTTGTTGTAATTTTGTATTAGCAACATTTAATCGGTCGATTCGATCTTTTAAATTTACAGAGAGTGTATTAATACCACTTGATAACCCGCCAATTTCATCGTCTGCTGTAACAGGTAACTTCTCGCTAAAATCAAAGTTGGCCATTTTTTTTGTAACACGATTTATCTTAATTAATGGTTTAACAATGATTTTTGAGTAGTAGAAGGATAACAAAATAATAACGAGAAACACGATAATTAAGGCATAGACATAATAATCTTTTAAAACGAGCATTGCTTCATTCACAGGTTGTAAAGATGCTATCACAAAAGCGTACTCCTTAGTTTTTCCGTTTTCCATAATAGGCTTTACAAAGACACTGTTTTTTATATTTTCCCCACTATCTAAAATATACGTGTTTAATTGATTTGAATTAGAAGTACCTTGTCTAATAGTGCTTGCAAAATATTCAACAGCTTGTAATGTTTCAAAATCATTTGCAAGGCGAACCTCAGATTTGGAAGGGATATGTAATTTAGATATCACACCGGTAAAACTGATCTGAGACGTAGTTTTATATCGATTTGTGAGTCTATTTTTAGAGGGGTTACCACTAATTGTTTGAAAATCCGAATTGACATTTTCATTTCGCCATCGATTATAATTAGTCGTCAGTTCTAGTGGCGTTATTATATTATCTTGTAAAAATCCCTCTACGTGAATCATGCCCTCTTTTTTTAAGCCTAAATTTTCGAATTTATTATATTCTTCGGGTGTTAAAAGATTATTAAGTGGGATGGAATAGGTTTTATTGTTATTAGGGTTAATTACCTCAATGTAGTAATTGTTTTCACTTTTAATAATGCCGTTAGAATCTAAAAATTGCATTTCAGCATTCGTTTTATCGTGAAATTCTTGTTTTAGCTTTCTGATTTCCTCAAAACTTTTGTCGCTTTTTTCATAATTATCTACGAATTTTTCAAAAGCCGTTTGAACGGTTTTTACTTTTTTATTAATATAAAACTTCTCTAAAAATAGAGATTGTCCAAGGAAAAAAAGGAGAAATATGATTGTAAATAAAGTTGATGTTAATAAAAATAGTTTAAAGACGATGCTTCTGTTCTTCACTGTTTCACCTCGTATGAAAAATACTGTAATATAAATGATTTCTTAATTATAACAAAGGTTACAAAAAAGTAGAGGGGATAAATCTGTCTCTCTCTAAAGTAGTTTTTTATAGAAAGTCACATAAAGAGACGGTACAGTGACTATGGAAGTATTTTAGCATAAAAAAGAACTCGCCAGACGTATGACGAGTTCTTTAGTGTACTATTGCTGAATTGCTGCATCTAAAGCGATTTCAATCATTTCGTTAAATGTAGTTTGACGCTCTTCAGATGTTGTTTCTTCACCAGTGAAGATATGGTCGCTTACTGTTAATACAGATAATGCATTTACACCATATTTAGCTGCTAATGTGTAAAGAGCAGTCGTCTCCATCTCTACTGCTAATACACCGTAATCTCCAAGTTTTTTAACCATGTCCATGCTCTCACGATAAAATACATCTGCTGTTAATACGTTACCAACACGAACGTGTAATCCTTTTTCTGTTCCAGCATCGTAAGCTTTCTTTAAAAGATCAAAGTTTGCAGCAGGAGCAAAATCAAAACCCGGGAATGTTAAGCGATTCATATTAGAATCTGTACAAGCCGTCATCGCAATAATAACGTCACGTACCTTAACATCTTTTTGAATTGCACCACATGTCCCAACACGAATTAAATTTTTCACTCCGTAGCTTTGAATTAATTCGTTTACATAAATAGAAATAGAAGGAACACCCATACCTGTACCTTGAACAGATACACGCTTTCCTTTGTAAGTTCCAGTAAAACCTAACATGCCACGCACGTTATTATAACAAGTAACATCCTCTAAAAATGTTTCAGCAATATATTTTGCACGTAATGGATCACCAGGTAATAGAATAGATTCAGCAATTTCGCCTTGTTTTGCTTCAATATGTACACTCATGAAAAATCCTCCTTATAATGTATTGATAGAAATCAATATCATTTGCATTATACACTACGACTCCTTTCAATTAAAATCTTTTTTATTTGTAATATGTGCAAAAGAGGAGGATTTCATAAATCATAATCTAGAATATATATTTAAGAGGTTTTGCATGGATAAAGACAATAAAAATGGTAGGTGATATTTTGAAAAATCTTGTCATTGGGCTTATTGCACTAGTACTTATTGTGGCAGGAGGATTTTACATAAAAAAATATCAAGAAACTGTAGAAACGACCGGAGATGTTCAAGAAGTGAAATGGGATGTGAAAAATAAAAAGGGAAATGAAAAAGCCGATATTTCGTTTCAATTGCTAAATAAAATGAATAATGAAGTTCGTGGTGTGAACGATCAAATTCGAGCAGTGATAGTGGATGGGAATTTGAAAAACATACAACAAACGAAGCCTATATTTGCTGGAAATGGATCGTATAAGCTATCTTCAGATGTAGCAAAAGGTGAAGGGTACACGATATTTTTGTATGAAAATGAAAACAAGTCCGTGGAATCATTTGCTAAGAAAGATTTTGGTGAAGAAAAAAAGGAGACAAACAAGGACAAGAATAAAAAGAAACTACCTGTCGATACTGTACTTACAAAAAATATAGGAGAGCATCAAGTGTCTCTTTTATTTGGTGCATTACATCCGAATGAGGCAACGACATTAACATTTCAGTTTCAAGCGAAAAAGGGAGAAAAGCTGAAATTAAATTCAGGGAGAGGCGAAGTCAACGCGCTATATATCGTTGATGAAACGAGGGGACATTTTTTATATGCCATTCCTGTTGATACGGATGAGCAATTACAATATCGTATTACATTTCCAGAAGAAGGAACATATAAAATATGGGGGGATTTCTATATAAATGGTAAGAAGTATGAAAAGGAGTTTAGTATACAAGTGCAAAAACGAAAAAACAGCTAAGTACTTAGCTGTTTTTTCGTTTTCCTATTAATTTTGTTACAGAGAGCATTGTAATTGGTAAAGAATGATTCTTTCGAAATGCTAAATATTTTCCACTCCATGCAGGTTTATATTTTTCTTTGAAATGTCGTAAACCGCTGAAGCTATATGTGTAACGAACGTTATTAAATATTGCAGCAGCAACTCGTTCAGACCAGAACGATTGCGTTGATAAACCGACATTTGAGAGTGGTGCCATACCAATATTAAAGGAATGGTATTCATTTTCTTTTGCCCAGTGGAATAAGTGGATAAAAATTGCATCCATAATTCCGCTAGGGGCATCTGGATAATAACGCATTAAATCAACAGATAATATGCCACTTTGATATACTGGCATAAAGGTTGTGAATGCAATGATTTTTCCTTCTGCATCAGATAATGTAGCGATAGGGGCACGACTAATATACTCACGATCGAAGTACCCAAGTGAAAATCCTTTCTCTTTTTTTCCGCCGAGCCAAGCGTCAGACACTTTCTTTAATTCCTCGTATAATTCGTCTGAGAATGGTGGCTCATGAATAGAGAATGTATAACCTTCTCGTTCAAAACGGTTGAAAGTGGCTCGCATACCAGCACGTTTCTTTCCTGTTATTGTAAACGTATTTAAATCAACGACAGCCTCTTCACCAAGTTTAAAGAAGTTGTAGCCAAAATCGTGGTATAAGCTCATCCATTTGCTTTCAATTTGATAGAATACGCAAATATACCCAAATCGATCAGCTTCAGTCAAAAATTCTTGCAACACAGTGCGGTAGGAGGATGGATCACCAATTGGATCACCTAGTACAACAAGACGTTTTCCAGTAATTGAAAAGAGAAGAAGTGCTTTTCCGTCACTACTGAAGAAGAACTGTTTATCTCCTAAAAAACCTAAATGACTAAGTACATTCCCGCCATGTTCATCTAAGAAGTTTTCTAACCTTTTATCATTAGCTGGTTGCCCGGGAAATTGACTACGATAACGATTGGCAATTAGTGAGCCGATAAGTAAAAAAGTAGGAACGAAAAAGGCTGCTGCTAATGCACTTCGTTTAACTTGTGTAATATTTCGAACGACAAAATCAGGTTGGAACGCTTCTTTTGCACCCGCAAATAAAATACCTAAGTTTTTATATAAATATAGCGTAAGTAATAAGAAGATAAATACTTTTACGATATCAGAAAGTGAGACTTCCATTTTCTCGCGTATAAATCTTTTACGAAGCATATACAACACAGCAAGTACGATTAATAAAATAAAGGTTTCTTCAATGTCAATTCCTTTTAGGGTATTAAAGATTGCTGCTCCAATTAAAGAAACAATCGTCATATAGTAAGAACGCTTTGTTCCATAATATATGCCTCGCGAAAGAATCAGGAGGAGAATACCGAATGTTAATGATAAGCTAAAAGAAAATTGAATAAGGTGCTTTGGAGCTAAAATATGTAAGGCGTGAGCTCGATTTATACTAGTCGGTAAAATTGTTGATAGAATAACCATTAAGCCAGCGAATACTGTTAAAGCGGCGGATGCCCATGAACCTAATTTCCCTAAAAAATCACGTTGTAAAGTCCAAATTACACCAGTTGTTTCTAACGCAGGTGCAATAAAGGGTTTATCTTCAATTTTTTTTATGGCCGCTCCTGTCATTTCAAAGGCTGCAAAAATGAGACCTAGGCAGAATGGTAAGATGTAATAGACAAGTCGGTATAATAACATAGCAGGTAGTAATACGCCTGTATCAACGCCGTATTGTCCTAGTCCAGTTAAGAAAACAAGGTCAAATGAACCAAGGCCACCTGGAACAAGACTTACGACACCAGCTAAAGCAGCGATTACGTAAACACCTAAAAACTTTTGAAATTCGATATCAATTCCAAACAATATTAAAATGACGTACATAACGATACCGGCAGATACCCACTCGACTAATGAAACTAATGAATATAAAACAGTTGGATTTTTCTCTTCTTCTTCTTCCTCTTGTCCGTCTAGCTGTTTTGTTTTTCTATTTTTAATTTTAGAAAACCCAATATATATAGGAACGAAAAGAGCAAAGAAGATAAGAACAGGCCATAACCACGGTTTTTCGTGCAGAATAAAACTAGTGTCTAATATTCCAATAAGGCCGAGGAATGACAGAATGGCTAATCCGTTAATAAAAGCGGTTGTCATCCAAGCAATACTTTTAATAAGTTTTCCATTATCTTTTATATGCGGACGATATAGCATTGTACGTACACCGGCACCAACAAGACCACCAAAACCGATAAATCCATTTAAAGTGTTTGCAATCCATGAGATACGGAAAATCTTTTGTACAGGTATGTCTGCTTTTAAGTAACGAAGCATAACAAAGTCATAAAAGAACATTGTTGAAACGGCAAATGCACCGAGTGTAATCGCTAAAAATACCCCACCAGTTGGAATGTTTTTAATTGTTTCAATTGCTTCTAAAAAAGAAATGCCTGCTAATTCTTTTTTAGCTTGAAAGAAAACAATTGTTAAGACAACAAATGGGAAGATTATTTTCCCGATTTGTAAGAAACGTTTCCATGAAAACGACATAAATACAACTCTCCTTGTGTAAGAAAACTGAGACAATAATATTATTATGACAAACTTCAAGAAAAATAAAAAGGTAAATTCCTGTATAGGGAAGCTATTTTTTATATAGGTTATATTTAAAAGAATATTTCGTTTATCAGAAAATTAAGTTAAGATAAGATGAAAGAAGGAAGAGAGGGGAAGTAGATGATTATAATAGGTTATGCAGGATATGAGTTAGAAAAAGCAAAACCGAATACATCAGAAGATTTTTTTAATAGATCTGAAGTGACATATATATTAAATAATCAAGAGAAAACCTTTTCTGTCTTATATGTTCGATATTTTGAAGAAATTTTACAAGAAATTACCCCTTTTGAAGGAAATCCAGTTTATAAAGTAGAAGAACAAGACGTATATTTACGAGATATTGTAGCGATCGCTTGTTTACTGAAAGATAAAGAGCTACGCACGCAGAAGCGCTTGTATCTCAATGAAGTAACAGACTTTCAACGATACTTTGATGAGGGAACAGTGGTGAAAGTACAAGAAATATTAGCTGAATTACATAAAAATAAAAGAGTAGAAATAGCGTAAAACGGCAAAGGAGAGAGAAGCCATGTCTAATTTGATGGTTGAAAATCAAACAGAACAAGTTTCTATATTTTTAGAAGATGTAATTTCCTTGATAACTAATTATGTAAATTATCATACGTTACCTTCTTTATTGGAGGAGACACCAACAGGAAACGAGCAATACTATAAAGGGATATTAGCATCAATAAGAAGACTTCTTGTTTTTTGTGAAGAAGGACTTGATGCATGTTTTGTTTTGCTGAATAGCCAACCATTTCGAAAGACCGCAGCTGAAACAGTTTTATATAAGATTTACCATCAAGTAATTGCAGAGTTTTTTTCGCCAAAGAATGATCATTGGTATGAAAATAGTCGTTCTGCTTATACAGGGAAAAATTCTATTGTTTTTCAGCAAATCCCCCCTAGATCTATAGAACGAATGATGAAGGATTTAGAAGGGAAATTTCAATTGATGCGTGAAGAACTAGAATATTATGAGACAGATTACCAAACAAAAATGTTGCACAAATATTAATTAAGGAAAAGAAGCTAAGGATACTTAGCTTCTTTTCCTTTTGTCCAGTTATATAAGGGATTTTAATTGAATATAGTTAAAGTGGATAGCATCAAGGAGGTGTGACATGAGTCAGCAAGGTGTATTTACAGATTACTTTCATGAAGTAGAAAGCTGGTGTGAAAGTGTTCTTCAAGTATTAGATAGCCGTGCAATGGAAGTGTATGATGTCCATATGCTTGCTTATAAAATTCAAACGTTATTAGAGCGTATGAAAGAGCATGAATACGACACAGATGCCGAGTTTATGTATGAAATAAGTGATGATGTAGAACATATTCAACACCATTTACAGGAAGTATTTATGCAAGAAGGAGAGGAATATGAACTATGTGAAAGAGGGGATAGCGAACGAGCTGTTCCGATTGGGGGGCATACCCTTCCGCCATTACCTTATCCATATAATGCGCTAGAACCGTACATTTCACGAGAAATTATGATGTTACACCATGATAAACACCATCGTAGTTACGTGGAAGGATTAAATAAAGCAGAGAAGATGATGGAAGAAGCGAGAAAAACAAATCAATTTGATTTAATTAAGCATTGGGAAAGAGAAGCGGCTTTTCATGGATCAGGTCATTACTTACACACGATATTTTGGAATAACATGAAAAAAGATGGTGGTGGAAGTCCGAGAGGGGCTTTTTCACAACAAATTGAGCAAGATTTCGGAAGTTTTTTACGTTTTCAAAAGCATTTCACGGAAGCCGCTTCTAAAGTGGAAGGTTCAGGATGGGCAATTCTTGTATGGGTACCCCGTTCAGGAAGGTTAGAAATTTTGCAAAGTACGCTTCATCAATTGTTTACGCAGTGGGATACGATACCACTCCTTGTACTGGATGTATGGGAACATGCGTATTATTTACAATATCAAAATCGAAAAGATGAATATATTAAAAATTGGTGGAATGTTGTAAATTGGCCAGATGTAGAAAAGAGATTTGAAAGTGCGAAGCAAATTGAATGGACACCGTATTAGACGCATATCTCATGCGTCTTTTTTAGTGGAGGTGGAAGGAAGATTTCGTTCATATTTTAAAAGGCCAAGCATACACTTGTACAAAAAGTGCCAAAAGGACGTGGGGGGAAATATGAGACGAATTTGTATAATAATTACGCTAATTATAATGTACGCAAGCGTTATGCCAATTCCTGCATATGCAAAAATGAACGGTGGTGTCAGTGCTCGTAACGCAGTCTTAATGGAACAACAATCCGGTCGTGTGCTATATGGGAAATTAGAACATGAGCCACAAAAAATTGCTAGTATAACAAAAATTATGACAGCATTGTTAGCTGCTGAATCAGGAAAAATGAAAGAATTAGTATCGGTTAGTAATGAAGCGGTACGAGTAGAAGGATCGGCAATTTATTTAAAACCTGGACAAAAAGTTAAGTTAGAAGATTTAGTTTACGGATTAATGCTTAGATCTGGTAATGATGCAGCACAAGTAATTGCTGAAAATGTGGGAGGGAGTATAGAAGGATTTGTATATTTAATGAATGAAAAGGCGAAAGAAATCGGAATGAAAGATACGCATTTCTCAAACCCGCATGGCTTGGATGGGGATGGATCGCATTATTCGTCGGCTTATGACATGGCATTATTAACGAAATATGCAATGGGGAACGAGACCTTTAAGAAAATTTTTGGAACAAAAACGTATAAATCAGATTCTTGGGATTATCCGTGGAAAAATAAACATAAGCTTGTGACATCTTATTATGAATTTGCAACAGGGGGAAAGACAGGTTTTACGAAGAAAGCAGGACGGACGCTTGTCACAACAGCTTCAAAAGATGGACTAGATTTAATTGTCGTAACTTTGAGTGCTTCTAGTGACTGGGATGATCATATGAATTTGTTTGATAAAGGCTTTGAACGCTATAAGCAAGCGAAAGTTTTAGGACAAGGCGCACTCGCTGAAATAAATGAAAAGAAATATGCCAATCATGTTTATACGAAAAATAGTTTTTCTGTACCTTTAACTGAAGAGGAAAGAAAGAGCGTGTTATTGAAAGTTGAGCTCGATAAAAGTGCAAAACTTACGGATGGAGTAAAGATTGGGAAGACAGAAATTTATGTAGGGAACGAGAAAGTTGGAGAACGAAATTTGTTTTACAGTAAACGAAAGTTAGTAGCTACAACGGGAATGTATTGGAATAACGTAAAAGAAATCTTCTCTTACATGATAGGTGTTGGGATAGATGGTTAATCTCGTATGGGCAGCGATGGCAGTTATAGGGATTGTGTATGCCATGATAAATGGAACGATGGAAGAAGTGACCAAAGCAGTGTTTGAAGGGTCAAAAGATGCTGTAACGATTTGTATTGGACTTATTAGTGTTTTAGTATTTTGGCTCGGTTTAATGAAAATTGCTGAGGAAGCTGGATTGTTAAAGAAGTTAGTATCACTTTTTATGCCGATAGTAAAAAGATTATTTCCAGAAATACCGAAGGATCACCCGTCAATGGGATTCATTTTATCAAATATGATGGCGAACTTTTTTGGGTTAGGTAATGCAGCAACACCTTTAGGTATTAAAGCAATGGAACAACTGAAAGAGTTAAATGGTGGAAAGGATTCAGCAAGTCGTTCTATGGTGACGTTTCTAGCATTAAATACTTCAGCGATTACATTAATTCCGACTACTGTCATTTCGATTCGAATGACTTATGAATCAGCAAACCCTACTGAAATCGTTGGCGTAACATTTATAGCACAAGTGTTATCGATGATTGGAGCGATTTGGATTGACCGCTATTTTTACCGGAGAAGGAGTAGAAAGGGGCGGAAAAAATGAGTATTGTAAATACAATTTCATTATGGGTAATTCCTTGTGTAATTGGTTTTATCCTTTTGTATGGCACGATAAAGAAAGTTCCAACGTACGAATCGTTCGTTGAGGGCGGAAAAGAAGGGATTCAAATTGCGGTTTCCATTTTGCCGTTTATGGTTGGAATGCTTGTATCTATTTCTATTTTTCGGGCATCAGGTGCTTTAGATGCAATGATATCGGTAATGAAGCCGATGTTAGACTTTATTCATGTACCAGCCGAAATCGTTCCACTTGCACTTATACGTCCGATTTCGGGATCTGCTGGTTTAAGTATTACGACCGACTTAATCGCTACATATGGGCCAGACTCGTTTATTGGTAGGTTAGCTTCAACGATGCAAGGTAGCACAGATACGACTTTTTATATATTAACAGTATACTTTGGGGCTGTCGGTATTAGAAAAATGGGAGATGCATTAAAGGTAGGACTTTTTGCAGATTTAATCGGAATTATTTGTTCGATTGTGTTTGTTTCCCTATTGTTTCGGTAATGCTATTCATTTTTTGCGCTATTTCGCTTATAATACGTATACGACCACTATTAACGTGTAGTTTAATAGTGGTTTTTTTATGCGGTATTTTTGACAAAATGGTGAACTTTTATCGTGGACAACATGAAAAAGTGTAAATAATAATAAAGGGTGAAAACGTGATATAGCCTTTATACGTTTATTATCATTGCTATGTTGTTAAAGGTAGGCGAAGTAAATGGCATAAAGCTTAGGCGGTTGCCAAGTCTTTCTAATGTAAGGTAAGATAAATTTGAGGTGAAAAAAAGAAATGGAACGATTACAAAAAGTGATTGCGCAAGCAGGTATTGCATCGAGAAGAAAGGCTGAGGAATTAATTCAGCAAGGAAAAGTGAAAGTTAATGGGAAAATAGTGAAGGAGTTAGGAACAAAAGTAACTCCTCAAGATAAAGTGGAAGTAAATAACATCCCTCTTGAAAAAGAAGAACCTGTTTATTTTTTACTATATAAACCAACTGGTGTAATTTCAAGTGTATCAGATGATAAAGGAAGAAATGTTGTAACAGACTTTTTCCCTGAAATTAGACAACGTTTATTCCCAATCGGACGCTTAGATTATGATACGTCTGGCGTATTATTGATGACAAATGATGGTGAATTTGCAAATGTATTAATGCATCCGAGATATAAGGTTGAAAAAACGTATGTTGCGAAAATTAAAGGGCCATTAACAGGTGATAAAATTCGCATGTTAGAACGAGGTGTTGCATTAGAAGATGGGAAAACAGCACCAGCACAAGTGAAAATTATTTCTTGGGACAAGCGTAAAGAGATGGCGATTGTACAATTAACGATTCATGAAGGACGTAACCGTCAAGTACGCCGCATGTTTGAAGCGTTAGATTGTAAAGTAATGAAATTAAAACGTGAACGTTATGCCTTTTTAGAAGTGGGTAGCTTGCGTCCTGGTGATGCAAGAGAATTAACACCACATGAGGTGAAACAATTACGTGCATTGGCTTCTACAAAGCCTCGCTAATCTATATTGTGAAACTTTCACCAGTGGAATGCTCCGCTGGTGATTTATTAAAAAATACATATATTTATCACTCGTCGAAGAGAGGGGAGACAACATGAAAAAAAATCGCTTATTATTTCGTGTTATCATTTTGCTCATTTTAAGCGGTGCGGTAGGGTTTACGCTATATCAAGGATTTTTTACTGATAAAGAGAAAATGCAAATTGGAAAAGAAGCACCTAACTTTGTTGTAACTGATTTAGAAGGAAAGAATATTGAATTAAAAGATTTAAAGGGAAAAGGTGTATTTTTAAATTTTTGGGGAACTTGGTGTAAACCTTGTGAAAAAGAAATGCCTTATATGAATGAGTTATATCCGAAATATAAAGAAAAAGGCGTTGAAATTATTGCCTTAGATGCAGATGAAACGGATATCGCAGTGAAGAACTTTGTGAAACAATATGATTTGAAATTCCCAGTTGCAATTGATAAAGGGCAAAAGATCATAGGTACATATGGAGTGGGACCATTACCAACAACCTTTTTAATTGATAAAGAAGGAAAAGTAGTAGAGCAAATTATAGGTGAGCAAACGAAGGAACAATTGGAAGAGTACTTAAAGAAAATCACTCCATAATTAAGAAAGCCTTTACATAAGAGGTGCTTACGTATAGCGCCTTCGCTTTAAAAATTCTGAGTATTGCGGTAACTCTAAGCTGGAATATACAATAGTACATATAGATAAAAGGGCGGTGAGAGCTTTGAAAGAAATTAAGTGTGAATGTGGACATGTTAATCCGATAGGAACCATTTTTTGTGAAGCATGTGGGAAACCATTTGAAAGTAATGAAAATATAAAATTATTGGATATGAGATATGAGGGGAGTGCTCGGAGATCTCTCACACATACAAAAACGATAGTCGATAAAATTTGGAGTTTTTTCTCTTCTGTAAAAGTAGGTGTATGGTTAATCGTAATAACTTTAGCTGCATCGGCAATAGGAACTATCTTTCCCCAAGAAATGTACATAACTCCAGGAATCGAACCAGCTGAATATTATAAGACCGAGTATGGATTTTTAGGACAATTATACTATCAATTAGGATTTAATAATTTATATGGATCATGGTGGTACATGATTTTAATTGCTTCTATTGGTATTTCACTTGTTATATGTAGTTTAGACCGTGTCATTCCTCTTTATAAAGCTTTAAAAAAACAAGGGGTGAAAAGACACCCAAGTTTTTTGAAAAGACAGAGAGTGCACGGGACTGGTACGCCGCATGAAGGTGACTTAGAACGAGTTCAAATTAATTTAAAGAAACGTAATTATAATGTGAAAGTGGAAGACGGGAACGTTTTAGCGGAAAAGGGACGTTTTTCACGTTGGGGTCCATATGTAAACCATATTGGTCTTATTATCTTTCTATTCGGTGCAATGCTACGTTTTTTACCGAGTATGTATGTAGATGAAGCACTTTGGTTACGTGACGGTGAAACGAAAGAAATACCAGGAACAGAAGGTCAATACTATTTGAAAAACGAAAAGTTTATCAAGGAAGTTTATGATAAGAGTAAGGATAAAGAAGTTTTTGATGAAGCAATTGATCGTGTTGGTGATAAAATGATTGCGAAAAACTTCCAAACAAATGCTGTATTATATAAAGCGGTAGGAGAAAATATAGCGGGTCAAAAACCAAAATTAGAAAAGGTAAAAGAAGCTGAAATTCGAGTGAATGAGCCACTGAAATTTGATCAATTTGCTGTTTATCAAGTGGATTACAAAGAAAGTGAATTTAAAAGCATGTCTTTCCATTTGCAAAACAAAGAAAATAATCAAAAGTTGGGACCGATTAAAGTAGATTTAGCGAATCCTACAGAAAAATATGATTTAGGAAATGGGTATTCTCTAGAACTATTAAGCTATTTTCCTGATTTTTATTTTGATGAGAATGGAAGGCCGAATACGAAAACAAAATTACCGAATAATCCTGCATTCGTCTTTAAAATGTTTACCCCGGAAACACCAGATGGTGAGGTTAGTTTCGTCGGTATTCAGCAAAACATAGAGCCTGACGGGAATAATAAATATAAAATGTCATTTGCAGGTGTGGAAATGCAAAATGCAACAGCTCTTACAGTAAGAAAAGATTTGACGCTTTTGATTCTCGGTATTGGAGGATTTATATTTATGGTTGGTGTGATTCAAGGTATGTATTGGAACCATCGCCGTATTTGGATACAACGTGTTAATGATGAATGGTGGGTTGCAGGCCATACGAATAAAAATTGGTTCGGCTTAAAGAAAGATATTGAAAGAGTACTAGAAGGAACAGCGATTCCACAACCACACGATAAAATGAATGAAAAAAATTAGTTAAGGTGGGGAAACGATATGGTACAAATAAGTAGTAATTTTCTGTTCGCGGCGTTTATCTTATATTTAATTGCAACTTTATTTTTTGGAGGAGCAATTAAAGAAAAAGGTAACAAGTGGGCAAATATAGGTATAACTATAACAATTTTAGGATTTATTGCACAAATAGTATATTTTGTTACAAGATGGATCGCATCAGGACATGCACCGGTTAGTAACTTTTTTGAATTTGGTACATTTTTTGGCATGATGCTTGTGGGAGCTTTTATCATTATGTACTTTGTATATCGTGTAAGTATTATTGGTTTATTTGCTTTACCGGTAGCTCTTTTATTAATCGCTTATGCAAGTATGTTCCCGAGAGAAATTTCGCCGCTTATCCCATCTTTAAAGAGTAATTGGCTACATATTCATGTAACGACAGCGGCAGCGGGACAAGCAATATTAGCAATTAGTTTTATTACAGGCGTAATGTATTTACTGAAAAATGTAGATCAATCAACAAGAAGTAAGCGTACATTTTGGTTAGAGACAGTAGTTTTCACACTTGTTTGTACAGTTGGGTTTATTGGAATAACAACGGTATTTTCTAGTATGAAATACGAAGCGAAGTTTCAATGGATTGATAAAAATGAACAACAAGTTGAAATGAAGTATAATCTCCCTGCTTTAGTTGGACCGCATGAAGGGAAGTTAATGACAGAAAATAAATTAGAACCGGCGGTTGAAGTTCCAGCGATTGTAAATGCGAAAAAGTTAAATACTGTTATTTGGTCAGTGTTAGTCGGAACGCTACTTTATATTGTATTAAGACTTGTTTTACGTAAGCGAGTGTCAGCGGCACTTCAGCCGTTAGTAAAGAATACGAATAGTGATTTATTAGATGAAATCGGATATCGTTCTATTGCGATAGGATTCCCGGTGTTTACATTAGGAGCATTAATCTTTGCAATGATCTGGGCTCAAATCGCTTGGACGCGCTTTTGGGGTTGGGATCCAAAAGAAGTTTGGGCGCTTATTACTTGGCTCTTTTATGCTGCGGTATTACATTTACGTTTATCTAAAGGATGGCATGGAGAAAAATCCGCCTGGCTTGCAGTGATTGGTTTTGCAATCATTATGTTTAACTTTATTGTAGTAAACTTAATTATCGCGGGTTTACATTCATATGCATAGAGAACTAAAATAGGAGAGTGTATGTCACTTTCCTATTTTATTTTTGTCAAATTTTCTTCTTTTTTGAGAAAAACATGACAAAGTAGCGGTTGATTCTGTAAAATGATGTCGAGGACCAAATATACTGTTCAAAAAAAATACATAGTTTTGGAAAAAAAATGAACAAACTTTATTATTCTTGTGAAGCATAATATGGGAAGTGGAACGTTAAAAAATGCTTAATTAAACGAGGATAGGTGCAACATTATATTGTAGAAGGGTAGGTGTAAACCGTTGTGGTAAAAGTACGCAGCGGGTAGAAATGGAAAATGAATCAAGAATTTTAATTGTAGACGATGAGGATCGTATTCGTCGTTTATTAAAGATGTATTTAGAAAGAGAGCAATACACAATTGAAGAAGCGGATAATGGTGATACAGCTTTAGAAATGGCGTTACAAAATGATTATGATTTAATCCTACTGGATATTATGATGCCTGGTAAAGATGGTATCGAAGTGTGTAAAGGGATTCGTGAGAAGAAAGCGACGCCAATTATTATGCTGACAGCAAAAGGTGAAGAAGTAAATAGGGTACAAGGGTTTGAAGTTGGAACTGATGATTATATTGTAAAGCCGTTTAGCCCGCGTGAAGTAGTACTTCGTGTGAAAGCGGTATTACGCCGCGCTGTACCAACGACATTCTTTACACAAGATACAACGACGAAAGATGTTACTGTTTTCCCTCATTTAACAATTGATAATGATGCGCACCGCGTTACAGCGGATGGTAATGAAGTAAACTTAACACCGAAAGAATATGAATTACTATTATTCTTAGCGAAATCCCCGGATAAAGTTTTTGACCGTGAGCAATTGTTAAAAGAAGTATGGCAATATGAGTTCTTCGGAGATTTACGTACAGTTGATACGCATGTAAAGCGTTTACGTGAAAAGTTAAGTAAACAATCACCAGATGCAGCGAAAATGATTGTTACCGTTTGGGGCGTAGGTTACAAGTTTGAGGTTGTGAACGACTGATGCTTTGGAGAAGTGTAGTAGGGAAGTTATGGATGACCATATTACTTCTCGTTTCGTTTGTTCTTGGATTTGTTGCTATTTTACTTTCACAGTTTTTTAGAACGTATTATGTTGATATGAGTGAAGCTAGGCTTCAGAAAGTTGCAACAAGTGTCACGGAATTAATTGAAGAAGGTGCCGATGTAAAAACGATTGAGAATATTGCTTACAAATTTTCTGATCCACTTTCAAGGATTATCATTGTAGAAGACGGTAAGGAAATTTCTTCTTCGCCGAAACAAGAAGGATTAGTTACTCTTACAATAGATGATTTGAAAAATGATAAAGAATTAGCAGCTGTTTTTACAGATAAAAAGGATATTAAGAATAATATTAGAAAAGCTTCTAATAGTAGGAAGAATAAAAATACTGAAAATGATATTATGATCGTCGGGAAACCAGTACAGTCAAAAAATCAAAGTGCAGTGTTTGTATATGAATCATTGCAAGTTCCAATACAAGGTATGGAGAGAACGACTGATTTTATTTTCTTATCAGCCGGGATTGCGATTATTTTAACAACTTTCTTTGCATTTTTCTTATCTACTCGAATTACGGCACCGCTTCGTAAAATGCGTGAGGTTGCATTTGAGGTAGCGCGCGGGAAATTTGATACGAAAGCCCCTATGGTGTCGCAGGACGAAATTGGTGAGCTTGCAACTGCTTTAAATCAAATGGGGAAACAGTTGAAGTTTAATATGAATGCCCTGCAGCAAGAAAAAGAGCAGTTAGCTAGCATTTTGAGTAGTATGGCAGATGGTGTTATTACGTTAAATCAAGAAGGTGAAGTCGTTGTTATCAACCCACCGGCAGAAAACTTCTTACAAGTTTGGCAAGAAGAAAAAGAATTAGAGTTAAGTAAAAAACTGCCTTCTGAACTTGTTGAACTATTCCATCTCGTTGTAGAAAGCGAGCAACAACAAGTTGTTGAAATTAATTTGCAAAAAGGTAACTACGTAGTTCTTATGACACCGCTTTACAATCAAACAAAAATTCGTGGAGCTGTAGCAGTATTGCGAGATATGACGGAGGAGCGTCGTCTTGAGAAAATGCGTCAAGACTTTATTGCGAATGTATCACATGAACTTCGTACACCGATGGTAATGCTTCAAGGATATAGTGAAGCAATTTTAGATGATATTGTGCAAACGAAAGAAGAAATTAATGAGTTTGTTCAAATTATTTATGATGAATCTGTTCGTTTAGGTAAACTTGTAAATGAGTTATTAGATTTAGCCCGTATGGAGAGTGGACATGTAGAGTTACATATAGGTGAAGTAGATATTCATCCATTTGTCGAAAAAATTGGCCGTAAATTCCAGGGGATTGCAAAGGATAAAGAAGTCCAATTAACAGTGGATTTCCAAAGTCCAATTGAACAATATCCGTTTGATGCAGACCGTATGGAACAAGTACTGACGAATTTAATTGATAATGCAATCCGTCATACAAATGCAGGTGGACATGTTACACTTGTAATTAATACGAAAAATAGTGGCCTTACTTTCGAAGTGCAAGATTCAGGTGCTGGTATTCCAGAAGAAGATATTCCGTTCTTGTTCGATCGATTCTATAAAGCTGATAAAGCAAGAACGCGAGGGAAAAAAGTTGGAACAGGACTCGGGCTTGCGATTGCTAAAAATATTGTTCAAGGTCATGACGGGAAAATTTCTGTATCAAGTGTCGTTGGAGAAGGAACTACATTCTCTGTATATTTACCAAATCGTATAATTTAGATATATATGTTTTTTAAAAGTTGATCATGAATAAAAGCTTTACTGTTTTTTTATTTTTTTGTAAGTGCAATTAAATAAAGAATGGTAGAGTTTTTTTTCTTTAATAATCAGAATGAAAATAAAAAGAGAGGTGTCATAATGAAATGAAACTTTATACAAAAACAGGTGATAAAGGGGAAACGAGTGTCATAGGTGGCCGAGTGGATAAAGATCATATACGTGTAGAAGCTTATGGAACAATTGATGAGGCGAATTCTCATATCGGATATGCCATGTCTAAATTACAAGAGGAATGTTTTCGTAACATTTATAACGAACTTGAAAATATTCAACATGAACTATTTGATTGTGGAGGGGATTTAGCAATAGTAGAGAAGAAAATCCCTTATAAAGTAACGATAGAGATGGTCGAGTATTTAGAGAGACGAATTGATTCGTATACAGAAGAAGCGCCGCCTTTAGAGCGTTTTATTTTACCAGGCGGTAGCGAGATATCGGCTGCACTACACATTGCACGTACAGTTATAAGAAGAGCAGAACGTTGTATAGTGTCATTGCAAAAAGAAGGAGAAACCAATGAAATTGTTCTAAAGTATGTAAATAGGTTATCTGATTATTTATTTGCGCTTGCTAGAGTAATAAATGCGCGTTTACAAGTGAAAGATGTGGAATATAACCGCAGTGCACTTGTTTTTCGTAATAAAGAAGAGAAGGAAGTGGAGTAATACACTTTCTTTTTTTTGTATACTTTTTTCTGTAATATCCCACAATAGAGAAGGTATGACGGTTATTAGAAAACGGAGGATGTATATGAAAGCGTTAAAATGTGGCGTGGTGATATTGAGTGTATTATTTTTATCTCAATTACATGTTTACGCTGAAGGGAATCAGTGGATATGGCCTGTTGATGGGCAGATAAGTGATTATTTCGGGACAAGACATGGGAAACACTATGGTATTGATATAGCTGCGCCTATTGGAACGCCTGTTGCAGCTATTCAAAATGGTAAGGTGACAAAGTCTTATTTTTCAAGTAGTTATGGAAATGTTGTGTTTATTAAACATGGAGAATATGAGGCTGTTTATGCGCATTTAAATAAGAGATATGTAGTTCAAGGTGATAACATTTCAAAAGGAGAGCTAATTGGAGAGGTAGGGAATACAGGAGAATCGCGAGGAGCTCATTTACATTTAGAAGTGCATCAAGGGAGATGGACGATGGAGAAAAGGAATGCGATGAATCCGTTGCTTGTTTTAAATGAACAAAAAAATCAAGTTGTGTCATCATCACTATATATTGTACAAAAAGGTGATACTTTAGTTGGTATTGCCCGGAAATTTAGTATGACAGTTGAGGAAATTAAAGTGAGGAATGGATTGCGACAAGAGCAAATCTATCCGAACCAACAACTATACGTCAAGTAAAGGCAACGTCCCAAAAGCATAACTTTTGAATAAATTTATTTTCTTCTTATTTAAGATTGCGATAGTAAATGAAATTATATCGACATTTCGACAAGAAATATCGACTAACAATAAAATGCGATAGTAAGAGCAACCTATCCTTAACGAAAAACCGTCCCAAAAGATCTTTTGGGACGGCTTCTTTTACCAAAAAATAAAGACACATATAAATCCAGTAATAGCTAAGTAGCTATATAAGTAAAAGACTTTTGTTCTTGTTTTTTCTTTTGTCCGATATAGTACGATAGTTGGTTCGATTAGACCAATTGTAAGACAAAGTAAACCAAGAAGCATAAAGCCAATTGAAAGAGAATACAGGGCGATTTGTGGTGCTTGAAATGGAATCATCCATTTTAATAAAAATGCAATAAGTGCAGTGTAACAAATGCTACCGATGTATTTATTCAATGGTGTATCAGAACGGAAACCAGGAAGCTTCTTGGAAAACGGACGGGAAACAACTTCCGTTTGTAAAGATGTATGTTCTTCAATTATTTTTTGAGCTTCTTTTCCTTTTTGGAAAAGGGATAAAATCCAGTTTCGCTCACCTTGGAAAATAAATTGAGAAGTTGTTAAATAGTGATCAACTTTTACCTTATTCCAACTCTTCCATGGATGACGCTCACACAATTTTAATTTACTTTCTGTTTTTTTATCATACTGATAAATACTTATGCCATCTTGGTCAAAAGTAGCGTAGTATGTCTCTCTTGAGAATGTGCCTAGATCAATTGGACAGTAGAAAAGTAATTCTTTTTTCAAATAAAAGTATTCTTTTCTTAAGTTCTTTTTCATTGCTTCTCGAATAGAGTGTCTTTTATCTTTCTTCATGACATTTCCTCCATAACTCAGAAAATGTTCTTATCTTAACAATTCAACATCTTATCACTTTTGACGACATATGACTAGGGGGATTCATAGGAGAAATACCGAATTATAAAAAATATGGGTTGTATTGTAAAATATAGTGATCGTTTCTTTAATTATATAAAATCAATAACTTATTTTTAGTAAGTTACACTTTTTTTGTTCACAATACGATCATGTTGTTGTATAATGAAGTGGAAAATAGAATATCGGTCTATCTTCGGGGCAGGGTGAAAATCCCGACCGGCGGTGATGAACAGTTAATAATTTCGTTCTAAGCCCGCGAGCCGTTAAGGCAGGATTTGGTGTGATTCCAAAGCCGACAGTACAGTCTGGATGGGAGAAGATGGAGGTTCAAGCGTTCAAAAAAGATAAGTATTTGAACGTCTGTTTGATGTGCCTTAAAATTCTCCCTTTGTGTAAATCACAAAGGGTTTTTTCGTTCTATGAAAAATAGGCATAGCAGAACCTTTCCACTTTCCATGAGAAGATCGATGGAAAAGGAGAGAGAAAGATGAAACAAAAAAACAGTGTAGTGCAGATGGTGAGTGTAGCGATGCTAAGTAGTATTGCGTATTTACTAATGATGTTGGATTTTCCATTCCCAGGGCTTCCGCCATTTTTAAAAATTGATTTTAGTGATGTGCCAGCTTTAATTGCGGCAATAATTTTTAGTCCAATTGCAGGTGTAATTGTAGAAGCGATAAAAAATATTTTGCATTACGGAATTCAAGGAAGTTTAACGGGAGTACCAGTAGGAGAAGTAGCAAACTTTATAGCGGGATGTTTATTTATTGGTCCAGCAGCATTCTTATTCCGAAAGTATCGCACAGTAAAAAGTTTAACGACAGGATTAATGTTAGGTACAATTACTATGACAGTTATTATGAGTGTGTTAAACTACTTTATTATTTTACCAGCGTACACTTGGTTTTTAAATTCACCAGCTATGTCTAGTGATATTATGCGACAAACTATTGTAACGGCGATATTACCGTTTAATGTAATTAAAGGAATTGTTGTAACAATTGTATTTGTAGCATTATTTTCACGCTTGAAAGTATGGGTATTTGCAAAAATGAAAAATGCTTAAAAATATTAAACCATTGGCAGCGTAACTGCTAATGGTTTTTTTGTTAGTGAGAATGAAAAAGAGTTCAAAAAATCCCCCTCATACTTATGAGGGGGATTTTTTGAAGTTAATAAAAGACTATTCGAATTTTAAAGAGTCGCCATCAAATGATTCGTCAGCAACTTTAATTGAGTCAGTTGGACAACCTTCGAATGCATCCATCATATCTTCAATTAATACATCTGGAATTTCAACGATACCTTGGTTATCGTCTAATATTACAAATGCAATGCCTTCATCATCATAGTCATAAATGTCTGGTGCAGCAGCACCACAAGCACCGCATGCAATACAAGTATCTTTGTCAACGATTGTATATTTTGCCATATTTTTTCCCTCCTGATAATATGTATGTGAAAAGTTCGCCAAAAAATTATAATCTTATTGTAAAACGGTTTTTAAAACTTTTCAACATAAAATTATAATGATAATGCTTATCAATTAGAGTGTCAACTTATTTTTGAATTATTTCATAAGATTTTCAAAATACTTAAATGTTATTTCGTTTGATACAATAGAATATATAAAAGCATGTAGTGTGAATATGATAAGTTGAATGAATAGCAGTTAATGTGCAATCGTATTGAAAAAGGAATGAAGTTAGACTGAGAGGTGGAAGCGGTAATGCAGCTACAATATACTTTATTATATTGTTTAAAACAATTGAATGGTGAAAGAACCGTTTCTTCAATTTATTATTTACTAAAAGGAAAGAGATCGTCGCAAACATTACAAGATGGGAATATGTTTCAAATTTCTTTTTTGTTTGGGATTTATAAGTCATTAAATAGAGCTGATTATGATCAAGAAGTTGCAAAGTTGTTACAAACGGATTTAGTTCAAGGTATACATGATAATACATATGTGTTAACGACTGCTGGTAACGTGCAATTAAACAAATGGGAAGGTGACTTTGCCTTTCCGACATATTTAAATGGTTTACACTATGGGGAAATAGGTGAAACGTTTTGGAAGAGATTATCATTGATCGTTCAAACCATTTCGAATTTACAACAGGCGAATACGAAATTTATTCCAATTCAACAGGATACAGAAATAATGATGTGGGTGAAACGTTTTCTCACTGGAATACCGTATATGAGAAGTGAATTGGCTAAAAGATTATGGAAGGAAATGCATACTCTTTTACAAAAAAATAATCCAGTAGAGGCGACGATCGTAATATATCGGTTAACTGGGTATAAACGTATTGGGTGTACTTTACAACAATTAGCGGAAATTACGAAACAAGATATATTTCGAGTGTATTTTTTATTTTGGGGTACAATTCATTTCCTTATTCAAGAAGTTCGCAATAAAGAAAACGAGTTTCCATTATTAGCTGAAATTATATCGTATCCAAATGAGAAAGCTGATTTATTTAGTTTATCAACGAAAAAAACATATAATCTTTGGAGACAAGGACGCTCTTTAGAAGAAATAGCAACAATTCGGAATTTGAAGGTTGCCACGATAGAAGACCATTTTGTAGAAATTGCTTTACGAGAAAAAGAATTTTCTATTGAAATGTTTATGGAAAAAGAAAAAATGGAAAAAGTAACAAAAGTAATTGAAGCATTACAAACACGTAAATTGCGTGTGTTGAAGCAAGCGGTTGGAGAGGAAATCTCTTATTTTGAAGTACGTCTTGTATTGGCACGGATGGAGGGTATAAATGAAGCTTGAGGAATATTTATATAAGTGGTTTGGATATTCTGAATTTCGTCCGGGGCAAAAAGGAGTTATTACGGACTTATTGGAAGGGAAAGATGTTGTAGCAATGCTTCCGACTGGAAGGGGAAAGTCAATGTGTTATCAACTTCCGGGGCTTCTGCAAGAGGGTACGGTGCTTGTTGTATCACCATTATTATCTTTAATGGAAGACCAAGTTACGCAATTAAAGTATGTCGTGAAAAATCGAGTTATTGCATTGAATAGTTTTCGGACGTTAATTGAAAAAAGAGAAGCAATGAAAAAGCTATCTTTTTATAAATTTGTTTTCGTATCACCAGAGATGTTGCAGTCGGAACTTCTAATAAGAGAATTGAAAAAAATTCATATTTCATTATTTGTCGTAGATGAAGCGCATTGTATTTCACAATGGGGCTATGATTTTCGGCCAGATTATAAAAAATTAGATAAAGTAATTGAGAGTATCGGATCTCCGACAGTACTAGCATTAACAGCAACTGCGACAAAGGATGTACTGCGAGATATAGCGGAAAGTTTAAATCTAAAAAATATTGCTGAGCATGTGTACTCAATTGATCGTCCAAATATTGCGATGAAAGTGCAATTTGTGGAAACAATAGAAGAAAAAAAAGAGGCGCTTTTTGAGCATGTAATGTATTTGCAAGGGCCTGGTATTGTTTATTGTTCAAGTAGGGCCTGGACAGAGCGTTTAACCGAGTATTTAAGAGGAAAAGGAATTACAGGTGTAGCTTTTTATCATGGTGGTATGGAACATGAAGAGCGTATGTTAATTCAACAACAGTTTATGAATGACCAGTTGCAAATTGTAATATGTACAAGTGCTTTTGGGATGGGGGTAAATAAGGCGAATACAAGATATATTATTCATTTTCAATATCCGACAAATGTAGCTTCCTATTTACAAGAAATTGGAAGAGCGGGAAGAGATGGAGAATTGAGTATAGCCATTTTATTATGTAGTCCATTGGATCACGATTTGCCAATTTCAATCATTGAAGATGAATTACCAAGTAAATCGCAAATACAATTTTTATTTTCGTTACTACAAGAAAGAATGTTTCAAACGAAAGTATTACCATTAGAAGATGTAGAAGAAATTTGTTATAATGCAGCAAGATTTAATGAACAGTATTGGCGCTTTACACGTTATCATCTCGAACATCTTGGAATCATACAACAGCGAAATCTCATGTTAGAGAGCTTGTCAGATGAAATAATGCACAGATTAATAGCGGAAGTGGAAGTGAGAATGCGTAATAAATATAGTGAGCTAGAAAATATGAAGTCATGGATACAAGTTCAAGGATGTAGACGTGAATATTTATTACAACAATTCGGTTATAGAAAAGAAAAAGAGATAGAAAACTGTTGTGATTACTGTGGTATTACAAAAACGGATTATAAAAAAAGACGAGCGCAACAGTTAGTTTTCGACTATAATTGGGAAACAGAGTTACAAAAGCTTTTCGGCCTAGGAAAGATGGAGGAATGATGAACATTCAAAGGCATAATGTTGAAGATATGAGTCCGAGAGAAATAAGACTGAATCTCTACATAACACAACTAATCATTATTGGTATCGGTTGTTTACTAGCATATATATTATTTCAAGATAAAAGAGAAGTTTATAGTTTATGGAAATGGGAACCGGTTTCTATACTTTTAATAGGTAGCTTGTTAGCGATTTGTATTGTGTTATTAGATTATGTTGCAATGCGAGTGTTTCCAGAATCTTGGTTTGATGATGGTGGCATTAACGATAGAATGTTTCAAGGGATTTCTGTCATGCATTTACTCGTTATCACGTTTATTATTGGCTTTGCGGAAGAGTTTTTATTTAGAGGTGTAGTGCAGACTCATTTCGGAATTGTAATAGCGAGTTTAATTTTTGCTGTGTTACATATTCGGTATATAACGAAGCCTTTTTTGTTTTGTTTCGTCTGCTTTATTAGTTTTGTTTTTGGGTATGTATTCGAGTGGACAGGAAATTTGTTTATAACAATCTTTGCACACTTTCTTGTTGATTTTATAATGGGGCTCCAATTAAGAAAATAAATGGAAGGTGGTGGTGAACAACATGAGAAAACGAATTCCTGATTTTGAAGAGGAGTTAGAAGTTGAGCAAGTGGAAGAAGATGAAAGTTTACCGCCGCGTAGTGAAATTCATAGAAATAAAGAGAATAAACCAAAGTTTAAAATGAATCACATTTTCGTCCGAGTGTTAACATTTTTGTTCATATTGTTACCTATTAGTATCCTATGGTATACGGATAAATATATACAGGTAAAAAGTGATAGTAATAATGCTGAGAAAAGTGCGTTTGAAGTAATTTTCTTTGATTCCGCTAAGACTGAATCAAAGAAGCAGTCTGAGAAAGTAGCAACTCATGTTGTGAAAGATGGAGAAACTTTAGAAAGTATAGCGAAGCAATATTTCTCAGATGAAGATGGGATAGAAATAATAAAAAAGTATAATGATTTACAAGAAGACGAAGTGAAGGTAGGACAAGAATTGAAAATTCCTATAAAAGATAAGTCCACGAAGTATGAGAGCTAGCTAAATGAGTGATATATAGCTCCACATAAAATTAAGGACTATACTTTACGAGGAGGGAGAGTAAAAAATATATGTCATGGATTATATTATTATGTACTCTCATATGCATTGGTTTTGTATGTCTTCTTGGAATGTATAAAGAAGCGATGCGTAATACAGTGTTGGAACATACTTTAGTATTCGAAGAATTTCCGGAAAGTTTTCAAAAAGTTAAAGTTTTTTTTATTTCGGATATTCATAGAAGGATCATTTCTAGCTCGCTAATTGAACGAGTGAAAGGAAAAGCAGATATCGTAATTATTGGCGGTGATTTAGCTGAAAAAGGAGTACCTTTATCGCAAATCTCTTTAAATATTCAAAAGTTAAGAGAAATAGCCCCTGTATATTTTGTATGGGGAAATAATGACTATGAAATTGAATATCACGAATTAGATGCTTTATTAATAGAAAATAATGTGAAGGTATTAGATAATACAAGAGTTGTATTTGAGTCTGAATTAGGAGAGAAAATTTGCTTACTCGGTATCGATGATGTTGGATTAGAACGAGATCGTTTAGATTTAGCGTTGTCTGATTGTAAAGAAGAAGGTTTTCGCATTTTAATTAGTCACAACCCAGATATAATAAAGAAAATGTCTGGTAATGAACAAATTTCGCTCGTATTAAGTGGACATACACATGGAGGCCAGATTCGGTTGTTTCCATCTGAAAAGTATTTAAAGGGTGGCGTATATAAGCATTCTAATACGACTCTCTTTGTTAGTAATGGGTATGGAACAACATTGTTCCCTCTTCGTTTTCGGGCACCTTCCCAAACACATATCATTACGTTATGCGGAGGGAAATAATGCCGAATTCAAATGGAAAATATAATATAAAAGCTGTCTCAAATATACTCGGAATTCAACCGAGTACACTTCGCGCATGGGAAAGACGCTATCATATTATTGCCCCAAAGAGAAATCGTGCGGGGCATCGTTTATATACAGAAGAGCATATTCATATTTTGAAATGGTTAATGAACAAAGTTTCTGAGGGGATGATGATTGGACAAGCAGTTCAGTTATTAGAAGGGAATCGGTTGCAGAACAACGTTCAAAAAGAAAAAATTACTGATACAGAAGTTGTTTTAGTGGACGATATACTACAAGCTTTGTTAGAATTTGATGAAATTACAATTTCTGCATTATTAAACGAGGTTTTTAGTATATATTCAACGGAAAAGGTTGTTGCAAGCATCATTCTTCAAGTGGCAAACAAGTTGTTAACTTTAAAAAGTAATAATGAGATTACAATGTCGCAATTCAAATATGTTGTATCATTCTTACAAACACGTTTAGGAATGATCTATCATAATGCGTCGGTGTATTCTTCCGTTAACAAAGTTTTCGTCTTAGAAAATAATATATTAAAAGGATTTATTTTCGCGACGTATTTACGACTAAAAGGATATCAAACAATGTATATGGGGACAAGTTTAGATGAAGAAGGTATTTTACTAGCTATTGAACAATTACAACCTAAATATTTGTTTATATCTTTTGATGATGAACGAGAACTTGAAGAGGCAGTAGAATTTATTGACTTGTTACAAGAAAAAAATGAAAACATCTCTGGTGGTTTTATAGGAAGAAAAGGCATTGGAGATCAATTAAATCTTCAAAATATCCTAATTGGTAACACGAAAGAAGAATGGGATGGATGGTTAAAGATGTCGGAATAGTCGTTCGAAAAGAACCATCTATTTTCTATTTCATATAATAAAAATTAGATGCAATGGTTACGTAGGGAGGGTATGAGATGAGACTGGAACGTTTAAATTATAATAAGATTAAAATTTTCCTAACATTTGATGATTTATCTGAACGAGGATTAACGAAAGAAGATTTGTGGAGAAATGCACCGAAAGTACAGCAACTATTCCGTGATATGATGCAAGAAGCAAATACAGAATTAGGGTTTGAAGCGGATGGACCGATTGCTGTTGAAGTATTTTCTCTACAAGCTCAAGGTATGGTTGTAATTGTAACAAAAGAAAATCACGAAGTGGACACAGAAGATGAGTTCCGTGACGAGTTTATTGAAATGCAAGTGACTCTTGATGAAAGTGAACATATACTTTACGAGTTTGCTACATTAGATGATGTAATCAATTTGTCAAATCGCTTATATAACCTTGGTGTAACTGATGGGAAGTTGTATACGTGGGATGATCGTTTTTATCTTTGGATAGAAGAAGAAGAGCAATTTCAATTATTGAAGGCGGATTTTATAGCTATTTTAGCGGAGTACGGTAATCCGTCAACAGCAACAATTTACCGCGTAATGGAATATGGTAAAGAATTAATGGATTCTCAAGCGATTGAACAAATATACAATTACTTTGTGAAAAAACAAAACCTCAGCTAATGTAACGTAGCTTGAGGTTTTATTTTTATTCAGTTGAAAATCTAAAATCTATAAAACGAAGTGTAGGTAACAAGACTAGCCGATCTGTATGTTAAAATGTAATCAGTATTTCTTGATGAAATAATTGTTTTATCGAATGTATTTTGATGAAAATAAAAAATATTTAAATATTTAAGTATTTTACTTTTCTAAAAGCAATAAAAGGACTATAATAATAGTGAAAACGCTTGCAATACAAAATAGTTTGTATATATTTGTTAGCGTTTTCTATTGCATTCCAAATTTAACGGTGTATACTAGGCAATGAAGGTTTACTAAACAAGTGAAATTACAGGGGGTTTACTTACTATGGTAGCCGAAAAGGGAACTCAAACGAAAACACAACAACAAGGGGAACAACATTTTGAATTGTTAAATTCAACACAAATTGTAATTAATGAAGCATTAGAAAAATTGGGTTATCCAAACGAAGTATATGAATTATTGAAAGAACCAATTCGTATGATGACAGTGAAAATTCCAGTTCGTATGGATGACGGGACTGTTAAAATATTTACAGGATATCGTGCACAACATAATGATGCTGTTGGTCCAACGAAAGGTGGAATTCGCTTCCATCCAAACGTAACAGAAAATGAAGTGAAAGCACTTTCTATTTGGATGAGTTTAAAATGTGGTATTGTTGATTTACCATATGGTGGAGGTAAAGGTGGAATCATTTGTGACCCACGTGAGATGTCTTTCCGTGAATTAGAAAGATTAAGCCGCGGTTATGTACGAGCAATTAGCCAAATTGTTGGTCCGACAAAAGATATTCCGGCTCCAGATGTATTTACAAACTCACAAATTATGGCATGGATGATGGATGAGTATAGTCGTATCGATGAATTTAATTCACCAGGATTTATTACAGGTAAACCACTTGTATTAGGTGGATCACACGGACGTGAAACAGCGACTGCAAAAGGTGTAACAATTTGTATTCGTGAAGCTGCGAAAAAACGTGACATTGATATTAAAGGTGCACGCGTTGTTGTTCAAGGATTTGGTAATGCGGGTAGCTTCTTAGCTAAATTTATGCATGATGCAGGCGCGAAAGTAATTGCAATTTCAGATGCTTACGGTGCACTACATGATCCGAATGGATTAGATATTGACTACTTACTAGATCGTCGCGATAGCTTCGGTACTGTAACAAAACTATTTAATAATACAATTTCAAATACAGAACTGTTAGAACTTGATTGCGACATTTTAGTTCCTGCTGCAATTGAGAACCAAATTACAGGAGAAAATGCTGATAAGATTAAAGCGAAAATTGTGGTTGAAGCTGCAAATGGTCCAACTACATTAGAAGCAACAAAAATCTTAACAGATCGTGGTATCTTACTTGTTCCAGACGTATTAGCAAGTGCTGGTGGCGTTACGGTATCTTACTTTGAGTGGGTACAAAATAACCAAGGTTACTACTGGACTGAGGAAGAAGTAGAACAACGTTTAGAAAAAGTAATGGTAAAATCATTCGATTCAATTTATGAAACATCACAAGTTCGTAAAGTGAACATGCGCTTAGCTGCATACATGATTGGTGTTCGTAAAATGGCTGAGGCTAGTCGCTTCAGAGGTTGGGTATAATATATAATGTTTTGAGAAAACGTGATTTCCTTTCGAGGGAATCGCGTTTTTTTGTTGAAGTATTAAATGAGGTGTTGTATATGGGGAATGAAATGATGGAACGAGTAGACCAATTAGAAGAAAAGGTTAAGGTGTTAGAGGGTGAACTTGCAAGAGCTAAGAGAGCCCGAAAAACAAGTATCGTTCGGGTGTCCGGTGAAGGATTATTGTTTTTAATATTTGGTGCAGTTGTAGTTGGACCAATTATCGCGTTTATATTCACAATTATTACTTGGCTTGTTGAAAAATAGAATAAAAAATAAAAAAGAACGCTTGTTCTGTACGAACAAACGTGCTATACTTTCCTTAGATAAGCAAAACGGAAATGATTTTAAGGAGAGATAAATGATGAAAATGACAGTAGACCAAAGATTTATGATGCCAGCAGATGTTGTAGAACGAGTGGAAGTATTACGAAACAAACAAAGCAAGCGTGGCACATTATTACAATCGGTAAATAAGTTTTTCGGTTTAGATACGAAAGAAGATTGTGTTTGGTTTTACGGTTTTTATGGGGTGGCTGTAAGTATTGTATTATTTATGGTATTCACATCAAATATTTTCGATGTTCTCTTCGCATAAGAAATATGCCATAAGGACATTGCCACCGAATACATATATAAGGAAGTAAGGTAATTTTTTAGAGCGGGAGTTGGTAGTAATGGCGATGTTCCCTATAGAGCGTAACTATATTGGGTATGGAAATTCACGACCAGGAATTCCTCTTTCAAAAGTAAGATTTATTGTAAGTCATGACACGGGGAACCCTGGTAGCAATGCGATAGGAAATCGGGATTACTTTAATGAAATACAACCGAAAGCTTCAGCGCATACATTTATTGATGATAAAACAATATTAGAAATTGTCCCTATAAATGAAGTTGCGTACCATGTTCGATACAATGTGCCAACGGATAATGAGTTATTCGGTTATGATGCGAATAAGGCTGCAATTGGGGTTGAACTTTGCTATGGTGGCGACGTAAACTTTTGGGAGGCGTATACTCGTTTTACGTGGTATCACGCTTATTTATGTCAAAATTTCGGTTTAAATCCTAAAAAGGCTATTGTGTCACACAAAACGTTGGATCCTACTCGGAAAATCGATCCTGAGAATGTATTAGGGCAACAAGGAATTAAATTTCAGCAGTTTTTAGCAGATGTCTATCGGATGTATGTTTCGTTTAGATGACAAATATATGAAAAATGAATACAATAAAGATAGATGCCTACTGCTGTAAGTAGGTTTTTTCTTGTTTATATAAATAGAGCAGAGGTAGAAGACTAGGAGTGAACTAAGTATGCAAAAAGAAACAGTTATTATTATCGGAGGCGGTCCATGCGGATTAGCAGCGGCGATTTCGTTGCAAAAAGTGGGGTTAAATCCGTTAGTAATCGAAAAAGGAAACATTGTAAATGCAATTTATAATTATCCAACTCATCAAACATTTTTCTCCTCTAGTGAAAAATTAGAAATTGGTGAAGTTGCTTTTATTACAGAAAATCGTAAGCCATTTCGTAATCAGGCGCTTGCGTATTATCGTGAAGTAGTAAAGCGTAAATCTATACGTGTAAATGCATTTGAACGAGTGGAACAAGTTCAAAAAGATGGTGATGTTTTTAAAGTTGAAACGACGAAGCGTGACGGAAACAAAGAAATATATGTTGCGAAATATATTGTTGTCGCAACTGGATATTATGATAATCCGAATTATATGAATGTACCTGGTGAGAAACTTGAGAAAGTAGCTCATTATTTCAAAGAAGGACACCCTTATTTTGATCGAGATGTCGTTGTAATAGGTGGTAAAAATTCAAGTATAGATGCAGCGTTAGAGCTTGTTAAATCGGGTGCACGTGTAACAGTTCTATACCGTGGTGGGGAATACTCGCCAAGTATTAAGCCGTGGATTTTGCCGGAATTTGAGGCGTTAGTACGAAATGGGATAATTCAAATGCATTTCCATGCGCATGTAAAAGAAATTACTGAGCATACGTTGACGTATACAGTAGATGGTGAGGCAAATACAATTCAAAACGATTTTGTATTTGCTATGACGGGTTACCATCCAGACCACAGCTTCTTAACAAAAATGGGAGTTCGGATTGATGAAGAAACAGGGCGCCCGATTTATATAGAGGGTAGTATGGAAACAAACGCTGAAAATATTTTTATTGCAGGTGTAATTGCTGCGGGGAATAACGCAAATGAAATATTTATCGAGAACGGTAGATTCCATGGAGATGCGATTGCGCAAACCATTGCATCAAGAGAAGAATAAAAAGAAGCTGTCGAAATCTTCGACAGCTTCTTTTTAATCGTGCATAAACATATGTTGGATTGTTTCGTGAGAGTTTGTGTTTTCTAGTGCGACTAGTAATTTAATTCGCGCCTTTTGAGCGTTTAAACCGTAGGTGAAAACAATGCCCATATCTTTTAATTGTTTTCCGCCACCTTCATAAGAGTATACGTCTTGAACGATACCGTTAAAGCAGCGTGAAACTAATACAATTGGAATGCCTTTTTCTATTAATCGCCCTAGACTAGGAAGTGTTCTTGGAGGTAAATTACCTTGTCCAAGTGCTTCAATAACAATTCCGTCTACTGGTAGTGTTTCGATTGCTGATAATAATGTATCATCCATACCTGCGTATGCTTTTAGAACGACAACGTTTTTAGAAATCTGTCGTACTGTGCATGTTTCGTGATGCACTAAAGCATGATGGAAAACAACACCACGTTTTGTTACCATGCCAATTGGTCCGTACTGTGGACTTTGGAAGGTCGCGACATTACTTGTGTGCGTTTTTGTTACATTTGTAGCACAATGTATTTCGTCATTTAATACGACTAGAACGCCTTTTTCAGCAGCTTCATTACTACTAGCAACTTTTACAGCTGATAAGAAATTATATAGACCATCGGCACCTAATTCATTACTAGAACGCATTGCCCCTGTCACAACGATTGGGATAGTTGCTTGAACTGTTAAATCAAGAAAATAAGCTGTCTCTTCTAATGTATCGGTACCATGCGTGATGACTACGCCGTGAATATCGTCTTGTTTTACTCTTTCGTCAATGATGACTTGCAATTGTAGCATTTCGCTAGGAGTCATGTGAGGAGATGGAAGATGGAACACATCTTCGACAATTAAATCAACATCGCCTTCTAAATCAGGAATAAATTTTAAAAGAGGATTCTTTTTACCTGGTTGTACGACCCCAGTTTCTTTATCTTCCTCCATTGCAATTGTTCCACCTGTGTGTAAAACTAGGATTCTTTTCAATGCTTATACCCCTTTCAAGTTGAAAAATACATTTAGAACATAACATGTTTTGAGTAAATTCGACAATGAAAATGTATAAAAGTATGCTTAGAAAATGACAATAAAATAAATTACTTTAAGTGTGCTCCGGTAAGTGGTTATTAGGTTAGGTTTTGTTTATGGAAATTTATGAGAGTAGATGTGTAAGTGTAGAGAGGGAAGGAGTGAGTTTTTTTGAAAAAAGTGGAGAAAATTATAATTCGTATATTACTGATTCAATTTATTTTTCTTTCTGTCGTCCAACTGCTTTTTATACATAAATCTTCAGTGAAATATTTATCGAAAATTGTTTATTACGAAGGTGTCGTCACGAAAAATAAGGCGGAAATCTTACAGGTGAATAAGTAGTTTTCATTTTCTTCTATGATGGATTATGCTACAATTATTGAGGATTTAATGACGTGAGGCAAATGAGAAGAAGCAGGGGGAGAATACCTGCTTTTCGTTTTGTTTTATAAGTGAAAAATGAGGTGTTACAATGGATAAACGAATTTCGATTGCTATAGATGGTCCAGCGGCTGCTGGGAAAAGTACAGTTGCAAAAGTTGTTGCAAAAAAACTTTCATATGTTTACATTGATACAGGCGCAATGTACCGTACTATTACATATGCAGCCCTTGAACAAAAAGTGGATATTGAAAATGAAGAAAAGTTAATGGAAGTCGTAAAAAATGTAAATATTGAATTTCAGCAAGGGGAAAATACACAACTTGTATTTTTAAATGGACAAGATGTTTCTGAGGTGATTCGTACGCCAGATGTGACGAATCGCGTATCTATTGTAGCAAAGCATCGTCTTGTTCGTGAAGAAATGGTACGTCGTCAACAAGGATTAGCTAAAAAAGGCGGCGTAGTAATGGATGGCCGTGATATTGGTACACATGTACTACCAGATGCTGAAGTGAAAATCTTTATGCTTGCTTCTGTAGAAGAAAGAGCGGAAAGAAGACATTTAGAAAATATGAATAAAGGTTTCGATTCTAATTTAGAGCAGTTAAAAGAAGAAATTGCTAGGCGTGATAAATTAGATTCAGAACGCGAAGTTTCTCCTTTGAAAAAAGCTGATGATGCATTGGAATTAGATACAACTTCTTTATCAATTGAAGAAGTTGTCCAAAAAATTATGGGTATTGTTTCAGGAGTATTTGCGAAATAAAGAAAGAGGACTATCCTCTTTCTTTTTTTTTTTTTTTTTTTGAAATGTAAAGGATAAGTTAATTATAAGTCTCTTTTCTTGACAAATGGGCTAATTTGTAAGAAGTTAGTTACAGAGGAAAAAAACTGTCAGAATATATTCGCTATTATATTTCAAATCATACTTTCTTCAAGATGATTTTGCTGTATACTATTTATATAGATTTAATATAGTTTCTTGTGAACTGTATTGAAACAGAATATGTGATGATAAATTCTTAAACATGCAAATGAAAACATTTGTTTTCATTTCGTATATACATAAAAATGCTTTGTCAATTCTGTAGGGAGGTATTTCCATGGTAGAGAAAATGAATGAAGAAGTTATGAATTCAAAAGAATTACAAGTTGGTGACGTTGTTACAGGTTCTGTAACGAAAGTTGAAGAGAAACAAGTTCTTGTAAATGTTGGATACAAAACAGATGGCGTAATTCCGATTAGTGAATTAGCTAACGTTCATATTGAAAAAGCAAGCGATGTTGTAGAATTAGATCAAACACTTGAATTGAAAATTATTAAATTAGAAGATGATGATCTTGTTTTATCTAAGAGAGCTGTTGACGCAGAAAAAGCGTGGGTAGAATTACAAGAAAAATTTGATTCTGGTCATGTATTTGATGTTACGGTAAAAGATATCGTGAATGGTGGGTTAGTTGTGGACCTTGGTGTTCGTGGTTTTATCCCAGCTTCACTTGTAGAGGTACATTATGTAGAAGACTTTGCTGACTATAAAGGAAAAACATTAGCGGTGAAAATTGTTGAATTAGACCGTGAAAAAAATCGTGTTATTCTTTCACATAAAGCGGTAGTAGAACTAGAACTAGATTCTAAGAAAAAAGAAGCAATCTCTTCGTTAAAAGAAGGGGATATTGTTGAAGGAACAGTACAACGATTAACGGATTTTGGTGCTTTCGTTAACGTTGGTGGTGTGGACGGTTTAGTTCACATTTCACAAATTTCACACGAACGTGTAGAGCAACCTTCTGAGGTATTAGAGCAAGGTCAAAAGGTAAAGGTAAAAGTGTTATCTGTTGATGCTGATACGCAACGTATTTCTTTATCAATTAAAGCAGCTCAGCCGGGACCTTGGGAAAATGTTGCTGGCGAAATAAAGGCTGGAGATATTCGTGAGGGAGTAGTAAAACGCCTTGTTACATTCGGCGCATTTGTTGAAATTTTACCTGGTGTTGAAGGGCTTGTGCATGTATCTCAAATTGCAAATCGTCACGTGAAAAATCCAAATGAAGTATTGGAAATGGGACAAGAAGTAAAAGTGAAAGTACTTGAAGTCCATGTAGCAGAAAAACGTATTTCTTTAAGCATAAAAGAAACGCTTGAAGAAAATAATGTAACAGAAGATTATAGCCAATATGAGCCAAATGCTGATTCTGCTACTTTCCAGTTAAGTGATATTATTGGTGAACAACTGAAAAAATTAAAGAAATAAAGAGGGGTACAAGTGGTAAGGGCAAAACGTAAATTAGATCATATTGAATATGCTCTTTCTACTGGTCAGTCTCGTACGCATGGCTTTCATGATATTGATTTTGTGCATCAAAGCTTGCCAAATTCAAGTTATGACACTATAACATGTGAAACAAAAATCGGCGAACTTTCACTAAGTTCGCCGATTTTTGTCAATGCGATGACTGGTGGTGGAGGAGAGCAAACATTACATATTAATGAGCAATTAGCATATGTAGCGAAACATCATAACCTTGCTATGGCTGTAGGTTCGCAAATGGCAGCTTTAAAAGATGAAAGTGAAGCGGCTTCGTATAAAGTTGTTAGGAAAGTAAATCCGAATGGGATTTTTTTCGCAAACTTAGGAAGTGAGGCAACTGTCGAACAGGCAGAGCGTGCCGTTGATATGATCGAAGCGAATGCACTGCAAATTCATTTAAATGTCATACAGGAGTTAACGATGCCAGAAGGAGACCGTGATTTTACTGGTGTACTTCAGCGGATTGAGAAAATAGTTTTAAAAAGTAAAGTACCTGTCATCGTAAAAGAAGTCGGTTTTGGAATGAGTAAGGAAACAGTACAACAGTTAGCGAATATAGGTATAACAGCAATTGATATTGGCGGACAAGGTGGTACGAATTTTGCTGCTGTTGAAAATGAAAGAAGACAGCGAATGCTTTCTTATTTTAATAACTGGGGCATACAAACAGCTACCTCGATTATTGAAGCAACCTCTACAAATAATAACCTCTCTTTTATTGCATCTGGGGGTATACAAACAGCACTTGACGTGGCGAAGGCAATCGCATTAGGGGCGAATACAACTGCGTTTGCTGGATACTTTTTACGTATTTTAATGCAAGATGGTGTTGAGAATTTAGTGGATGAAATTGATCTTTTACATACAGATTTAAAATTTATTATGACAGCTCTTGGCGTGAAGACGATAGAAGAGTTACAATCTGTACCTCTTGTTGTAAAAGGTGAAACGTACCATTGGTTAGCTCAGCGAGGGATTGACACTGCACATTATAGTAGGCGATAAAAAATCAACCATCCGGTTGATTTTTTTGCGTTTTATTTTCGTAAAATGAAGAGGGAGGGCGAGAAATTATCATTCTATATAATTCTATAAATGGAAAAAAGAGAGAATTTATATTATAATAAAAGTATATACAAATATCGTGCAGAAAAGCTAAAATTGAAAAAAGGGTTATAAAAATGAAGAAATGTAGAAAATGTGCTGCTGAATTATTGGAGGAATCTTACTTTTGCCATGTTGGTGGAGAAAAACATGGTAAAAGTAAGAAAGTATTCCTCTCTATATAGCTGGTTAGCGATAAAACAAGATAAGAGATTGCTATTTAAGAGTCAAAAGAAACAAGGAAAAATTTACGATAATTTAGGGGATGAGGATGTTAATAAAAAAGGAGATAATGTATCTTCAAATAGTAAAAATACAATAGGACGCATTACATATAATAGTGAAGATGTTAACATCCATGCACGAAATATAAGAGAAGATACAGCGGTTTCTGGATATAATAAAAAGGTTGAAATTTCATTAACTTCAAATGTAAGAGAAGGAGATTCTAGTTCAACAACAGCACAATTAGCAATTAAAATGGCGAATATTGCAATCGCAGTCGGGAATAAATTGTATAGGAATCCAACGGTGAATGAAGGAAGGGGAATAGAAGCACTAATTTTGCCAAGGGAATTAGGAGAAGACAAAAATCCATCGGAAGATTCGTATGCAATTTATTATTTTAATATACCAAATGAAGTGAGTTTAAGTAATGCTGAAGTAGTATTACTTTCTGATCAAGGAAATACCATTGTGAGTAGGGAAATTAAAGGAGAAAAAGAAGATATTGTAGGTGCGAAAAAAGAGGTTGAGCGAAAGTTAAATGAGATAGGAGAGACGGATTATGTACGTGTAGAGGTAAAGAGTAAAAATCCTTCTCTACATACGTATTATGTTATTACATATTCTAAAAAAACAACAGGTGTAGTTACGATTGATGCCTCGTTGAGTGATAGGGTTTATAATGCGAAAACAAAAGAATTATATTACGAGTAGAAATAAATAAAATAATTGTGTAAAAAGACGGTTTCGTACAATATCGAAACCGTCTTTTTGTATTGCCTATTTGAGGGCAGCTTGATTGGTGTGGGCTAATAATCAGTGGGGATGGATCCCCCCCACTGAGGTTTCACTTTATTTAATGCTGATTTTGCTTTCGAGCTTGCTCCGGTGTATCAAGACTTGTTGCACCGGGATATTGAAGTGATTGGTCGCGATCAGATTCAACGCGGCGTGATTCTCTTAGCTTTCGTTCTTGGCGATCTTTACCCATTGTGAGTTACACCTCCTTATTAAAAGTTTTGCTGTTATGAGAAAAACTATGCACAAAGAAAAGGAGGATTAACTTTCATAAAAAGTTCCCATAATGGAAATCATAGGAGGTGAAATGATGGATGGGAGTACTTTTTATTTTGTTGCTTGGATAGGGTGGATTGTCGTGACCTTTTTTATGAAAAAGGAATCTATTCGTTGGAAGATAAGTGCTTGTATATTAATTTTTATTATTTGTTCTCCGTTAAATGTGACGATTGCTTCTTTCACGATATCGGTAAATGCCCTTTTGCTTTGTATTATTTCTTTTGTAGGTATCGCGTTATATTCTATTTGGAAAAAATTGTATACCTTACTTTCGGCACTTATTATCGCAATGTTATATACAAGCTTTCATTTGTTAGAAGTATATGATCCAATTTGGATTGTGGTTGATAGGTTGTTGCTGTTAAGTGGTGCACTTGTGTATGCATCGGTTTTATTGCACGGGGATCGCATATTACGATTATGCTCCTTATATATAGGGATGTTACAAGGAGAATTATTGGTGACGCTGATTTTTCGTAAATTACATTTTCCTTATGAATACGGCAGTTTAGCTTTTTTAGATGTTGCTGCTGTTTCCACTTTATTTATGGCGATTTTACTTTGGATTACAAAGGCATCGGTATATATGGAACAATTTAAGAGGAAAACACGTAAAAGAAAGGCGAGGGTAATACATGACTGAATATACACCAGCTATTTTATGTGGCGTAATTGCAGGTACAATAACTAGGTTGTTAATGCTTCGTACCGATACGAGGCAATATCCGACGAGGCTTCACGGGAAAATTATTCATATCGCGATGGGATTAATTGCGGCTGCCTTAGGAGCAATTGCGATTCCGTCTGTTTTGAAAAAAGATTTCTCTGCAATTACATTTCTTACGTTAGCAGCGACGCAATTTCGTGATGTGCGCAATATGGAAAGAAATACACTTCAACAATTAGATGGATATGAGCTCGTACCACGTGGTAATACATACATTGAAGGAATTGCATTAGTATTTGAAAGTCGTAACTACTTGGCGATGTTAACGTCGTTTATAACAACGTTTGCGTATATAGGATTCGATTCATGGATTGCCGGGGTAATTACTGGTATAGTAAGTTTTTTCATTGCGAAAAAATTAATGTCAGGTAAAAGACTTCATGACCTTGTAGAAATAGAGCATGTTCCACTTCGTTTTGAAGGAGCGGGACTTTATATTGATAATATTTACATTATGAATATTGGATTGCCAGCAAGGCAAGAAGAAATTATGAAATATGGAATGGGATTTATTTTAAAACCAAAATCGATAGATGCGATGGTTACAATCTCAAACTTAGGACAACGGCAAGCTATTTTACATGATGTTTCGGTTGCTTTAGGAATATATAGAGATTCTGGAACGCCGGCACTTGTACCGTTAGCGAAGCGTGATTTAGAGGATGGGAGAGTTGGGGTTTTTGTTCTGCCGCAAGATCAAGATGCAGAAAAAGCGATAGGGGTAATCGGAAATGTACCAACATTAGAGAGTGCTGTTCATATGTCATCAGAAGCTCCGAAAGGAAGGGGAGATAAGAGATGATGTTAGAAAGTGTTATTCTCGCAGTCATTACAACAACGCCAGAGAAATTTGCAGGTGGTGCTCCTTTATTTATTTGCGAGTCGACAGAGGAACTGGAATTTGTTGCAAATAATTTAGAGGCTATTTTAGATGGTATTGCACATCGCTTACAAGATAATGTATATATTATTGTGAAACATTAGTAACGTGTGGTATAATGTGAGGTGTTTTGATACGTTGAGAAATATTCTGGAATGCAAATCCCTTCTTGCACAAAGAAGGGTTTTTTACATAATAAACAGAAGCAAGTTGAAAGGATGAAAGTATATGCCGAAACCAGTAATAGCAATAGTAGGCCGCCCGAACGTAGGGAAATCTACTATTTTCAATAGAATTGTTGGAGAAAGAGTTTCAATCGTAGAAGATATACCAGGTATAACGCGAGACCGTATTTATAGTGCGGGAGAATGGTTAAATCATGAGTTTAACATTATTGATACAGGTGGAATTGATATTGGAGACGAGCCGTTCTTGACACAAATTCGTCAACAGGCGGAAGTAGCGATTGATGAAGCGGATGTTATCATTTTTATGACGAATGGTCGCGATGGTGTAACTGCAGCAGATGAAGAAGTTGCTAAAATTTTATACCGTTCTAAAAAACCAATTGTACTTGCGGTAAATAAGGTTGATAATCCAGACATGCGTAGTGATATTTATGATTTTTATGCATTAGGATTTGGCGAGCCATTCCCGATTTCAGGTACACACGGTTTAGGACTTGGTGATTTGTTAGATGAAGCTGCAAATCATTTTCCAAAGATTGAAGAAGAAGCGTATGACGATGAAACAATCCGTTTCTCTTTAATTGGACGTCCAAACGTAGGGAAATCATCACTTGTAAATGCACTTCTTGGTCAAGAACGTGTAATTGTAAGTAATATAGCGGGAACGACACGTGATGCTGTCGATACACCATATAGTAAAGATGATCAAGATTATGTAATCATCGATACAGCTGGTATGCGTAAAAAAGGGAAAGTATACGAAAGTACAGAAAAATATAGTGTACTTCGTGCACTTAGAGCGATTGAACGTTCTGACGTTGTTTTAGTCGTTTTAGACGGAGAAGAAGGAATTATTGAACAGGATAAAAAAATCGCTGGATATGCTCATGATTCAGGACGTGCTGTTATTATCGTCGTAAACAAATGGGATGCAGTGAAAAAAGATGAAAAAACAATGAAAGCATTTGAAGAAAACATCCGTGCTCATTTCCAATTTTTAGAGTATGCACCGATTGTATTCTTATCTGCGAAAACGAAAAAGCGTACACAAACGTTATTACCGGTTATCAATGAGGTAAATGAAAGCCATAGCATCCGTGTACAAACGAATGTATTAAATGATGTAATTATGGATGCGGTAGCGATGAATCCAACGCCGACACATAATGGTAGCCGTCTGAAAATCTTCTATGCGACACAGGTTGCGGTAAAACCACCAACATTTGTTATATTTGTAAACGATACAGAATTAATGCACTTTTCATATGAGCGCTTCTTAAAGAACCGTTTACGTGAAGCGTTCGGTTTTGTAGGAACGCCGATTCACATTATCGCTAGAGCAAGAGACTAATGGAGAGGATGTGATTTTATGACAAAAATCACAGTAATAGGAGCAGGTAGCTGGGGAACAGCGTTAGCGATGGTATTAGCTGACAATGGGCATGATGTACGTATTTGGGGAAACCGTCCTGAACTCATGAATGAAATTAATACGAAGCGTGAGAACAGTAGATATCTTCCAGGGATTACATTGCCAAGCACAATCGTAGCCTACTCTTCTTTAGAAGAAGCATTAGTAGATGTAAATACAGTACTGCTAGTAGTACCGACGAAAGCGTACAGAGACGTATTGCAAGAGATGAAAGAAATTGTTACAGAGCCAATTACTTGGATTCATGCAAGTAAAGGAATCGAACCAGGTACGTCAAAACGTATTTCGGAAGTGATTGAGGAAGAAATTCCAGAGAGCTTGATTAAGGATGTTGTTGTACTATCTGGGCCGAGTCACGCTGAAGAAGTTGGATTGCGTCAAGCGACAACTGTTACGTCTGCAGCAAAGCGTATGGAAGCGGCTGAGGGAGTACAAGATTTGTTTATGAATAGCTATTTCCGTGTATATACAAACCCAGATATCGTTGGAGTTGAACTTGGTGGTGCTTTAAAAAATATTATTGCACTAGCTGCGGGGATATCTGACGGGCTTGGATTAGGTGATAATGCGAAAGCGGCATTAATGACACGTGGTTTAACAGAGATTGCTCGTTTAGGAAGAAAAATGGGCGGAAATCCGTTAACGTTTGCTGGTCTAACTGGTATGGGAGACTTAATTGTAACTTGTACAAGTGTGCATAGCCGAAATTGGCGCGCTGGAAATATGCTTGGAAAAGGGCACTCTTTAGAAGAAGTGCTAGAAAGTATGGGTATGGTTGTAGAAGGTGTAAGAACAACGAAAGCTGCTCATGAATTGGCAGAGAAAATGGAAGTTGAAATGCCGATTACAGCTGCTTTATATGACGTGCTGTTCAATGGGAATAATGTGAAAGATGCAGTAGGCTCATTGATGGGACGTGTTCGAAAACATGAAGTTGAAGCGATACCTGATTTGTTATAAAGAAAGCGGTAGAAGTACATTTCGTACTTCTACCGTTTTTTATTTTTTATGGGTCTTTTCACCAATTTTTCATCTCTGCATAGGATGAAGAGTAACTTGAGGAGAGGGTGAAAAGAATGGATAACAACATTTTTAATAACATTGAAAAAGAAGCGAAAGTGAACAAAGAAGATATTTTTAAATTAGCGTCGTCTGTTCAAAATGCGAACTTACGTGATGAGACAGTGCTTCGCCAATTGATTCATCAAGTTGCTCTAATGGCAGGACGCGAAGTGCCGAAAGAGCAAGAGGATCAAATTGTAAAAGCGATTATTAACAATAATATGCCGGCGGATTTTGGTTCGTTAAGTAAAATGTTTAAAAAATAAATTATGAGAAACAAAGAGTTTAGAGAATGCATATGATAGTTATGAAAGAATGGGAATAGAGCTGTTAAGGGCATATTTGGTCAACCGAAGCGCATCATTTCGTGCTTCGGTTTTATTATTTTAAATAAAAATCATCAATTCACGGAAAAATGATGATTTTTATTTGTTTAAAGATTTTAATTTGTTAAAATAGTATAAAAATAGATTGAAAGTAAAGGGGTGTATATATGTCGGAAGGACTTATGAAAATGTGGTTTGCTTTAGGGGCAATTGGATTTATGTTTCTTGCAGTAAGTTTTATTTTATTGAGTAGGCATAAAATGAAGAATAAATTTTTGAAAGGGATTACAGCTTTAGTAGCGTACACCCTCATGATTGTATCGGGAATTGTTATTTTCCTTGTTGTATTTAGTGGCCCTATTGAGCAATAAAGGATGTGTAGTCGGTAAATGTTACAAAAGCAACAGTCCATACTAGCATGAAAAGGTGATTGTCAGTGAAAAAAATCCATATTATTTTAATATTTTGTTGCATGAGCATTTTAACAGGGTGTATGTATCCAAGAGAAAATATGAAACAAAGTGCTATTCCTTATGAAGACCAGTTGCAAGTTGTACAAAAAGCCATTAATACATATAAGGAGCAAACGGATGGTTTATTACCAATTAAGACGCGTGATATGAGTACGCCGATTTATCAGAAGTATCCAATTGATTTTCAAAAAATTGCTCCAAGGTACATACAAGAGGCGCCAGGGAATGCGTATGAAAGTGGCGGGGTATATCAATATGTATTAATAGATGTTGAAAAAAATCCGACAGTAAAGTTAATTGATGTGAGAATGGCGGAACAAATTCAAGAAGTGGCATTGAAGCTAAGGATGTATCGTGATGAACATCAATATCCACCTTTTAAAAAAGTGATTACAGATGGTGTTTATGAATTAGACTTCAAAAAACTAGGATATAAAGATGTACCACAAGTGACAAGTCCGTACTCAGGAAAAGGTCTCCCTCTTGTAATTAATGAAAAAGGAGAATTGTTTGTTGATTATAGAATCGACTTATATGAAGCGTTGAAAAAAAATGAAGGACAATTTAAAGAAGGTGAAGATATCCGGAGTATACTATCGAAGGATTCCCCGTTTGTTCCTGCATATTCTTTGCCGTACACAGTAAAAAATGGAGAACCAATTTTTTTAAAATCATAAGTCATGAACCTTTCTTTTAGTGAATAAGTTCTAGAAGAAAGGTTTTTTATGTTATACAACTTGCGATGCAAACAAAAGGTATTTTTAAATAGTCATATGAAATTGGACAAAATTATATGATATATTGTCCGAACTTCTAGAATACCATTATATTATATCAGATATTATAGGCAACATTAGAGAAGGTATTAGTTGACTATAAACGTGGAATTATTCCCAAAAATATTGAGGGAGGGAATCACTTGGAAAAGGTAGATATTTTTAAAGATATTGCGGAACGCACAGGCGGTGATATTTATTTTGGAGTTGTAGGAGCTGTTCGAACAGGGAAATCAACATTTATTAAAAAATTTATGGAACTTGTTGTTATTCCCAATATTGAAAATGAGTCAGACCGTCAAAGAGCGCAGGATGAACTGCCTCAAAGTGCTGCTGGTCGTACAATAATGACGACGGAACCGAAGTTTGTTCCAAACCAAGCGGTTTCTATCGAAGTAGATGAAGGTCTTGAAGTGAATATTCGATTAGTAGATTGTGTTGGATATACGGTTCCAGGAGCAAAAGGCTATGAAGATGAGAATGGTCCGCGCATGATTAATACTCCTTGGTATGAAGAGCCTATTCCATTCCATGAAGCTGCAGAAATCGGAACACGTAAAGTAATTCAAGAGCATTCAACAATTGGTGTCGTTATTACAACAGATGGAACAATTGGTGAAATTCCAAGAAGAGATTATATAGAGGCAGAAGAACGCGTTGTAAATGAGTTAAAAGAAGTAGGAAAGCCTTTCATTATGATTATCAATACTGTACAGCCATACCATCCAGATACGGAGCAGTTACGTCAAAGTTTATCAGAAGAATATGATATCCCAGTAATTGCGATGAGTGTAGAGAGTTTAAGAGAAACAGATGTGTATAACGTACTGCGAGAAGCATTATTCGAGTTCCCGGTTTTAGAAGTGAATGTAAACCTTCCGAGCTGGGTAATGGTACTAAATGAAGGGCATTGGTTACGCCAAAGTTATCAGGAAGCGGTTCAAGAGACTGTAAAGGATATAAAACGTCTTCGTGATGTGGACCGTGTCGTTTGGCAGTTTAGTCAATATGAATTTATTGATCGAGCGAGTCTAGCTGGCATCGATATGGGGCAAGGTGTGGCAGAGATTGATTTATATGCGCCAGATGAATTGTATGATCAAATTTTAAAAGAAGTAGTAGGAGTAGAGATTCGAGGGAAAGATCATTTATTAAAGCTTATGCTCGATTTATCTCATGCGAAAACAGAATATGACCAAGTGGCGGATGCCTTGCGGATGGTAAAACAAACCGGATATGGAGTAGCAGCGCCTGCATTAGCTGATATGAGCTTAGATGAACCGGAAATTATTCGTCACGGCTCAAGGTTCGGTGTTAAATTAAAAGCGGTTGCGCCGTCTATTCATATGATTAAAGTGGATGTAGAATCAACATTTGAACCAATTATCGGTACTGAAAAACAAAGTGAAGAACTAGTTCGTTACTTGATGCAAGATTTTGAAGATGACCCGCTATCAATTTGGAATTCTGATATATTTGGGCGCTCTCTTAGCTCTATTGTTAGAGAAGGAATTCAAGCGAAGTTATCTCTAATGCCAGAAAACGCTCGTTATAAATTAAAAGAAACGCTAGAAAGAATTATTAATGAAGGATCTGGCGGATTAATTGCGATTATATTATAAGAAAAAAATCCCTCTAATTGCAGAGGGATTTTTTTCTTTTTGAGTACGTAATAGAAAAATAAACAGTCATTATCTAATATTTTGTTGTAAATTGTCAAGTTTCATCAGAATTTCACATTTTTAGAGTAACAATTTCCTTAAAAATATTGAATTATAAAGGAGAATCGTATAATATAGGCGTTGATAATGATTTATCTACATCTTTGTAGTATAGAATTTGTAAAAATTGCCTACAAATGAAAGTAAGACTCATTTTATGATCATTATACAGTCTTATCTTTGGGAGGAGGTGAATGGCATGAACAAGACAGATTTAATCAATGCTGTTGCAGAAGCAAGTTCCCTTTCTAAAAAGGACGCAACAAAAGCAGTGGACGCTGTTTTTGATTCTATCTTAGAAGCTTTAAAACAAGGTGATAAAGTACAACTAATCGGATTCGGTAACTTCGAAGTTCGTGAGCGTGCGGCTCGTAAAGGTCGTAACCCACAAACAGGTGAGGAGATTGAAATCGCTGCAAGTAAAGTACCTGCATTCAAACCTGGTAAAGCGTTAAAAGATGCGGTTAAATAATCCTTACATATTAACAGGGAAGAAGAGTTTCCTTTTTGGAAACTCTTCTTTTTGCTTTTAAAAACATAAATATGCTAGAATGTGTTCGTATCACTTTTAGGTTTTTCGGGAGGGCTAGCGGATGGCAAAAGTTAATTTAGAACAAATTGAACATGCAGTACGTCTTATTTTAGAGGCAATCGGAGATGACCCAAATCGCGAGGGAGTACTTGATACACCGAAACGTGTTGCGAAAATGTACGCAGAAGTATTCTCAGGAATGCATGAGGATCCGAAAGAGCATTTACACAAAGTATTCGGAGAAGACCACGAAGAGCTTGTGCTAGTAAAAGATATACCATTCTATTCGATGTGTGAGCATCATCTTGTTCCGTTTTATGGAGTTGCTCACGTTGCATATATTCCGCAAGGTGGAAAAGTAACAGGACTAAGTAAATTAGCTCGTACTGTAGACACGATTGCGCGTCGTCCACAACTACAGGAACGAATTACATCAACAGTAGCTAACTCTATTATGGAAGTACTAGAGCCGCATGGTGTAATGGTAATAGTAGAAGCAGAGCATATGTGTATGACGATGCGTGGTGTGAAAAAGCCTGGTGCGAAAACAGTAACGACTGCGGTGCGCGGCGTGTTAGAAAATGATGCAGCAGCACGTAGTGAAATTTTATCGTTTATTAAGACGAATTAAAGAAGAGCGGGAAACTGCTTTTCTTTTTTTTATATACAAAAAAATGATATAGTTTTAATGTTAAAGAGCAAGAATATAAAGGTTGAAAATTACTTCTGCCTTTTGTGTAAATGAATGTTTGTAGTTGTTAGAGACGAAGATAACTTGTATGAATAAAAGTTGAGGCTTTATTCGGTGGCAGTTTGGCAGAAGTAGCCAAGTTTTGATTATAGAAAATAGAATGTATGTGTTATAATAAATTTTATGAATTAGAAAACAAGGGTGATTTTTTGTGTGTGACATCTACGGAGGGTATGCGGGTATTAAAGAGAAATTGATGGAGAAATTACGCCATCCTTATTTTATAAACTATATTGAAGAACCATTTATTGATGAAGAAAAAATAGCGCTGTTATACGGTGCATTAAAAAGTGCAAATATACATAAAGAACAAATTGATCATTATGTCGTAACGATTATGCTTGTACAAATTGCTCTTGATACACATGAAAAAGTATCAAATAAAGCAAACGAAGAGACGAGTGGATTCCATAAGCGTCGTCAATTGACAGTTCTTGCAGGGGATTATTATAGTGGTCTATACTATTACTTATTGTCAATGAATTGTGATATTATCTTAATTCGTGCACTTGCTGAAGGAATTAAGGAGATTAATGAACATAAAATTATGCTATATCAAAAAGCACATGTGGCGATTCAAGACATAATGGAAAGTGTAGTAATAATTGAATCTGCGCTTTTGCAAAAAACATGTGATCATTTTCAGTTATCTAATTGGAAACCATATATAACTTATGTGTTAGGAAAAAATCGTCTTCAAAAAGAGTGTCAATTGTATGCTGATAAACAAAATTCACCTGTTTTTCAAGCAGTCCAAAAAATCTCATTGGATGATGATAAAAATCTGGAAACAGTAATTAATGAATGGCTTATGGAAATGAGAAAGCAGGAAGAAAATTTTTTAGAGAATCATACAGAAGTTAATGAGATAATTTCTATGTTAAGAGATAAATCAAGGAAATAAGCAACTTTACATTGGAAGAAGGTACGAGCATGCAACAATCAAAAGAAGAAAGAGTACATGACGTATTTGAGAAAATTTCTGATAAATACGATGTGATGAATTCTGTAATTAGTTTTCAAAGGCATAAGGCATGGCGCAAAGAAACGATGCGAATTATGGATGTGAAACCCGGGAGTAAGGCACTTGATGTATGCTGCGGGACGGCAGATTGGACAATTGCACTAGCGGGAGCTGTAGGTGAAGATGGGAAGGTTTACGGTTTAGACTTTAGCGAAAATATGCTAGCTGTCGGTAAACAAAAGGTAGAAGCTTTAGAATTAAAGCAAGTAGAACTTATGCATGGAAATGCAATGGAACTTCCTTATGAAGATAATACGTTTGATTATGTAACGATTGGTTTTGGGTTACGTAACGTTCCGGATTACATGCAAGTATTAAAAGAAATGACGCGTGTAGTAAAGCCTGGTGGAAAAGTAATTTGCCTGGAAACATCCCAACCAACGATGATAGGTTTTCGTCAAGGGTATGTCTTATACTTTAAATATATCATGCCGTTATTTGGAAAGATGTTTGCGAAAAGTTATAAAGAATATTCATGGCTTCAGGAATCTGCTAGTACATTCCCAGGGATGAAAGAGTTAGCACGTATGTTTGAAGAAGCTGGGCTTAAGAATGTGCAAGTGAAACCATTTACTTTTGGTGTAGCAGCTATGCATTTAGGTATTAAACCAGAATCAAAATAGAAAATAGAAAAAAGACGTTTTAGGTTAAGGTGAACAATATGAAGTTACAACTTATGTACTCTTTTTTACGATCGGATATTAATGTTATAGAAAAAGAATTGAAGAAGACAGTTGCTTCTGAGCAGCCGTTAGTAGAAGAAGCGGCATTACAGCTTATTGAAGCAGGTGGGAAGCGGATTCGCCCTGTTTTTGTTTTGCTTGCAGGGAAATTTGGGGATTATAAGTTAGATGCAATTAAGCATGTTGCGGTTGCATTAGAACTAATTCATATGGCTTCGCTTGTTCACGATGATGTCATTGATGCTGCGTTTTTACGACGCGGTAGCGCAACAGTGAATGCGAAATGGGGAGATCGTATTGCAATGTATACAGGAGACTACTTGTTTGCGAAGTCTCTTGAATGTATAACAAATATAGAAATTCCAGATGCACATCAAGCGTTGTCTCATACAATTTTAGAAGTTTGTAAAGGTGAAATCGAACAAATTAAAGATAAGTATAACTATGATCAAAATTTAAGAACGTATTTAAGAAGGATAAAACGAAAAACAGCATTGTTAATCGCCGCAAGTTGTCAGTTGGGAGCGATTGCTGCTGGTGCTAATCGTGATACTGTAAATCGTCTATTTTGGTACGGATATTTTGTTGGTATGTCTTATCAAATTATTGATGATATTTTAGATTTCGTATCGACAGAAGAGAAGCTTGGAAAGCCTGCTGGTGGTGATTTATTACAAGGTAACATTACATTACCTGTTTTGTATGCCATGGAAGATCCAGTTCTTCGTCAAAAAATTACATCTGTACATGAAAATACAACAGCAAGTGAAATGAAAGAAATTATTGATGATATTAAAGCGAGCGAAGCTATTGATAAAGCATTTTCGTTTAGTGAACGTTATTTACATAAAGCATTAGAAATAATAAAACCACTCCCTCGTGGACAGGCGAAGTATGCGTTGCAAAATGTCGCAAAGTATATTGGAAAACGAAAATTTTAGTGTTTTGTCTAAAAAATAAAATAATCTCTCTATTTCAAAACTATTGCGCAATTGTGATAAGGGTGTTAATATGTGTGTGGGGATATACAATTACATACATAATTCAGAAGTGGAGAGATTTTTTATGGAAAAAACATTTCTAATGGTAAAACCAGACGGTGTACAACGTGCCTTCATTGGGGAAATTGTAGCTCGTTTTGAGAAAAAGGGCTTTCAATTAGTTGGTGCAAAATTAATGCAAGTTACTCCGGAAATTGCTGAACAACACTACGGTGAGCATAAAGAAAGACCTTTCTTTGGTGAATTAGTAGACTTTATTACATCTGGTCCTGTATTCGCAATGGTATGGCAAGGTGAAGGTGTAGTAGATACAGCACGCAATATGATGGGTAAAACACGACCACATGAAGCTGCTCCTGGAACAATTCGTGGAGATTTCGGTGTAACTGTTGCGAAAAACATTATCCACGGTTCGGATTCTTTAGAAAGTGCAGAACGCGAGATTGCTATTTTCTTTAAGGAAGAAGAATTAGTAGACTACTCAAAATTAATGAATCAATGGATTTACTAATTATTTTGAAATAATTTGTAAACGCTTTAATAACTGTGATAATAGTAAAAAGTGCGAGAAGAATAGGGGTATTCTTCTTGCACTTTTTTTATTTCGATCAGTTACGAAGTTAGGACTGTTATGATATATTGGTATGTAAAGTAAAAGGTCTACTATTATGAAAATAATCGAGCAATTACAAGTAGGGAAAGCAAACATTCGATTTACTATATAATTTCTTTGTATTTTAAAGAGTGATGGAAGATAATATAGCTGCTTTATGTAGCGGGATAAATACATATGCGAAAAGAGGAATAACGTATGCGATATATTACAGCTGGTGAATCCCACGGTCCGCAACTTACGACAATTTTAGAAGGTGTTCCGGCAGGGTTATCTTTAGTAGCGAATGATATAAATGAAGAATTAGCTAGAAGACAAAAAGGATATGGACGCGGTAGACGCATGCAAATTGAGAAAGACCAAGTGCAAATTGTAAGTGGTGTTAGGCATGGGAAGACGATGGGGTCCCCGATTGCACTTGTTGTTGAAAATCGTGATTTTACACATTGGACAAAGGTTATGGGTGCAGAGCCGTTAACTGAGCAGGAAGAGAAAGAAATGAAAAGACAAGTTACGAAACCTAGACCTGGACACGCTGATTTAAATGGTGCGATTAAATATGGTCATAGAGATATGAGGAATGTATTAGAGCGTTCTTCAGCACGTGAAACGACAGTTCGTGTTGCAGCTGGTGCAGTTGCAAAAAAAATATTGGCGGAATTAGGTATACAAGTAGCGGGACATGTTATCGAGATTGGTGGTGTACAGGCAGCAAATATTAAATATAACTCTATTGTGGAATTACAAAGTACTACAGAAGCATCTCCTGTACGTTGTTTAGATGAAGAGGCCGGTAAAAAGATGATGCAAGCAATTGATGATGCGAAGGCAAATGGTGATTCTATCGGTGGTATTGTTGAAGTAGTTGTAGAAGGAATGCCAATTGGGGTAGGTAGCTATGTACATTATGATAGAAAATTAGATGCAAAATTAGCAGCGGCAATTATGAGTATTAACGCTTTTAAAGGTGTTGAAATTGGAATTGGTTTTGAAGCAGCACATAGACCTGGAAGTGAAGTGCATGATGAAATCCTTTGGGATGAAGTGCAAGGGTACAGAAGAAAAACGAACAATGCAGGTGGATTAGAAGGTGGCATGACAACTGGTATGCCGGTTGTTGTGCGCGGTGTTATGAAACCGATACCGACATTATATAAACCGCTTCAAAGTGTTGATATTGATACGAAAGAACCTTTTACAGCGAGTATTGAACGTTCAGATAGTTGTGCAGTGCCAGCAGCTAGCGTTGTGGCTGAAGCTGTTGTGGCTTGGGAGCTCGCAACAGCTTTAATTGAACAATTTGGATTAGATCGTATCGATCTTATACGTGAAAATATTGAGAAACATAATGAATATGCGAGGGGATTTTAATGGAGAACATACATATTCAAACGAAATCAAAAGAATATGATGTACATGTTGGAAGGGAGGCGTTGTCACACTTAACAACGCTTATTCAAAAAATGAATCCTGCAGTATCGAACATAATGATCATTTCTGATGAAGCTGTTGCATCACTGCATTTACAGACAGTTGTTGATGCATTGCAAGTAGAGCAAAAAGTATTTTCGTTTGTTGTACCGAGTGGCGAAAAAGAGAAGTCTTTTGAAAATTTCTATGAGGCTCACACTTCGGCTCTTGAAAATAAATTAGATAGAAATTCTTTAATCATCGCACTTGGAGGCGGAATGATTGGAGATTTGGCTGGATTTGTTGCTGCGTCGTTTATGCGTGGTATTCGCTTTGTCCAAGTTCCAACGACTTTATTAGCTCACGATAGCGCAGTAGGCGGGAAAGTAGCAATTAACCATCCACTAGGAAAAAATATGATTGGAGCATTTCATCAGCCAGAAGCTGTTGTATATCATACGCCATTTTTACATTCACTTCCTGAAAAAGAGTGGCGATCAGGTTATGCAGAAGTGATAAAGCATGCTCTTATTGGTGATGTAGAGCTATATCATTGGTTAAAAGAAGAAGTGCAAACGTTAACGGATCTTCGTGATGAAAAGTTAATTCATATATTAACGAAGGCGATTCCTGTGAAAGCGAATATTGTGTCGCAAGACGAAACAGAAAAAGGTGTACGTGCCCATTTGAATTTTGGGCATACGTTAGGACATGCTCTTGAAAAAGAGTTAGGATATGGGAATATTACTCACGGTGATGGAGTAGCGGTTGGCATGCTATTTGCTATGTTTTTAAGTGAGCAAGTGTACAAAGTTGATCTTTCTTATGAAGAAATGAAGCAGTGGTTCTTGAAATACGGTTATCCAAAAATGCCAAGTGACTTGAATGTAGAACGTCTCGTTCAGTTGATGAAACAAGATAAAAAAGCAAATGCTGGAACAATTCATATGGTGCTTATGCAGGAATATGGGGGAGTGAATGTCGTATCTATTTCAGATGAGACTGTTCATATTGCGTTAGAAGCATTTCAAAAGGATATGGTGTAAAAAAGTCGTAGAACAGGTATGAAATGCATATTTAAAGGTATTCTCGTAATGGTGACGGTTATGATTAAAGGTGACAGTAAGACATTATAAATCATATCAATGACTGGGGGAAGAAAAGTGAGAGTAAAAGAGCAATTGTTAACTTTGAGAGCATATGTACCTGGGAAAAATATTGAAGAAGTAAAAAGAGAATATGGATTGTCAAAAATTGTGAAGTTAGCGTCGAATGAAAACCCATTTGGCTGCTCTGCGCGTGTGACAGAAGCATTAACTTCGTTAGCTAATCAATATGCACTCTATCCGGACGGGGCGGCTTTTGAGCTTCGTGAGAAAGTAGCAGAGCATTTAGGTGTAAAAGCGGAACAACTTTTATTTGGTAGTGGGCTAGATGAAGTCATTCAAATGATTAGTCGTGCTTTGCTACATAATGGAACAAATGTTGTAATGGCGAACCCTACGTTCTCGCAATACCATCACCATGCTGTTATTGAAGGAGCAGAAGTTCGTGAAGTACCACTTAAAGATGGCATTCACGATTTAGATGCAATGTTACAACAAGTAGATGAGAAAACGAAGATTGTATGGATTTGTAATCCGAATAATCCGACAGGTACATATGTAGAAAAACAAAAATTACTTTCATTTTTAGAATCAGTTCCAAAGTCAGCGCTCGTTATTATGGACGAAGCATATTATGAATATGCTGGGGCAGAAGATTATCCGCAAACATTACCTCTTCTTGAAAAGTACGAAAATCTTATGGTGCTACGCACATTCTCAAAAGCATATGGATTAGCTGCTTTTCGTATTGGATATGCGATTGGTGATGCAAAGCTTATTGGGCAGCTAGAGGTAGCAAGACTACCATTTAACACATCGACTATCGCCCAAGCGGTAGCATTAGCGGCAATAGAGGATCAACAGTTTTTACAAGAGTGTGTGAAGAAAAATGCCGGAGGATTAAATCAATATTATGGATTTTGTAAGGAATATAACGTATTCTACTATCCATCTCAAGCGAATTTCATTTTCTTGAAACTTGGTATACCTGGTAATGAAGCTTTCGAACGATTAATGAAAAAAGGATATATCGTTCGTTCTGGTGCAGCATTTGGTATGCATGATGGTATTCGTATTACTGTTGGATTAAAAGAAGAAAATGATGAGATTATTGAATTACTTACGGAACTTGTAAAAGAACAAGTGAAGAAAGAAGAAACGTATTCTTAAGAAATGGTGGAGGCTCCTGTTACAGGAGCCTTTTTCATTTGAACTTGCAATAAGGGGAGTTGTTTGCACGTTCAAGAAAGAAAACGTTACAATAGAAGTAGACGTATAAGAAGAACTATTGTACATATAACTTATTTAAAATGTGAGGAGGATACAGTTTGAAACTAGTAGGACGAAAAAATAGTTTGAATGGGAAAATTGTTGTTCCAGGAGATAAATCTATTTCGCATCGCTCTGTTATGTTTGGAGCGATAGCGGAAGGGACGACGAAAGTATCAAATTTTTTATTAGGAGAAGATTGTTTAAGTACAATTGCATGTTTTCAAAAACTAGGTGTCCAGATTGAACAGTTTGGTAACGATGTCACGATTTACGGTAAAGGATTACATAATTTACAAGAACCGAAAGAAGTATTAGATGTGGGGAATTCAGGGACGACTATTCGTCTTATGCTTGGGATTTTAGCAAATACACCGTTCCATAGTACGATAATTGGTGATGCATCAATTGGAAAACGTCCTATGAAACGTGTTACAGACCCGCTTAGTAAGATGAATGCTCAAATTGATGGTAGAGAAAACGGACAATATACACCTTTATCTATTCGCGGTGGTAAAGTAAAAGGTATGCATTACCATTCACCAGTAGCAAGCGCACAAGTGAAGTCAGCAGTTTTACTTGCGGGTTTGCAAGGAGAAGGGATTACTACGGTAACAGAGCCTATGCAATCTCGTGATCATACGGAAAGAATGTTGCGTGCATTCGGTTGTACCGTAGATGTTAATGGACGGACCGTTTCATTACAAGGTGGACAACAACTTAAAGGTGCAGACATAGAAGTTCCAGGAGATATTTCTTCGGCGGCATTTTTCTTAGTAGCTGGTGCAATTGTCCAAAATAGTAAGCTTGTATTGGAAAACGTTGGTTTAAATCCGACGAGAACAGGGATTTTAGATGTATTAACAAAGATGGGTGCACTTATTTCTATCGATCATATTAGAAATAAAGAGTTTGAACCGTGCGGGGATATTACGATTGAAACATCTAAACTAAAAGGAATAGAAATTGGTGGAACTCTTATTCCAAGATTAATTGATGAAATTCCTGTAATTGCTTTATTGGCAACGCAGGCAGAAGGAATTACTGTTATTAAAAACGCTGAGGAGTTAAAAGTAAAAGAAACAAATCGTATCGATACGGTTGTAGATGAATTAGGCAAATTAGGTGCGAAGATTGAAGCTACACCAGATGGTATGATTATATATGGTAAACAAAGTTTAAAAGGAAATACTGTTAATAGTCACGGCGATCATCGTATTGGGATGATGCTTGCAATCGCATCGTGTATTATAGATGGAGAAGTGAAAATAGAGAATAGTGATGCGATCGCTGTATCGTATCCGGAATTTTTCGAACAATTAGCTGCGCTATGAGAGAAAGTATAGGAAGAGGTAGCTCACTCAAAAGGTTGCGTTCTTACACCTAGTTGCTTATGATAAATGAACAGAAGAGAATATTTTTTGAATTAAAGGAGACGTTTATGCAAAAGTTTGAACAGGCTGTTTCTTATATTGAAAACGGTGAAGCAGAAAAAGGATTACAATTATTAAAAGAACAACTACGAGTTGCTAATGATGAAGAGAAGTATGATATCGCTCGTTACTATCATACACTTGGGTTTATGGATGAGGCGTTAGCAATTACTGAAGACTTACGCTTGCTATATCCGGAAGAAAGTGAATTTACGGTATTTTTAGCAGAATTATATATTGATTTAGATAAAGAAGATGAAGCGATTGAAGTGCTTCATGATATTCCAGAAAACGATGATTTATATGTTCAATCGTTATTACTTGTAGCGGATTTATTCCAAATGCAAGGTTTTGATGATGTAGCAGAACAAAAACTATTAAAGGCGAAAGAAATGATGCCAGACGAACCTGTTATTACGTTTGGGTTAGCAGAATTATATAGTAGTAAAGGTGAAGAGCAAAAGGCGATCACTTATTATGAATCGTTACTAGCAGAACATAAAGTTATGGGTGGTGTTGTCATTGCGCTTCGTCTAGCAGAAACTTTAAGTGCTATTGGAAACTGGGAAGAGGCAATCTCTTACTATGAAGCGGGGTTAGAAGAGCAAAAAGATATTCACTCATTATTTGGATATGCCTTCACATTATACCAAGGAGAAGAATATCAAAGAGCAATTGGTGCTTGGCAAGAATTAAAAGAATTAGATCCTGAATACGCATCGTTATACATGTATTTAGCGAAAAGCTATGAAAAAGAAGGCATGCTTCAAGAAAGCTATGAAACACTTCAAGAAGGAATTAAAGTAGATGAGCTGTCTGTTCCTTTCTATGTAGAATTAGCGAATATTGCGGCGAAATTAGGTAAAATAGCGGAGGCTGAAGAAGTGCTTCAAAAAGCGCTGGAGCTAGATCCGGGACATTTAGGTGCGATATTAAAATATGCGTATATTTTAAAAGAACAAGAGAAATACGAAGAGCTAATTGCAGTTGTAGAGCGTGCAATTGACAGTGGAGAACCAGATACACAACTACTTTGGGATCTTGCATTTGCAAAAAAACAATTAGAAATGTATTCGGATGCATTAAAACACTATGAAAGTGCATATACTTCTTTTAAGAATCATCCAGATTTCTTGGAAGAGTACGGTTATTTCTTATTAGAAGAAGGAATGCGAAAAGAGGCGAAAGAAGTATTTACGCAGTTAATACAACTAGACCCGACACAAATTCATATTGAAGAATTGTTATATAATTTAGAGGATTTTTCATAAGTTGGAAGGAAACTGAATGCCGCTTCTTGAATCTAAAAAGAAAAGAGAAAGACAGAGGAGGGACTTAATCGCTATGAATACCCCTGTTTCTGTAAACGAGAAGAAGGATTTTGTAAAATGGTTTTTGAATAATTACCAACTGAAACAGCGTGAATGTGTATGGATTTTGAATTATTTAATGAGTCACGATCAATTAATGCATAAAGTCCACTTCGTAGAACATGCAAAATATTGTCCGCGTGGCTTAGTAATGTCAGCAAATTGTGTGAAAGACACACCGTTTCACTTTTTCAAACAAAATGTAATGACAACAGATGCAGAAAAATCGTTTCATGATATTCGTTTGAATCGAGATGAGGATATTTATATTCAGCTTAATTTTAAATCATCGTTCCAAAATGCAAACTATGTAGCTGTATTAGAAGAAAACCCATATTTGCCAAAGCATATTGAAGTGAATGAAAAAGATCGATTGCTTGCAGAACGATTTTTAGAAGAAAGTGTATTCTCATTTAGAAGAGAACGTCTTTTGAAACAAATTGATGAAGCTTTGGATAAGCAAGATAAGGAAGCATTTCATAGGTTAACAGCAGAGTTGAAAATTTTATAGAATTCATTTTGATTATGTAATCTTTACGAAATTCAGACTTTTTAAGAAAAACTACTTAATAATAGGTAGTTTTTCTTTTTTTACCTCTTTTAGTATGGTTTAATATATATAAAGTGAAAGTTCTGTTATTTCGAATGGAGGAGGGGAGAAAAGGTGAAATGGATTGTAAAAGATGTAGAACAGTTTGAGCAAGCGAGGGAGTATGTAGATACAGGGATTATACCCCTTTTGTCTATTTCGGCAGCAAAAGGGATGAAAATGGTTGTAGAGCAAGGCGAATTTATTGAGGCTTTGAGTATGGAGTTGGAAAGGGAGTATAAAGGAAGAGTGCTTTTACTGCCCGCATTTACGTATTTGGTAGAGAGCCAAAAGAATGAAAAAGACCGTTTGCAAGAATGGACAGATCATTTGCAAAGGCAAGGTTTTAAGCATATTGCCTATGTGACAAGTGACTTTTCATGGAAAGAAGATATGAGAGATGTGCAGGGTGATTTATTTTGGTTTCCATCGTTATCATTAGAGCAATTTAGTGACCAAGCGAAAAGGGAAGTTATTCGTGCACACATAAAAAATATTATGGAAATGTTGGAAGAAAGATGGATAAAATAATAATAAACAGAAAGTTCTTATTATTATGAGTAGTATGATATTGACCTATACAAGAGGGTATTATATCATGATAGTGTCCTAGTTTTTATTTTTTATATAATTTTTTCACGAGGGGACAATTTCTGATAGAGGGGGGAAATTTTCGTGAGCGAGAAAGAACATCGTGTGTCAAGAAGACAGTTTTTAAATTACACACTTACAGGGGTAGGAGGCTTTATGGCGGCGGGTATTTTACTGCCGATGACGAGGTTTGCGCTTGATCCGGTGTTAAGAAAAGAAGCGGGAACAGATATGGTTGCTGTTGGGCAAGTAAAGGATATTACAACAGAGCCGAAGCGCTTCGATTTTAAGGTGAAGCAGGTTGACGGATGGTACAAGTCTGAAGAGCCAAAATCTGCTTGGGTGCATAAAGATGAAAGTGGAGAAATTGTTGCGTTTTCTCCAGTATGTAAACATTTAGGTTGCACAGTGAACTGGAATTCGGACAAAGCACATCCTAATCAATTCTTTTGCCCGTGTCACGGGGGACGTTACACAAAAGATGGGATGAACATTAAAGGCACACCGCCTCTTGCTCCGCTTGATGTGTACGAGTCTAAAGTGAAAGATGGAACGCTGTATTTAGGAAAAGCGAAGCCAAGAGGGGGTGCAAAGTAGATGCTAAATAAAATTTATGATTGGGTAGACGAACGTTTAGATATTACACCGATATGGCGTGATATCGCTGATCATGAAGTACCTGAGCATGTTAACCCGGCACATCACTTTTCTGCATTCGTCTATTGCTTTGGAGGACTTACCTTTTTCGTTACAGTAATTCAAATTTTGTCCGGAATGTTTTTGACGATGTATTATGTGCCGGATATTAAAAATGCTTGGGAGTCGGTTTATTATTTACAAAATGAAGTAGCTTACGGGCAAATTGTTCGTGGTATGCATCACTGGGGCGCTAGTCTCGTAATTGTAATGATGTTTTTACATACACTCAGAGTTTTCTTCCAAGGTGCGTATAAAAAGCCTCGTGAGTTAAACTGGATTGTTGGTGTTCTTATTTTCTTTGTTATGTTAGGTCTTGGTTTTACCGGATATTTATTACCGTGGGATATGAAAGCGTTATTTGCTACGAAAGTAGGGATTCAAATTGCAGAGCAAACGCCGCTCATTGGTCCTTATATTAAAACATTACTCGCTGGTCATTCCGAAATCGTTGGCGCTCAAACATTAACTCGCTTCTTTGCTATTCACGTCTTCTTCTTACCAGCAGCACTTCTAGGTTTAATGGCCTTCCACTTCATCATGATTCGCAAACAAGGTATTTCCGGTCCGCTATAAGAGATTGCTAAATTAAAGGGGAAAGAACAAAAGGAGGGAGATTATGCATCGCGGCAAAGGGATGAAGTTTGTAGGAGATTCTCGGGTACCAGTAGCCCGGAAACCAAATATTCCAAAAGATTATTCTGAATATCCAGGGAAAACAGAAGCGTTTTGGCCGAATTTCTTGTTAAAAGAATGGATGGTTGGTGCAGTTTTTTTAGTCGGTTATTTATGTTTAACAGTGGCGCATCCGTCACCGCTTGAGAGAATGGCGGATCCTACAGATGCAGGATATATACCACTTCCAGATTGGTATTTCTTATTCTTGTATCAGTTATTAAAGTATTCGTATGCTTCAGGCTCATTTACTGTAATTGGTGCGTTTATTATGCCGGGGATTGCGTTTGGAGCGTTACTATTAGCTCCGTTTCTAGATCGAGGCCCAGAAAGAGCGCCATTGAAGCGTCCTGTAGCAACGGGGTTTATGCTTTTAGCAATTGCATCGATTATTTTTTTAACTTGGGAATCTGTAGCACACCACGATTGGGAAGCTGCAAAAAAACAAGGAGCAATTGTAAAAACAGCACCAGTTGATAAAAATGATGACGGCTACAAGTTGATGCAAAAAAATACTTGTTTAACATGTCATGGTGACAATTTACAGGGCGGAGCGGCAGCACCGGCTTTGCAAAACTTAACTTTAAAACCAGAAGAAATCGCTAAAATTGCGAAAGATGGAAAAGGTTCAATGCCTAAAGGTGTATTTAAAGGTACAGATGAGGAACTGAAAAAGCTTTCGGAATTCGTTGCAAAGTATAATAAAAAATAATAGAAAAGCTGACTACAAAATCTGTGGTCAGCTTTTTATTTTGCGTGCCCAGCTAAGCTGGGCACTGTTTGATGGTGAAAGGTTTAAATAGAATTCTACAAGGATTCAAAAATTATTATAGTCTATCTTCAATTGGACAGAAGTGGCTCGGTAAAATAAATTGGTACGTCTTAGAACGGCTTAACCTTTTCTGGAATAAGAAAAGAAACATGGTCGTATCAAGGACTTGATGTAGAAAATAACATACACACTCGTGAAAGTAGGAAGCTAGAACAAACTGAAAGCTAAAGAAGGAAGAGCATCGGAAAGCTGTATGAGGGAAAACCTCACGTACGGTTTGATGAGGGGAAGCTGAAACAGAAAAGGGATAGCAAAGCCATCCCTAAAGAAAATTTAATCTGTTTCAGTTTTCTACTCTACGATGACGGAAAGTTTGCTATATAATAGAGTAGAGTTCGATGAAAGAATTACTTTGTTTGAAAGGTGTTGGACATACAGCTTGGCTTACTTGTATGCAATGTTAAGGCAACGTTCGGTACTATTATTTTTATTGGTTGTTAACATATTAGGTACAATTTACGGATTCATATGGTATGGAAATCAATTAAAAGAAACCTCACCTATATTTTGGCCGTTTGTACCAGATAGCCCTATGGCGACTCTCTTTTTTGTCTTTGTTTTAATTGCTTTTTTGATGAAGAAGAACTGGGGGTTAATAGAAGCGCTAGCGATAGTTACTTTAATAAAATATGGTGTTTGGGCTGTTGTTGTAAATGCAATTATGATTTATGTAAAAGGCCCTATTGGCCTTATGGGATATATGTTAATGTTATCTCATTTTGCGATGGCAGTGCAGGGAATGTTATATGCTCCGTTTTATCGGATAAAAAAATGGCACTTCACTGTAGCTGGCATATGGACATTACATAATGATGCAATTGATTATTTATTTTGGCAAATGCCGAGATATGGGATTATGCATTTGTTTGTAGAGAAAATTGGTTATTTTACGTTTTGGTTAAGTATTGCTGTACTGTGTATTACATATTATTATTGCTTACGTGAGAACCGAAAACAGTTTTCTTTATGATGGTGAGGACATTTAGGGGGAGAAAATGAAGAAAAATAAGAGCGGTATAAACATATTGGATCGATTGATCACTTTAGTAGTTTCCTATAGCATAGCATTTTCTGTTTTCGCTCTCGCGACAACGGTAGTTGTATATGGAAAATGGTTGTATTATTTTGAAATTGATTTTTTAAATATTCCAGATTTAGCGGATATGACGAAAGATGAAATTAAGAGAAACTATGATGTGCTTATTACATATTTATCGCCGTTTTATGAAGGTGCATTACAATTGCCGACATTAGATATGTCCACAAATGGACGCATTCATTTTGTAGATGTTAAAAATATTTTAGTAAAGATTCAATATATAATGTATGGAACGATTGTAATTGCTGTATTAGGAGGAGCGTATTTATTAAAAAAGAAAAAAGAAAAGTTTTTACTTCACGGAGCGATTCTTACAATTATTTTTCCAATAGCTCTTACGTTACCAATTGCTATTAATTTTGAAAAGAGTTTCGTATTATTTCATAAGCTTTTATTTAGCAATGATTATTGGATGTTTGATATTGAAACAGATCCGGTTATTTTAATGTTACCGGAAGAATTCTTTATGCATGCTGCATGTATTATTTTATTATTGATTTTAGGTGGTAGCATGCTTTGTTACGGTGTGTATAAATATTTAGTGAAAAAGAAAAGGGTTTCAAAGAAAAAATTCTCTGTTTAAAGAGAATTTTTTTGTTTTCATAGAGATAATATATTTTTTGGTTTTGTTCTGTTCTATTCTTGTCCAATTCCACATATTTTGTACTAGTAGTTATAGGGGGGACCGGGATGAAGAGAACATTAATTGGACTGATAGCATTTCTAATTATAATGTTTCCAGTACGTATATATGCTGAAGAGTGGAGCGAACTAACTGGATTGCTAGATGACTCTTTGCAGTTAGTGAAGAAAAAAGAAGATGAAAAGGCAATACAAGTACTGTACCATTTCTCAGAGCAATTTCTATCAAAGGAGAATGAAAATAATTCAAAAGTAACTCCGGGACAAATTAGAGTCGTTTCTTTAGCATACGATAAGGCGAAACAATCTCTCGCGGAAGATTCAGATAGGCAAGTTAAAGTGGATAATATGTTAGCGTTACAACTTGCTGTTGATGCACAAGTATCTAAATATCAGCCACTTTGGATGGAAAGAGAAAGAAAGATAATGAATGCTTTTTCTCAAGTAGAAAAGGCGATGGAAAAAGAAGATGATGGACAGTTCCAACAGACGCTAAATACATTTTTAAATGAATTTAATATTATTTATCCTAGTTTAATGATTGCTCTGCCAGAAAACGAAGCGCAGCGTGTAAATGCACATTTATCTTATTTGGATGAATTTCGTAACGTTATGTTAAAAACGAAAGGTGGACAAATGCAACTAGGGATTATTAAAGGTGATTTGCAAAAAATATTTCATACAGTAAAAAAAGATGAGATTGCTCCCTCTCTCATTTGGTTTATGACAATTACTGGAGGACTTATTTTGTTCACTTTAACGTATGTTGGATGGAGAAAGTATAAAGGGGAGAGAGAGAAGCGGAGAAGCAACTTGCATTCTAAAGATAGGTAATACGCATAAATAAAGATACGGATTGTAAGGTTTATTTATTGACAACGGTGGAAGAAAAAAATAGAATGAGAAGTACTATAATTAAAACTTCAATGGAGGTTTATGATGTTTTATTTAATTTACTTCGCGATCATTTTGATCATACCGTTGTATGCACAGTCAAAAGTACGTAGTGCCTATAGCAAGTATTCACAAGTTTATTCAACATCAGGTATGACAGGAGCGGAAGTGGCTCGAAAAATTTTAGATGAAAATGGATTGTACAATGTAGCCGTAGAAGAAACGCCAGGTCATTTGTCAGATCATTATGACCCGCGTGTAAAGACGGTTAGATTATCGACAGATAACTATTATGGTCATTCAGTTGCTGGTACAGCTGTAGCAGCACATGAAGTAGGACACGCAATTCAAGATGCGAAAGATTATAACTTTATGCGTGTACGCCATTCGTTAGTGCCAGTTGCTAATTTTGGTTCAAACATGTCATGGGTTTTTGTCCTAATTGGTGTATTTGCGCAAATGTCTGGTTTGTTGTTACTAGGAATTATTTTAATGGCAGCAGGTGTTATTTTCCAACTTGTTACATTACCAGTTGAGTTTGATGCATCAAAACGCGCAATGCAACAAATTGAAGCACTTGGTATCGTATCAACAGATGAGTACGGTCAAGCTCGTAAAGTATTAAATGCGGCAGCATTAACATATGTAGCAGCAGCTGCTGTAGCAGTATTTGAATTATTACGTCTCGTATTAATTTATACTGGTATGCAGCGTAGCGACGATTAAAGACTATCAATTTTGATAGTCTTTTTTTGTTTTGTGGATTGAATCTTAGAATATGTTACAAATGGAAATAATAGAGAGAATATGGGGTATAGAACTAGTTAAAATAAAGGTAAGTATGGAATGATGAAAGAAGGTGACGGACATAGAATATCCATATTATTTAGTTAAACAAGTGAAGGAGCGTAGTGCTACATACCAATTAGAAGGTTTTTTAAGTGGACAGGGCCCTAAAAACCCGAAATTAATGCTTGTTGGAGAAGCACCTGGTGAAACAGAAATTAATAATGGGATTCCATTTAGTGGGAGAGCGGGAAAACATTTAATGGAATTTTTAGAACTTATTCACGTTACAAGGGAAGAAGTATATATTACGAGTGCGGTCCGGAGTAGACCTTATAAATGGAGAGAGAAAAGGGAACGAAATGGCGAAATAATACAGAAGAAGTACAATAGAACACCGAATCAAGGTGAGATACTTGCCCATGCACCTTTGCTAGATTATGAACTGGAATTTATACAGCAGCCGGTTATTGTCACACTTGGTAATATTGCATTACAGCGTTTAGTTGGTAAAAATAATAAAATTACGGATGTTCATGGAGAATTGTTAAAGCAACCTGTGCAGCGATTGAAAGATAGCAGCAGTACAGAATTTATTTGGTCAGAAGAAGAATATCATATTTTTCCGACCTTTCATCCAGCTTCTATTTTCTATAATCGGAGTTTGTTAGAGCTTATTTATGAGGATTTGGAGAAACTTAAAAGATTTATAATAAAAAACTAGAAAAGCTACAGAGCTTTTCTAGTTGAATTTAATTATGTAACGGATTTTTATTTTCATCTAACGTAAAACCTTCACCAACTACATCATGTACATCACTTACAGCGACAAAGGCATGTGGATCTACTGAAATAATGATATTTTTTAATTTTACGATTTCATTTTTAGCAACAACACAATATAGTACATTACGTTCTATTTTTGTATAGGATCCAACTGCTTTTAAAAAGGTTGCTCCGCGCTCCATTTCTGATAAAATTTTTGAAGCAATTTCATCGTTTTTATCAGAAATAATAGTTGCTCCTTTTGCTGCATAAGCACCTTCTTGCATGAAATCAATAACCTTAGCCCCGATAAAAACAGCAACTAACGTATACATGCCCTCGCGATATGATAAATATGTAAGAATAGAGATAATGATAACGACCGCATCAAACATAAACATCGTTTTTCCCATACTCCAGCCAACATATTTGTGAGCTAGCCTTGCGATAATATCAACACCGCCAGTAGTCCCGCCGTATTTGAATATAATTCCAAGTCCTATGCCGATAAATGCCCCAGCGAATAAAGCAGCCAGTGTCATATCATTTTGCAAGTTTAAATGTAAGTTGAGAACCTCGTAGCGCTGAAACACCCAAAGGAATAAAGAGACGCTAAATGTACCGATTAATGTGTATAAAAATGTTGTTCGGCCGAGTAATTTCCAGCCAATGAAAAATAGAGGGACGTTTAAAATTAAGTTTGTATAGGAAGGATCAAGTGAAAATTTAAAATATAATAATAGCGTAATGCCGGTAAATCCACCCTCTGCAAGATGGTTTTCAATATTGATATTCACAATACCGAAAGAAAAAATAGCGGAACCGATTAAAATAAAAATGATATTTCGAATCTTCAAGTTTGCTTTCATATAGAAATCCCCCTAGTTATGTAATGATTGGAATTGCTCCGCTTAAACGGTAAGACATAATAATAAGTAATTTCTAGTTGTTAGTAAAAATAGTGAAGGCTAAAAAAATCCGATTGGTTTTGGCTAATCTTTTGCGAAAAGCGTGCAAAAGAAGTTTCACTTTCTCCCGTTCCAACGCCTGGTAGGAGGTAAAGCAAAGAAGAAAGGCGAACCAGCCGTTGGAACCCGATTGGTACGGGCTAATTTTTTGCAAAAATCGCAAAAGAAAGTTTCACTTTATTCCTTTAGGCAAGAAGATTCCATCTGATTTGTGTTACGGGTGAAACCCAACAATTAAGGTGGAGAGGAATTGCCGTCAGAAGGTAGACCAAACACTTTTTTTCGTTCATAACAATTTTTTTGAGGGCGAATATTTGTTTCTTTTTATCTTACGATATAATCTGTCGTAGATAAAGAGGGAATATATCGTAAGAAAACGAAATTGGATAATAATAATCATTCGGTTACTTGAATCAAAAGGAATCACGATGAAGACCATGTTCACATTTTGTTCCGTTCAGTTCCAATATTGATTTGTCAATAGTAATGAACCTTCTAAGAAAGGTGGTGAAAACAATGGCTAAAAAGAAAGCAGTGAAAGTATTACGTAAACAAAAGAAAAGAGAAAACCTGCAACGATTCACTCAAAAACAAAATATCGGACGAGCTTGCCTTACTGCAAAAGAATTTCGTTTACTTCAACGCATGTCGCATAGTTCAAAAGCGTTGCGAAATGTTGGATTGTACACCATAAAACAAAGTTTTTTGAACCATAATAAAATGGCTACTGTAAAAGAAGTGGACACTGCCATGCAAGCCGATATGAACTACTCGGGTATGCAATCAAACTCTGTTCAAGCGATTCGTAGAGCCTTATTTACAGAAGTGAAGAGCTTTTTTAAAGCATTGGAACAGTGGACGAAAAACCCTGAAATATTCACAGGTCGTCCTAAGTTTCCGAATTATTCTGGTTCAACTGACAAACGAATCATTGAAATCTATCAAGTTCCAAAAGTTGATGATAACGGGTATTGGATGATTCCGATGAATGTTGCATGCAGAAAAAAATTCGGTTCCATTAAAATACGTATGCCTAAAAATGTAAGAAATAAAAAAATCTCCTACATTGAGATTGTACCGAAGCAAAAAGGTCGGTTCTTTGAGGTGCATTATACATATGAGATGCACGTTTCTCAAATGAAGAAACAATCAACGACTACTAGTAACGCTTTGAGTTGCGATTTAGGTGTAGACAGATTATTAAGGTGTGCAACAAATGCAGGTGATACATTCTTAATTGATGGAAAAAAATTAAAATCCATTAACCAATACTTCAACAAAATGATACGTAATCTGCAACAGAAAAATAGGGGGAATGGACTTTCAAAACGAGTTGTAACGAATAAAATGGCTGCACTTTGGCATAAACGAGAACGACAAATAAATGGTTACATTTCACAAACTGTAGGCCTGTTGTTCAAAAAAGTGAAAGCATTTAACATAGATACGGTTGTCGTAGGGTATAACGCTGGTTGGAAACAAAAATCTGATATGGGAAAAAAGAATAATCAAACATTTGTTCAAATCCCATTTCATAAACTGATTGCAGCAATTGAGAATAAATGTGTAAAAGAAGGCATCCGATTTTTGAAACAAGAAGAAAGCTATACTTCAAAAGCTAGTTTTCTTGATAAAGATAGGGTTCCAGTTTGGTCTAAGGATGATAGGATGCATTATCACTTTAGTGGCAAACGAATCACGCGTGGTCTGTACCAAAGTAAAGCAGGAACATGTATCCATGCTGATATTAATGGTGCATTGAATACATTGCAAAAATCAAAAGTTGTAGAATTGGATGAAAATCTCAAAGTGAAAACGCCGATTCTATTAGAAGTGCAAAAACGTAAGGCTGTTGCTTCGCGCATAGCTTAGTGGGTGTGTCAACCATCCATGTGTACTCGACTTGTCGGGGCTTGTAGCACACGCCAGATTCATCTGAGTGGTGGCTTCTTCTATAAGGAAGAACTGCTCTTTTTCGAAAGGGTGGTGCAAGTGAGAAAACAATAGTTCGTTGCCAGTACCAACCAAAAACATACTTGGGGTGTTACCGTAAGGTGGCATGAATTCTAGAGCGTCAAACTGTCTAGCGATAGATGAAAAGACCTAGATTTCTAACTCAAGCCTCTACTGAAACGTTTCAACTCAGTGGAGGGAGTTGACTATAGTCTATCCTAAAAAGAGTCGTAAATAGTGATATGAGGGAATAATATTTGTCAAATCGCGATGAATTGGCTAACATGAAAGAGGAAGGAATAAGAGGTGACTAGTATGGAAGCAAAAACGATGAAAGATATGCAGAAAGAAGTAGATGCATATATCGGTCAATTTAAAGAAGGTTATTTTAGTCCGCTTGCAATGATGGCTCGTTTAACTGAAGAAATGGGAGAGCTTGCAAGAGAGGTTAATCATTATTATGGTGAGAAACCAAAGAAAACGACTGAGAAAGAACGAAGTGTTGAGGAAGAGCTTGGAGATGTTTTATTTGTTATGATTTGTATGGCAAATAGTTTAAATATTGATTTAGAAACAGCGCATAACATTGTAATGAATAAATTTAATACACGTGATAAAGATCGTTGGACACGTATTGATGAGGGAGAGAAAGACGCATGAAAGAAATTAAAGTAATTATCGCTGGACCACGAGGACGCATGGGATATGAAGCAGTCCTTCTTATGGAAAGAACAGCGCATTTCAATTTAGTAGCAGCAATTGATTATAAGCATGGCGGAGAAAAAATTTCTGATTTACCGGGAATGCCAGCGCTAGATGCACCTATTTACGCGGATTTACATACTTGTTTAGATGAAGTAGAAGCAGATGTATTGTTAGATTTAACAACACCAGAAATTGGAAAGAAACATGTGACACTTGCAGTTGAACGTGGACTTCGATCAGTTATTGGTACAACTGGATTTACTGAAGAAGAACTAAAGCAATTAACAGAAAACGCAAAAGAAAAAGAAGTAGGAACAATTATCGCTCCAAATTTTGCGATTGGTGCAGTTCTTATGATGAAATTTTCACAAATGGCAGCGAAGTACTTCCAAGATGTTGAAGTAATTGAATTACACCATGATCAAAAATTAGACGCACCATCTGGTACAGCTGTAAAAACAGTAGAATTAATCCGTCAAAATCGTGTGCCAAAAGAGCAAGGGCATCCTAATGAAACGGAACAATTAGAAGGGGCACGTGGTGCAAATGTAGACGGTATTCACATTCATAGCGTACGTCTACCAGGGCTTATTGCACACCAAGAAGTAATGTTCGGCGGAGATGGACAAATGTTAACAGTTCGTCATGATTCATTCAACCGTGCATCATTTATGTCAGGTGTAAAACTATCAATTGAAACAGTAATGAACCTTGATCATCTTGTGTACGGTTTAGAAAATATTATCGACTAAAGGGGAGACAACGGATGAAAATTGCCTTAATCGCACATGACAAAAAGAAAGATGATATGGTTTCGTTCGCATACGCATATAAACCAATTTTTGAAAAACATGAACTTTTTGCAACAGGAACGACAGGACTTCGTATTATGGAGGCAACTGGTTTAGTTGTAACAAGATATCAATCCGGTCCTCTTGGTGGCGATCAAGAAATTGGAGCAATGATTGCAAAAAATGAGATGGATATGGTGATTTTTTTCCGGGATCCACTAACAGCCCAGCCGCATGAACCAGATGTTAATGCGTTACTTCGTTTATGTGATGTATACGCCATCCCATTAGCAACAAATATGGCAAGTGCTGAAATGCTAATGCATGCATTAGAGCGGGGAGATTTAGATTACCGAAAGTTAAGAAAATGAGGGGAACAATTATGAGTGGATTACATATATTAGCGTTTGGTGCTCATGCCGATGATGTTGAAATCGGCATGGCAGGTACCATTGCAAAGTATACGAAGCAAGGATATGAAGTAGGCATTTGCGATTTAACAGAAGCTGATCTTTCTTCAAATGGAACGGTAGAACTAAGAAAAGAAGAAGCAAAGGCTGCAGCTCGTATTATGGGAGTAAAAACGAGAATTAATTTAGCAATGCCAGACCGTGGTTTGTATATGAAAGAAGAATATATACGTGAAATTGTAAAGATTATTCGTACATATAAACCAACACTAATTTTCGCACCATACTACGAAGATCGTCATCCAGACCATGCTAATTGCGCGAAACTTGTGGAAGAAGCTATCTTTTCAGCGGGAATTCGTAAATATATGCCTGAACTTCCGCCGCACCGTGTAGAGTCTTTTTATAATTATATGATTAATGGTTTTCATAAACCGAATTTTTGTATAGATATTAGTGAATACCTTTCTAAAAAGGTGGAAGCGTTAGAAGCGTATGAAAGTCAGTTTTCAACAGGGAGTGATGGTGTTAAGACGCCATTAACCGAAGGATACGTTGAAACTGTAATCGCTCGGGAGAAGATGTTTGGGAAAGAAGTTGGAGTGCTGTATGCCGAAGGATTTATGAGTAAGAAACCGGTTTTATTACATGCTGATTTAATAGGGGGATGTAAATGAAATTGAAAATAGGTATTACATGTTATCCTTCTGTAGGTGGTTCTGGGGTTGTTGGGACAGAGTTAGGAAAGCAATTGGCGGAACGCGGGCATGAAATTCATTTTATTACATCGGGTGTACCATTTCGGTTGAATAAAGTGTACCCGAATATTTATTTTCACGAAGTAACAGTAAATCAATATTCTGTTTTTCAATATCCACCTTACGATTTAGCATTAGCGAGTAAAATGGCAGAGGTTGCTCAAAGAGAAAACCTTGATATTTTACATGTGCATTATGCAATCCCTCATGCTATTTGTGCATATTTAGCAAAACAAATGATTGGGGAGCGTATTAAAATTGTTACGACCTTACATGGAACGGATATTACTGTGTTAGGTTCCGACCCTTCGTTAAATAATTTAATTCGCTTTGGTATTGAACAATCTGATGTTGTTACAGCTGTGTCACATTCGTTAATTGAAGAAACAAATGAACTTGTAAAACCAGATAAAGAAATTGAGACGGTATACAATTTTGTAGATGAACGTGTTTATTTCAAACGTGATATGTCTCAATTAAAAAAAGAATATGGTATACGAGAAAATGAAAAAGTGTTGATTCATATTTCAAATTTCCGAAAGGTTAAGCGTGTACAGGATGTTGTGCAGTCATTTGCCAAAATTGTAAAGGAAGTAGATGCGAAATTGCTTCTTGTTGGTGATGGACCAGAGTTCTGTACTATTTTACAATTGGTGAAAAGTTTACATATTGAGGAACGTGTCTTATTCCTAGGAAAGCAAGATAATGTTGCAGAGCTTCTTGCGATGAGTGATTTAATGCTACTTTTATCAGAAAAGGAAAGTTTTGGTCTTGTTATATTAGAAGCGATGGCGTGTGGTGTGCCTAGTATCGGAACGAGGGTTGGGGGCATTCCAGAGGTCATTCAACATGGTGAAACAGGATATATATGTGAAGTTGGAGATACAGACGGAATAGCTAAGCAAGCAATTCAGCTACTAGAAAATGAAGAACTTCACCGTAATATGGGAGAGCGAGCGATGAAATCTGTATATGAGCAGTTTCGTTCGGAAAAAATCGTTTCACAGTATGAGGCGATTTATTATGACATACTAAGGGATGACAAGAATGGAAAGATTTAAAAAAGCTAGTTCAATTATTGAGATGTTAAAACAGCACGGACATGAGGCTTACTTCGTTGGTGGAAGTGTACGCGATCTTATTATCGATAGACCGATTGGAGATATCGATATCGCAACATCTGCTTTACCAGAAGAAGTAATGGCTATTTTCCCAAGACATGTTCCGGTTGGTCTTGAGCATGGAACTGTAATTGTTGTAGAAAATGGTGAACCGTATGAGGTAACTACTTTTCGAACAGAAAGCGAATATGAAGATTTTCGAAGACCTAGTAGTGTTCAATTTGTCCGTTCATTAGAAGAGGATTTAAAACGACGTGATTTCACGATGAATGCAATTGCAATGACAGAGGAAGGCGAAATGGTTGATTTATTTGCTGGGAAAGAAGCGATTCGTCTGAAGGAAATTACAACGGTTGGAGATGCTGCAGACCGTTTTCAAGAAGATGCACTGCGAATGATGCGTGGTATTCGGTTCGTAAGTACGTTAGGTTTCTCTTTGGAAATAAAGACGAAACAAGCAATTGAAACGTATGGGCATTTGCTCGAACATATAGCGATTGAAAGAATTACAGTTGAATTTGAAAAATTGTTGACCGGTACATATTGTGTGAATGGTCTTCAAGAGTTAGTAGAAACTAAGCTATTTTCTCATCTGCCATATTTGCAAATGTCAGAAGAAAGACTCTTGAAAGCTACGCAGTATAAATGGGATTCTTTTGAAACAGACGTTGAGGCGTGGGCATTTTTCTTATATTGTATCGGAGAAGAGCATCCATCTGTCTTTTTGCGTCAATGGAAGTTCTCGAATAAAAAGATTAAAGATATCGTAGCGGTTATATTAGCAATTCGTTCTAGAAAGGAGAAGGAGTGGGATACAATCCTTCTTTATAAAACTGGGATTCGCATCGCTGAGATGGCGGAAAGAGTATATGAAGCGATAATAGAAAGTTATAATAGTGCATCTGTTAAGCAAGTACAATCATTATTTCATGCATTGCCGATAAAAAATCGTCAAGAAATGAATGTGACTGGTAATGATTTATTAAGCTGGACAGATAAAAAGCCAGGTCCGTGGGTTGCCGAAATGCTTCGAAATATTGAAGAAGCAATCGTACAAGGAGATTTAGTTAATAAGAAAGAGGATATAAGGGAGTGGCTACAAAGATGCAATCTACTATAAGAAAGCGGTTATTACAAGTTTTTTCTGAAGCAGATGGTGCATTTGTATCTGGTCAAATACTTAGTGACAAACTTGGTTGTTCGAGAACCGCTGTATGGAAGCATATGGAGGACCTTCGTAATGAAGGGTATGAACTAGAAGCTGTACGCCGCTTAGGGTACCGAATTGCTAGTAAACCAGATAAAGTAACTGCGAATGAGATTCAATTAGGATTACAAACAGAGCGTATCGGTAGAACGGTTTATTTTGAAGAATCGGTTGAGTCTACTCAGCATATTGCAGCGAGACTTGCTTATGAAGGCGCAGAAGAGGGAACAATTGTCGTTGCTGAAGAACAAACAGCAGGTAGAGGACGTTTAAGTAGAAAATGGTATTCCCCAAAAGGAACAGGAATTTGGATGAGTATTATTTTGCGTCCCTCGATTCCAGTTCATCATGCACCACAGCTTACTTTATTAGCAGCTGTTAGCGTAGCGCAAGCAATTGAAAAATGTACCGGTGTAAACGTAGGGATTAAATGGCCGAATGATATTTTAATTCAAGGTAAAAAAGCTGTCGGTATATTAACGGAGATGCAAGCTGATCCAGATAAAATTAATGCTGTTATTATGGGAATTGGCATTAATGCAAATCAGAAACAAGAACATTTTGATGAGGAAATTCAGCAAATTGCAACTTCATTAGCAATTGAATCGGGTAAGCCGATTGTTCGTGCGGAACTTATGCAACAAATTTTCTTGCAACTAGAGAAATTGTATGAAGAGTATTTAAAAAATGGCTTCTCTGTTATTAAAATTCTTTGGGAAAGTTACGCAGTAAGTATCGGAAAAGAAATTACAGCTCGAACGATGAAGGAAACTATTAATGGGCTAGCAAAAGGAATTACGGAGGATGGTGTATTGTTACTTGAGGATCATCAAGGACAAGTGCACCACATTCATTCTGCTGATATAGAAATTAAGTAAAAGAAGTTCCTATTTTGGAGCTTCTTTTTGTCATTTAGATACTAATAAATTTCACATACCGTAATAGGGATAGAAAATTATTTTTTCGAAAAAATGTAGCAATTCCTTTTCAGAGTTTGCTATAATTAGTTCGAATATGGGCAGTATCAAAGCGAACTGCACCATTATTTTACGCAGTATGAAAAATAATAATTTGGATTCTGCCTTGATCCAATAACGGACTGGGACAGAGGGATGAATAATGCCGACTAACACACAACCCTTCTGCCCTTTTATGGCCAGAGGGGTTTTTTATATGATTTCGGCCATCTCCTCTCTCCTGCATAAAGGAGGAGTAGTTTTTGAAAACAACAACAGATTTTTTGAAAATGAAAGAGCAAGGTGAGCCGATTACAATGCTAACGGCGTATGATTATCCATCTGCTAAATTAGCAGAAGAAGCTAAAGTCGATATGATTTTAGTGGGTGATTCTCTAGGAATGGTTGTACTTGGGTATGATTCAACAGTTCCAGTAACAGTAGAGGATATGATTCATCATACGAAAGCTGTACGCCGCGGAGCGAAAGAGACGTTTATTGTAACTGATATGCCATTTATGTCTTATCATGTCTCATTGCAAGATACGATGATTAATGCACGTCGCATTGTTCAAGAGAGCGGGGCACATGCATTAAAGGTAGAAGGTGCTGGAGAAGTTATATCAACTATTCACTACTTAACGAATGCGGGAATTCCCGTTGTGGCGCATTTAGGTTTAACTCCTCAATCTGTAGGAGTGCTAGGTGGGTATAAAGTACAAGGGAAAGATGCTGAAAGTGCAAAAAAATTAATAGAAGATGCAAAGAAATGTGAGGAAGCTGGTGCGATAGCACTTGTGCTAGAATGTGTGCCAATGCAATTAGCAGAACTTATTTCAGAGCAGTTAGCAATTCCTACAATCGGAATTGGAGCAGGACAAAAAGTAGATGGGCAAGTTCTTGTATACCACGATCTTATCTCGTACGGCGTAAATCGTGTTCCGAAATTTGTGAAGCAATATACGTCTGTTCAAGAGGAGATTGTGCGAGGGATTTCGCAATACGTTACTGAAGTAAAGACAGGGCAATTTCCTGAAGAAAAACATTCATTCACAATGAAAGAGGAAGAGTGCTTAGCGTTATACGGAGGAAAACAATAATGAAAATCATAACTACAGTGCAAGAGATGCAGCAAATTACAAACGAACTGCATGCAAGTGGAAAAAGTATCGGTTTTGTTCCAACGATGGGGTATTTACATGAAGGGCATGCTACGTTACTACGTAAGGCAAGGGAAGAAAATGAAATTGTAGTTTTAAGTGTATTTGTAAATCCACTACAATTTGGACCAAATGAAGATTTAGATCGATACCCACGTGATATTGATAGAGATGAAAATGTAGCAAAAGAAAATGGTGTTGATTATTTATTTTATCCGAGTGTAGAAGAGATGTATCCAGCAGAACAAACGACAACAGTAGAAGTTGTGAAGCGTACCGACGTATTATGTGGCAAACAAAGACCTGGTCATTTCGCTGGTGTTGCGACTGTACTAATGAAACTATTTAATATTACATTGCCAACGCGTGCTTATTTCGGTATGAAAGATGCACAGCAAGTAGCTGTAATTGAAGGATTCGTAACTGATTTTAATATTCCCGTTACGATCGTACCAGTTGATATTGTAAGGGAAGAAGATGGATTAGCGAAAAGTTCTCGTAATGTGTATTTATCACTAGAAGAACGTGAAGAGGCTCCTCATTTATACGGCAGTCTATGTATAGCGAAAGAACGAATTGAGGCAGGCGAACGTAATCCGGAAATCATTATGAATCTTGTGAAAGAGCATATTGAGAAGTATACGAAAGGCACTGTAGATTATGCTGATTTATATGCATATCCTTCTTTAAAAGCAATAAATAAAATTGAAGGAAGAATCATTTTAGCGATTGCAGTTAAGTTTGAAAATGTACGATTAATTGACAATATAACATTAATGGGGAAATAAGGGGGAGCATCTATGTTTCGCACAATGATGAGAGCGAAGTTACATCGTGCAACTGTAACAGAAGCAAATTTAAATTATGTAGGTAGTATTACAATTGATGAAGATTTAATGGATGCGGTAAATATTGTAGAAAATGAAAAAGTACAAATTGTAAATAACAACAATGGAGCTCGCTTAGAGACATATGTTATTAAAGGAGAGCGCGGTAGCGGTGTTGTGTGTTTAAATGGTGCAGCTGCAAGGCTTGTACAACCGGGTGATAAAGTTATTATTATTTGCTATGGTTTAGTGGCAGAAGAAAATATTCATAAACAAGAGCCGAAAATTGCAGTATTAGACGATGATAATCAAATTATTGAAATGTTAGGTGCTGAAAAAGCTGGCACGATATTATAAGTAGGAAGGCTATCTCTAATTAAGGAGATAGCTTTTTTGTGCATCTTTTCATTAAGATGAGGTAAAACGTGGTATAGTAACATTATATAATTTTTGTGTTTGATAGGTAAGAAATTGAGGTGTTACATATATGAGTAAGCGTTATGTCGTTGTTGATTTAGAGACGACAGGGAACTCCTGGAAGGATGGGAAGGATAAAATCACCCAAATTGCAGCTGTTGTAGTGGAAGATGGAGAGATATTAGAGATTTTTTCATCTTTTATTAATCCGAAGAGAGAGATTCCCCTATTTATTACAGAATTAACTGGGATTGATGAAGATCTTGTAAAACAAGCCCCGTTATTTCGAGATGTAGCCCCGATGATTGTTGAGCTATTACAAGGTGCGGCTTTTGTTGCACATAACGTTCACTTTGATTGGAATTTTTTAAATGAAGAATTAAGGCAGGCTGGATATACAGAAGTACATTGTCCTAAAATTGATACAGTTGAATTGGCGCAAATTCTTTTGCCGACAGCTGATAGTTATAAATTACGTGATTTAGCTAAGCAGCATGAACTAGAGCACGATCAACCACATCGTGCGGATAGTGATGCTCTTGCAACAGCGGAGTTGTTTTTACAATTTTTAAGTGAAATTGAAAAGTTACCACTTGTCACATTACAATCGCTTTATGAATTAAGTGATGTTTTCCAAAGTGATATAGCTGATGTACTTTCTGAAAATATTTTAAAGAAAATGATGCATGGTAAAGAAGAGGCAGAGGATTATGAGGTGTATCGAAATATTGCGCTTCGAAAGCGGAATTATTCTTTAAGCCTCAGTGAAATATACTCATCTAAATTTGATGCTTTCTTACATAAGACAATCGATAAACTTGAATTGAATATGCCAAAGTTTGAAAAAAGAGAAAGCCAACAGATTATGATGAAGGAAATATATACAGCGCTAAGAGATTCTAGGTTTTCACTGATTGAAGCAGGAACAGGTACGGGGAAGACGCTTGCATATTTACTTCCAAGTATTTATTTCGCAAAGAAAAAAGAAGAACCTGTCATTATAAGTACACAAACTGTACAATTGCAACAACAAATACTAGAAAAAGAAATTCCTTTATTAAAGAAAATAATGCCATTTTCATTTGAAGTAGCTCTTCTGAAAGGAAGAAAGCATTATCTGTGTCTACATAAATTTGAATATGCTTTGCAAGAGGAAGAGAAAAATTATGATATGGCGCTCACAAAAGCAAAAATTTTAGTGTGGTTATTGCAAACGGAAACTGGCGATCGTGATGAATTAAATATTCCTGAGGGCGGCAAGTTACTTTGGAACCGTATTTGTAGTGATGTACATAGTCCAGGCGGGATGCAAAGCAACTGGTATAGTCGTTGTTTTTATCAAAGAGCAAAGAATAAAGCATTATTTGCAGATATCGTTATTACAAATCATGCGTTATTATTTCAAGATTTTTCAAGTGAAGAACCACTATTTGCTTCATGTGAACATATTATTTTTGATGAAGCTCATCATATCGAGGAAGCGGCGAGTAGAACATTAGGTGAACAGTTCTCATGCATGTATTTTCAAGTAGCTTTATCTCGTCTTGGTACGCTAGAAACAGATGATGTACTTTCTAAAGTATATAAAATGATGAAAAAATCAGAGCAAGCATCGCGTTCGACTTTCCGTATGGTGAGTCATAGTTTGAAGGAATTGAAATTTGATGCGGATGAACTATTTCAAATGTTACGGACTTTCGTATTTAAACAAACAAAGCAGGAACAAGGGATGAGCAATATGCCACTCATTTATCGATATAACACGGAAGTAGAGAAAGGTAAGTTATGGGATAGCATTACCGAGTTAACAAATCGATTTGTGTATGATGTAAGAAAGTTATTGACTACACTTGAGAAGCAAGTTGAAATATTGCAAAGTAAATTAGAATGGGAGATGCATGTCGTTACAGGTGAATTTATGCATTTAATTGAGTTGTTGAGAAAGATGGCACAATCTTTACAATTACTCATTTTAGAAAAAAATTCATACGTGACATGGATGGAGACTGAAACGAAGGGAACGATTCATTCAACAGTTCTATATGCGCAGCCTATTCATATTGGTGAAAGATTTGCTGATGAATTTTTAACCCAGAAAAAGAGTGTTATTTTCACATCAGCAACGTTAACAGTTAATGATTCATTCGACTATATAAAAGAGGAGCTAGGTTTACATGATTTTGCTCCCAATACATTAAAGGTTCCATCACCATTCCGTTTTGAAGAGCAAATGAAATTAATGGTTTCAACGGATGTACCTTTTATTAAGAAAGCAAGTAATGAAGAATATATTGAGTCTATATCGGCACATATTGCGAAAATAGCGAAAGCTACAAAAGGTAGAATGCTCGTTTTATTCACTTCGTATGAAATGTTGAAAGAAGCGTATACGAATTTGAAAAATGATGAGACATTAGAAGGATATTTATTATTAACGCAAAGTGTGAATAATAAGAGCCGAAGTCGTCTAATCCGCAAATTCCAGGAGTTCGACAAATCGATTTTGTTAGGAACAAGTAGTTTTTGGGAAGGGATAGATATACCTGGAGATGCTCTGAGTTGTCTTGTCATTGTCCGTCTGCCTTTTACCCCTCCTCATCAGCCGATGATGGAAGCAAAAGGAGAGTGGTTAAAAAATCAAGGAGAAGACGTATTCGATAAGTTGGCGCTCCCACAAGCAATCTTGCGTTTTAAACAAGGGTTTGGTCGTCTTATTAGAACAAATACAGATACGGGAACTGTATTTGTATTAGATCGTCGTTTGACAAGTTCTTCTTATGGAAAACGATTTTTACAATCAGTCCCAACTGTACCGCTCTATGAAGGACCGTTAGAAGAATTGTTAGTACAGTTAGAAGAATCGTCAAATGAATAAAATTGGAAGAAAAATACGCCTGAAGTACATTTAAACTTCAGGCGTAAAAAATGTGGGTAGGAGGAATTTTATTTTTCTTACTTCTTGTATACAAAATATATTGCTTTTCGATTTGAAACCTTTTTTTGCTGTACATGTCCTGCTATAATAGATGGGTGATGAAGCAGGGGTTGTAAAGAATGTACTCTTATTGTAACCGCATTGCGTTCTTCTATAATTAGAAATTTTTGTGTAACGGAGGAGTTTTTTCATGGATAAGAAAATCGAAGTCCTATCAACGACGCGTATTAAATATTCGTCTGACTTGTATAAAATTGTTGATGGTTTGAATCGTACGTTAAAAGAGCAGGACCTCATGTTCGGATTAGCATTAGACGAAAAAGATAAAGAAACAGCTGTATTTACGATTTACAGAACGTAGTGATACAATGAAAAAGTGGATCTTTACAATCATTATCGTTATCGTTGCTAGCGGAATATATGGGGCATATGTTTATAATAAAGCGATGGAAAAGAAAATTCCAAAAGAGTCAAAGTCTGTAGAAATTGCGAAAGAAAAGGCAAAGCTTACAAAGGTAAATACTGTTGATTATTATAATGGAAAATCTTCATATACAGTCGTACAAGGTGCAGATGAAAAAGGAGAACAACTTATCGTTTGGGTGCCTGATAAAAAAGGAAATGTCCTTGTGAAGAAAAAGAGCGAAGGTATTTCTAAAAAAGAAGCTTTGCAAAAATTGGCTGAACAAGCTACAGGAGAAGGTGCTGAGCCGAAGCCGAAACCAAAAGAAATTATAAAAGTAAAATTAGGTGCTCAAAACGATATTCCATTGTGGGAAATTACATATATTGATCAGGAAGATCGTTATACGTATTACTATTTAGAGTTTCAAAATGGGGTTTATGCTGGACACTATAGCATTGAAAAATAGATGTAGGGGGAACTACAAATGAAATTAGCAAAGCGAGTAGCTGCTTTAACACCATCTGCAACTTTAGAAATTACAGCAAAGGCACAAGCATTAAAAGCAGAAGGTCATGATGTAATTGCATTAGGAGCAGGAGAACCTGACTTTAATACGCCAAAACATATTATGGATGCTGCGCATAAAGCGATGTTAGAAGGACATACGAAATATACACCAACAGGTGGATTACAAGCGTTAAAACAAGAAATTGTGAAGAAGTTTACTCGTGATCAAGGAATTGCGTATGATCCATCTGAAATTATTGTATGTAATGGTGCCAAGCATGCATTATATACATTATTCCAAGTGTTACTTGATGAAGGAGATGAAGTTATCATCCCAACTCCTTATTGGGTAAGTTATCCTGAGCAAGTAAAGCTTGCTGGTGGTAAGCCAGTTTATGTAGAAGGTCTAGAAGGCAATGAGTACAAAATTACAGCAAAGCAGCTGCGTGAGGCAATTACAGAGAAAACGAAAGCTGTTATTATTAATTCACCGAGCAATCCAACAGGGATGATTTACAGCAAAGAAGAATTACAACAGCTTGGAGAAGTATGTTTAGAGCATGATATCTTAATCGTTTCAGATGAGATTTATGAAAAATTAATTTATGGTGACGCGGAATATACTTCAATTGCCCAGCTTTCTAATGCACTAAAAGAACAAACACTTATTATTAATGGTGTATCTAAATCACATTCTATGACAGGTTGGCGTATTGGATATGCAGCAGGAAATAAGCAGCTTATTAAAGCGATGACGAACTTAGCGAGTCATAGTACGTCAAACCCTACTTCAATTGCTCAATACGGTGCAATTGCTGCGTATGCAGGCTCACAAGAACCCGTAGAAACAATGCGTCAAGCGTTTGAAGAAAGATTGAACATTATTTATGATAAATTAATTCAAATTCCTGGTTTCACTTGTATCAAACCACACGGTGCTTTTTACTTATTCCCAAATGTAAAAGAAGCCGTAGCGTTAGCTGGGTATGATACAGTTGATGAGTGGGCAAAAGCATTATTAGAAGAAGAAAAGGTGGCTCTTGTTCCAGGTACAGGATTTGGTGCACCAAATAACGTTCGATTATCGTATGCGACATCTCTTGAGCAAGTTGAGAAAGCATTAGAACGAATTCATACGTTCATGAAAAGTAAGGTACAGGCTTAATCGTCTGTTTCTTGTAGTAAATGGTAAAAAACCTCCCTATATATAGGGAGGTTTTTTTGACGAATTGTGGCAAAAAGAAATGGCTAAAGGTGTGTTATACTAGAGAACGAGGTGTTTGGTGATGAAAAAGAAAATGATGTTACAATGGTTTGAACAGGGAAGCATAGCGATTCCTAAATTGCTTATGATGCATTATAAAAAGCTAGGTTTAAATGAGACGGAATTTATGGTAGTACTTCATGTACACACATTTTTAGAATCAGGTAATTCGTTCCCGACTCCTTCGGAGATTTCAGAACGGATGACGATAACAGAAATGAAATGCATGGAAGTGATTCAGACTTTAATCCAAAAAGGTTTTTTAGCACTAGAAGGTGGACGAAGATCTGAAGCGATGATGTGTGAAAGTTATTCTTTACAACCACTGTGGGAAAAAATATTGCACTTTTTAATGAATGAATCTATAGAGGAAGAGCAAAAAGAACAAAAACAAATTCAAGTAAATTTATATACAGTATTTGAAAAAGAATTCGGAAGACCACTTTCGCCATTTGAATGTGAAACATTAGGGATGTGGGAAGATCAAGATCAACACCATCCGAATTTAATTCAAGCGGCTCTTCGTGAAGCTGTTATGAGTGGTAAACTTAATTTCCGGTATATTGATCGTATTTTGTTTGAGTGGAAAAAGAACGGAATTAAAACGGTAGATCAAGCGCAAAATCAAGGCCAGAAATTTAGAGCGAATCAACAACGCACACAACAAACGACAAAACAAGAGACGAAATTTACTGGGAAAGTGCCTTTTTATAATTGGTTGGAGCAGTAGTGTAGGAGGAAAGATATGTTGAACAAAACGCAAATTCGTTATTGTTTAGATACAATGGCGGATATGTATCCAGAAGCGCATTGTGAATTAATTCATGATAATCCATTTGAACTTGTAATCGCAGTGGCATTATCTGCACAATGCACAGATGCACTTGTGAATAAGGTGACGAAAAACTTATTTCAAAAATATAAAACACCAGAAGATTATTTAAGTGTGCCTTTAGAAGAATTACAACAAGATATACGTTCCATTGGATTGTTTAGAAATAAGGCGAAAAATATTCAAAAATTGTGCCGGATGTTACTAGATGATTATAACGGGAAAGTTCCAGAAGACCGTGATGAGCTGACGAAATTACCAGGAGTAGGGAGAAAGACAGCGAATGTAGTTGTTTCGGTAGCATTTGGGATTCCAGCGATTGCTGTTGATACGCATGTAGAGAGAGTGAGTAAACGGTTAGCAATTTGTAGATGGAAAGATTCTGTGTTAGAAGTGGAAAAGACATTGATGAAGAAAATTCCAATGGATGAGTGGGGAGTTACACACCACCGTATGATTTTCTTCGGACGTTATTACTGTAAGGCGCAGCGACCACAATGTGAAGAGTGTCGATTACTAGAAATATGTCGTGAAGGAAAGAAACGAATGAAGGGGAAATAAAGGATGGAGCGAGTTATAGAAATACCGAAAGAGTTTCGGTGCGTACCATTTTTTAAAGAGAGTGCAAATTCGATTACGTATCACACAGACCAATCTTTTGAAGAAATAATACAAAATACTTACTTTATATTTGATATTGAAAGACAATATGAACCATGGAATGAAATTGAAACAAGTATTCCAGCGGTGTTAAATATATGGAAAAGCAAGCATGAAGAAATTGCTATACTATTTCGGAACAGAAAAAAACAAGAAGCTGAGGGTCCGATGATTCTTTTTGCAGCGCACTTTCTATCGGTTATATATTGGTTAAATGAGCAGCCTGTTCATAGTTTGAATGAGATGCAAGTAAATACGAATAAATTGGAAGTACAACCTGTTAACTTTATGGAGCGATATTCATTTATTATAAAGAAACCGAGTAATTACCATTCGTATATTCAATTAGTACAGTTGTATATCGAAATAGAAAAGCTATATGTAAAGAAAATGATAACAAAAAAGAAGTCGATTTCTCATTAAGAGAAACCGACTTCTTTTTTTGTTTATTAAGACTCTGTTGTAACAACATTTCCGTCCGCGTGAGGTGTATCTCCTCCGGTATTTTGTTGGTGTTGTTGCTCTTCAGCTTTTTTTCTAGCTTCTTCGTCAGCTTTTCTCTTAGCTTCTTCGTCGGCTTTTCTCTTAGCTTCTTCGTCAGCTTTCTTCTTAGCCTCTTCGTCAGCGGCTTTCTTTTGAGCTTCTTCTTGCTGTTTACGTTGTTGTTCTTGTTGCTGCTGTTGTTCTTGTTGTTTACGTTGTTGTTCTTGCTGTTGCTGTTGCTGCTGTTCTTGCTGTTTACGCTGATCTTCATCAGCTTTTTTCTTAGCTTCTTCTTGTTTTAGTTTATCTTCATTGGTCTTTTTCAGGGCTTCTTCGTCAGCTTTTTTCTTAGCTTCTTCGTCAGCTTTTTTCGCATCTGGAGTTCCACCAGGGGCAGTGAAGGATGCACCAACTGCAGGGCTTGTTCCAGTACCCTTTTTCGCTACTACAGAGAAACTGTAAGTAACACCTGGTTTAATACCACCAAGAGTAGCTGTCGTACCGCTTACTGATAAGCTACCACTAGAACCGTCAGTAGCTTTATAGCTTGCTGCGTATGCATCAACATTTGATGATGGTCCAGACCAGTTCAGTGTCACTGTGCTAGCGCCATCGAAAGCGACATTAAGGCCACTAGGTGGATCTACTTTAATTTCTTTAACTGCATCTTTTTTCGCACCTTTAATGTACAGTTCTCCATTTAATTCTTGTACAGAAGAAGGGCGCTCGAAACGAGAATTATCCGTAGCAAATTTGCTCATCATTGCTTGGAACATTTGCTGAGCAATTCTAGTAGAACGATCGCTAATGTAATTTTCTGGGCTATCTTTTTCATAACCAGTCCATACAGCCATTGTATATTGTGGTGTATATCCTGCGAACCAACTATCTCTGTTGGCATCTGCTGGAATACCGTATTTTTTAATAACAGATTTATCAAAGTTTTGTGTTCCGGTTTTACCTGCTAGGTCTACACCTGAAACATATGCTGTTGGACCTGTACCGCCAGAACCAGGTTTTACTACGTCACGAAGAACGTCAGTGACCATGTAAGCTGTATAGTCATGCATTGCGCGTTGTTCTTTCGGTTTAAAGCTTTTCTTTTTTCCATCTGGGAAAATAACTTCTTTAACGAAATGAGGTTTATTGTATACACCGTCATTTCCAAATGCTGCATAAGCTCCAGCGACATCTAACGGAGAGCCTTCATTACTACCGATTGCAGTAGATTCATATGCTTTCCCATCTTTAAACGTCATTCCTAAACCTTCAGCAAACTCTTGTGCCTTAGGAATACCGACTGCTTGAGCTGTTTTTAAAGCCGGGATGTTTAATGACTTCTTCAATGCTTCACGAAGTGAAACGTCACCTTTAAAATTACCCGTAGCATTTTTAATCTTTGTGCCATCAGAGTAAGTATATTCAGAGTCATTTAATTGATGATAAGTAGACCATTGAAGGTTTTCAATTGCAGGACCATAGTCGAAAATTGGTTTCATTGTTGAACCAACTTGGCGTTTTAAATCAACTGCCATATTATGACCTTTGAAAGTAGACTTACTTTCTTTACGACCAGCGCCGATTGCTCGAACTTCTCCAGACTGAGTATCCATAAATACGAATGATCCTTGGAATTGATCGTTTGGATACTTGATGAGATTCCCATCCATAATTTTTTCAGCGTAATCTTGAGCATCTTGATCAAGTGTTGTATGAATCGTTAAACCATCTGAACCGATATTTACATCAGGGTATTCTTTTTCAACTTCCTTTACAGCAGCATCTATAAATGCTTGATACTTCATTTCAGTCACTTCTGAAGATGGAAGAAGTCCTTGTGTTACAGAGATTTGCATTGCGTCATTCATTTCTTGTTTCGTTATATACCCGTGTCGGTTCATTAATGTTAATACGATATTACGACGTTTCGTTGCTCTATCAACGTTATCTGGTTTTGTTGGATCATAAATGTTAGGACCTTGGGGTAAACCAGCGAGCATTGCAGCTTCGTGTAGTTGTATGTCTTTTAAATCTTTGCCGTAATATTTTTTTGCTGCTGTTGAAATACCGTAAGAGCGATTACCGAGGTTAATCTTATTTAAGTACATTTCTAAAATTTCATGTTTTGAGTACTGTTGCTCTAACTTATAAGATAAGTACCATTCCTGCACTTTTCTTTTTGCAGTTTTGTCCATCGTTAGAAAATAGTTTTTAACTACTTGCTGTGTAATCGTACTACCACCTTGTGATCCAAAACCACCAGTGACATTTTCCATGACTGCCATTCCAGTACGTCTAAAATCAATTCCATTATGATCGTAGAAACGAGCATCCTCAGTCGCAAGGAATGCACTTTCAATTACTTTTGGAATTTGATCGTATGTAACATGGGTTCGTTTTTCAGCACCGTATTCATAGAAGAAATTCCCGTTTTTATCAAGGAATTTTGTTGATAAAGGATTGACTAGCTTTGATTTGTCTAGTTTTGGAGCGTCCTTTACCATAACAAAGAAGGCCGAAACGCCAGCTACGAGACCGACGATACCAAGAAGTAGACAACCTATAAGAAATCTCTTGAAAAAGGAACCTTTTTTCTTTGGTTTTTCTTCTTTATTATTTGTTTCTTTCGTTTGATTTTTTACATGATTTCGTTCTGTACGAGAACGATAATTATCTGACATTATACTTTCTCCTACCTTTCATTCTCTCCCCCAAAAGTCGAAAAAAGAGCCTTAGTGATGACTCTATCACGAAAAATAAACCGTGTCTAGTACGCGGATATAATCAATTCGAGGGTGATAACCGCATGATAATAAAGACCCATGCTCTTCTATTTCTTGTTTTGTAATCGATTTACGTCCACCAGTATTTTGACGATTCCAAAATGCAATAATATGTTTTGCATCTAATAAATAAAATTCATCAAAAAGTGTAAATTTAATAATAACAAATGCAATTCCATTATGAGCGACTACTTGCTTCATATGTTCAATTTGATGAAGGTGGAAGTTTTGAAGTGGAAAGCTGGTTTTATTTTTAGTTTCTTTCGCTTCAAAATCGATGTATTTCCCTTTGTATACACCGTTGTAATCTGTTGTAGAAGGTTGTTTGAAATACGCTTCTTTTACCACTGCAGCACTTCGAGCGGGGTAATCTACTTTTACAATTTGAAGAGGTGTAGGTTTTTTATGTACGCATGCAATATTATGGGTTAAGTAATATTGATTGGTGTCATTCAATTCCTCTTCAAGGGACATACCTCTATTACTGTAAGTATGTTTTTTTATTGGTGTTTTATGAGGTTGTGAAGCTTGATCGTACCTTTTTCCATTTGGGTAACGAATGGTCATATTTTGTCCACTCCCAACTTGATAAGATTTACTTACAAAGGTGATTATATCAAAAAATGAAAAAAGATGTGACCTTTTTCAAGAAAGGTATGGTGACTTACTCATGTTTCGATGGAATGATTACGAAAAAATTAAACAGACCCGTAATGATATTTTTTGTACAGAAGAGGAAAAAGCTATAGTTCTTAATATTAAGGAGAGCACGGATGTAGCTAACGTAGATAATATTTCACGTACACAATCTTACCAAGAATATTATTTGAGAAATAGAGAAATTAGATGGTCTTTTTTAGCAAGCATGGTTTCAAGGAATGGGGGATGGAACATGACAGATTTAGAAGGAGAATATTATTCTAATCTTTTATCTCAAACAGTTAAGAGACGATTATTTCTTTTGTATGAGAAAGCCAATTGGCTCATTTTTTTAGATGCATTTCCTCAACTATTACTGTATGAGGAAAGTAAAAAGAGATGTGCACCGCTCTTTCATTTGTTACAATTTTTCAACATATCAATTTTTATGGAAAAAGAATGGGTCGCGTTTTGGGAGAAAAAAGATATAAATAGGCTTATGACGGCACTTATTATTAATGAACAAAATAAAATTCAAAAACCAGTAATTGAGAATGCATACTTTCAAAAACATGTATTTGATACTGCACTATTCAAATTTCAAGAAATATTTCACGTTAGTGCAGTTATTTTTCCAATGGTGGAAGGGGGAATGTATGGATTTTCAGTTTATCAATTTGAAACGTTGCAAAAACGTATAGAACTGGGGAAGCAATTAGCTTGGTTATTATTTCATTCAAAGTATAAGGCTTCTTTTTATAAATTTGCAGTGCAAACTAGGCATACAGGATCTAGGATGGATTATGAATGTAATATAAGGGGAATTAGAAAATCATGTACGCCGGCTCTTCGGGATGTGTATTCTATTGTCACTCATGAAAAATTAATTGAAAAAGATTGGTTTAGTGACGGGTTGGAAATAGATTCATTATTTTTACTTGAAAAACCTAAGGGGGAAATTAATATAACAGAATGGTATAGAAAGAAGAGGGAGCAAATACATACTCTTTCTATATTAAGTAGTTTTGTTAAAAGAATAGATGAGTTCATGATATAATAAAGAAGTCCCGCCTTCTTAAATGAAGGCGGGACTTCTTTATTAAAAGTAATATGCTCTACAACAAGTTACTTTCTAATCGGCTATTTGCCGGCAGTACGACTTTAACTTCAACACTTATCGAAAGCGAAGAGGTAAGGTAGACTAGAAAATAGTTGTTTGTAAAAGCCACTTTGATTAAAGTGTCATTTTATCAAGCTATTTGCGGACAGTAAAACTCCCACCTCAAAATTCGGCTGGAGCAAAGAAGGTAGGTGGAAGCCCTGCTGCCCGTAAACACCCGATTGGTGCGGGCTAATAATCAGTGGGGGATGAACAAAACCCCACTGATTAAAGTTTCACTTTATGTAGCGGGGAAATTTGGACCATCAAGCTTTGGATTCCCAGTCTCAGGTTTGTTTTGTTGTTTGTTTTGCTTTTTCTTTTTTTCGTTTTTATTTTTTGCCATCGTAATACACCTCCTTTTTGTATTGTTACCATTTCTAAAAATGGCATACTAAATGATTTCTTTGACGAATATCAACTAGTTTTGTCATGTGAGAAGGAGTAATTAATCAATCGGCGAAATTACATGACAAAGGAAAGGCAAAGAAGGGGGCGTTTTAAATATGGCGATGGTTCAGAAGGAAGATGTTATGAAAAAAATGGATCAAATGTTAAGTTCTCTCGATTTGCTGGAAATGAAGATTGGGATTAGAATGAATCATGCATTGAAGGATAAAGGTGAAAAAATATGCAATAAGATAGAAATAACAGAAATGCATATAGAACATATGGAAAATAAATTAGTGCATCACGAAGAAAAAGGGAGCTGGGTAAAGACATTTCAAAACGTCGTAGTGAGTGCATAATAAGGTGGGAACAAAATGGGACATGAAGCATTAATCCAGTCTTCGGAGAAGTTAATGCAGTATAATGATGAAGCGAATGTGAAAAAAAGAGAGATGGCTGAATATGATTTTTATAAGGATATGAAGCCATTTGTTGATATTGTAGATGCTGAGTTAGAGATGTGGAAAGAATTAGCTTATAGGTGGATAAAGGAAGAAAGACCTAAGTATATACATGTACAACAAATTGATCAAGTGTATGATAATTTACAAACTAATGTGCTACAATGTTTTGTTAATAAGGGAAAAGGTAAACGTTTCTTTGAAACTCATCAAGCTATTTCGTATACTTTGCAAAATATCGTAGATCAATGTAAATAACAAGAGGGAAAACCCTCTTGTTTTTTTATGCCTCGGTCACTGTTGTAGGTTTTGTTGCACCGTTTATTTCTAATTCACGTATTAATGTTCGGTAATCTGATATGCATATTTTTCCTTCAAGATAACAATGTCTTGCAAAGTCTAACAGTTCATTCGAATTTTCTGTGTAATACCCCTTTTTTTGAGAAAACGCTTGTTTTAAATCCCCTAATACCATGTTGATTCCTCCCCCATGAGAATCTTCTTCCTTATTATCATAGCATGGAAGGGTTTACTTTCTAATTTTTTTAAAAATTTAAACTTCCGACAAAAACAGACAGGTAATCCGTCACACATTTTATTTTATAGGTACATATTCTATATGTAGAAACTTATGCCAAGGAGGAGAGAATGCATGTTTCAACAACCTAATGTATATCAGCAAGCAAATCCATATGCACAGCAAAATATGTACCAATATAATGAGGATACATATTTACGATATAATATGTATCCTTTCGAGCCTCATTATGGAAACCAAAATTATTATCAACCATTTGAAGTGTCTTTTGGGAATCAACCGCAGCAAGCGCATATGAATCAACCGCAACAAGCATATACGAATCAACCACAGCAAGCGCATATGAATCAACCGCAACAAGCATATACGAATCAACCACAGCAAGCGCATATGAATCAGTCGCAACAAGCGTATACGAATCAACCGCAGCAACCGCACATGGATCAGTCGCAACAACCGCATATGAATCAGCCGCAGCAAATGTATACGAATCAACCACAGCAAGCGTATATGAATTCACAAAACTACATGTCGCCAGCTCAATATGTAAATCAACAAGCTATGTTTTATCCACCAAAACAACCATATCCAACGATAAATAAACAAAAGCAACAGCAACAGCAACCAAGTCAGTTTTCTAGTTTTGTTTCACAATTTAAATCATCAGATGGTAACTACGATGTAAATAAAATGATGAACACAGCTGGACAAATGATGAACGCGATGAATCAAGTAACAGGGATTGTTAAGCAAGTCGGGGGCTTTTTTGGTAAATAATAGTAGGGGGTTGTCTATAATAGGTATTACGTATGAATTTGGATACTAGACAAATTTCCATGAAATAAATGGGTATATATAACAAGCGGCTTTACCCCCTCGCTCATATTGTAAAGTGTAGTCAGATTTTTTTAATGAGAGAGGAGAGAAAAAACTATGCATCATTGTCATCCTTGCTTTGGAGGGCATAAGCCTGTAGGACCTATTTGTACGACAGCTCCTGTCATTCATCCAACAAAACAATGCGTAACACATTCTTTTTCAACAACGGTGGTGCCACACATTTTTCCAACCCATACAACGCATGTTCATCATCAACAAATTAAAAATCAAAGCTTCTTTCCACAAACAAACTCGAACGTAAACGTTGTAGATCCTGGTGATCCGGGATTCGGCGGAGGATGTGGACCATGCGGTCATGGCCATCATCACCATGGGCATCAAATATCACCATTTGGACCAGGACCGAATGTATCACCATTTGGACCAGGACCGAACGTATCACCATTTGGACCAGGACCGAATGTATCACCATTTGGACCAAATATCGGACCAAACGTTGGTGGAATGTTTAAAAAGTAAATGATATGTTAGAACTAGCGAAATGCTAGTTCTTTTTTTGTAATTGGAGTGTTGATATGAAGGTTGTTGCTGTAACAGGATATAAGCCGTTTGAACTTGGAATATTTAAAAATGATCATCCAGGAGTAGAGTGTATAAAAAAGGCGCTGCGTCGTAAATTAACTGTTTTTGTAGAAGAAGGCTTGGAATGGGTTATTATTAGCGGCCAGTTAGGAGTAGAGCTATGGGCTGCTGAAGTTGTTTTTGAAATTCAAGTAGAATATCCAGATTTAAAATTAGCGGTATTTACTCCTTTTTTAGAACAAGAAGAAAATTGGAAGGAAGATAACCGTGAATATTACGAATTTATTCTTTCGCAAGCAGATCACATTGATAGTATTACGAAACGGAAGTACGAAAGCCCAGAGCAATTTAAATTAAAGAATCAGTTTTTTATTGAAAAAAGCGATGCACTTTTAGCTGTATATGATGAAGAAAAGTCTGGGAGCCCTAAATATATTGTAGAAGCAGCTAAGAAAAAAGGAGAAATAGAAAATTATCACAGTTATTTTATTCTTTTTTCTGATTTACAAGATATAATGGAAGAGGAACAGTGGAATAATGCAGAGTAATATGTAATATAGTACTCGTATATTTGATTGACAAAAGGCATTGTTTCTGAAAAAATTTAGTTAATGAAAGCTTTGGCAAAAATTAGAGGTGAAGAAAATGATTTCGGATAAAATTAAATTAACAGCGAAAGATATTTTAGAAAAAGAATTTAAAACAGGTATGAGAGGTTATCAACAAGAAGAAGTAGATAAGTTTCTTGATATGATTATTAAAGATTATGAAGCTTTTCATAAGGAATTTGATCAATTAAAACAACAAAACGTTCGTTTGAAACGTGAATTAGAAGAGCAGAAAGTAGCGGCAACACAAGTTCCGCAACAACCGGTACAAACACCAGTTGCACAACCAGTGTATAACAATACGAATACGGATATTTTAAAACGTCTATCTAATTTAGAAAAAGCTGTATTTGGAAGTAAGTTATACGAATAAATTAAGGTAACAAAAAGGTTAAAGTATTTTACATAGAAAAAAACATTGCAAAATCTTTTTGTTTCCACTATACTAATGTTTGTCATAACGTTTGGGTAATCGCTGCAACGCCAACGTTGTAGAGGAAAGTCCATGCTCGCACGGCCTGAGATGGCTGTAGTGTTCGTGCCTAGCCAAGTCATAAGCTAGGGTATTCTGGCTGCAAGGCTGGTTTAACGGCAGGGAAAAAACCTAAGTCCTTTCGGATATGGTTTGACTACCTTTAAAGTGCCACAGTGACGAAGTCCTTGAAGAAATGATAGGAGTGGAACGAGGTAAACCCCACGAGCGAGAAACCCAAATAATGGTAGGGGAATCTTTTCCAAGGAAATGAACGATGGGAAAGGACAGGTTTTCGTAACCTGTAGATAGATGATTACCACCGGAGTACGAGGCGTGGGCCGTTTGCAGTACAAAGGAACAGAACATGGCTTACAGAACGTTATGAACCAACTATGAAATAACTCAGCTCTCCTTTGTTAGAGGAGGGCTTTTTATTTGTATGAAGTTATAAATTGTGAGTTAAAATGGTAAATGAGAATATTCTTCGTAATATGTGATAATTAATAGGAAAACATGTTATTAATTATTGTTTGATTATACATAAGAGGTGAATGCAAATGGGAAAAGTTACTTTAATTGCAACAGCGGCAATGGGTATTGAAGCGTTAGTTGCCCGAGAAGTTCGCGATCTTGGTTATGAATGTGAAGTGGAAAACGGAAAGGTAACGTTTGAAGCGGATGAAAAAGCGATTTGTCGTACGAATTTATGGTTACGTACTGCAGACCGTGTGAAAATTAAAGTCGGCGAATTTAAAGCAACAACATTCGATGAGTTATTTGAAAAAACAAAAGCGTTAAACTGGGGAGATTATATTCCAGAGAACGGAGAATTCCCTGTTATTGGGAAATCTTTGAAATCAACATTATTTAGCGTTTCAGACTGCCAACGTATCGTTAAAAAGGCTGTTGTTGAGAAATTAAAAACAACGTATAGACGCACAACTTGGTTTGAAGAAGATGGACCGTTATTCCGTATTGAAATTGCAATGCTCAAGGATATTGCGACGTTAACAATCGATGCGAGTGGTGTAGGTCTTCATAAACGTGGATACCGTCTTGAGCAAGGTGAAGCGCCTTTAAAAGAAACATTAGCTGCGTCTTTAATTAAGTTAACAAACTGGAAGGCGGATCGTCCTTTCGTTGATCCTTTCTGTGGATCTGGTACAATTCCAATTGAAGCTGCATTAATTGGACAAAATATCGCACCAGGATTTAACCGAGGTTTTGCATCGGATGAATGGGGCTGGGTTGGTAAACAAAATTGGCGCGAAGCTCGTCAAGAAGCTGAAGATTTAGCTAATTATAATCAACCATTGCAAATCATTGGATCAGATATCGATCACCGTATGATAAGAGTTGCCCAAGATAACGCAGAAGAAGTTGGATTAGGGGATCTTATATCATTTAAACAAATGCAAGTAAAAGATTTCACGACAAAAGAGGAATATGGCTATGTTGTAACGAATCCTCCATACGGAGAACGTTTAAGTGAAAGAGCGCTTGTTGAAAAATTATATAAAGAAATGGGAGAGGTATTCCGCCCATTAGATACGTGGTCAATGTATTTATTAACAAGTTATGAAGCATTTGAGAAATGTTATGGGAAAGATGCATCGAAAAAGCGTAAACTGTTTAACGGATTTATCCGTACAGATTACTATCAATACTTCGGAAAGCGTCCACCGCGTAATTCATAGTATAAAACTCCTCCAGCACGCATATACTGGCTATTATGTAATACGTAAAGGAGGAAGTGATATGGATAGTTTCCAATTCTCGATGATTCAAAAAGCTATTCACCGTACGTATGATGAGCTCGGAAAAGAAGTGGATAGTCAAGGTGCAATTGTAGAGGGAATACAAAAAGCGCAGGAAGAATATTTGTCAGCTCTTTCACATGAAACAGCGATTGATAAACGTTATTTAAGGTCATTAATATAGAAAAAAATTTTCCTTTTTCGAAAGGAAAATTTTTTTTCGTGTATTTCTATGTATTGTAACAGGGGAAAGTGGCTGCACACATGTGAGTAGCAGTTGCTATATCTTTTTATAGAAAAACTGTTTGGTTGGAGGCTAAGGATGTTTACTGAGAATAGGTTACCATTTGAAGTAGGAAAACAAGATAATTTTTATGATAAGTTGAATGAGTGGATTGGAGATGTGTTTTACGACATTCTTCCGGAAAAAGGTTTTGAAGAGCGTGATGAACAGATTTTTATGGCGTTTCAGTTAGAGCGCGCTTTCCAAGAGAAGAAAGTTATGTTTGCAGAAGCAGGTGTAGGAACAGGGAAAACAATTGTATATCTTCTATATGCAATTTGTTATGCACGTTATACAGGGAAGCCGGCTATTATCGCTTGTGCAGATGAAACGTTAATTGAGCAGCTTGTGAAAGAAGAAGGAGACATTGCTAAGTTATCTGAAGCATTAGGGCTATCTGTTGATGTTAGACTTGCGAAGTCAATGGATAATTATTTATGTTTACGTAAACTTGAAGATGTTATGAGTGGACGAGCTCCAGAAGTAATTGAAGATGTATATTACGAATTACCTCAGTTCGTATTCGATCATGGTACGATGCAGAACTTTACTCACTATGGTGATCGAAAAGAATTTCCACTGTTAAATGACGAGGAATGGTCAAAGGTAAACTGGGATTACTTCCAAGATTGCTTCACTTGTGATTCTCGTCATCGTTGTGGTCAAACTCTTTCGCGCGAGCATTATCGTAAAGCGGCAGATTTAATCATTTGTTCTCAAGATTTCTATATGGATCATATTTGGACGTACGAAGCTCGCAAACGTGAAGGACAAATTCCGTTATTACCAGAAAGTAGCTGCGTTGTATTCGATGAAGGGCATCTTGTAGAATATGCAGCTCAAAAAGCTTTAACGTACCGTTTAAAACAAACGATGATGGAGCAACTTTTAACGAGATTATTACAAAATGATATTCGTGAAGAGTTCGCACATTTAGTAGAAGAAACAATTTGGCAAACTGAACAATTCTTTGGGGTACTACAAGAGAATAAAAAGGAAATTGAAGGTTCTGATCGTTTAGAAATTACTGTGACAGAAAAGGTAACTGCAGAAGCGAAAAGACTTTATGCGAAAATCGGTGAAGTCGGTGATGCATTAGTATTTGAAAGTGAAATGCATACAGTAAACACATACGATTTAAATATTGTTGATGAGCATTTAGATGTGTTAGAGCATTCACTTCGTCTTTTCATGCACGAGAAAAATGTAATTACGTGGGGTGAAGAAGGCGATGGTGCTTTCACGTTAGTTATTATGCCGCGTGCAGTTGAAGAAGTGTTACAAGAAAAAGTATTCTCGAAGAAGATTCCATATATTTTCTCTTCTGCGACATTATCTGACAATGATTCGTTCGCATTTACTGCAAATAGTCTAGGGGTAAAAGATTACTTATCATTCTCAGTTGCTTCGCCGTTTGATTATGAAGAGCAAATGACAGTAAACTTACTTCCGTATACGAAAGAAAATGAATGGGAAAGAAAGTGTCAATATACACTTGAAAATATACAAAAAACAAATGGACGTACACTCGTATTATTCCGTACAACGCAAGAACTTGCAGCGTTTAAAGAATATGTAAGTAAAGAGCAAATGTCAGTGCCGTTTCTATATGAAGGAGATCAAGAAATTAGTCAGCTCGTTTCTCGTTTCCAAAATGAAGAAGAGACTGTACTTTGTGCCGTTCATTTATGGGAAGGTTTAGACATTCCAGGTTCATCATTATCACATGTTATTATTTGGTCATTACCATTCCCTCCAAACGATCCTGTGTTTGAGGCGAAGCGTAAACATGTGAATGATCCATTCTGGGACGTAGATGTGCCTTATATGATTTTACGTCTTCGCCAAGGAATTGGACGTTTAATTCGTACAAGTGAAGATAAAGGTGCTATATCATTATTCTTATCAGATAATGAAGATGAAAAAGTGATAGAAGCAGTGAAGAAAGTACTTCCGGTAGAAGGAAAAGTACTTTAAGCGAAAAAATGTTGTAGGGAAAAGTTTGGCATTTGCCAAGCTTTTTTTCTATTAGAAAAGGAATTTATGTTTCAGTGTCGAAATAAGTTTGAGGTAGAAAAAGGAGGTTTTTTATACTATGACAGTTGCTACATATGAAGTGGAAAAACAATTTTTAACATATGTGAAGAAGATAGAGAATTACGGAGAGGCATTAAGCTTAATGTTTTGGGATTTAAGAACAGGTGCACCAAAGCAAGGAGTAGACCAGCGTTCAGAAGTAATTGGAATGCTTTCATCCGAAGTGTTTGCGATGTCGACTTCAGATGAGATGGGGAACTATTTAACTGAACTAGAATCTTTAATTATTGAAAATAAACTTTCTGAAACGACAAAGAAAATGGTTGAAGAGTGTCGTAAAGAATATGATAGAAATAAGAAAATTCCACAAGCGGAATATGAAGCGTATGTGAAATTAGAAGCGAAAGCGGAAAGTGTATGGGAAGAAGCTCGCGAAAAATCTGACTTCGAAATGTTCCGTCCGTATTTAGAAAAAATTGTTGAATTCAAAAAGAAGTTTATTACATATTGGGGTTACGAAACGTACAAATATAACACGCTATTAGACATGTATGAGCCGGGAATCACAGTAGAAGTGTTAGATCATGTATTTGGTCAACTACGTGAACGTATCGTTCCGCTTGTGAAAGAAATTTCTGAGTCTAAAAAAGAGTTAAAAACAAATGCTTTAGCTGAACATTTTTCAAAAGAAAAACAAAAGAATTTTACTTTAGAGTTATTAAAACAATTGAACTATAACTTTGAAGCGGGTCGTCTTGATGAAACGGTACATCCTTTTGAAATTACATTAAATAGAGGGGATGTTCGTATTACGACTCGTTACGATGAGAAAGACTTCCGTATGGCTGTTTTCGGCACGATTCATGAATGTGGTCATGCTGTATATGAACAAAATATTGCAGAGAAATTTGAAGGTACACCGCTATGTAGTGGAACTTCTATGGGTATTCATGAGTCACAATCATTATTCTTTGAGAACTTTATCGGTCGTAATAAATCATTCTGGAAGAAAAATTATGATTTATTAAAAGAGTATAGCGATGGTCAATTCAATGATATATCAGTAGATGAGTTTTATGATGCGATTAACGAATCGAAGCCATCGTTTATTCGTATAGAAGCAGATGAGCTTACATATCCGCTTCACGTCATGGTTCGTTATGAACTTGAGAAAGAATTATTTGATGGTACATTACAAGTGAAGGATTTGCCAGCGGCTTGGAATGATAAGATGGAAGCATATTTAGGAATTCGTCCGGAAAACGATGCACAAGGTGTATTGCAAGATGTTCACTGGGCTGGTGGTTCATTTGGATACTTCCCATCTTATGCGCTTGGTTATATGTATGCAGCGCAATTTAAACATAGGATGCTAAAGGATATTCCAAACTTTGATGCATTATTAGAAGAAGGAAACGTGACACCAATTCGTGAATGGTTAACAGAGAATATTCACCAATATGGCAAAACGAAAAAACCACTTGAAATTTTAAAAGATGTGACAGGTGAAGGTTTAAATGCAAACTACTTAGCTGATTATTTAGAAGCTAAATATAAAGAGATTTATGAGTTATAAAACAGGAGCTGCTTAATTGCAGCTTTTTTTTATGAGGGAGTGAGAGAAATGGGCTATATGTTTACAGTAATGTCGCAAGCGGAAGCAGAAGAAATTGCATACAACTGGCATTATGAAGGGGAGTATTCCTTTTATGATATAGAGGCAGATGAAGAAGATTTAGCTGAGTTTTTAGAGGATGAGAGTAGAGGGAATCATACATTTTCTGTGAAGGAAAATGGTACTCTCATTGGTTTCTTTAGTTTTAGTAACATAAATAATCAAACAGTTGATATAGGACTTGGAATGAGACCTGATATAACAGGCAATGGATTAGGTTTACAGTTCGTAAAAGCTGGATTAGATTTTAGTAAAGAAAAATACGGATGCAATTATATAACACTATCAGTAGCGACATTTAATGAAAGAGCGATTAAAGTGTATAAAAGAGCAGGATTCGAAGCTGTTGGAACGTTTATACAGAAAACAAATGGTAGTTGTTTTGAGTTTTTGAAAATGAATTATATATGTGAAAATGATTAAAAAACAGAGGAGAGCTTCTGTTTTTTTATTTTGATGTAGAAATAAATGATGTTTGTTTTTGTACTTGTTGTAATTAGAAGTTTTGAAATTTTGGAAGAGGATGTGTATGATTGAAGTTTAGTAGCAAATAGCAAGTTTAGTAAGGAGAGGTAGTATGATTATAATTAAAACGAAAAATGAAATAGATTTGATGCATGAATCGGGGAAGTTACTAGCTTCTTGTCATAGAGAAATTGCAAAAATGATGAAACCAGGTATCACTACACAAGAAATTGATACGTTTGTTGAAGCATATTTAGAAGAGCATGGTGCCAGATCCGAACAGAAAGGGTATAACGATTATCCATACGCAATATGTGCATCTGTGAACAATGAAATGTGTCATGGGTTTCCAACAGATGTTCCTTTAAGTGAAGGAGATATTGTGACAATTGACATGGTAGTAAACTTAAATGGTGCGCTTTCGGATTCTGCATGGACGTATATAGTTGGAGATATTTCTGATGAAGCAAAAAGGTTATTGTTAGTAGCAGAGAGTGCTTTATATAAAGGGATTGAGCAAGCAATAAGTGGTAACCATGTTGGAGATATTGGATACGCAATTGAAAGTTATGTAGCCTCTGAAGGGTTTTCTGTTGCAAGAGACTTTACGGGACACGGAATTGGTAAAGAAATTCATGAGGAACCAGCAATTTTTCATTTTGGTAAGCCAAGGCAAGGACCAGAATTACAAGAAGGAATGGTAATTACAATTGAACCTATTGTAAATGCCGGTATGCGATATTCTAAAGTAGATTTAAACGGATGGACTGCACGGACGATGGATGGGAAATTATCTGCACAGTATGAGCATACAATTGCGATTACGAAGGATGGTCCTATCATATTAACGACGTTGTAATATGAAATGTGAAAGTTTGAAAAACTCGAACAAAAATGGTATTTTCATAAAATTCGTACGTGTTTTTTCGATAAATGCTTTTCAAAGTGAAAAAAGTGCGTTATAATCCTTCTATAAATAAATAAGTTAGCTACACTCATATAATCGCGGGGATATGGCCTGCAAGTTTCTACCGAAGTACCGTAAATACTTTGACTATGAGTGAGGACGAATATATTTGCTTGTTTAGCATTCTTTTTTGCGAAACTCCAAAAGCACGTCTCTCACTTGTAACGAGTGGTGGCGGCTTTTGGAGTTTTTTATTTGCATAAGAGGAGGAACTAACATGAAAGTATTACAAGAAAAGATTTTGAACGAAGGAAAGGTTTTATCTGGTGATGTATTAAAGGTAGATGCATTTTTAAATCATCAAATTGATCCAGTACTTATGCAAGAAATCGGAAAAGAATTTGCTAAGCGTTTTAAAGAAGAGAACATTACAAAAATCGTGACGATTGAATCTTCAGGCATTGCGCCAGCGGTTATGGCTGCTTTAGAGCTTGGTGTAAAAGTAGTTTTTGCAAGAAAGCGTAAATCGTTAACGTTACAAGATAATATGTATGTTGCAAACGTATATTCATTTACAAAACAAGAAACGAACGAGATTTCATTATCTCGAAATCATATTGATGAAAATGATCATGTATTAATTATTGATGACTTTTTAGCAAATGGTCAGGCTGCTTTAGGTTTAATGAGTTTAGTAGAGCAAGCCGGGGCAAGTATTGCGGGAATTGGCATTGTTATTGAAAAAGCATTTCAAGATGGAGGAAAGAAGCTGCGTGAACAGGGTGTTCGTGTTGAATCACTAGCAGAAATTGCATCACTTGATAACGGCACAGTTACATTTGTACAGCAAGAAACTGCGGAGGTGAACTAACGATGAAGCAGCACCCATTTAAAATCGCATCGCTTGGTATTCAGCACATGCTTGCCATGTACGCTGGCGCAATTATTGTTCCTCTTATTGTCGGCGGGGGACTTGGTTTAAATCAACAAGAATTAACGTATTTAGTATCGATTGACTTATTAATGTGCGGCGTAGCAACGATTTTACAAGCATTATCAAATCGCTTTTTCGGTATTGGGCTTCCGGTTGTACTTGGTTGTACATTTACAGCGGTTGGACCGATGATTGCAATTGGTAAACAATACGGCGTGTCCTCTATATATGGAGCAATTATTGCTGCGGGATTATTTGTTGTTATTTTCGCGAAATTATTTGGGAGGCTTGTAAAACTGTTTCCTCCTGTTGTAACAGGATCTGTCGTTACAGTTATTGGGGTTACACTTGTTCCAGCAGCTATTAATGATATGGCTGGAGGAGTTGGAAGTAAAGATTTCGGAAGTCTAGAAAATTTAGCGTTAGCATTTGGTGTTTTATTATTTATCATTATTATGTATCGTTTCTTTGATGGATTTATCCGTTCAATCTCTATATTACTTGGTCTTTTGTTCGGTACAATCGTCGCAGCATTTATGGGGAAAGTAAGCTTGCAAGCGGTTGGAGAGGCAGATTGGTTCCACGGTATTCAGCCGTTTTACTTCGGTACACCAACATTTGAATTAACGCCAATTATTACGATGATTCTCGTTGCTTGCGTAGGAATTGTGGAAGCAACAGGGGTATATTTTGCATTATCTGATATTTGTAATAAGAAGATCGGTGAAAAAGAATTAACAAAAGGTTATCGCGCAGAAGGATTGGCAATGGTTCTAGGTGGTATTTTTAACGCATTTCCATACACAACATATTCTCAAAACGTAGGACTTGTTCAATTAACTGGAGTAAGAAATCGCGTCATTATCTATACTTGTGGTGGTATGTTAATTGCTCTTGGGTTTATTCCTAAAATCGCAGCCATTACAACAATTATTCCGAAATCAGTACTTGGCGGTGCAATGCTAGCAATGTTCGGCATGGTTATGGCATATGGTATTAAAATGTTAAGCAGTGTTGATTTTGGAAAACAAGAAAATTTATTAATTGTCGCATGTTCTGTCGGAATCGGACTTGGAGTTACAGTTGTTCCAACGTTATTTTCACAGCTTCCGGAAAACATCCGTATTTTAACAGATAACGGAATTGTACTTGGAAGTGCGTCAGCAGTACTTTTAAATATCGTATTTAATATGGTGCCGCATCGCAAAGTAAAAGTAAAAGAAGAACCAGTCTCTATGCAAAGTGCAGTAAGAGAAGCGTAAAAAGCAAGGTCTCATTATGAGACCTTGCTTTTCTTTTTAAGTGGCATCATCTTACCGTACGTACCAAGGCGCCAAATGTATTCAAGTGGCCCATATTGGTAACGTGAAAGCCACCAGCGGCTAATAAAGATTTGTAACGTATAAAAGCCGATGCAAAATAGTGGTCCCACCCATAATGGAGCGGGATAATACTTTTTGAAAAATAGGCCGAATACAAGTAACGTAATAATCGTATGCGTGATGTAATTTGTTAACGCCATTCGTCCGACATATTGGAATGGGCGTAATAATGTTTGCCATCTTTCTTTTTGTAATAAACGCATGAGTGTGAAAATGTAGAAGATGAATAATGTTTTTCCGCTAAACATTGTAAAGGCACTCATGTAAATCGGATCATAAGGTTGTTTTGACAAGAAATAACGAACCATAAAGAACCACATTGGTAATGTTAAAACGAACATAATGATTTGCCATTTTTTAAGCTTTGGATCTAATTCTTTTGAGCGGCGGAAAATATCTTTTTTGCCAGCATATAAACCAAGCAAAAATAATCCAACTGTTTCTGGAAGCATGAATGCACTTAGCCCAATTGCTTCAGAATAAAACGCATGGAAACGATTTTGTATTTGTAACATCCAGTCCTCTAATGGCATGATTGGTAAGGAGAGTCCTAGCTCATCTCTTGGCATTAAGGCAATTCCAATGCTAGTAATTAGCATTAAAAATTGAAAAATGCTTAGTAAAACTAATGCCCAAATCAAAATAGTACGAGGTTCTCTCTTATAAAATAACAATAAGAAAAATCCAGCGATTGCATAACTATGTAAAATGTCCCCGTCCCATAAAAGAACGTAATGCAAGAACCCAAATAATAATAAAATGAGCAAGCGGCGAACAAATAAAGTTTTCGGATGATCTGTTTTCGCCTCAGCACGACTCATAAAGATATAAAAACCTAATCCGAATAAAAATGAAAAAATAGTATAAAATTTTGTTTGAATAAACATGTCATAAAACAAGCGAATATAGCTGTCTAATCCATCATAAACGCCGGAAATGTCTCGAGAATCAATCCCAGCGATAACAGGCCAGTTAACAAGAAAAATACCTAGTACAGCTATTCCTCTAATAATATCGATGGAATGTATCCTCTCGCCTTGTGAAATATTTTGTGTCATTATTTTCCTCCTTGTTAAGTAATTCCCTTTTATTATACAAAATGTAAAGAGGAGGGTATATAGGTAATTTCCAATTTTTAAAACTGCTAAGATGTGTATTATGAGATATAATAAGAGTGCACAGCAAGTTTTAAACTTCTTTAAAACAGGCAGTAAAGCTCCTTTTCCCGAAGGAGCTTTCTTTTTTTATAAATTTGTTGATAATGATTCTCTTTAATGATAAAATGTATTCAAAAGTGATAATCATTATCAAAAAAGGTTGGTGTGTTAATATGGTATATGCACTTGTTGCAGGAACGATTGCTATATATGTTGGTGTTACAAAGTATGTATTAAATGGAGTAGGAACAACAAAATGAATAATATTACATAAAATCCCTTTCATTTGTAAAAAGAATGAAAGGGATTTTTTATTTTTGATGTGAATATGCTGAAAATTTAGTATGATAATAAAGTGAAACTTTAATCAGCGGGGAGGTCTATCCCTCACTGATTACTATCCCGTACGAAACGGGTTTTTACTGCCCACAAATAGCGGGATAAAGTATATACATCTTGGATAAAGGGGAACAAGGGGATGACGAACATAGTACAGACAAACGGTATGAAAAAACTTGTTTGTTTTTATGAAGAGTGGCAAAAAAACGGTGATGTAGAGAATAGTTTGAAGTTGTTTGAAGTGATTCAAAAATATAAACAAGAGCAGCTTATGCTAGCTTTTTGTGGTCATTTTTCTGCGGGGAAATCGACAATGATGAATCACCTATATAAAGCGCAATTATTACCGACAAGTCCGATTCCAACGAGTGCTAACGTTGTTAAAATTGAAAGAGGATCTGATCGTGTTGTTGTAACGATTAAGTCTGGAGAACAGTATGAATATGACGGCGCATATTCAGCAGAAGAATTAAAACAAATATGTAAAGACGGTGATGAAGTAATTGGTGTTCATATTTATCGAAATGATGCGCCAATTCCTGATGGGGTTATGTTAGTTGATACGCCGGGAATTGATTCTACAGATGATGCTCACCAATTAGCAACAGAATCAACACTCCATCTTGCAGATGTTATTTTCTATATGATGGATTATAACCATGTCCAATCAGAGGTTAACTTACAATTTGTTAAAGAATTGAAAGAACGTAATAAAACGGTTTATCTCGTTGTAAACCAAATAGATAAACATAAAGCAAATGAGTTATCGTTTGAAGAGTATAGAGATAGTGTAAAACAGTCGTTTTCTAACTGGGATATTGAAGTAGATGGTATTTTTTATACATCATTGCGAATGATGAATCATCCATACAATGAAATTCAAAGTTTAGAAGCATTAATCTTTTCTATCATGAAAGAAAAAGAGCAGTATGTAAGAAAGGGAATGGAGCGAGAAACAGAATATTTACTGCAAGAACATTGTTCGTTTATTCTTTCTGAAAATGAAAAACATCTCATGAAATATGAAGAAGAATTAACATCACCACTGTCACTTTCAGAGATAGTTGAAAAAAAGGAAGAGTTAACTGAAAATAAAAATCGGGTGGCTAGTAAAGAATCTGATGTGAGAAATGAATTTATAAAAGGTTTACAAGCCATATTAGATAACGCGTATTTAATGCCATTTGAAATGAGAGAATTGGCAAATAAATATTTAGAAACGAAATTAACGAAGTTTAAAGTTGGCTTGTTATTTGCGAAAGGAAAGACGGAGCAAGAAAAACAGAGACGTGTAGATGCTTTTTATTCTGCTCTTCAAAAGACTGTTGAAACGCAACTTGATTTTCATGTGAAAGAATTTATTGTAGCCTTCTTAAAAGAAGAAGGGTTATTTACAGAGGAAATAGGGAAAGACATATATGCGTTAGAAATTGCTTTCGGACCGGAAGTGTTGGCTGAAACAATTAAACAGGGGGCTGGATTTACCGGTGATTACTTACTTCTTTATACTGCTGACGTTGCAAATGAGTTAAAGAAAAGATACTTTATGAAATCTCAGCAAATCTTTGGAAAAAGTACGGGTATATTGCAGAAGAAAGTGAAGATAGAAGTTGCACGTATTGAAGAAGAAATTGAAAAATACACGATGTTACAAACAGCAAAAGAAACAAAATTACAGTACATTAAGACGTATGAGGAATATGAGAGCTATTTAGGAGATATTTGGAATGAAAATATTTCTATACCAGATGGATTGCAAATAGACGAAATATTACAAAGTAAAAAACAAGTTGTTAGTGAGAAGTTTACACTACAAGAGCAAGAAATTGTAAATGATAACGTAGCGGCTAGTGAAGAAGAGATTAAAGGAACGAAAGCTTTAAATATTCAGCGTATATTAGAAAAAGTGAAGAAAGCTGAAACGATATTAGATCCATTGCCTACACTGAAACATCTACAGCAAGAGGTAGTTGGCAAAAGACAGCGTGTAGAAACGAAGCAATTTACAGTAGCGTTATTTGGAGCTTTTAGTGCTGGGAAATCATCATTTGCTAACGCATTGCTCGGTGAAAAGGTACTTCCTGTATCGCCAAACCCAACGACAGCAACAATAAATCAAATTTTGCCAGTTACAGAAGATAAACAACATGGAACGGTAATTGTCCAGTTTAAATCAGAGCAAGCGCTGTTAGAAGATATGAAAGCTGTTTATAAAATGTTTCACTATGAAATTGCTACATTGGAAGAAGCGTTAACGAAAATTGATCAAATTATGAAATACCCTTCACCAAGTGGGAAGCAAAAAACAACATTTAGCTTTTTGCGAGCGGTACAAAAAGGATATGAGGCAGTTGCTAATCATTTAGGGGAACAATTACAAGTTACGTTAGAGGAGTTCTCTGATTATGTAGCTAATGAAGAAAAATCATGCTTTGTTGAGTATATGGAGCTTTATTATGATTGTGCTTTAACAAGGCAAGGAGTAGCTCTTGTAGATACACCAGGGGCGGATTCTATTAACGCGCGCCATACGGATGTTGCATTCCAGTATATTAAAAACGCAGATGCTATTTTATTCGTAACATACTATAATCATGTTTTCTCTCGTGCAGATCGTGAATTTTTAATTCAGCTCGGTCGTGTAAAGGATACATTTGCACTTGATAAAATGTTCTTCTTAATAAATGCTGCCGATTTAGCACAATCTGAAGAAGAACTTGAAATGGTAAAAGGTTATATTGCTGATCAGCTCCTGCAATACGGTATTAGAAATCCACGTTTATTTGCAATTTCAAGTTTATGTGCGCTTGAAGAAAAGCAAGGGAAAAGTATTGATAAAGAAAAGTATGGTATTTTACAAAACTCCGGGATTACTAAGTTTGAAGAATCATTTACGTCCTTTATGATGAGGGATTTAATGCTTGTATCTGTGCATGCTTTATATGGTGCATTGCAAGGAGCGAATCAGCTTCTTGTAAATATGATAAATGGCGCAAAGCAGGGAAATGATGAGAAAGAGAAGCAAACAAAAAAATATGAAGCAGAGCGTAATCAGCTACTTCATATTATTTCATCATATAGTGTACTTGCTGAAGAGCAAGCAATGCAAAATGAAGTGAAAGAATTGCTTTATTATGTACACCAACGTCTATTTTTACGCTATAACGATGTGTTTACTGAATTTATTAATCCGGCGTCGTTACGAACAGATGGGAATGTGAAAATGCAGTTGCAGCAATGTGTAATGGAATTAGTTTCATTTATTCAACATGATTTATTACAAGAAATGCGTGCGACATCATTACGTCTTGAAAAATGGATAGATGAAGCGATGAAGCGTGCAAAGGATGAAATTGTTGTGAATTGCAAAGTGGAAAATGAATCGATTTCTATGGGTGGAACAGTGGATTATGAATATAAAATTATTACACATAAAGAGCCGTTTCCTTCAATAGAAATAAAAGATTTTAAAAAGGCACTAGCACATTTTAAAAATGAGAAAAGCTTTTTTGAAAAAAATGATAAAGCTTTTATGCAAGAAGACGCTAAAGGAGTGTTAGAACCTTTCGTATCAAACTATGTAGTTGATGAAGAAGATTTATTCGTTCATCATTATAAGCAAGAGTGGGATGCAAAATGGAACCTATTCCAAAAAGTGATGCAGCAAGATGTTGAGAATTATTATGAAAGTATATTATTCGCTTTAGCTGAAACAATTGATGTATCACTATACGAACAAAGTAAAGAAGAGCTACAAAAGCAGTTAGTAGAAATTGAAAAAGAAATTTATATTAAATAGCTGTTATGAAAAAAAGATTCGTTCAATTTTCTTTTGTAGTACAGTATCTAAAGATTTTACAAACCCTGCAAACTCATCAGTAGAAATCATATGGGTAAGAACTAAGCGTCTGCCGTCTGGTGTTTCACCGCATAAGACGAATGAAGAAAACTCATACGTTTTGTTTTCTACTACTAATTTTGGATAGGAATATGTGTCGCTCTTCTTTTTCTTTCCATCAATAGAGATGACGTTGCATTTTTTCTCATTGTTGTCCATGGTGAATCCCTCCTTTCTATTATCTATGGTAGACAAGGGGGGTTTAGAACAATAGAGGAGGGGGAATTTTTATGTCTGTTGTCATAGAGCGTATTTCGAAAGAAGCTATACCGAAATCTTTATTACTTCTTGCTGATCCAAGTGAAAGCCAAATTGATGCATATACACAAAGAGGCTTAACATATGTAGCTAAGCAAGAGGAGAGTGTTATCGGTGTATATGTTCTTTTGGAAACAAGGCCGAAGACGATGGAAATTATGAACGTTGCGGTTGTAGAGCATTTGCAAGGAAAAGGGATTGGAAAGAAGCTATTAAGTCATGCCATAGAAACTGCTAAAGGATATGGTATGTCAAAACTTGAAGTTGGTACAGGCAATTCTAGTGTTTCACAACTTGCTTTATATCAAAAATGTGGATTTCGTATTTTTTCTATTGATTTTGATTACTTTTCAAAGCATTATGAAGAAGAGATTATTGAAAATGGGATTGTATGTCGTGATATGATTCGGCTTGCAATGGAATTGAATAAGAACGTATAACTTATTTAGGGGGAAGAGAAGATGGAAGTACATAAAGCAATTACAGCACATTCTCGTAAACAAAATGAAAGTGTAAAAGCATGTTTACAATTAGATGCGCAGCGTGAAGCAGCTATTGAAGCAGCCGTATCTCTTGCGTCAAATGGGAAAGAATTTTCGGTTGATGTCATTAATGTTGTAACAAAGCAAATTAATGAGCTTGCAAAAAATGGTGTTGCACTGCAGCGTAAACTTGTTACAAAAGATATGGTTATGGAGTATGTAGGTCGTTTGCAAGAGAAAGAAGGTCGTTAAAGATGGTTGTTACAGTCGAATGGTTACGTGAGCATATAGAAGATGAGAATGTCCGTATAATCGATTGTCGATTTGATTTAGCGAATCCTAATTGGGGTAGAGAGAAGTATGAGGAAGAACATATTCCTCATGCGTTATATTTTGATTTAAATTTAGATTTATCAAGTCCTGTAGCAGAACATGGTGGCCGCCATCCGTTGCCAAATATTGAGGAGTTTGCAGACAAGCTTTCACAGGCCGGGATTGATGAACATACGACAGTGATTGCGTATGACAGTCAAGCTGGTGCAATGGCTTCTCGTTTATGGTGGTTATTAAACTATGTAGGACATGAGAAAGTGTATATATTAGACGGTGGATTTCCAGCTTGGAAAGAGAATGGATTACACACAACGCCGAATATCCCAGTTATTGCACGAAAACCTTTTATACCGGAAATACAAGAAAATATGCTTGTAACGATGGAAGATGTGAGAGGGAAAATTCGTGCAGGTGCAAATATGACATTAATTGATTCTAGGGAACCAAAACGTTATGCTGGTGCGGAAGAGCTCGTTGATTCGAAGGCAGGGCATATTCCGACGGCAGTAAACTATTTTTGGAAAGATGGGATTTTAGAATCGGGACACTTTAAAAACGAAGAGGAACAGCAAGGGCGTTTCCAAAATCTTGATAAAGAGAAGGAAACAATCGTATATTGTGGTTCTGGTGTTACAGCGTGTCCGAACATAGTTGCATTAACATTAGCTGGTTTTCAAAATGTTAAGTTGTATACAGGTAGCTGGAGTGATTGGATTTCTTATCCAGAAAATCAAATTGCAAAAGAAGAAGATTAATCACTTGCATGCAAAAATAATTTGTATTAAAATAAGGTCACAAGCAAGAGATTGCTTCAAAAATATTATATTTTACACATTGGAAACAATGTGATAATATAACGACAAGTAAATAATACATCCTGCGGTGTGCGTAACTTATTTATGTCTAAAACCGATGTTAGTTTTACGGAAGCTCAATATTTAGTGACCATTATCAAGCCTTCCTTGTGGAGGAAGATATACGGTAACTGTGAGGGCATCCACCTGCGAGTAGCGGGTTTTTGGACATTTACGAGAGACGGCACTTGCGGGGGTCTTATTTCAACTAATAGTATATAAAATTCCTACGGTGTACGTAGCTTGTGTATGTCTTAAACCAATAAGTATAATATGGAAGTTCAATATTTAAATGTAGATAGCAGGCCATCTTTTTAAGAAGGAAGTTACAAACATTTGTGAGAACATCCACCTGTGAGAGCAGGTTTATGGACATCTATAGATAACGGCATATGTGGGACTATATAAAAAACCTTACGTTTTATACGTAAGGTTTTTTTGTTGAATATATATGCTCATGTTATCTCGATTTACCTGTAAAGTTCCCATAATAAATATAGCACTTGCGGTCTTCATCAATTTCTCTTGAATCTAGGGTGAATTCCAAATGTATTCCATCCTGTTGAATATATATAATATCTGAATGGAGAGAGGGTAAGATATCCTCGTAATTCCAAACATCTTTACTTTCTATCATAATTGAGCTTGTTTCCTTTAGTTCCCTAATTTCAAAACCTATGTGCGAGTATGTAGGATCTGAAGGGTCGTTGAAAAAAACTTCTTTTTGTATATATAACACTGCTGTCCCGTCTGGATCTACTGAAGTTGCAGTAACGACATATGTATTTCTATCTTTTGTAAAATATTCACAAGTCATGCGCGCGACAATTTCAGAATTAGAAATATTTGTGTAGTTCCATAAAGCCGGATACCCGTTAGTTTCATCATTGAGCCGATATTCCAATCTCATTTTATCCCTCTCCTTCCTTTTTCTTCTACTTTATCATGGTATCTTATATAATAGAAATATAATTTTAAAAGGGGAGTGCAAAGGTGACAAAAACGAAATGGCTAGTAGGTGGTGTCCTAACATCTTTAATGACGGGCACTTTATTTGGCTGCGCGCAAGATATTCCCCCTGAACCGAATGATAATAGTTGTTCTGATTGGGATTGGGATGATGAGCTTGGTGTTTGGCAGTGTGATGATAGTAGTTCAGGTTATCGTGGACATTACTTTTATGGTGGTACATACTATCAAAATAAATCCGCCTTCAAAAATTCATCAGAGTTTAAAACTTATCAATCTTCGGCCGAATTTAAAGGTGGAATTGGAAGCGGTTCAAAAGGTGGATTTGGAGGTTAAAATATGTCGCAATACATAAAGAAACGAAAAGAATTTTATTCGAATTATCCTCATTTCTGGTCGGATTTATATGAATGTGAATATAGTTTGTTTCATGTTTTCCCGATAACAGAGCAAACGATGAAACAATTACAAGTAGCAACTGAAAGAATGGGGAAAATATTTTTTAAGACTGCTAGAATTCTTCGGAATTTATCTAATGAACAGCTTCTTGAACTCGGTTTTCCAACTGCAAGCTTGCCTTTTATTAGACTGAAAAGAATGTATCCTGAATCTGTTATTTCACGATTTGATTTTGCTTTAACAGATGATAATCGTATTAAAATGCTTGAGTTTAATAGTGACACTCCGACTTTTATTGTGGAATGCTTTCAAATGAATGGAAAAGTTTGTGAAGAATTAGGATATGATAATCCAAATGCAAATCAAGAGCGCTTACTTTCTTCTGGTATTACAAAAGCCGTAATGGAGTTTGCAAAAGGAATGGAAGATCCAAATGTTGTTTTCACAGCTCATCATGAACATATAGAAGATTGGAATACGACTATGTATTTGAGTGGGTTATGTCATGTTGAAAATAAAGTAATGCCAATGACAGAACTTAGAATTACAGCCGATGCTTTAGTAGATAGAGATGGTGTACCAATTGATATTTTATATCGCCAAACATATCCAATTGAAGACTTGATTGAAGATCAAGATCCCGAAACGGGGGATTTGGTGGGAGTGGAACTCTTGCAACTTGTAAAAGAAGGAAAGCTTTGTATTATAAATCCTTTGTCAGCCTTTTTACTTCAGCCAAAATCAATTCAATGTCTTATTTGGGGATTAGCAGAAGAAGGTGCTTTTTACACAAGTGAGGAACAAAAGTGGATTAAAGAATATATGCTTCCTACATATTTAGAGCCAGATTTATTTTTTGGGAAAAGTCCTTTCGTTCAAAAACCTTCGTTCGGTAGAGAAGGTGACACGATTACGATTCGTGATAAGGATACGAATGTTATGATTCGAAATGCACATGAAACGTATAAATCATCACTTCCTATATTTCAGAAATATACAGATCTTCCAGTTGTATTTTTGGAAACTGAAAAAGGAATTGAGAAGCTTTCGTACGTGTTTGGGGCGTTTTTAATTGCTGGAAAAGCGAGTAGCATCGGTATACGTGCTGGAGAAAAAATTACGGGAAATGAATCGTATTATTTACCGGTAGGTATTAAGAAGGAGGAAAATAAATGATTAATTTTTTACTATATTTAGCAGTATCACTTGCACTTTTATGTATCGGTCTTTTTCTTATGGAAGTGACAACGAAAGTTAAGGAATTTAAGTTAATGGCTCAAGGAAATAAAGCGGTAAGCTATGTACTTGGAGGAAGACTACTTGGCCTTGCTATCGTTTTATATTCAACGGCTGCTAATTCTATTTCAATTCTTGATATGGTTTCATGGGGGGCTGTTGGGATATTAGCTCAAATTATTGTCTTTTATTTAGCGGAATGGCTTACACCACGTTTTAATATTAATAAAAGCCTTGAAGAAGATAATCAAGCAGTTGGTCTTTTCCTTATGTTTTTATCACTTTCCATCGGAATTGTAATTGCTGGTTGTGTAACATATTAAAACCCTTACATTTTGAAGTGAACCCCGAAAACGGGACACATATCAAAACACCTAAACCATCTGTTCCCTAAATTCTTTAGGGGATAGGTGGTTTAATTTTTCTTGAATTCGCACACAATTGTAGTAATGAATGTATTCTAGCACAATCTTTCGCACAGTTGTGTTGGATACTTTTGTTATCTTTTGTGAGTAGAAAGCTTCACTTTTTAAATGACCAAAGAAGCTTTCCATGACGGCATTATCATGGCAATTTCCTCTCCGGGACATGCTGGTGATAATGCCGT